>CAYZYP010000006.1:25656-55838 GCA_964482695.1 uncultured Gammaproteobacteria bacterium | reverse complement strand
AACAAAAAACCGTGCCTTATGCACAGTCATTTACACAAAAGTATTGACACACTCGATCTTGTAGCCCTCCACGAAGATGTAGCCGTAGCTGATACCGAGAGTGGTGAAAAAAATGTGCTTGTCGCCCTTCAAAAACGTGCTTGCCATTGTCGTTTCTCCAGAGCCAACGCCCGTATCCTTATGATACGGTCCCTCCGCGTTGCTCTTTGCTAGATAGTTGGTTTATGAGGGGGAATTATGGTTTAAGTTAAATAAAATTATTTAAACCCTAATTACCCATCACAATTTAAAAAGAACTGTTTTATTTAAACAATGGATAATTGTATCAGCAGCAGCAGTAGTAGTCAAGGGCAAGGCTGTGTACAAAAAAATGCCCTAAAAAAGGCATTTTGTAATTTTAGACCGTTGACTAATTGTCATCCCGAGCCACAGCGAGGAATCTCTGTCTAAATATTGGCTTAAGACAGAGATCCCTCACTGCGGTTCGGGATGACATTATTGATTAACAAAATTGATTATTCAAAACTCTCAAATTATGTTACAATATCCACATTAACCAACTAACCAAAACTTAGTATATTTAAAATATATTAAAATATTTGCTTCGTTCGCTCGGAAAAACAAAAATATTTGTTTTTCTCTCGCTCACATCGCAAATAATTTCATTCGCTCGGAAATGAATAAACTCATTTATTCATTTCCTCACTCATTTCAATTATGAAAAAATCCAATATCGCCATTTTGACCATTTTAGCGCTCTTTTTACTTACTGGCGCTGGCTGTTCTTTGCTTCCCAAACTATCCCTCTTTAACCCTCTAAAACCAACTTCTACTTCTACTATTAAAGATTATTTAACTACTGCCACCACTTCTCTTAAGCAACAACTAGCCAACCAGAGCAAAATAAAAAAATTTAACAATTATGATGAGTTAAAAACATTTTTAGAAACCAAAGTTAACAGCTATTCTCCTTATTACGGGCTAGAAATGATGGACAGAGCAGTCTCTATGCCTAGCACACTAAGCGCCGAAAGCGCCATGCCTTTAACTTCGGGAATGACAAAAAGCTTAAGCGCTAGTGATAGTTCGGCTGGTAGCCTCGGCTCTACTGACTATTCACAAACAAACATCCAAGTGGCCGGGGTAGATGAAGCTGATATTATTAAAACCGATGGCAAATATATTTATGCGGTTGCAAAAAATGATTTGTATATTGTTGACGCGTATCCAGCTACCAATGCTTCTATTGTCAGTAAAATCGCTTTTAAATCTCGGCCGCAAGATATTTTTATCAATGGCAATTATTTAGTTATTTATGGCGCTGATGATCAAATCGCTTATACTGAAAATTATAAAAAATTCCGCCGGCGAAATAGCTATACTTTTTTAAAAGTATTTGACATTACCGACAAAAAGAACCCCAAACAAGTACGTGATTTAAATTTTGAGGGTTATTATTCCAATTCTCGAATGATCGGCGATTATGTTTATTTTGTGACCAACAATTACAGCTATTATTATTTAGATAACGAGCCTATTATTCCTCGCGTTTTAGAAAATGGGCAAGGAGTAGCCACCAGCTGTGCCGGCACCACCAGCACCAAATGCGTTTTGCCAGATATTTATTATTTTGACATGCCATATCAATCGTATAATTTTACGGCTGTAACAGCTATTAACGTCAAAAATAATTCCGAAACTATTAATCAAGACCTTTACTTGCTTTCTGGAAACGAAAACATGTACGTTTCACAAAATAATATTTATCTATCTTATACTAAATATGTTAGCGAGTATCAATTATATATAGATGTAATGAAGGAAATTGTTTATCCCCTACTTTCTACGAGCGACAAAACCAAAATTAGTAAAATTGAACAAACCGACGAATCGGTCTTAACCAAAGATGAAAAAACGCAAAAAATTTCTGCTATTATTAATTTTTATTACCAATCTTTGAGCGACAGTGAGCAAGACAAATTAGAAAAAGTAGTTGAAAAAAATTTAAAAGCCAAATATCAGGATATTTCCAAAGAACTGGAAAAAACGGTCATCCATAAAATCGCCATTGATAAAAATAATTTAACCTATAAAGCCACTGGCGAGGTTACCGGACAAGTTTTAAATCAATTTTCCATGGACGAAGACAATGACTATTTCCGTATTGCCACCACCAAAAACCAAACTTGGTCGCGGTATTTAGATGCTTCATCAACGCAGTCATATAACAACCTATATATTTTAGACAGCGACTTAAAAACTGTTGGCAAAATAGAAGATCTGGCTCACGGTGAAAAAATTTATTCCGTGCGCTTTATGCAAAGTCGCGCTTATATGGTTACCTTTAAGCAGGTTGACCCATTGTTTGTCATCGATGTTAAAGACCCCAAAAATCCCAAAGTGCTTGGCAAATTAAAAATTCCAGGATTCTCTAGCTACTTACACCCCTATGATGACACGACACTCATCGGCCTAGGCCATGACACGGCCACTACTAGTTGGGGCGGAGTACAAACCAAAGGCATAAAATTATCTTTGTTTGATGTTACCAATGTCAGTTCGCCAAAAGAAATAAATTCTTATGTCATGAGCGACGCTGGCAGTGATTCCCTAGCCCTGCAAGATCATAAAGCGTTTCTATTCTCTAAAGACAAAAACCTGCTAGCTATTCCGGTTACTATTTACGAATCTTCTGCCAATAGTAGTTGGAGCAACAAATTTGTCTTTAGTGGCGCGGTGGTATTTAAAGTAGATAAAACCGGTTTTAAACTACAGGGCAAAATAGACCATTCAGACGGCGGCAAAACCGTCAGTCAAGATTATTGGGACGGTTATTATTTTTATGATAATAATGTCAGACGCGCGCTCTACATTAGCGACACTCTATATACCATATCCAATCAATATTTAAAAATGAATAAACTGAGCGATTTGTCAGAAATAAAAAAATTAGAGTTAAAGAAAGTAAAGGCCGGAAAAAGCGATGATTATGAGGTGGTGAATTAATTAAAATAAATTAATGCTCTTGACAAAAACTACCTTTCAATTATACTACCAATACTTATGTTAAGTACTATTTTAAATTTTATTGCCAAGATGAACAAGAAAATCTCGCTCGCGGGGTGATTTTGTATTAAAAAATTACAAAACTAATCCCGCCTAAAGCGGGATTTTTTATAATTCCTAGCGAGCCCGCAGGCGCAAGCTTGCTTGCATCTGGGGCGAGCGACGGAATTACATGCCGTGACAACGGCTTAATTTTAAACAATATTATGAAATTAATTGTCTCAAAATTCGGCGGCACATCCATGGGCACAGCCGAAGCCATAAAAAAAATAACGGCCATCATTCAAGAAAATAATAAAAGAAGAGTTATCGTAGTTTCGGCAATGTCCGGCATTACTAACTTGCTTATTCAAATGGGCGAACTGGCCAAAACCGGAAAAAATTGGTCTGATTTATTTTCAGAACTTAAAAAACGCCACGGGGATGTTATCCGCGATCTAAATATAGAACTTGAGTTATCGCCATACTATGACGACCTACAAACATTTTTAAACGGCATCTTAATGATCAGAGAGCTGTCTCCTCGTAGCCGAGACTATATTTTATCTTTTGGCGAACGTCTTAGCTCGGAAATTCTAACTGCTTTACTAACCAAAAACAGCGCGGTAACAAGAATTGACGCGCGAGAAATTATTAAAACCGATAATTCCTTTTGTGCGGCCCGGCTTTTACGCGATAAAACCAGCGTTGCCATAGAAAAAAAATTAATTCCTCTTTTGGCGCGAACAGGCATCGTCGTGGTAACTGGTTTTATCGGCGCGAATGAAAATGGAGATTACACTACTTTTACCAGAGGCGGATCAGATTACACGGCCGCCATACTGGCTGATATTTTAAATGCCGAATTATTAGAAATTTGGACAGATGTCAGCGGTATTATGGACGCCGACCCGCGTATTATCGCCAATGCCAAAACTATCCCCTATTTAGGTTATAAAGAAGCGGCGGAATTATCATATTTTGGCGCCAAGGTCTTACATCCACAAACAATAGAACCGGCAGTGCGAAAAAATATTCCGGTAAAAGTTCTCAATACTTTTAATCACAAAAATCCCGGCACTATTATTTCGGCCAAAACCGACAAAAAAGTAAAATCTATTACTTTAAAAAAAGGCATAACAATTATTTCTATCTATTCCACTGCCATGTTAGAAGCCAAAGGATTTTTAGCAAAAATTTTTTCAATATTTGAACAATGCGGGCTGGCAGTGGACGTTGTCAGCACTTCGGAAGTTTCTGTTTCGGTAACAATAGACGTTAGGCCAACCGACCAACTGCTTAGTAAGTTAAGCGAATTCGCCGATATAGAAATTAGCGATAAAAAAACCGTGATTTGCCTAGTAGGCGAAGGAATAAACGAAATAACCGGCTTACCGGCAAAATTATTTTCCGCCATAGCCGACTATGTGGTTTCTATGATTTCCCAAGGTGCCTCTCCTCGCAGTATCACCTTGGTAGTCAACGAAGCTGATGAAAAAATAATCACACAAAATATTTATAATCAATTTTTTAATTAAATAATTATATATTAAAATATATTAACATATAATTTCATTCGCTCGGAAAAGAATAAATACATTTATTCTTTTCCTCACTCATTCCAATTATGAACATCGCGATTATTGGTTTTGGTTCAATGGGGAAAAAAGTAAAAGAGGTGGCCAAAGAACGGGGCCATAATATTAAAATTATCGTGGACCCAAACAAAACTCTGGCCACGCACACCGATATAAGGCAAGTGGACTTCAAAGATATTGATATCGCGATTGATTTCTCTTCTGCCGCCGGTGTAGTAAATAATATTAACGCTTTGATAGAAAAAAAGGTCGCGACTGTGGTTGGCACTACTGGTTGGTACGAGCATCTGCCAGAAATAAAAAAACGGGTAATTGAGAACAACGTTAATTTTCTCTGGTCAGCAAATTTTTCTATTGGCGTAAACGTCTATTATCGCATTGTAACCGAAGCCGCGCGCTTAATAAATAATTTTCCGGAATACGACGTTTGGGGGCATGAAATACATCATAATCAAAAATCCGACTCACCGTCTGGCACGGCCAAAAAACTAGAAGAAATATTGTTAAAAAATATCAAGCGTAAAACAAAAATAGTTGAAGACAGGCTTTGCCGAAAAATAGAGCCGGAAGAAATTCATTTTTCTTCCACGCGCGGTGGTCCGGTAAATTTTTCTCATACTATTGGGCTAGATTCAGCCGCTGACACAATCACCATCACTCATACGGCTCGCGACCGGAGCGGTTACGCGTTAGGAGCTGTCAAAGCCGCTGAATGGTTAATTGGCAAACACGGTTTTTATTCTATGGAAGATTTTATTCAAATTTAACTTAAAAATTATATGGAAAACAAACAATTTCACGGCACTTGGACAGCGCTCGTCACCCCGTTTGACAATAACGGCGATATTGATTACCCATCTTTTGAACTACTAATAAAACAACAAGTAGATGCTGGCATTACTGGAATTTTAATTGGCGGCACAACTGGGGAAAGCCCCACTCTTGGCGACGAAGAGTTAATCAATCTTATACAACACGCGAAACGTTTGGTAAATAACAGATGTTTAATAATGGTTGGTTGTGGCACTAATTGTACCAAAAAATCAATTGCCAAAACAAAAAACGCGCAAACTGCCGGCGCTGATGTACTTTTGGTAGTAAATCCATATTACAACAAACCAACCCAGCAAGGACTTTACTTACATTTTAAAGCCGTTGCTTCGGCCACTCACCTGCCTTTATTTGTCTACAACATCAAAGGTAGAACAGGGGTTAATTTAGAGACAGACACTCTAATGAAACTGGCAAAAGAGGTTAAAAATATCGTTGGCGTCAAAGAGGCCTCGGGCGATATTCATCAAATAAAAACGGTTTGCGCCAGTTGTGATAAAAATTTTGTGGTACTCTCTGGCGATGACGGCCTAACTTACCAAGTGATGAAAGAATATGGCGTTAAAGGAGTTATTTCGGTGGCTAGTAATATTGTTCCCAAACAAATAATAGAAATGGTAAACAATTGTTTAGCGAGCGACTTTACAGAAGCCGATAAATTAAATAACTTGTTACAACCATTATTTAAAGCATTATTTATTGAAACTAACCCTATCCCGGTAAAATACGCGGCCTACAAACTTGGCTGGTGCCAAAATGAGTATCGTTTACCAATGTGCCATATCAGCGAAGCGGGAAAGAAAGTTGTTGATAACGTTTTGCAAAATTCAAATTTTTTTTAAGTAATCCATAAATATGAATCAAAATGTTATCTATTATCCACGCCAGGCAATTATAAAAACAGCTAAAAAATTTCCTACGCCATTTTTTCTCTATGATGAAAGGCGCTGGCGAAACAACTGCCGTCGTTTTAAAACAGCTTTTGAAAAATTCTTTCCAAATTTTCAACCATTGTTCGCTGTCAAAGCCAATTCTAATCCAACTCTTCTACAAATCACTCTAGAAGAGGGCTTTGGTTTTGATTGTTCCAGCAAAGCCGAGGTCTGGCTGGCTAACAAACTTAAAAACAAAGGAATGCATACTGGCAATTATTCAACAACTGATGAATTAGAATATGTTATAAAAAAAAGCCAGCTGATTTTAAATTTAGATGATATCAACCAAATTGAAACTGTAAAAAAAATCGGCCCGCCACGAATAATTTCTTTTCGCGTTAATCCAGGTATAAGCCGAGGCGGCATGGCCAGCTTATATACCGCCGGACCAAACGCGAAATTTGGCGTACCATTTGAACGCGCCAGCGAAGCCTATACACTGGCTAAAAAAATTGGCGTCAAACACTTTGGCATTCATATGATGACTGGTAGTAATATTTTGGATGAAAAATATTTTTACAACATTACCGCCAAATTACTGGAAATTGTGGCGCAAATCAAAAAAAGAACAGGAATTGAAATAGAATTTTTAAATATTGGTGGCGGCTTTGGCGTACCATATAAACCAAATGAAAATAGTCTAAATATTGAAAAAGTGGCTCGCTATGTACACCAGGCCTTTAAAGAACAATGTGATTGCTTTAAAATCAAATCGCCTCGCCTAATGGCAGAACCAGGTCGCTATATTAGCGCTGATGCCGGTTGGCTAATTGGCCGCGTGACTGTTATTAAAGAGAGTTATAAAAAATTTGTTGGCTTAGACGCGACCAGTAGCGACTTGCCTCGGCCAGCTATATATGGCGCTTATCATCATGCCACTATCATTAATAGTAGTAGAAAAAAAGAAAATGTTACATTAGTTGGCAGTATTTGCGAAAATAATGACCAATTAGCGCGCAATCGTTTATTACCAAAATGTTCCGCCGGCGATTTAGCAGTTATTCATAATGCCGGCGGGCACAGCTTTGCCATGGGGCATAACTATAACGGTAAACCACGCCACGCCGAATATCTTTGGTGTTTAAACGGAAAAATAAAACAAATAAGATCTGCTGAAACAATTCAAGATTTATTCTCGCACACTAACCTAAAAAATTTATATTAAGATATAATCTCATTCGCTCAAAAATGAATAAATACATTTATTCATTTCTCTCACTCATTTCGATTATGATAATTACTCCTTCCGCGTATTTACAAAAATTGGGTGGCTACCCTTTTGCCGAAGTGGATAAAATGGTCGCTTCCCTCAAAGCCACGGGAATTAAGCCAATTGATTTTGGCGTTGGCGATCCTACTTCGCCCACACCACAATTTATCCGCGAGGCGGCAAAAAACACGCTAGATCAATACGCTTCTTCTGGCTACCCTAGTTATATTGGCCAAGTTAAATATCGTTCGGCTATCGCCAAATGGACGCGCCGTCGTTTTAATATTACCTTAAACCCGGAAACGGAAATATGCTCTACGATTGGTTCTAAAGAAGCAATATTTAATTTCCCCAAAGCAATTGTCAACCCAGGCGATATTGTCATAATTCCTACGCCAGGTTATCCGCCCATGAAAACCGGTACGCTTTTTGCCGGCGCTATTCCATATTTCGCCCCTCTTTTAGAAAAAAATAATTTTTTGCTTGATTATAATTCTATCCCCAAAAATATCGTCAAAAAAGCCAAAATAATTTGGATAAACTATCCCAACTCACCAACTGGAATATGCGCTAGCCGCGATTATTATAACGATTTAATCAAATGGGCGGAAAAAAATAACATCATTATCGCCGCCGATGAAGGTTGTTACATAGATATCTACTTTGGACAAAAACCAATGTCTATTTTGGAAATAAAAAAACAAGGCATTATTAGTTTTTATTCTCTTAGTAAAAGAAACAATATGACAGGCTACCGAATTGGCTGGGCAGCTGGCGATGAGAAAATAATTTCCTTGTTTAAAAAAATAAAAACAAACATTGATTCCGGTACGCCTAACTTTATTCAAACAGCCGCTATTGCCGCTCTAGGTGACGAAACACACGCCAAAAAAATGCGCGATGAGTATTGCCAAAAAAGAGAAATTATTTTGGACGCTTTGGGTAGTATCGGCTTGCCGCGTCCTAAAAGCGAGGCTACTTTTTATCTTTGGCAAAAAACGCCAAAAAATCTAAATTCCGTGGAATTCGCCAAACTCTTGCTTAAACCAAAAACAGCCATTGTGGTAACACCCGGACAATGGATAACAGAAAATTGCGCTAATGGAGAAAACCCAGGTGAAACTTATGTTCGCTTTGCCTTGGTACCAAAATTAAAAGAAGTAATAGAAGCGGCGAAAAGAATTAAAAAGTTAAAATTATAAAGCTTTTTCATCTTAAAAGAGCTATTTTACAGGTTAATAGTAATTGACACAAATACAAAATAATAGTATTATTTACGAAATGAACGAGAGAAAAACAAATAAATTTGTTTTTCCGAGCGAATGAGTAAACACGGGTTTAATACTCTTATTTACGAAATGAGCAAGTGAAAAACAAATGTCAGGGTAGCTCAGATGGTTAGAGCACGGGATTCATAACCCCGAGGTCGGGAGTTCGATTCTCCCCCCTGACACAATATGAAAATATTAGGAATTGAAAGTTCGTGTGACGACACTTCTGTAGCCTTGTTGGATTGTTCCGAACAAGGTTATTTTGTAATATCAGAAAAAACTGCCAGTCAGATTGACATTCATAAAAAATATGGCGGGGTAGTGCCGGAAATAGCTGGCAGAATGCACGCGGAAAAAATCGTGCCACTGATAGAAGAAATACTAAAAACAAAAAAACCAGACGTGATTGCCGTGACAGCCGGCCCGGGACTGATAACAGGGCTGCTGGTTGGCGTAGAAGCGGCACGAACATTATCATATGTTTGGGATGTACCGCTAGTGGCGGTAAATCATCTTGAGGGGCATATTCATTCTGTGGAAATAAAGGGTATTAACCCTATATTTCTTCCCCTTCGTAAGGGCCTGCCTACCGGACAGGCAGGGAGGATCAGGGAGGGGTCTATCCAATATCCCGCTCTTGCCCTTATCGCCAGTGGCGGTCATACCGAACTTATTTATATTCCCAAACAAGGAAAATATAAACGTATTGGCGCTACCAAAGACGACGCTGCCGGCGAATGTTTTGATAAAATAGCAAAATTACTTGGGCTCCCCTATCCTGGTGGACCGGAAATTTCCAAGTTAGCAAAAACTGGCCGAACTGACGCGATTAATTTTCCACGGCCAATGATAAAAGAAAATAATTCTGATTTCAGTTTTTCTGGTCTAAAAACCTCGGCACTATATTGGCTAAGAGATAATAAACTCGCGGCTGATAAAATTATTCCTTATAATTTACCAACTGGTATTTATGGCCAACCGCCAAATCCACCTACAATAAACGATTTCTGCGCCAGTTTTGAACAAGCAAATGTAGATGTTTTGGTTGCCAAAACCATCCGTGCGGCTGTACAATACAAACCAAAAACAATTATTCTCGCCGGCGGTGTTTCTGCCAACAAAAAATTACGCCAAACATTAGCCACAGAAATTAAAAAAAATATTCCTCATTCCGCTTTCCTCATTCCCTCTTCCTCCCATTGTATGGACAACGCCTCCATGATCGCTATCGCCGGTTACTACCACGCGCTGAAAAAAAATTTTACGGATTGGAGAAAAATAAAAGCCGATCCAAACTGGAAAATAATATAATATTATTTTTCGCGTCATCAGCGAAAGACATGTATTTTTTTGAAAAAAAATAGTCAGAAAACTTTTTGCCAAGCGTGAGCGTAGGCAAAAAGGCAAACGGATAACTGTTTTTTTTCAAAAAAATACATGTCTTTCGCTGATGCTTGAAATTACACTCACGTAAACTTTAATTCAAAAAATATATTAAAATTATCAATATGAAAATTTTTTCCGGCTCTAGCCATCCACAACTCGCGCAAAAAATTTGTTCAATACTCAACGTACCGCTAGCAAAATCACAAAGTCTTATTTTTAGTAACGACAACCGCTTTATCACTATTGATGAACCGGTTAGAGGTGAAGATGTCTTTTTTATTCAAACCAGCTGTCTGCCTACAGACACTCACTTAATGGAAACTTTGATGTATATTCGCGCCCTACGCGACGCATCCGCCAAACGTATTATCGCTGTCTTGCCATACTTTCCATACGTACGTTCTGATAAAAGAAATCAACCGCGAATATGTATCACCGCTCGCTTAGTTGCCGACTTAATCCAAGAAGCTGGCGCCAACCATGTTCTTATCATGGATATGCATTCGCCACAATTACAAGGCTTTTTTTCTATTCCTTGCGATCATTTACTCGCGGCGCCTACTATTATTAATCACTTAAAGAAAAATTGGGATTTACAAAACTATATCCTTGTTGCCGCAGACGCTGGCGCCGCCAAAATTTTAAAAAATTACGCCGACGCCCTACATCTGCCAGTAGCTATCATGGATAAAAGACGCGATAGTAACGATGAAAAACCAAAAATTAAAGGCGTTATTGGCGATGTTAAAAACAAAAAAGTACTGATTATTGATGACGAAGCCGCTAGCGGCCGCACTTTAATTCGCGACGCTGAATTTTTAGTCAATCAAGCAGGCGCTTTAACCGTTGACGCCTGTATTACCCACGCGGTACTTGGCTCAAACGCTAGCGAAAATTTAAATAACTCCCCTATTAATCGGCTAATAATTACCGACACCTTGCCAACCGACCAACAACCACTAAAAAACCACGAACTTATTTCCGTGGCTCCGGTTTTTGCCGAGTGTATCAAAAGAATTCATTTAGGGGAATCAATTATGAGTATCAATGAAACATAATTTTTAAATTTTAGGATTTAATAATATTATCTTTTCCAACCAACTTTTCAAGTTCGGAAATAATCATACTATTTATTTGTACTTTAAATGATGTTTTTATTTTCTTTCCATCAACTATTAAATATACCTGGATATCACCAGGGAAATTTTTTAAAACCTCTTTAATCTGTTCCGCTAATATTTTAATATCTTCTTTATTTAATATAATTTGCAAACCTGTTTCCAAATCAGACCTTAAAGAAGCTGGCGCGTACTTACGAATAGACGTTTCACCCAAATTAACGCCTAACTGTTGACCGAGCGATATCACATTTTCCATGGTCAAAGTATACGCTTTTTCTACAAATAATTTATCATCCCCTTCTTCTTCCGAAGTTCGGCCAACAACACAAACATTTTTGCCTTCTACCCAAACATCTTTAGTGCTTTCGTAAGTTCTGGGAAAAACTAATAATTCTAAGCTGCCTGTCGTATCTTGAATGTTAACAAACATCATTGGTTGGCCATTGCGCGTAATTTTTTTCTTGGTACTGTCAATCACTCCGCCAACTACTAGCCAACTTTTGCGCGCCTGCTCGCTTAAATCCTTGATTAAAGTCAAAACATTTTTCATTGCTTTTTGAAAATAAGCGAAAGGGTGAGCGGTAACATAAAGTCCTAATAATTCTTTTTCCCAAATTAATTTTTCTGCCTCAATCGCGTTTTCAGCCGGGTCTAAACGTACTTTGCTGGCCAAGTCTATCCGCGTACCACTGAATAATGAATTTTGCTGGCTATTTTTTTGCTCCTGCGTTTGCCTAACAAAAGCCAATAAATTTTCAATATTAACCAACAGAACGTTTCGATCATATTCAAAACTATCCAAAGCGCCACATTTAATAAGACTTTCCAATGATTTTTTATTTAAATCTTTGTCTTCAACTCGCGTTAAAAAATTTTCTAAATTATTATATTGGCCATTGTCTTTTCGTACACGATAAATCACCCCGGCAATATGTTCGCCCAAATTTTTAATACCACTCAAACCAAAACGAATATGAGGCTGCGAGCCATCCGCGGGGGTAATCATGGCAAAATTTTTAAAACTTTCGTTTATATCTGGCGGTAAAACTTTAACCCCCATTCGCTCACATTCATGAATAATTGCTGGCACTTTGTCCATATCGCCGCTTTCAGCGATGAGTACCGCGGTCATATATTGAATAGGGTAATTGGCTTTTAAATAAGCGGTTTGATAAGCCACGACTGCATAACTGGCGGCATGCGCTTTGTTAAAACCATAGCCTTGAAAAGGTTCAAACAATTGCCAAATGGTTTCGGCTTTTAATTTGGAAACATTGCTGTGTTTGACACAGCCGCTGACAAAAATTTTATGTTGCTTGGCCATTTCGGCAGGAATTTTTTTACCAACTGCTTTGCGAAAATTATCTACTGTCGCCCAATCATAACCAGCCAATTCTATGGCGGTTAACAATAAATCATCCTGATAAACCAATAATCCATATGATTTATCCAAAAAACTTTCCATTTTGGGATGGTAGTATTCAACCGGGCTCTTACCATTTTTACGCGCGATATATTCTGGTATAACCGCCATTGGCCCTGGCCTAAACAAAGCGATCATAGCCATAATATCTTCTAGGCTTGACGGCTTTAATTCTTTCAAATATCTGGTCATACCAGAACCGGCTAACTGGAAAACCCCCATTGTTTCGCCGCGAGCCAGCATGTCGTAAGTTTTTTTATCATTCCACGGTAAATTATAGATGTCTATTTTTTTACCAGTAGTTTTTTCTACTATTTCCACGGCATGGCCTAAAATAGACAAGTTGCGAATACCTAAAAAATCCATTTTTAAGAGTCCGGCTGCTTCTACAGAGTGCATTTCATATTGAGTGGTAATTTTATCACCGCCTGTTTCATGTTGAATGGGGGTAAAATCTGTTAGTGGAGTTGGCGCGATAACTACACCGGCGGCGTGCATAGAAGTATGTCTAGCACAACCTTCTACCTTTTTGGCTAAATCTAATAATCTTTTTACTTGGGGATTTTTATCATAAAGAGCTTTTAAATCTGGCTCTAAATCCAAAGCTTTGCTAATAGTCATTTGGAAACCTTGAGCGCCAAAAGGTATTAATTTAGCTACTTGATCACAAAAAGAATATGAGTACCCCAACGCCCTACCAACGTCTCGCACCGCGCCACGCGCCATCATGGTACCAAAAGTAATAATCTGCGCCACTTTATCCGCACCATACTTTTTTGTTACATACTCAATCATTTCATCACGCCTATCGTCGGCAAAATCAGTGTCAATATCTGGCGCTGATGGACGAAATGGATTTAAAAAACGTTCAAAAGGAAGTTTGAAGTGTAATGGATTAACTGTAGTTATACCCAAAGCATAAGAAACTATGGACCCAGCACCAGAACCACGAGTAGTTTCTATTATATCGTGCGTCCGCGCATAATTAACAAAATCAGCCACTACCAAAAAATATGGCGAATAACCTTTTTTGGTAATTACACCCAACTCATATTCTACTCGTTCTTTAACTTCATCGGTTAATGCTGTTAATTTAGGCAAGCGTTCGTAAACTAATTCACGCAAATAATCATCCGCTGATTTGCCTGCTGGGATTTCAAGAGCCGGAAAATTCCATTTATTAAGTTCTAATTTTAAATTAACTCTATCGGCTATTTTAATTGTGTTCTCAACCGCTTCTATAACGTGCTTAAAACGACCAGCGATTTCTTCACCTGTGGCCAAAGAATAATCTACTCCCATCATACTAATACGGTTTGGTTCGTCTATTGTTCTGCCATCTCGCACACAAGTTAAAATATCCTGCGCTTCGGCATCATCGGGATTTAAATAATGAACGTCGCGAGTAACAATTAATGGTATGCCAGTTTCTTTTGATAATTGAATAATTTTTGTATTCAATTCCATCTGGCCTTCTAAAGCCGGCAAATCCATTAATTCTAAATAAAAATTTCCTTTCCCCATTATTTCTTCGTATTCAATCGCTGCTTGTTTTGCCTTGGCAAAGTTATCTTCTTTGCGCAAAATCCTGGGTATCTCACCGGCAAAACAAGCAGAAGAGGCAATTAACCCTTCGGCATATTGTCGCAAAACTGGCTTATCAATTCGTGGTTTATAATAAAAACCTTCTAAATGACTAATCGTAGACAACTTCATTAAATTTTTATAACCAACATAATTTGTCGCCAATAATACTAAATGAAAATATCTTTTATTTTGGTCTTTTTCAAATCTACTTTCCGGCGCGATATACGCTTCCATGCCGATAATCGGCTTAATACCCTGCTTCTGACATTCCTGATAAAATTCAATGGCGCCGTACATATTGCCGTGGTCAGTTAAAGCCAAAGCCGAAAAACCGCGCTCTTTGGCGGTTTTGACTAACTCCTTAATTTTTGACAAACCATCTAATAACGAATAATGAGAATGGACATGAAGGTGAACAAAATCCATAAAAAACTAATTAACAATAACAGTAAACTATATAGATTGATAATCGATTTTATATTACCTTAAATCATGGATAAAATCAATTATTTAGTGTATAATGACAGCGTCTAAACAACAGACTGTTTCATATGTGTTTTAACCCAACTATTTCTTTAACAACAGCTATCATTGAATGGCTGCTAGCGCTGATAATGCCCTGGAAATATCCCCAAGCCACTACCCGTAAATTCATGGCCATTTTTTTGTTTACTTTGGGGCTCTACCAATTTACAGAATTTATGGCTTGCAGAACTAATTATTGGGAACTGTGGATGAGGGTTGGTTTTATTGCTTATTCTTTTTTACCAGCAATGGCTCTACACGCTACGTTGTTTTATCTAAAAATAAACTTCAACCGTTATCTAATTTATATTATCCCATTTTCTGTTTCCTTGTTAGCTATTAACGCGTCTACATTTGTAGAAACTGGAGTTTGCCACAGTATTTTTGTCACTGCTAGAAATACTTTATTTAATATAAAAAGCATTACCGGTTTAATTGGTTTTGGCATTTATATCATCTACTATTTTGGATTAATACTTGTTTCTTGTTTGCTATCTTACCGAGCGTACTTAAACGAAAAAAATAGACAAAAAAGAAAAATTTTACTTGCCTTGCCGCTAGCGGTTTTTTTAATGTGTTTCCCCACTTTTATCTTAACAATTATCTTCCCGGTATTTAATGTCATGTTTCCATCTGTTTTATGTCATTTCGCGCTACTAATGGCCTTGGTTGTATTCGTGGGAGTACGTTGGGAGCATGAATATAATATAAAAAAAACTCCGCCTGACGACGGAAAATTTTTGAAAATCTAAATTACCTCTTTCTTGTCTCTAATTTTTTTCGCTATCAGACACTAAATGCCTTTTTATAAGCTCTTCTTCTTGATATGGTTGTGGCAAAGCCATTTCTGGCACCACTCCTAAATAACCTACATGTACTTCTCTGGCTAGATTTTTTTTATATCCCATCTGTCTTAAGAAAGCTTGACTAAAAGAATCGCCTAAACGTGCGCACTCCTTTAGAGCCTTGGTTAGAGCTTGAACGAACGGTAAACTGCTTGCTTCAGTTTTAGACGAAGCGCCTGCAAAGCAAAAAACACCATTATTTCTTTCCTGCGCCTTTACGCCTACCAAACGTATATCATATGTATCCGTTTTTTTATTATAAACTTGGCGAGTTATATCTGACAATTCTTCTCCCAATTCTTCTGTGTAAGGCAACATAGCGCCCGCTAAATTTTCATCTCCTGCTGTTAACGCCGCCATTGTGATGGCCTTGTAATCATCTTCTGGCGGAAAAACTTTGAGTTTATTCCTTACTCGCTCTCTTGGCGAAGGTAAATATTGTGCCGGAAGATGGGCATGGATATATACTTCTTCATCAGAATGTTGACTTTGACAAGTAACTCTACCAATATCTTCGTCTGCCTCTACCACTTCCAAACGCTCTCTGACATATAGTGGAGTAAGATCGATGCCGTCAAGACGTTGATATTGGCAAGAAATACGGGATTCAAAATAAAACAAGGCTTGTCGATCTTCCCCATCTCTTTGGTCAGAAGGCCAAACAGACATATCAATTTTTTCTACTAAATCTTCTCCGTAAATACGATAAAAACTAAAAAGGTGTATCGGATGATTTTCCCCCCATGCACGTTCGCCAACATCAAAAAAGTTATCTGGTAAATTTCCGACAACCGCTTGTAAAGATTCGGGAGTAATTTCTTCTAACGAATCAACCAATTCAATTTCGTTTTTTGTATGATCAGGAAAAATATCAGATGGTAAATGATCTAATTGTTTACACAATTTTGCTTGTTTTTCAGCTTGCGCGTCTACAACAACGAAAGGTCTATCTGGTTTCATAAATTATAGATGTTTAATTAATATCTATTAACATCCCATAATAATATATATAAAATCACCCAAAAAACTCCTCTTAAGAGGAGTTTGGCATTTTTTTATTTTTTCACTTTCTTGGTCACTTTCTTCATACTCTTGGCAGTTGCTTTAACGGCCTTTTCTACCGCGTCTTTGGCTGCTGCATTAAAATTTTCTGTGCCTTTATCTACCCAACTTTTAGCTTTTTTCTCTACAGCCTTTTTTATAAAACCACCAACACCTCCAGTTGCTACAGTAAAAAGATTATGCATTGTTTCAACCTTGCCGCGGATACTGCTTATAGCGTCGGACAAAGTCTGCAGACGCACTCTAAATTCTTCTACTATCTCGTTGGCGTTGCGCAATAAGCGAGCTAAATAATAAAACATCCAACAAAGAAAAACTGTTATCCACAAAACACAAAAAGCGATGACAATGTATAATATATCTTTTGATGTTTCAAACATACCTCCTTGGGGTTAAAAATAAAGGGTATTAACCCAAGAGCAAGCTCTGTGGGGTATTGACCCTATATTTGCTCCTCGGCTCGGAAATGTGAAAGCTATCGCTTTCCCATTTCTCTCGCCTGCGTCGCAAATAAATTTAATTAAAAAATATTTAGTATTAACGCGTCACGCATACTTTATTATACCACAAAAATTTAAAATAAAAAAATCAAATTTTAAAAAATAACATTCTTATCTCCTTTCCGCTCCAAATTTTGTATGAAGACTGCCCATGATTTTTTCTTGCGCTGTGTCAATTTCTTGTGTTGTAAGTGTCCGCTCCTCGTGACCATAAGTTAGACGATAAGCCATACTCTTGTATCCTTCACCAATATTTTGCCCTTCATAAACATCGAACAATTCTGCTTTTTTAAGCAACAAATCTGTACTTAATATAGTTTTAACTAACTCGGCATGAGTAACATCTTTTTTAACTAAAAACGCTAAATCACGCACTACTTCTGGATAAATTGGCAATGCTTTGTACTTAACATCTGTTCTGTTTTCAACTAATAATTCCGATAAAACGGTTAAATTAATATTAATAAAACCAACTCTAGCTTCTACGCCAAAACTACTGGCCACTACCGGGTTAACTTCGGATACAACACTAACTACTTTTTCTAAAACAGAAAATAGAGAACTGCGGGCAGGGTGTTCCCAAGGCTGTACTTTATCCAAAGGCGCGTTGCTAATAGACACTTGCAATCTAGAAAAGATCGTTTCCAAAATCCGTCGCGCCTGCCAATACGGTGTCTTATCTTCTTTGTTCGCGTAAACAGCTGTAAGCCAAGTATCTTGTAGCGGCAACAGTTCGTCGCTGTTTGTTTCGGCACGCACGCCGGTTGCTTCAAGTTTAAATGTTTTACCAATTTCAAAAATTTTTATTTCATCATAATATTCAATATTTTTTGCTACATTTTCTAACAAATTAGGCAATAAACTACGACGTAGATATGGCTTTTCTTTGGATAGAGGATTTTCTAATTCTATGTATTTTTCTAAATCTTCTCTTGTTTTTTGTATCTGGCCCAAACTAACAAAAGAATAATTATATACTTCGCGATAGCCCAGCTCCATAGATAAAATATTGGCTAATTTTCTTTCCAGTAAACGCTGTTCATTAACAAATGGTGGAATAATAGGAAAAACTGGCAAATCGGGAATAATATTACCATAACCATAAATACGCGCGATTTCTTCTACTAAATCTTCGGCAATAGATATATCTTTGGTCGCGCGCCATGTTGGGATGGTGACAAATAGGACATCTTTCTTTTCTTTACTAACAAAACCTAAAGAATTTAATATTTTAATCACTATTTTTTTATCTAATTCCATGCCAATCTTACGCCACAAAAACTGCCAATTTAATTCTATTGGGCCGGTTGGTAATTTAAAATTAACTTCGTCTGCTACATTACTTGCTATTTTTGCTCCTGGGCACAATTCTTTGGTTAGCTGTACAGCACGGCCCAAAGCTAATTCGCAATTATTTGGATCCAAAGATTTTTCAAAACGAGCCGAGCTGTCGGAACGTAAACTCAATCGTAAAGCTGTTCGCCTAATTCCCACTGGCTCAAAATTGGCTGATTCAAAAATAATTGTTGTGGTATTTTTACCAATCTCCGAATTTTCTCCACCCATTACCCCGGCCAAGGCAACTGCTTTTTCTTCGTCGGCAATCAACAAATCTCGCTCGTCTAATTTGTGCTCACTGCCGTCCAAAGTTTTAAATTTTTCTCCACTCTTCGCTCGCCTTACAATTATATCAATGCGATTTTCTTTTTGAAATGCAAGTTTTGAACTATCAAACGCGTGCATCGGCTGGCCTAATTCATACATCACATAATTAGTAATATCAACAATATTATTAATTGGACGCAAACCAACAGCTAACAATTTTTTTTGCAACCAATCTGGTGATGGTTCTATTTTTACGCCACTTATCGCCACTGCCATATATCGTGGACATAATTTTTTATCTTCAACGCGTACGGACAGGTCGCGACCTGTCCCTACATTATTCTTTGGCTTCTTTATCTCTGGCGGTTCATACTCGGCTAATTGTTTATTATACAAAGCCGCCACTTCACGCGCCAAGCCGTAGTGCCCCCACAAATCCGGCCGATGGGTCATGGATTTATTATCAATTTCAAAAATAGTATCGTCTAATTTTAAAATTTCAGCTAACATTTTACCGATTATTTTGTCATTCTGAGCGGAGCGGAGCGAAGTCGAAGAATCTTTTTTACTACCAAGCTGATTATCAGAAAGATCCTTCACTTCGTTCAGGATGACAGATAAATCTAAAATTTCTTTTTCATCTTTTAACGGAAACATCTCGCTCAAACCGATTTCAGTAGAAGCGCAAATCATGCCGTTTGACTCTACACCTCTAATTTTTGTTTTTTTTAATTCCAACAAATCACCTTCACCGTGCCAACGAACTTTCGCGCCAATTGGCGCGAAGGCGCACAACATTCCTTCTTTTACATTTGATCCGCCACAAACAACTTGCAAACTTTCTTTACCATCGAACACGTTACAAACCTGCAAACGATCAGCGTTGGGATGTTTTTCTACCATTTTTACTTCTCCAACAACAATACCTTCTAAATTTTCCCCTAATTTTCTTACTTCTTCCACCTCTACCGCGCTCATGGTTAATTTTCGCGCCACTTCTTCGGCAGAAGTTGAATCAGGCAAGTTAACAAATTGTTTAAGCCAATTAAATGATACCAACATATTAAAATTGTTTAAGAAAACGTAAATCGCCACTGTGCAAAAGGCGAATATCATCTATACCGTACTTTTGCATACACAATCTCATACTACCCAATCCAAAAGCAAAACCTGTCCAAATTTTTGGATCTAAACCACCGTGCTTGATAACTTCTGGATGAACCAACCCGCACGGCAATGTTTCTACCCAGCCACTATGTTTGCAAGCGCCACAACCATTTCCCCCGCAAACCAAACATTTCATATCCAATTCAAATCCTGGCTCGACAAAATCAAAATGCCCAGGTCGTAAACGCACTTCTACTTCTTTTTTCAAAACACCTTGCAATAATTCTTTCATAACAGCTATTAAATTAGCAATAGAAATATTTTTATCTACCACCAAACCTTCCATCTGATAAAAAGTGTGTTCGTGGCTACCATCGGTCGCTTCGTTTCTAAAACAACGGCCAGTAACTACCGTGCGCAGTGGCGCGCCGTATTTTTGCATAGCGCGAACTTGTACCGACGAAGTATGCGGTCGTAAACACCAGTTAGAGTGATCTTTGACATAAAAAGTATCCATGCTTTCTCTGGCCGGAGAAGTTGGCGGAATATTAAGAGTTTCAAAAGCGTAATAGGCGCTTTCTAGCTCTGGGCCGTCTAACACCATAAAGCCCATAGAAGTAAACAATGTTTCCAAATCACGATGGACAATTGATATTGGATGCAGACCGCCTTGCTCTTTAATAGGCAAAACTGGTTGGCTAATATCCACTTTTTCTTTTTCTAAAATTACTTCCCATTCTCTAAGACTAAATTCTTGCTTTTTTTGTTTAAAACCATCTTCTATCACTGCCTTCACTTCGTTAGCCATTGGCCCGATAATTTTTTTCATGTCATCTGTCAAATCTTTCAATCCTTTCAGTAAAGCAGTGAGCTCCCCGCTTTTACGGCCCAAAATCTTATTTTCTAATTCTTCTAGATTAATTTTGTCTTTAACCGATTTAATGGCCAGCAAGGTTTCTTGTTTTAATTTTTGCAGTTGAATTTGCATAATTAGTTTGAATATTTAAAAAAATTATCTTTTCCTTTTCCAAATATCCGGATCGGGTTTTAACACAACAGCGCTACCTTTCTGCTCGACAATTTTATCACGATTATCTAACCAATGATTATAAATATTATATAATTTTGTTAATAAGTTCAAACACTCTCGTACCTGTTCATATGGCTCGCCTCTATTTGCCATTGATATCTCTTGTTGTTTTATTTTATGCCTAAATAAACCAAAAGCATTTGAATCCTTCTCTAAAATTTCACTTATCTCTTGTACAAATTTTTCTCTACCTTCATCTGTAATTTGTAAAATAGACAAAACCGACATTTCAAATTCTAAATTTTGTTCCATAAAATGCTCTATAATTTTTCTTTTTTCTATTTCTTTTTTCCGAGCGAACATATCAATAACATCGTTTGTTGGAGCGCGATCCGGCATATTTTATTTATAATTTCTATAAATTATATTTATAACTCTACACTTAAATTTCTTAATTTCTCAATTAACTCTTTGGATCTTGCTTCTTGTCGCGCTCGCTTATTTTGTTCTTCCAGTCCCAGCTGTCTTTGTCTTCTTCGTAAAAATTCGTCGTCTCCCATATTATAACTCTAAAATAATTTACTTAATATATTGCTTAATCCGCCGGTAAATCTTCCGACATCTTTTACTGTAATAACTACCACTAACAACATTAGTAAAATAAAACCAATAGAATGCGCAGCCTGTTCAAATTTTAAAGAAACTTTGCGACGAAAAATTTTACCAATTGCCAAAAATAGCAACCTGCCACCATCTAAAGCTGGGATTGGCAAAATATTTAAAATAGCTAAATTTAAAGACAATACTGCTGTAAAATTTAATAAATAAGAAAAACCTAATTCAGCTATCTGGCCAGTCATCACCGCGATGCCTATCGGCCCAGATACGGCCGCCCCAGCTCCTGTGCCAGAGATTAATCCTTTAATAAGCATATAAAATCCGACCATAATTGCCTCTAGATACAAAACCGTGGTAACTATCCCCTTATAAATCGCCTTATACCAAGGATATTTTACCATCCCCACTTCGGCCAAACCCACGCCGATTCCCCCTTTTCCAGTATCTTTATATTCTATTGGTGTAATTTTTTTATTTATAATTTCATCACCACGTTTTATTTGCAAAACAATTTCTCTATTTTTATTTTTATCAACATAATCTTGCGTTTGTTTAACAGTTGGATTTTCTATCTCGCCTATTTTGACAACCACATCGCCAACTTTTATATCAGCTTTAGTAGCCGGCATATCTGGCAAAATCTGCATTATCTGCAATTTTTTATCCTTAATTATTGTCGAACTAGGCAAATCATCAACTGTTTGTGGCGAGCCAATCATAAAACCAACAGAAAAAATCACCGCTGCCAACAAAATATTCATTGCTACGCCAGCAACAAGAGTAATCGCTTTTTTAGTAAAACTCTTGCTAACAAAACTGTCCTCGTCTTCGTTTCCGCCTTCTTCGCCTTTTATTTTTACAAACCCGCCCAAAGGCAACCAATTAAAAGAGTAGACTGTGCTTGGCGCCCAACCGTTTTCTTCTTTTGATAATTCTTCTACGTTCTTTCCACCCCAAATAAAACGCCACTTTTTTCGCGTATTCGCGGGATTTTGCGTTTCTACTTTTTTTAAAATCTGTACGCCAAACATTCTTGGCGGAAAACCAAAACCAAATTCATAGACCTTCATGCCGCTTTTCCGTGCTGCGATAAAATGGCCAAATTCATGCGATAGAACAAGTAGGCCGAGGATAATGAGAAAAATAAAAAGAGTTAACATAAACTTAGACGATTATTAGATAATTACCTCTTTACTTTTGCCCTCTTTTATAATAAAATATATCGGTAAAGGAGATTTAATTTTTAATCATAAATTCTATGGTAGGATACATCATTTTAGCGGTCGTGGCAATAGTTGTCATTTGGCTGGTTGCCACATATAACGGACTAATAAGATCAAAAAACCGAGTTGACGAAGCATTTAGCGACATTGACGTCCAATTAAAACGCCGTTATGATTTGATTCCCAATTTAGTGGAAACAGTAAAGGGCTACGCCAAACATGAAAGCGGTACTTTGGAAAAAGTTATTCAAGCGCGTAACATGGCAATGTCGGTTAATGACAAAGCCGGCGCGACAATGGCCGAACGCGGGCAAGCCGAAAACATGCTTACCGATACTTTAAAAAGTATTTTTGCTTTGTCCGAGGCATATCCTGATCTAAAAGCCAATCAGAATTTCTTAAAATTACAAGATGAGTTAAGCGATACGGAAAACAAAATCCAAGCCTCTCGCCGCTTTTACAATGGCAATGTGCGCGACTTTAACACCAAAATACAGGTATTTCCAACTAACTTGATTAATGGCATGTTAAATTTTAAGGCGTACGAATTTTTTCAAGCGGAAGCGGGAGAAAAAGAAAATATCAAAGTTCAATTTTAATAACATACTTAAAATAACATACTTAAATATGGAAAAAATAATAGAAAAAACAAGGGAAACAAACTCACAAGAGCATGAGGCAAAATTTGCATTATATAGTTTGGCCAATGTCATTATAAGCCAAAGTCTGGGGGAACCAGTTACAAAAATAAGCGCGCAGCTCGTGACTCCGGATGAATTTGGACTTATTGGTGGTCAAATGTTTAAACTAAGTGAAGAAGCTGCTTCTAAAATCCAAGATAATTTCCGAGATGAAAACAATTTTGCTAAGAGAGTATTGTTTGTAGCCAAAAAATTTGTAGAAGAGAATATCGAACTTCTGAGGGCAGTGCCTAAACTAAAAAAGAGTGTAGACGAAGGTGGCTGGAGTAAGGAGAAAAGAAATGATTTTTTTAGAGATTTTACCAACGCTTTGGATGAATATATTATGAAAAATCCGGTGGAAAATTGGTAAAATGTCAATGTTTAAATGTTCACTTTAATTAACACATCATGTACAATCAAATAGATAGTAACAAACGCAAATCTGTTATTTTAATGATGCTATTTATAGCTGTTTTTATCGCTCTTGGTTATGTTTTTGATTATGTTTGGGGGACGCCTGGAATGTATAGTGGAGTTTGGATAGCAATAATTATTTCACTTGTAATGACTTCAGTCTCGTATTTTAGCGGTGATAAAATCGCTTTGAGCGTTTCGGGCGCAAAACAAATAAGCAAAGCCGAAAATAGTTATCTGTATAACATGGTGGAAAATTTATGCATTACCGCCGGCGCGCCAATGCCTAAATTGTATATTATAGAAGACAGCGCCATTAACGCTTTTGCCACCGGGCGCAAACCAGAGTTGGCCTCTATCGCTGTAACGCGCGGAGCGATTGAAAAATTAGCCAATGAAGAACTAGAAGGTGTCTTGGCGCACGAATTATCACATGTTAAAAATTATGATATTCGTTTTATGATGCTGGTGGCGGTAATGGTCGGCGCGATTGCCATTATGTCGGATATTTTTTTACGCAGTCGTTTATTTGGACGAAGAGATAGTGACAGCAAAGGCAATGCCGGCGCTATTTTGATGATTGTCGGAATTGTTTTAGCAATTTTATCTCCACTGATTGCTGAATTAATAAAATTAGCGATTTCCCGCAAACGCGAATACTTAGCCGATGCTTCCGGCTCACTACTCACTCGCTACCCCGAAGGTCTGGCCAGAGCACTAGAAAAGATCGCTCAAGAAAATCAACCAATGCGCAGCGCTTCCAAAGCCACAGCTCATCTTTTCATCGCCAGCCCGTTTAGTGGTAAAAAAATCACCGGACTATTTTCCACTCACCCGCCGATTGAGGACAGAATTAAACAGCTAAGGCAAATGGCATAAAAAAACTCGGCTCGGAAATGTGAAAGCCTAACGCTTTCCCATTTCTCTCGCCTGCGTCGCAAATAAAAAGCCGGGATCTTGCCCGGCTTTTTTAGTTAACAAATTACAAAAATTTAAATACCTTGGCGCACTAAACTAACAAACCCAAAAAAAATCGCCATAATTAACAAAAAAGAAGAAACCAAAATTAAAACTGGAAAACCAAACATGATTTCTGCCAACAAAACAATCATCGCCCAAACTTCTAAATTCATCTTGATTTTACCGCAAATATTTGCTTGGGTTTTTAAACCACGTTTGTGATAAATAATAGCTCCTATTACAAAGGCAGATTCTAAGATAAATATAACTGCTATTATAGACAAGTCTATTCTAGGCACGGCAATAATAATAAAAACAGTTAACATTAATAATTTATCAGCCACTGGATCAAACATTTTACCCCACTCGGTAATTTGATCACGCACTCTAGCTACCATGCCATCTATAGCATCAGTTAAAGCGGCAAACAAAAAAACAATAAATCCTGCTAAATAATATTGATACCACAATAAAACAGCGACAACGGGTGTTAGTATAAATCGCGCTACTGTTATGTGATTTGGCAAAATAAAAATAGGAATAAAACGAATAAAAATTTTTGCCAATATTTTGTCGGTAAAATAAAGTTTATTCATGAAACAATTAAATTAAAAAATTAATCCTTCTTTATTGTGCTGCTAATTTCTTTAATTTTATTATTTTTTAATTCGTAGCTGTTAGCTTCTAAATTTAATCTCAATACTGGGTCATTGGCCGATGGCCTAACATTAAAACGCCAATCTTTAAACGCAAAAGTAAGCCCATCTAAATTACTGACTTCGGCTTCTAAACTATATTTATCTTTTAATTTATTTAAAACTTCTGTTACGCTTTTTACGGAAAAATTAATCTCCCCGGAAGTATAATAATCGCCTAATTCTTTTATTAATTCTGATAGTTTTTTATTGGTTTTAGACATTATTTCCAAAATAATTAAAGCTGGCACAAAACCATTATCCATGTAAGCGTTGTCCGCAAAATAATAATGTCCGCTTAATTCTCCGCCAAAAATAGAACCAGTATCTAGCATTCTTTTTTTAATGTAAGAATGCCCCACTCTTTCTATATATGCCTTGCCTCCTAATTTTTTCACCCAATCATTAACCGCCTTGGTACAACGCAAATCATATACTATGCCGCTTCCTGGTTTTTTTTCTAAAAAATTAATCGCCAATAAAGCAACAATAAAATCACCGTTTACAAATTCACCATTTTCGTCGATAAAATAAACCCGGTCGCAATCCGCGTCCCAAGCTATTCCTAAATCAGCTTTAGTTTCTTTTACTTTGGCTATAATATCCCGCCTGTTCTCTTCTACTAAAGGGTTGGCTTCGTGATTGGGGAAAGTGCCATCTGGCTCAAAGTACATTTTAATTATTTTTAAATTAGTATTGACAAATAATTTTTCCGCGACCACTCCGCCCATGCCATTACCTGCGTCCATTACCACTTTATAGTCTTTAATAGCAGTCATATCAACAAAACCTTTCATAAATTTTATAAAATCATCCCAAACATTTTTTTGTTCAACTCGGCCTTTTTTTTCACTGTCTGTCCAAATACCATTGTTATATATTTCTTCTAATTCTTCCATGCCAACTCCACGGCCAATAGGAATAAGCATGTTATTTTCATTCAGCCGTAAAAATTTAAAACCATTATACTGAGTAGGCATATGTGAAGCGGTAATCATAATACCGCCGTCAAGCTTGTAATACCAAGACGTAAAATATAATGTGTCGGTGGAAACCATGCCTATATCTATGACATCTAAACCCATCGCCACTAAACCAGCCACTAATCTATCTTTAATCTGCGGTGAAGACGGCCGGCAATCCATGCCTACTGCCACTTTTTTGGATTTGCTATATAACGCGTATGATTTAGCTATTTTCTCTGCCATATCCAAAGTTAACTGATCACCAAACTCACCCCTAATATCATAATTATGAAAAACAGATTTAAAATGCATATATTATCTTGAATTAATAGTTAATTTATTATATACTATCAACGTTAATTATTCAACCTACTTTAAATTCTAAAATGAACATTCTTGATCGTTTTTCCACTCATTTAAGAGAAACCCTAGCCAAGGGCTTGCGTTTGGCTACAGAATTATGTAACCCGCAAGTAGAACCTATCCACTTGCTATTTGCTTTGGCCAGCCAAAGAGGATCAGTGGCGGCAGAGCTTCTCAATCGGCTTAAATTAGATCTAAAAATAGCAGAACAAGCCATGTTAAATTTGCCAACAGATAAAAAAAATGGCCTTACTAAAAAAAATGATAATACCGCCCAAGCTCTGGTGGCTAATTTTTCGCCTGCTTGCCAACAAGTACTAGAAAAAGCCATGATTATTGCCTGCGAAAATAATCATAATTATCTTGGTAGCGAGCATCTTTTAACCGCGCTCTTACAAATTAACGACATGCTAATAACGCAAACATTAAAAGCTAGTGGCGTTAGGATCGAAGATCTCCACGAACAATTAAAAACAGTTTTAGCTAATGCTAGCCATTTTCCTAAATTAACCGAAACAGCGGAAATAGTAGAAAAAATAGAAGAACAGTTGGGCAACAACATTAGCCAACAACCAATACAATTAGAAAATAATAAAAAACAGAGTAAAAAAGAAACAGCTTTAAATTTTTTTGCCACTAATTTAACCAATCCGGAAATTCAAACCACTATTGATCCGGTTGTCGGCCGAGAAGCAGAACTAGACAGGATCATCCAAATACTGTGTCGTCGTACCAAAAACAATCCTGTTCTACTTGGCGATCCAGGCGTTGGCAAAACAGCTATTGTCGAAGGGCTAGCCAAAAAAATCATGTCTGCCAAAGTGCCCGGTATTTTATTAAACAAAAAAATTTACGCCCTAGACATGGGTCTGCTTATTTCTGGCGCCATCTTTCGCGGAGAGTTCGAAGCCCGTTTAAAACAAATTATAGAAGAGGTCTCGCAAAACCCAAATATAATTCTATTTATAGACGAAATTCATAATATTGTTGGCGCTGGTTCTAACCAAGGAACCATGGATGCGGCAAATATTCTTAAACCTGCTTTGGCGCGAGGTTTTATCCACTGCATTGGCGCCACTACCCCAAATGAATTTAAAAAATACATTGAAACAGATCCTGCTTTGGAAAGACGCTTCCAACCTGTTTATGTTAAACAATCTAGTGTAGAAGATACAATAAAAATTTTAAACGGCATTAAAATAAACTATGAAAATTTTCACAATGTAAAAATAACTAACAAAGCAATAGAAACGGCTGTTACATTAGCCGAGCGTTATATCCATAATAAATTTTTACCAGATAAAGCGATAGATTTAATAGACGAAACAGCCGCGGCAAAAAAATTACAAATTAAGGCAACAACCGACGAAACCAAGCTGCACAGCTGGCAACAAAAATTAGAAAAAACAATCACAAACAAAAGAAAAGCGGCCTTGGAAGACAAATTTAAAGAAGCAGTTGAATTAAAAGACGAGGAAGATAAAATCAGATCACAAATTAATGAATTAAAAAACAAATTAACAAAACAAAAAAAGACAAAAACTGCCGCTATTGTCACCGACCAAGACGTTACCGAGCAAATAGCCAAAATTACAAATATATCTGTTAGTGATTTGACATTTGACAAAAGAGCTCGTGATTTTTCTTTAGAAAAAGAATTAAAAAAATATATTATTGGCCAAGATCTAGTTATAGAAAAAATAGCTCGATTAATCCGCCGAGCGCAATTACAACTTTCCGATCCAAACCGTCCACTAGCTTCTTTTCTTTTTGTTGGTGAAAGCGGCGTGGGAAAAACAGAATTAGCTAAAGTGCTGGCAACAACTACCTATCCAAATCAAGATTCGTTAATAAAGCTAGACATGAGCGAGTATAGTGAAGGCTTTGGGGTTTCTAAATTGCTTGGTTCTCCGGCAGGCTATATTGGCTACAAAGAAAGCAACCAATTTACTGATAAAGTTAAATTAAACCCACATTGTGTTATTCTTTTTGACGAAATAGACAAAGCGCACAAAGATGTCGCTAAATTATTATTGCAAATCTTAGAAAATGGCGAGATCACCGACTCTACTGGCAAGAAAATTTCTTTAAAACATGCTATAATAATACTGACAACCACCATTGGCGCCGAAGAAACACGGAAAGCTGATATTGGTTTTAACAAAAACACAATGGATAGAGACGCAAAATCTTGCATCTCTGCAAATTTAAAAGAAAAATTAAAAGAATTTTTTAGTCCGGAATTAATTAATCGCTTAGACGATATCTGTTTATTTAATAATTTACTTAAAGAAGATTTAATTAAAATAGCTCAATTAGAAATCGCCCGCCTAAACGAAAGATTAAAAAATTACCAAACCACGGTAATGGCCGAAGATAAAATTATTAGCTGGTTAATCAGCCGATTTTCAATTAAAAACAGCAACGCCCGTTATGTTCGCTCGCAAATTCGCCAGCAAGTAGAAAATTTAATAGCTGGAATCATTTTACAAGAAAAAGTAAAAAGCGTTTATCAATTAGAAATTACTGGGGAAGAATTAGTAATAAAATAAAGGGTATTAACCCTATATTCAATATTATGGTTGCCAATGATGAAAATATAAAAATAGAAGATGATAAACAAGACAGCGCGGAAACAAAACCGGCTGATTCAACTGGCGCCCAAAAGCCGGCTGACATGGATATTAAAAATATAAAAACAGAAGGAGAAATAGGGGCAAAAAAAGTTGGTGACGATACGATAGAGATAGAGGTACCTATAGAAACAGACTTGCCTGTTCCAACTATACAAAAAAGTCTAGAAACAATAGCCAAACAAGAACAACAGAAAGCAGAAAACGAAGAATGGGAAAATAAACTATGGGATGCTAAATTAAGAGACGCGAAAGAAAAAAGACGAGAAGGACAAACACATCCAGGACAAGCAAAAACACCTCGACCAAATTCAGCTGAAATGCCACAAAAAACAAACGCCACGCCACAAGATGATGAAGCGCAAAAAAAAGCAGAAAACGAAGAATGGGAAAATAAAGAGTGGGACGCCAGAACAAAAGACGCCAAAGAAAAAGCGGCTAAAAAAGAACAAGAAAAAAATAAACAACAACCGGCTCAACCAGAAACAACCCCGCCACAAGATGATGAAGCGCAAAAAAAAGCAGAAAACGAAGAATGGGAAAATAA
>CAYZYP010000006.1:0-25556 GCA_964482695.1 uncultured Gammaproteobacteria bacterium | reverse complement strand
AGAGTGGGACGCCAGAACAAAAGACGCCAAAGAAAAAGCAAGTCAACCAAACAAGACACCTGCAAATTCACAGCCGAGAGATGGGCAACAAAAAGCGCCGGAAAATCCCAGTGGTAAACAACAACCACCGCAATCACAACAAGCAGATCCAACACAACCAGAACAAACTCCTGATACAGAAGAACAGCCAAACAATGATAAACCAACCGACGCTAAACTTGAATCGGAAAAAAAAATAGCTTCTCAGTTGGACAGTGATCGACAAAAAAAGGATAGTAAAGATAAACAACCGGGAAATAAAAAAACAATTAAAAAAAAGAAATTAGGTGAATATATCAAAGAATTTGAAGGTAACCTTGAACAATTTTTATCAACAGACTCCGCTCCATCACCTGGTTTTCCACTTTTTATAATCACAATCGCCATTCTAAAAGACTGTCTGGATGCCCCTTTGGACATAGTTATCGTTGGGGCAGTTATTACTACCCTAACGTCTTTCATAATGGCAATAATTTTATTTTTTTGGGTTTGGGGGAAATTAAGCGGTGGCTGGTGGAAAAAAAAATTGATCAGATGGTTGTGGGTTAGATATGTAATGATTGCTATCTTAGAAATTCTCCCCTTTTTCAAAATAGTGCCAGCTGCCACCATCTTTGTACTTATGGCCCATCACCGCGAAAAAAAGGTTGTCAAATTATTCAATTTGGCTTTAGAAGAAATAAAGGGCGCGCATCTTCAAAGCTTAAAATAAGTGGTAATAACCCTGTATTAAATTATTTCCAAACTCATGTTACAATACTTAAAATAATATGTCCAAAATCTTCCACATAATCACTTTATTTTGCCGCCGAGCATTTTATAAAAACAACAGCAAGACATTTGTCATTATTAATGATTTATTATCTGTGGTAATAATTGTTTCAATCATAGTAATAATGCTTGAAACTGTCACAAAATTTTCTAAATATAACCAACTTTTTTTAATAATTGAATATATAGCGGTAATAATTTTTTCAATTGAATATATCGCTCGTATAATTGGTAGCCAAAAAAAAATGTCTTACATCTTTAGTTTCTTTGGCCTAATTGATCTTATATCTATTTTGCCAACATGGCTCCATATTTCCAATCTCACCCCATTAAAATCAATCAGGACGCTACGCATTCTCCGTTTTCTACGAATCATGCGGCTAACAAAGATAACACGCATCAGACACATAGGAAGACCTTCCAAGGAAGACGCAAAATCTATTATCCGTATTAATTTACAAATTTATCTACTGGCTATTATATTCATTATTACTATCCTGGGAAATTTTGTTTATATTTTTGAACACAACAATCCATATTTCCAAAATATTCCACTCAGCATGTTATGGATTTTAGAATCATTGCTTGGCGGGTCTATTTCCAGCGCAGGCCCACAAACATACGCTGGTATAATTATATTTATGATTGCCCGCTTTTTTAGCTATATATTACTTGGTTTTTTAATACACATCATTAGTGGTATTATTTCTTATATCTTGATTGGCAAAAAAACTAATGGTTCTATTATTAACGACCAAATTTAATTAAATCATCCAGATAAATATGACAATAAATACAAAGAAAATATTACTCATCATAGCGCTTCTTCTTGTAGCTGCTATTATCGCCTTTGGTTTGTATTACATGTTTAAAAAAACAACCGGACAACTGCAACGAGCGGGCATTTCAACAACCTCTACCATGGGGACGTTGCCCACCACTGGGCAACGTACAACTTCTACTGTTTCCGGGGTAGGGACAACTACTGCTGGCTATTTGCCAACCACTGGCTTTGTCACTACTACACAGACTTATAGCTATTACCAGCCAAAAGCAGTTAGTCAAATAAGTTCGGACTATGCTACTTATCCATCACTCAACCAAAACGGCACTTTGCGCTATCATAATACATTAGACGGTAAATTTTACCGCATTGGCGCTGATGGCCAAATTAAGACCCTAAATGATGAAACATTTTATAATGTAAAAAATGTCACTTGGGCAAAAACCAAAGATAAAGCTGTAATCGAATATCCTGACAGTTCAAAAATTATCTATAATTTTGAAACCAACAAACAAGTCAGTTTGCCAAAACACTGGGAAGAATTTTCTTTTTCGTCGGATAGCAGTGAAATCGCCGCCAAAAGCATGGGGCTATCGCCAGAAAACCGTTTTTTAGTAACCACCAAAGACGATGGTACTGGTATCAAAATAATAGAACCAATGGGAAATTACGCGCACGAAGTGACTGTTGATTGGTCACCAAGCAGACAGTCTGTAGCCTTTTCTAGAACTGGCCAAGCCTTGGGCGCCAACAGACAAGAAATACTGTTAGTAGGACTCAATGGGGAAAACTTTAAATCATTAATAGTGGAAGGCAGTGGCTTTAAGTCTCAATGGTCGCCAACTGGTAAAAAATTAATTTACGATGTTTATAGTTCTCGCACTAGTTACAAACCCGAATTATGGGTAGTAGACTCTTATGGAGACTCTATAGGCAGTAACAGGCAAATGGTAAATATCAATACTTGGGCGGACAAATGCGCTTTTGGCGATGACAACACTATTTATTGCGCCGTACCAGAATCGTTGCCAGATGGCGCTGGCATGTCTAGAGCCGTGGCTAATAATATTTCCGACGACATGTACAAAATAGATCTTTCGACCGGGCTAAGAACTCCTATTACTCTAGACGCCGATTACAATATTAGTAATATTTCTTACGATAATAAAAATAACAAGCTTTTCTTTACCGATACCAATAAAAATGGAGTTTTTGAAATAGACCTATAAAATATTTGCTTCGTTCGCTCAGAAAATAATAAATAAATTTATTCTTTTCTTCACTCATTTCAATTATGAAAAAATTCTATCTAATACTACTGGCTTTAATTTTCTTAGTTGGCATTTTTTTCTTCCGCGAAATTAAAGAAGCGGCCAATATTGTTACTAAGAAGAAAACAACTCCCCTAGTAGCAACGATTGGCACCTATATTCCAATTGATGTCAGCGACCCTATTTATGGTAATCCGGGTGCGCCGGTGACAGTTATAGAATTTAATGACTTTGGATGTAAAAAATGTTCACAAATCCACGAGGCAATTATCAAATATGTTTCTCTAAATCCACAAAAAGCAAGGCTGGTTTGGAAAAGCGCGCCAATAGCGAAAATATTTTCTCCGGCTAATATTTTACCTCATCGGGCAGCTTATTGTGCTGGCGAACAAAATAAATTTTGGCAATTTACCAATATTACCATGTTAAACGCCAAAACTTTGGTAGAAAATGATCTTAAAAAAATTGCCGAGGGATTAAAATTAGATACCGCCAAATGGTGGACATGTTATAAATCCGATGATTCCAAACAAGCTGTTGCCTCTTCTACTATTATTTCGGCGGCGTTAGGAGTAAAAACAGCACCAACTATTTTTGTAAACAACCATTGGATTAATTTAGAAGAAGACATTAAAATTGAAGAAATTCTAAAAAACTTTACTGATGCTATAGAATAGTATGACGCCAATAAAAAATAAAAAAATGGTAATTATTTTACTTATATCCATTTTCTTGGTAATACCTAAATTTTCACTAGCACAGACTTGCTCCTCTAATGCTCAATGTCCGGCTTCTGCCAAATGTCTACAGGGCACGTGCTATGAAAAAACAGATCTGATAATAGACAACTCCAAACAATGTCTTAATGGTGATACTGATTGCAAAAAAAATAATCAACAAGGTACTTGTATTGAAAGCACGTCTTATGGTTCTTATGGTTCTTATAAAGAATACTTTTGTTATTATATAATAAAAAAATGCGGTTCTGCTACTTGTGAAACTGGTCAAGAATGTTTAGAAAATAATAAATGTTTTACTAAAATAGAGGACGCCAAAACAGAAGAAGCTTGCAAAGCGGCCGGTAAATCTCAGCCAACTTATAAATTTATCGGCAATGTTTGTTATTTAGCAGATAACGCTTTAACAGAATATAAAAAAACGCCTACTATCGCTGGGCAAAAAACTTACACAGAAATAAAACCACCTACCTTGAGCATCAAGATACCGCAATTAGCTTTTAGCCAAATTAAAGACCTAATGACGCAAGAAGACGACGGCACCTACTTACAAATACCATGGATCGGACAATATTTAAAAGCAGTCTATAATTTTAGTCTAGGGATAGTTAGTATGGTGGCTGTGATAATGATAATCTTGGCTGGAGTACAAATTATAACTTCTGGTGGCGGCGAACGCAAAACGGCGGCGTATAAAAAAATATTGCAAATTTTTATTGGACTGGCTATTGCCTGGGGGTCATACGCTATTTTATACAACATCAACCCTAGCTTGGTACAATTTAAAGCGTTGAAGGTAAAGTGGATAGAACCAGAAAATATGCCACAATTCGAGGAATTGCAAACTGCCACCGGAGATACTTCCGGCGGTGAAACAGATGTTGGCAGTTATACACCTGTTTTTTCTAATTGTCCTATTACTCTTTCAGAAGGATTCAGCCCTAGCGGACACCCAGAAAAAGAAGCGCGCACCATGGCTTTCTACAGCAATATAAACTCGGCAATCAAAGGAACAACAACCGCGGAAAAGATAAAACAAATAGCTGACGCCGCTATAAAATGCAATATTCATCTGGGATCGTGCGGCAGAACAGTGGGAACAATTTATACTCTTGCCGGAGTTACTACTAAAAACTTCTCTAGCTCCTGTCTTTCTACAACCAAAGGATGCTGGACACATGAACAATCAAAAAATCTTTATTCTGTTCCTTCAAGTATCATTGGTTCATTAAAAAAAGAATATAATTGTGATACCTGCGCTTCCTCTAAAGATGAAGCACTAAAAAAAGTACAAGCAGCTATAAAAGCAAAAGGTATCCAAGGATGGCCTGACGCTTGGGCCAATCAATTAAAGCCTGGCGATTCATTTTGGATATATAATGCCAATTCAAGAGGAAAAGGTTCTGGATTGCATGCGGCTCTATTTGTCGGCTGGGCATCTGACGGCGTAGCCCAGGTCATTCAAGGCACTGCCGGACAACGCGTTAAATTTGGTACTACTTGTATCAAAAGTAGTTGTGGAGATAAAATGAAATCTTTAATAAAAATTTTTAGACCAAAAGAATAATAATTTCATTCCAAATGCACCATGTTCTCCCACTCCTTAATTTTTTCCAATAACGTTGGAAATTCGTTTAATCGTGGCACAACAAAGCGTGCGATAAAAGAAAATATTAAAATTGAAAAAATTTTAAAAAACTTTACCGACGCTGTTAAACAATATGCTAATTAGAAAAAAAATAATTTATTTTCTACTATTTCTCGTTTTTTCTTTAATTTTTTTAACTTCAACCAACGCAACAGACGATTCGTCTCCAGTGTTGAGTAATACCATCAAACTATATTCTGAAATCAAACCGCCAACTCTAAGTATTAGAATTCCACAATTAACTTTTAGCCAAATCAAAGATCTTATCACCCAAGAAGATGATGGTGTTTATTTGCACATTCCTTGGATTGGACAATATCTAAGAGCAGTCTACAACTTTAGTTTAGGCGTAGTAAGTATTGTAGCGGTAGTAATGTTAATTTTACAAGGTTTAACTATTATTGCCTCTGGCGGAGGAGAGCGCAAGACAGCAGCTTATAAAAAAATATTACAAATTCTCATTGGCCTAACAATCGTCTGGGGCTCTTACGCTATTTTATATAATATCAATCCTAGCTTGGTGCAATTTAAATCATTCAAAGTAAAGGTTATAGAAGAAATCGATTTAACACAATTAACATATTTATGGAACGCAGAGATGGACTCTTCCAACGAATCAATCGAGATAATTTCTGATCCTAATTTTCACCACAGTACTCCTGGAAAAGTAAAAACACTAACAGACCAAGACATTAAAAATTTAGCTACAAAAAACAAATTAGATCCTTGCATACTTTGGGCGGCAGTTAAAAAAGAATCAGGTGGACAAGTATTGGCTATCGGACACGATGAAAATTATCCAATAAATAAAAGAGGAGATAAATGCGTTAAAATTCCAGGTAGAAGAAAATTCCTTACCGATGGTTTGACTTATAAAAATGTAAAATTTACTCCGCCAGCAACGTTTGACTCTTATGATCCTTGTACTATGAATAGCACTAAACAACTAAATGACGACGGTGCTAAAGTACTTAATATCTCTGAGCAAAAACCGCCGGATTATGGGCTTGATTGGAGATACCCGCATGGCATAGGCATCGGCCAAATAACAATTTTTCCAGGTAAAGATTATTCAAAAAAAATAAATGGCCCAAATGGTCCGGAATGGGCCAGAAACGTAGGAGGAAAATGGTTCACTGTTACTGATTTATTTAACGTGGATAAAAGCGCCGAAGCTACTATCTCCTTGATTAAAACACTGATTAAAAAAAGCGGCGGCGACATGGATAAATTCTGGTCTTATTACGGTGGCAGTAAAGCAGGCATACTAAGAGCTACACAAAAATATAAGGCTTGTACTATAAAATAATTTTTTACTCCAAATGCACCCTATTCTCCCATTCCTTTACTTTTTCCAACAAAGCCGGAAATTTGTTTAATTGCGGCACAACCAAGCGCACGGCCTCGCGCGCTTTTTTAATTATTTCATAATCAGTTAATTTAGCCAGCCGCAAATCAACTAATCCGCTCTGCGCAGTGCCATAAACTTCGCCCGAGCCACGCATAGCCAAATCTTTTTCCGCCAATTTAAACCCATCATTATTTTTTTCAAAATATCTTAATCTCTCTAAAGCCCGGCTTGATTCTTCTTCTACAAACAAAAAACAATAAGATTGGTGGCCAGACCTGCCGACTCTACCCCTAAACTGGTGCAGTTGCGCCAAGCCAAACCGCTCCGCGCCTTCTATCATCATTACACTAGAGTTTGGAATATCAACGCCCACTTCTATCACCGAAGTAGATACTAAAATATCCAATTCACTTTCTTTAAACTTTTTCATTATTTCTTCTTTTTCTTTGCTTGTTAACTTACCATGTAAATAACCGACGCGTAAATCTAAAAAAACTTGCTCAGACAATTTTTTGTATTCAGACATGACCGATTTCTTTTCTTCTTCGCCTTCTATAAGAGGGCAAATCACAAACACTTGCCTGCCTTTTTTCACCTGTTCTCTAATAAAATCATACGCCTTATTTCTGTTCACTGGTTCTACTAGGCGAGTTAAAATTTTCTTTCTGCCTGGCGGCAATTCATTAATAATAGACACTTCCAGATCGCCATACAACATTAATGCCAATGAACGCGGAATCGGCGTCGCTGTCATGCTTAAAAAATGCGGTGATAATTCGCCCTTCTTTTTTATCATCTGCCGTTGCTCTACTCCAAAACGATGCTGTTCATCAACAATTACCAACCCTAATTTTTTAAATTCCACGCCTGCTGATAAAAGCGCGTGAGTACCGACCACTATATCAATATCCCCTATTGCAATTTTTTCTAACACCTCTTTCTTTTGTCTGGTTTTATTTTTTTGATCAAATTGGATGTTAGATAATAAATATTGGCTCTGGGTTACCAAGCCAATCTTTACTTTATCGCCTAACAACTGACATAGTGACTGATAATGTTGCGTGGCTAATATTTCTGTTGGCGCCATAAGTATTGATTGATAACCATTTAACGCCACATCATACATCGCGATAGCCGCTATCACGGTTTTACCAGAACCAACATCACCTGATAAAAGCCTATTTGTGGATATACTACGATCCAGATCCTGCAAAATTTCCCAAGCCGCTATTTTTTGAGTTTTGGTTAAAATAAAAGGAAGATTTTTTACAAACTCCTTAATCTCTTGCTCTCTAAACGTCATTTTAGGCGCTTTGGTTAAATTACGTTCCAAACGGCTTAATTCCCCTTTTAATTGTAATAAAAATAATTCATCAAATTTTAATCGCTCAGTACTTAATTTTATATCTCCGTCATTACGCGGAAAATGAATCAATTCTATTGCCTTTGGCAAAAACGATAACTGCGCCTGCTTTAAAATCATCTCGGGTAACCATTCTTTGATATTTTTTGCTAAACTAATGACTTGACTTATCAAAAAACGAATTTGTTTTTCGGTTATTCCCTTGGTCAAAGAATATATTGGCACTAAACGAGCCGCGTGAGTAGGTTGGCTGCGACCGGCTTTTTCATACATGGGGCTAATTAATTGCGAGCCCAACATATCATTTTGCACTTTTCCAGCCAAAAATATTTCATCCCCTGGCTTTAAATTACGTATTAAATATGGTTGGTTAAACCAAATTACGCGCAAACTGCCAGTAGCATCAACAACAATAGCTTCGGTTAAAATACGCCGACGGCGGCCGCGCCAACCTTGTCGATTATTTATTAACTCTATTTTGCCTTTTATTGTCACTAATGTGTCTGCTCGCAAATCATTAATATTAACTACTTGGCGAAAATCGTCATAACGAAACGGGAAATAATATAACAAATCAAACACGGTAAAAATACCTAACCGCGCCAGCTGCCGCGCGGTGGTTTTACCAACTTTATTCAACAAATGGACCTCTGTATTTAATTCCATAAAATCCGAGACTTTATTTTTTCTTTATCTTTATTTTATATTTCTCTAAGCTGTTTTGTGATATTATATAACTTAAATTACCTTGAACTACGAAACTATCATTTTTACTGTCATTCTGACCCTGAGCGAAGCGAAGGGGAAGAATCTTTCCGTGCTAAGAAGCGCTCTAATAGAAAGATCCTTCGTTTCGCTCCGCTACACTCAGGATGACAAGACGAGTTTTGTAATTCAAGGTAATTAACTTATTCTTAAACAAAATCATATGCGCATTTTACTTGTCGAAGATGAAAAAGATATTGTTAATTTCCTAAAACCGGCTTTGGAAACCGAATGTTTTGTGGTGGATATTGCCCGCGACGGTGAAAAAGGCTCATTTTTAGCGCGAAGCAACAACTATGATCTAATAATTTTAGATAATATGCTTCCTAAAAAAAGCGGTAAAGAAATCTGCGCCGAGTTGCGACACGCCCACAAAACCACCCCTATTATCATGTTATCAGTTTTAGCCGAAACTGATAAAAAAATTGAACTACTAAACTGCGGAGCCGACGATTATTTAACAAAACCATTTTCTTTAGAAGAATTACTGGCGCGAATTCGAGCTCTTTTACGCCGTCCAGCAAATTTTACTTCCGAAATACTAACTCTTGGCGATTTGACCTTAAATTCCAAAAAATACGAAGTGATCAAAGGCCAAAAAGAAATATATTTAACCAAAAAAGAATTTATGTTACTAGAATATTTAATGAGAAATAAAGGCTTTGTTATTTCACGCGGCATGCTACTAGAACATATCTGGGATATGAATGCCGATCCATTCTCTAATACTGTAGAAACTCATATAATGAGTCTAAGAAAAAAAATAGATGGCACAGGTAACAATAAACTGCTTTACACAATTTCAGGAAGAGGATATAAAATAGATGATAAGAATATTAAATAGTTAAAATCTGATAATTGTCATTCCGACCGAGCGAACCCATTCGACAGGCTCAGGGTAAACTCCGTGAGCGAGTGGAGGGATGACAATTAAAATTTTAAACCTTTTAAATATCTACCTGTCCAACTATTTTTTACTCTTGCTATTTCTTCTGGCGTGCCTTGCGCCACTATTTTACCGCCGCGCTCTCCGCCTTCTGGCCCTAAATCAATTACCCAATCACTGCGTTGAATAATTTGTAAATTATGTTCTATCACTATAATTGTGTTGCCTTTTGCCACTAGTCTATTTAATACTTTCAGTAAATTTTTAATATCTTCAAAATGCAGGCCGGTTGTTGGTTCATCTAAAATATACAATGTGCGCCCGGTTGACGCCCGGCTTAATTCTGCCGCCAATTTAATCCTTTGCGCTTCACCGCCAGACAAAGTGGTTGCCGGCTGGCCAAGGCGGATATAGCCCAAACCAACCGCGCTTAAAACACTTAGTTTATCCGCGATGGCCGGTACGCTGCCAAAAAATAACCGAGCTTCTTCTACTGTCATTGATAACACATCGGCAATATTTTTACCTTGAAAATGAACCTCTAACGCCTCTTTGCTATATCTAGTGCCATAACAATTATCACACTCCATGTAAACATCGGCCAAAAACTGCATTGGTATTCGCACATAACCTTCTCCGGCGCAAGCTTCGCACCTGCCGCCACCTTTAACATTAAAACTAAATTTACCGGCGTTGTAATTATACATTTTTGATTCTGGCAGATTGGCGAATAAATCTCTAATTAAAACAAAAACATTTATATAAGTTGCTGGGTTAGAACGCGGCGTTCTGCCTATTGGCGATTGATCAATAGTAATTACTTTATCTATATTTTCTAAACCTTTAATCTCTTTATGTTGCCCGGGGTTATCTTTGGCGTGAAAAAAATGTTTAGACAAAGCTTTGCTTAAAACATCTATTATCAAAGTTGATTTACCAGAACCCGAAACACCGGTTACGCAAACTAATTTACCCAAAGGGATATTAATGTTAATATTTTTAAGATTATTTGCCTCAACGCCAATTATGCTTAATTTTTTATTACCCCCTTGTTTATCGTTTTCCTGATCTACTATTATTTTCTCTTTTTCACATTCTATTTTTAATCGTCCGGAAAGATAACCTCCAGTTAAAGAATTTTTATTCTTTTCTATCGCGGCAACCGTGCCACAAGCTACCACCTGCCCGCCTTCCGCGCCAGCGCCCGGACCAATATCAACTAGATAATCTGCTGCTTTTATCATTGCTTCGTCGTGTTCGACCACTAAAACAGAATTACCGCTATCGCGCAAAGACTTTAACGAGTCAATCAGTTGTTTGTTGTCTCTTGGATGCAAACCAACAGAAGGTTCATCTAAAACATAAATAACACTATTTAAGCCTGTAGATAATTGGGAAGCTAAACGCACTCTAGTAGCTTCACCGCCAGACAAAGTATTCATCGGCCTGTTCAAGCTGATATATTCTAAACCGACTTTCTGCAAATTTTCTAACCTGGCTATTATTTCTTTAACTATTGGGTTGCTTATTCTTTTGTGTTCAGGCGGTAAATTAAGCAAATTAAAAAAATTATTGTAAAACTTTTTTGCGGCTAAAATATCTAAAGCAGCCACCTCGGCTATATCATAGCCGGCTATTTTAACTGCCAAAGAATCTGCTTTCAATCTCTTGCCGCGGCAAACAGGACAAACCGTTTCTTGCATATACTGCTCTATTTCTTTATGGATATATTCCGAATTAGCTTCTAAATATTTTTTTGTTAAAGTTGGTATAACTCCAAGAAAATTTATCTTTTTCCCCCCAATATCACAAATCTCATTTTCCAAACCGTTTAATATCAAATCTAAAATTTCTTTTGATAATTCTGATACTGAAACATCTAAAGAAAATTTATATCTTTCTGCCAATACTTGTAAAACTTCTTGGTTAGAACGCCCACCTAATCTAGTCCAAGGCTGAACGGCCCCTTCGGCCAAAGTCAAACGACGATTCGGTATTACTAATTCTGGATCTATTTCTTTGGTAACGCCTAACCCAGTACACCTTTGGCAAGCGCCATATGGGCTATTAAAACTAAAATTGCGAATATCTACTACAGGTATTGACAGGCCGCACTTATCGCACAAGCTATTAGTAGAAAAAAAATATTCTTGTTTTTCGCTCACCACCTTTAGCAAACCATTGCTTAAATCCAATGCTTTGTCTACTATTTTAGACACGTCTTGCCGGCGCGCGTCATTTATAGTTCCAATCAATAATTCAACCGTATATTTTTGCTCTTTCTTAAAATTATATTTAGCCAATTCATTGATACGCATTAACTGTCCGTCTACTCGCGCGAAATCATAACCTGATTTTTCTACTTCGGTCAAAATAGTTTGCTTGTCAACCACCGACTGGCGTGATAAAGACGCCAATACTAAAACTTCTTTATTTTTACGCGTCAACTTTTTTATTATCTCTACTATTTCGCCTGCTTGGTACGACTTAGTAATAACGCCACACTTTGGGCAATGTTGCTCTCCAAATCGAGCGAATAATAATCGCAAATAATCATAAATTTCAGTTACCGTGCCAACGGTGGAACGAGGATTTTGATTGGATCTTTTTTGTTCAATGGCTATTGTTGGCGACAAACCGTCTATACTATCAACGTCTGGCTTATTGCGTATTTCCATAAATTGCCGCGCGTAAGAAGCTAGTGATTCTGTATAACGCCTTTGGCCTTCGGCGTAAATTGTATCAAAAGCAAGCGATGATTTACCAGAGCCAGACAAGCCAGTAAAAACTACTAGCTTATTTTTAGGAATTTCCAAATTAATATTTTTTAAATTATGCGTCCGCGCGCCTTTGATAACAATCTTGTCTGGCATAATTTATATAACTAAAATTAATAATTAGAAACTTTTTCTGCGTTAATGGTGGGCATTTCATAACCAGATTTAATACTCTTTACTGGAATCAAATTGGTAATTTTAGTTTTATCACCAACTTTGTCCTTCTCGCCCTCCAACAAACCGACACCTAACTTAAAGAAAGATATTGTACCTAACTTTTCTTTACTGTAAGAATCTAAATTACTATTATTGGGAGTCAACCATGCTCCCAAGTCATTACCATCCTTGTCAAAAAAATGATCCTGATCACTTATGCTGCACTGTCTATTCATTTCTAATTTTATAACAAACCCAGCAGTTTTTGATTCACCGCCACACTTGGTAATAGCTCCGTCTATATCTTCATCGGTAGCTGATAAAGTAAAAAACTGTTCCTTTTCGCTATTATTAGTATCTGGCTGGGATGATACTTCCTCTGTACGCCGATCACTGCAAACTATCCATAATTCCTGTTCATTAGAATCGGCGATTTCATTAGTCTCCCAGTTATTTGGGCATATAGGGTTAAAACTAACCGGGCTGTAGATAATCCGTCCGGCCAAGGTAGCTTGTTTGCAAATATATTTCTTTGGATCTGTGCCAAATTCTCCACAAACATATGGCTTATTATTAGCTTTAGGACAATAACTCCCAAAACATGTACTTTCTCCCGCGTCTTTCATAAAAAAACGGTGCCCACAATAAAATTTCGCCTTTATTTTCTCATCTTTCACGCCTACATCCAAATAATCCTTATATTTTAAATCATAAATTCCCGGCTTTGTTAATTTTGAAGTTTGATCTTTATAATCACCGCCATAAGCAAACTCTGTTGTTGACGGCGCTAAACTGCAAAATAATGGCACCAGCTGCGCCGGTTTTATCATATATGTCTGTGGCAAACGAAGATTAATTAAAGCTGGATTAATGGCATTTAAAATAAAATAAGAGGAAAAAAGAATAAAAAGCCCAATAAACGCGCCGGTAATTCTAGTTTTGGCTTTTGTAATGCCATCTGAATTACCGCCAGAAGTGAGCCATTGTATGCCAGCGGCTATTATCATGATAACTGCTAAAATAGAAGCAATGCCAAGACTATATTTGTAAACTGTTAAAATATAATCGCCTACATGCAAAAATTCCGCTTTACCGGCAAAAGAAATACTGGTTTTTGTTTTACCCGCAGGTAAACACAAACCCCATTTTCCATCACTGCCACAAACATCTTTACTTTGGATCCAACCGGATTTTAACTCACTTTCGCTAGCATCATCTGACAAGTATTTTAAACGCGCCCCTCTACAGCCACCAACGCCTTTTTCCAAGCCATCATCTGTCCATTTCCAACATAATGGATTAAATTCTGGAACCTTGCTATTAACGTCGCCTGCCGCCAAAGTTGCCAAAGCTGGAAAAAATAAACTAAATAATAAAATGAAAAAAAATATTTTGCGAAAAAACATATTTTTAAAATTTAAAATTTTTAATCAATTACTTTCTCCCACGTACTAAACGGCACCACGCCTTCTACTTTTTGGCCATTAACAAAAAAAGTCGGCGTGCCAGAAATACCAAAACGCAAGGCATCAGCATAATCTTGGTTCACTTCTATTTTTGCCTTGCCAGAATTATAACAATTTATTAAAATATTATAATCCGCTCCGATATAATCCGCGGCCTTTTTGATATTAGTCGCGTTAAGACCAATAGAAAAATCTGATTGATTTTCTAATAGATAATCGTGCATTTTCCAAAATTGTCCTTGGCTGTGGCTACAATAGGCCAATTCAGCCAAAGCAGAAGCGCCTGGGTGCAACGAGTCTGCCGGAAAGTCGCGTATAATTACTTTTGTCTTATAGCCATACTGGCTAATAAGCTGCTGAACAATAGGATCTGCTTTTTGGCAATTAGGACACAAATAATCAACAAACTCCACTATCACTAATTTTGCGTTCGGATTTCCTAAATACGGATCGTCACTGGTTTCTATTTCTTCTCTTTTTATTTTATTCTGACTTAAATTTTGTTGGCTAACACGGCTAAAATTGCCATAAAACTGTTGTTCTAAAAACAACGCGCCGCCTTGCTTTATCTGCCACCAATATTTTAAGGTAATAATTAAAAAAAACACTGCTGTCGCCAAAAATATTCCAATCAACGCGATCAAAATTACCCCCCACCATTTCTGATACCAATGCCCCACTTTAATTGGCAAGGCCATACTTGAAAAATTATGAAATCAATTGACCTTATAAACTTTGTAACTAATTATACCCCTAAACTGTTACAAAAACAAGCCTCTTTACTTTAGTAAGGTGTTTGACAAACAAATTAAACAATGTTATTATATATTCTGTTTTAACATAATTTATGAAAGAAACTATCTATAACATCTCCCAGTTTATACTAGCAATATTGCTTGTGGTGGTAATTCTTTTGCAACAAAAGGGCACTGGTCTAAGTGGTGTTTTTGGCGGTTCTAGCAATATTTATAGCACCAAAAGAGGTGTGGATAAGATATTATACTTTTCTACTATTATTGTTTCTATTCTTTTCTTTGGAATTTCTCTTATTAGGCTCGTCTTCTAAAAGGAATAAAACTTTCTAAAATACTCCTATTTCTAACCCAAAAGTCTAAAATCTAAAATTTGGAACTTCAACTTTTGGCTTTGACCTATCTAAATATTATTTTCGTTCCGTGGATTTGTAAGGTTGTTTTAAAAACTTTACAACTTTATGGACTAAACTATCATCTTCAATAACATGAATTGGCATAAAATATTTTTTTGGCGAAAAAATAAACCAATAAACAATAAACTAGACCATAAATTAATTAAACGAATTAAGCCGGGTTTTTTACCTAATTGGCGCCAATTAAGATACCTCGATAATTTTCTTTCAAAATGGGAAAAAAGAACTATTTATCTGACTCTTTTAGCTACTGTTCTGGCAACGGTTACTTGGATAACTATATTTTTTATTAAAAATCAAACATTAGTCCCAGCAATTGGAGGAGAATACAACGAAGCCCTTATTGGCCAACCAAAATTTATCAATCCTTTATTTGCCAGCATCAATGATATAGATGATGATTTAACATATCTTGTTTATTCTGGTTTATTCCGCTATAACGAAAAACAAATTTTAGAACCAGATTTAGCTACAGAATACTCCATAAGTAAAGATAAAAAAATTTACACCGTTAAACTGCGGCCGGATGTTAAATGGTCTGATGGCGAATCTTTTACCGCCAATGATATAATTTTCACTTTTAATACAATCCAAAATTCTGCGGTAAATAGCCCTCTTTTTGCCACTTTTCAGAGTGTTAAGGTAGAAAAAGAAGGAGATTTCAGCGTACGTTTCACCTTAAAAGAACCTTTTGTCCCATTTTTAAACAGCCTAACAGTTGGTATTCTGCCACAACATATTTGGCGAGATATTCAACCTGTTAATATTAAACTAGCTAAGACAAACTTACAGCCAATAGGTACCGGCGCTTGGAAGTTTAGCAAACTCACAAAAGATGAAACGGGTAATATTAAAACCTATGTTTTGGTGCCAAATAAATACTACTATGGTAAATCGCCATACTTAAAAAGCATAATTTTTAAATTTTATCCAGATTACACTCAGGGTTTTAATGCCTTAAAAAGCCAGACGGTTACTGGCCTAGGTTTTGTTCCGGCTGATTTAAAAAGTAAAATTTCAACTAATAATTTTAATATCTATAAGCTAAACTTGCCGCAATATACTGCTTTATTTTTCAACCAAGATAAAGAAGCCAGCTTAAAAGAAAACGATTTACGCTTGGCTCTCTTACAATCAATAGATAAAAATAAAATAATTGCTGAAGCTCTAGATAACGAGGGAATTATTACTGAATCGCCAATTTTAAAAAATTATTCTGGATTTTCTGCTAATCTAAAATACCCAAATTTTGATATTAATTCTGCCAATAAATTATTAGATAAAAAATGGTCTAAAATACAACCTGAACAATATTTTGACAGCCAGTACAACATCCTGCTTAAAGAAAAAGAAACCGAACTAAATAATATCAAAAAAAATACCAGCACCCCCCAAGAAACAGTTTCTAGCTCAATCGCTCAAATAGAAAAAGAATTAAAAGAAACGGTGAGAAATAAAATGAGCTCTAACCAGAGTTTTTACCGCCAAGATAAAGATAAAAATATTTTAGAGTTAACTATTACCACAGTCAATACAGTTGAATTTAGAAAAGTAGCCGAAGCTGTTGGCAAAATGTGGCAAACAGTTGGGGTGCAAACTAACATAAAATATATCAGTAAATTACAAATTATAGAACTGCTAAAAAACCGTGATTACCAAATTTTACTCTATGGAGAAATAATGGGCAATGATCCTGACCCATTTCCTTTCTGGCATTCTTCACAAACCAATTACCCTGGATTAAACTTGGCCTTATTCAGCGATCGCGATACTGACAAAATTTTAGAACAAGCTCGTTCTAATGTAAGCGACCAGGAACGCGTAAAACTTTATGGACAATTCCAAAAAATTCTTTTAGACGAGATACCGGCTATTTTTCTCTATACGCCAACACACAACATGATTATTAACAACGGAATTAAAGGTATAAAAACAGAACAAATCTTTTACCCTTTTGAACGTTTTGTTAACATCAATGATTGGTATATCAAGAGCAAAAGACAATGGAAATAATTTTTCTTCGTTCGCTAACAGCCGATGTGGTGAAATTGGCAAACACGCATGGTTCAGAACCATGTCCCCATTGGGGTTGTGGGTTCAAGTCCCACCGTCGGCACAAACAATATATTAACATCTTTTATCTTCATTTAATTTATTTATATTTTTATGATAAAAACACAAACAACAAACAACCGCAAGTACAACTCTCGGTCTTCACGCCAAAGACGTGTTTACCATACCAGCATAAAAACAGACCAGCCTTCTTTTTCTCGTTTTCGAGAAAATGACAATAAACTAAAGGTTGTTGTTTTGGGCGGGCTCGAGGAAGTTGGCCGTAATTGCACCTTATTTGAATACAACGGTGATATTATTATAATAGACATGGGTTTGCAATTTCCCGAAGAAGATATGCCGGGTATTGACTATATTATTCCAAATATCAATTATCTTAAAGGCAAAGAAAAAAATATTCGTGGTGTTATAATATCGCATGCTCATTACGATCATATTGGAGCAATCCCGCATCTTATTCCCAAACTAGAATACCCACCAATTTACGGGCTACCGCTGACTAACGCCATTATCAAAAAACGACAAGAAGACTACAAAAGTCTTAAGCCTCTTAATTTATGCAATCTTAACATAAACGATAAATTGCGCTTGGGCCAATTTGAATTAGAATTTTTTCATCTAAACCACAACATTCCAGACTCAATGGGGATAGTAATAAAAACTCCAGAAGGCGTTATTGTGCATACCGGTGATTGGAAATTTGATTACCAGCCAGCTGGCGAACAACCGGCCGACTTACAGAAAATAGCCCAAATTGGTTCTAGAGGTGTGCTAGCTCTTATGAGCGATTCTACCAACGCTTCGCACCCTGGGCACCAAATGTCAGAATCAGAAATAGGCACTAATTTAGAAGAAATTATCGCCAAAGTTCCGGGACGCATTATTATTGGCACATTTGCTTCACTTTTGTCTCGTATAAAACAAATCATTGAGATATCAGAAAAACAAGGCAAGGTAATAGCTTTGGATGGTTTTAGCATGAAAAACAACGTGGCTATTGCCAAAGAACTTGGCTATATGAAATTTAGCCCTAAAACTCTTATTGATCTTAAAAACATCACTGACTACCCAGATGAAAAAGTGGTAATAATTTGTACTGGCGCCCAAGGTGAAAAAAACGCTTCTTTAATGCGCATAGCCAACAACGAGCACCGTTCGGTAAGATTAACTTCTGGCGACACAGTAGTATTTTCTTCTTCAGTTATTCCAGGTAACGAAAGAACTGTACAGCGTTTAAAAGATACTCTTTTCCGTAAAGGGGCAGATGTTATCCATTATCAAATGATGGACGTGCACGCTGGCGGCCACGCCAAGGCAGATGATGTCAAACTAATGATTCGTTTGCTTAATCCTAAGTATTTCATTCCTATAGAAGGCAACCATTTTTTATTGCATTATAATGCTCGGGTGGCTATGTCTATGGGTTTTAATAAGGAAAATATTTTTATTGCTGACAATGGTCAAATAATGGAATTTTCAAAAAATACAGGCTGTCTAACTAAAAATAAAATACCGGCTGATTATGTTTTTGTGGATGGTTTAGGCGTTAGTGATGAGACAAATATAGTTTTGCGTGATCGCCAGGTACTGGCCGAAGACGGTATGGTAGTAGTAATAGCGACAGTAGATTCTAAAACAGGTCATCTTATTCAAAATCCGGATATTATCTCTCGCGGTTTTGTTTTTTTAAAAGAAAACAAAGAATTAATAGAAGACTTGCGTCATCGCGTTAAAAAATTAGTTATTGATTCCGACCCTCTTTCTTGGGCTGATACTAACTATATCAGAAATAAAATACGTGATTATGTTGGTCAATTTCTCTTCACTAAAACAGAAAAACGACCGATGATATTACCGGTCGTGATAGAGGTGTAAATTGTTTTTTGGTCGCCTGAATAATCTATTTTTAGAGTTTGCGAGGCAAACTCTAAAATCAAATTAATCCCAATGCCAACAATTAAGAAACTATAAATACTTTTTAATAGCTTTTGCCGACTTCTGTAATTTTTTCTTCTCTTCCGCGTTTAACTTTACTGGCCAAACACGCTCTACGCCATTTCTGCCAAGTACGGCCGGCACTCCCAAGCATACTCCGCTAACTCCATTAAAATTATCTACTCTAACAGAAAGAGGTAAAATTTTGTGCTGATTATAAAGTATTGCTTCTACTACATCTGAAACAGCCATAGCAATACCATAAAAAGTAGCACCTTTGCGATTAATAATTTCGTAAGCTTCTTTTTTCACACTGTCTTCTATTTTGTTTAAATCGCTCTGGGAAGATACTAAACTTTTTATTGGTAAACCACCAACCGAAACCGTTGACCAAGCGGTAAATTCACTATCACCGTGTTCACCCATTACAAAGCCATCGACACTCTGTGAATAAACTTTTAAATGACTGGCTACAGAATGTCTTAAACGAGCGGTATCCAAACTAGTGCCAGTACCAAATACTTGGGCTCTTGGCAAGCCGGTTATTTCTTGAGCTAAATAAGTGAGCACATCTACGGGGTTGCTAATCATTATAACAATGGCAGAAGATTTAATCTTTCCTATTTGTTTAAAAATAGATTTTGTTACTTCTTTATTCTTTTTTACCAAATCCATTCTGGTTTCGCCCGGTTTTTGCGCCAAGCCAGCGGTAACTATAATAATATCAGCACTAGCGGCATCTTTGAAATTAGCTCCTTTAACAGAGCCAGTTTCTACAAAACATAAACCATCGGCTATATCCATAACTTCACCTTCTTCTTTTTTTTCATTAACATCAATTAAAATCACTTCGGAAGCTAAATTTTTTAGCATAATTGTATAAGCAACAGTTGAACCAACTGCCCCAGCGCCAATAATGGCGACTTTTTGTGATAAACGTGATTCTTTGGACATATTAAATTTCTAAATTTTAATTAATTGGTTAATTAACATTATACTAAATTATTTATTTTACTTGTTTTATACATAATAAAATAGTTGTCGCTAATGACAATCGCGTAAATTTTAAAAAAATCTAAAACTTAAAATAAATAATTTAGTATAATGTTAATTTATTATATCACGATTATTAACCGTTGACAAAACCCTTAAAATATGCTATAAATAATACGTTGTTTGTTATTGATGATCGTCCCGCCTTTGGCGGGAAGGAAAGTCCGAACACGCTCCCGACATAGTCGGGAAAAAGGTAGTGGGTAACACCCACCTGGAGCAATCCTAGAGGTGCGAGCAGAGACGTCTTTGATTGGAAACAATCGAGAAAGCTAAACCCTACATCCTTGTTTGATCAAGAATGATAGCTTAATCCGGGCCAAAGGGAAATAAAGGTCTGGGGTGAAACGGCTAAATCCTTACCCGCGCGCAAGAGCAGCGTTTCCCGACTTAGTCGGGATTCGTAAAGTTCGCTCGCTGCGTCCGCTGTAGCCCGAAGGGCGAAGGCGGACTCGACCATGTTGGCAACAACACGGCTAGATAAATGATCATCAAACCACGAATTTTTTCACGAATAAACACTAATTCGTAATTCGTGTAAATTAGTGAAAAAAATTCGTGGTTCACAAAATTCGGCTTATAATAACAAACAGCATTAAAATCCCGACGTAGTGTCGGGATTTTTGTTTAATTAATTTTTCTCACTATTCCCCTTTCCGCGTCCACGTCTACTATATCACCGTCTTTTAATACTTTGGTAGCAATTTTAGTGCCAATAATACAAGGTTTTTTTAGTTCACGGGCAACAATAGCGGCATGGGATAACACCCCTCCTGAATCAGTCACAATTGCGGCGGATTTTTTCATGAGTGGCAAAAATTCTGGTCTAGTCATGCCAGTAACTAAAATATCACCCTCGTTAAACCCAACGGCATTCTTTGGGTCACCAACAACAACCTTAACTTTGCCTTTAACCTGCCCAGGATAAGCTGTTGTTCCCTTAATTGTATTGACATCGTCCACTTTGATAATTGTTTGTTCAATCCTTTTGGCCTCGTCATAACCAAAATATTCCTTTCCTTGCTCATCTGAAACAATCGCAAAAAAATCATATCGATTCTGTAATATATTTTCTGCCGGAAAATTACCGGTTGAAAAGTACTCAAAAACCTCTTCTTTAACAAGACAAAGTAACGATTCAAAACCATATCCAAATTTTTTGGATAACTGACGGGCAAATGTACGAGTAAAATCCTCTACTCTCTCCAACACTCTTTCGGCATACAATCTGGCCTCTTCAAAATCTGACAAATATTTAGCCAATTCATCGGGTGGCAAGTAGTCCACCACATATTTTATATTTATGTGCTCTTTGTAATAAATAGGTACTGTCCTCCAAAACTCACGATAAACAACTTCTGTTATATTCTCTTTCTCATGATTGCTAATAAAATTAAGCATTCTATCGGTTTCCTTTTTCAATGACGCACAAACCTCTTTTACTTTGCCTGGATTTTTTAGCACTTCATCTGATAGAAATTTTCCCACATTATCACGATCGTCTTGTTTTACCCATCCTTGACTACGGCCTTTAAAAACTAAAATTATTGAATCATAAACAAAAGGCCTTTTACCAAAGCGTATTTCTTTTGTATATTCATCGGAAAAATGAGAACAAGTTAGCACGCACCATCTGCCAGCCCAATTATTGTTCCAGGTAAATAATTTTATTTTCTCAATATCCATAATTTTCAATTAAATTAAAGCTTCCTAGCCACTCCGTTGTCAGCATCAACTTCTACGGTATCGCCGTCTTTAAAAATTTTGGTGGCAATTTTTGTACCAATAATGCATGGTTTGTTTAATTCTCTACTGATAATCGCCGCGTGACAAACCGTGCCGCCTTCATCGGCTATTATTCCCCCACATCTAATTAAAGCGGGCATAAATATTGGCGAGCTGTTTACTGTCACCACAATATCACCAACCCGACATTTCTTAATATCTTTAGCTACATTAAGCATACATACTTTGCCTTTAGCATATCCCTTGTTAGCTATTCTTCCTTTAATTAATTTTACTTCAATAACTTTTTTCCTCTCTATGCCTATTTTCTTTAAAAAATTGGGCTGATAATTAAAACATACTTGCCCCAATTCACGATCTTCGTAAAACACGCAACCTGTTTTTCTCTGTTTAACCTCACTTATGCTAGGATATTTTTTGTGTTGAAAAAGATTGCCTAATTCTTGCAAACTAAAAAAAGAAAAATCTAAATAATCTTTAACGCCAGTTAATTTCGCGGCTGTCTGCCAAATTTGTTTTAATACTGTTTCCTGATGGATATTGCGGCTTGCTTTTCTAAATGACGAAAATAATTTGAAAGCGTTTTTAAATTCTTTAGTATTTAAATCTGCCAAACTAGCTGTATCTATGGTATTTAAAATCAACATCGGTATTGTCGTTAAATGGGTAAAGATATTAATTAATAATTCTATTATTTGATTATAATTTTCAATAATATATTCGTCTGCCACATCTTGGGAAAATTGTTTGACCAATTTTCTTTCTTGGTGCAGATAATATTTACATTTAATACAAAGATCGGCCAGCCCAGCCTGATCATTTTTAATTAAATCAGAAAAAAATTTCTTAGCCACCGCTAATTCTCGGCCAGACTTATAATTTCTATTGATATAAAAACCATTTTCTTTCTCATAGGTATATAACTGATACTTAAACCCAAAACCAACAACTTCTTTTAACCTATCGCCAAAAGCTTTGTTAAAAATACAAATATAGAACAAAGGATTGCGACGTTCTAAGTAAACTACCCAGTCTACTTTATTTTTTATATAATCAACTGCCATATTTTAAATTTTTTTAATTATTCCTTGATGAGCGTTCACCTCTACCAAATCACCGTCTTTAAAAACCTTGGTTGCAATTTTGGTGCCAATAATACATGGAACGCCTAACTCTCTGCTTATTATTGAAGCATGGCAGGTAATGCCACCTTCGTCGGTAACAATGGCGGCCACTTTATTTAGATAAGGATTAAAATCAACTGTTGTCATCGGTGAAATTAAAATATCACCTTTTTTAAATTTATTAAAATCCTTAACTGACATAATTATTTTTGCCTTGCCCCTTACTTTACCCTGAAAAGCTATTTTACCTTTTAATTCACTAACCTTAATAACATTTATTTGCCCTTTATTTTTAAGCCGCCCAAACTCTTTGCCTTCAAAAACAGCCAACTGATCTTTAAATCTATAAAGACAAAAACGATTATTTTTTCTTTTTGGTATTCCCTTAATATTAATTTCTTTGCCACTTAAACCCGCTATTATTTCTGGATAAATAGCCAAACTTAAATCAACAAAAGACAGCCTGATCCTGTTAGCAACAACGCCTAATAAATTTTGACAATGATAATGGGCGGAAAATAAACATTCTAATTGATAAGTGTGAAAATATAATAAATATTGCAATAATTTAATTTCTGCTAATAATCTTTTGTCATTGGAAAAATATTTCTTAAACTCAGTTTGCCAAGCAAAAGAGTCGGGGCGAATAATTTTTATAATTTCTTTCTTTAATTTAACTATCTTTCTCTTAACATCGCTTTTTGTTAATAATTTACCACGCCAATTAAAAGTCTCTACCCAACTATACTTGTTCAAAAAGGCCATCATAGCCCTATCTTCAACTTTATTTAAAGAAGCCAACCTTCGCAGCTCTTTATTGGCTCGACTAATCAAAGTTTCATTTGCTGGCACTAAAAAATTTTCAAAACACAAATTAACTTTATCTTTATCTGACAGCTTTAAAGCCAATTTATCTTTAATACTCTTTTCTAGGACTCTGTTTAAAACGTGCTTTACTACAATAAAAGAAGCGGTTTTAGTTAATAGTAACCAATAATTATTAAATAATTCTGAGAGTTCTTTGTTTGTTTTATTGTTAAAATTTTCCCTTGTTTTCAGTTGTTGACAAAATCTATTCAACTGATCGCAATTTTGGCTAGCTCTCTTAATTACGCGTTCCAAAAAAATAGGATTTTTTCTGCTTTCTAATTTTAAAAGCTTCTTTAATTTTTCACGCTCCTTACTACTCCAAAAATAACTATCGCCTACTCTTTTAAAATAATTAAAAGCAAAATTAATCCCCAATGTTTTTAAAAGCAGACCTTTGGGATATTGGCTAGCAATTACTAAATTATTAAACAAAGGGGAAGATTCTCGGTGGCGCGAAATAAATAATTCCCAATCCACTTGCTTGTCTTGTTTTAAAATTTGTTCTAAATTAGACATATTATTTTACTTTTTTTACTATCCCTTTCCCAGCATCCACTTCTACCAAATCACCGTCTTTAAAAACTTTAGTGGCTATTACAGCACCAATGACACAAGGCATCTTTAATTCACGACAAATAATAGCCGCGTGAGACAACGCCCCGCCCTCGTCGGTAACAACAGCTATGGAATTTTTAATCTGGTTCAATAATTTAGGGCTAGTTAACTTGGCTACTAAAACTGTGTTTTTCCTGATTTTAGGAATTTTATCTGGATCGTCTATAAAATAAACCTTGCCTTTTGCTTTTCCAGGGCTACCTATATTTCCCTTAACTGCCTTGTTCTTTTTATAGTATAATAATGAATTTTCTTTATTTAATCTGGTTTTTGGATTATCTTTTGGTCGATATTTTTTAAATAATTTTTTAATTTCGTGAACAACAATTAAATCTCCCTTTTTATCAGCTTCTTGCAATAAAGATTCGGCCCACAAAAACCTTCTAGCCCAGACTTCGGGACTATTATTTTTCTTCTTGCGCCATTTTTCTGCTGTAATCCCCCACCAAATTAAATTGCCAATAATTGATAAAATCGGAACTTTATCCTGTCTGATTTTATAAAATATTCCGTGCTGACGCCAAATCCTTTTAAACAATTTGGGCTCACCAACAATCAAATGAAAATCATGCCCGGTTTTATTTATAAAATCAATAAAATCTTTTTCGTATCGAGAATTAAAAGGAATGGTTACTTCATAGTTGACTTCTTTCTTTTTAATCTTCCATGGTAATTTTTCTTCGTTAACCACTATATGTAAGTGTTTATCACGGCCATATTCTGTATTATAACCTAACAATGGGGCGCAGTAATGCAAAACCAAGCTCCAACTACCCGGTTCAATGCCCCATTTTTCCATTAGTTTTTTAAGTTCTAATAAAGTCTTCTTGAGAGACATAAAATACTTAAATAATATATAATCTAATATTACAGAAAACAGCCCCAAAAGTAAAGCAGACAATGATGTAATGGGTCAAGACATCTGACACACTTTATTTAAAAATAAATTAAGTGTTTG
>CAYZYP010000005.1:0-59173 GCA_964482695.1 uncultured Gammaproteobacteria bacterium | reverse complement strand
CCACAGTCTCTCATTTCTGAAAATTTATTGTCTAGATTTACCAGACCATTATAGAATGAATAAATTAAAGTTGGGTACGCTAGTACTACTGACGACTGCTTACTTCCTATTTGGAGGGCTGATTGTGTTGGTGCTGGGAGTTCTTTTTTTAACACACAAATCCTAACGGAGGGACCGGCGGCCCTCCAACTTAAATAAAACACGGCCTTGATTGGCCGTGGTTTATTTTTACTTTGCGCCCAACCACACCATCTCAAACATTTTCTGCGTGAATTATCACTATTTATTCCACAACTCTTCAAAATAGTCGTTATAACTTTGTACTAATTTTCTATAATTTTCTGACTACCCCCCTAACAGCGTCAACTTCAATATAATCGCCATCTTTAAAAATAAGAGTGGCATTGATGGTTCCTACCACACACGGAATTTTTAATTCTCGAGCTGTGATAGCGGCATGACAAATCAACCCGCCAGTATTTGTCACGATAGCGGCTGCTTTCTTCATGGCCGTAATTAAATCTGGACTAGTCGCCTGCGATATCAATATATTTCCTTCGTTCATCTTGTGCATGTCGCTAGGAGTAAAAATTAATTTTACTACCCCTCTTGCTTTACCCATATAAGCGCACTGTCCTTTTATCTCAGTTACATCAGACATTTCTTTTTCTACGCCTAAGTAATTATAATATTCTCGCGCTTTCTCTCCCGCCAGAATTTTAACATGGCTATTGTTTACCAACAAACAAGAAAATTTTCTACGTTCTTCTATCTCTTTATTACCCAGTTTATTTTTTAATATATATCCTTCCATTTCCCATGGAAACATATATAACAAATATTTCAAGCGACTTCATAAATTTAAATAATAATTTTTTGTTTATTTAACTATCATCCCCGCCCACAAATCACGCAAGAACATTTTCCACGGTACGATACTAATGCCATCAACTGCGCGCGGCTGAACATCAAGCGAAACAACAATTGTTTTTTTCGGTTTAAATTCACCTTGAAACGCGCGAAGGCCACGTAAGTGATGTAATTGAACTTCGTGAGTCCCTTTAACCTCCACCGCTATATCTTGATCACCTAAAATAAAATCCACTTCAAATCCAGACGCTGTTCGCCAATAACAAATCGGATATTCTAAACCAGAATAATGACTATGCGCTACTATTTCTTGAAAAATAAAATGTTCAAACGCTTTCCCAAACATTTCGTTTCCCGGCACAACAGAATTTCTTTTAAGCAGAGTATTGGCGATGCCAACATCAAAAAAATAAAATTTTGACGCTTGAATAACCCGTCTTTTGGCTTTCTTTTGAAATGAAGGTACAAATCGCGCCAAAAGTGTATCAACTAAAATTTGAAAATATTCTTTGGCGGTTGGCACGCTCACACCACACTCTCTGGCGATATTAGTAAAATTTATCAATTCGCCATTACTAAAAGACGCGACTTCTAAAAATCGGGCAAAGGCCGGAATATTTCGCGTAAGAGCTTCGGCTGCTATTTCTTCTTTTAAATAATCACCAATATATGAACGAAGCAAGAGATTTGGACGATTGGCTTGATAGTGTTTTGGTATAAGCCCATTGTTTAAAGCCTTCAAAAGATCAAAATCCGGAATTTCTGGCGACACCAAGGGAAACATTTCATAACGCAATGCCCGTCCACCCAACAAATTGCCGCTTCTTCTTTTTAGTTTCCGCGCGCTTGAACCGCAAAGAATGAATTGGATATTTTTATTAACTATCAGCCATTGAATTTCATCAAGCAATTGCGGTATCTTTTGTACCTCATCCACAATCACTGGCGCCTTAAACTGGCGCGCCAAAAGTTCCTCGCGTAACAGAGCCGGCCGACGATTAAGCCGAGCAAATTCATCTGATAAAAGCAAATCATAATATGGGGAATTTGGAAATAAGGTCTTCAACAATGTACTTTTACCACTTTGACGAGGACCCCACAAAAAACAGCTTTCTTGGCCTAAACCTTGAAATTTTTGTATTCTTTCATACATATTTAGTTTAAAATTACATGATAATTTAAATATATATTTTATATTATCATATACAATACCTGTTGTCAAGACCGCCACTTTTGTTCTACTCTTAGTCCAAGCCGCCGAGGGGAAAATATAAATTTAATAATACTTTTTATCTCAACGCCCTTCTCACCATAAACTCCACATTCTCATTGGCGTTAACATAACTAATTTTTATTTCTGGATATTTATTTTGCCAAACCCTGAATACTTCATCGACAAAACCTTGGCCAACTGTTTCTACGCCCTTAAAATCCAAAACAATTTCTTTAAATTTATCCAAACCAAACATAATCCGGCGCGCTTCGGAACGGGAAATCAGACCTTGGCTGTTTTTTGATAATTTAATTAAAATTTTGGTTTTGCTAAACTCAAATTCTTCGTTAGAAAACTCGTCAAAAACTTTCTTGGCCTGCGTTTTACTGCTTTTATTTATGGAAAAAAATATTTTTGTGCCAGAAAATTCTTGAATATCATCTATAAATATATCATCCAGTTCTTTTATAAACCTTAACCGTTTACGTCCGCTTATTATCGTAAATACATCGGCTAATTTGGAAGTAAAAAATATACCCTGCCCGCTATGTCGTTTAGGATCAGTAGTTTGTTTGCCTTTTAATAAATGCTCAATGGCGACCAAATCATCGGCAAAAGCAAATTTCTTCTTAATGCTATTAAAAATACCTATGCCCTGATCAATTATCCAAAATTTTATATCATCTGCGTTTGTTTCCACTTTAACCATTATGTCTTTGGAATGTGAGTGCTCAATGGCATTATTTAATATTTCCAAAAACGCGAAATCAAGCGCGCCAATTATATTTTTGGGCAAATCAAAAAATATGCCGGTTTGTTTTTTAATTTCATCCAAAACAAAATCTTCATTCAAATTTTTATTCGCGCAAATTTCTTTAAATTCCAATACTTGCTGTTTAGCCAGTGCTACGGATTCCTTATCAGCCAAAATATAAATTGCTTTTCTGGTTTGACCAAGCAAAATAATTTTTCCCTCATTTCTCAATTCCTGCAACATCCGATTAATATAAGCGCGCGACAAACCAGTCTGTTTTATTATCTCAGCCGACTTAATTTGCCCTTTTTGTTTAATTTTATCTAAGATTAGCTTTTTTACATCCATATTGGTTGACACTAGGTAGACAAATAGTATTATAGCACTTATAATATAATTTGTCAACCAATTGTAAACAACAAATTCCAATATCGCCTTATTTTATAAAATATAGTATAATATCATTACTATGTCCAAAGAAATAAACAATGAAATAAAAATCAAAGGACTGCCGCAAAACAACATTACTGTTTTTGATTATGATGAAAATAATTTTATTGAAAAAAAAGTGAAAACTCTGGAAGAGTGTATTGAATTCAAAAAAACTCCAACTATCACCTGGATAAATATTGACAATGTCCCGCCGGCGGATTTTTTGGCCAAATTGGGCCTGGGATTTGAATTGCATCCAGTAATTTTGGAAGATATCACCAATACCAAACAACGATCCAAAATTGAAATAATGGACGACTATATCTGCGTGGTTTTAAAAATGGTTTATCCGGATCCGGCAGGCAAAAATAATATTTGCGAACAACTTAGTATTATTATCGCCGACAAATTTGTTCTATCTTTTCAGCAGGGAATCAAAGGCGATGTTTTTGATAAAATTCGTGAGCACATTCGCCAGCCAAAAACGAAAATTCGCCAGTCTGGCACCGACTATTTGGCTTATCGGTTGATGGACGAAATTATTAATGGCTATTTTCATATTTTGGAAACATTTGGCGAAAAAATTGAAAATTTAGAAAATGAATTAATTGCTAATCCAACGCCAAAAACTTTAAAAATTTTACATACTTTAAAAAGAGAAATGATCGCTTTGCGTAAATACGCTTGGCCAATGCGCGAAGTGGTGAATGTTTTGGAACGAGGCGATTCAGCTTTAATTAAAAAACACACCAACATTTATTTGCGCGATCTTTATGAACATACCATTCAAGTAATTGATACGATTGAAACATACCGCGATATGTTATCCAGTATGTTGGATGTTTATTTGTCTTCTGTTAGCAACAAATTAAATTCCGTAATGAAAATTTTAACAATTATCACCACAATTTTCATGCCTTTATCTTTTTTGGCCGGACTTTATGGCATGAATTTTAAATACATGCCCGGACTATATTGGTTTTGGGGTTTTCCCATTATGGCTGGTGTAATGTTGTCGGTCTGTTTAATAATGATGATTTTTTTTAAAAGAAAGAGGTGGATATAGTTGCACGGAAACACGTAAACACCTCTAAACAGGTGTTTTTTAATAACCCTCGGGTCGCATATATGCGACCCCTACAAATAATTTGAAATGTGTTATCTTAAATTATGTGTCATGTCATTTTATCTCTCCCCATCTTTCTCCCCAATTTACTTCTACTTTCACCGGCACGTTTAATTTGACAACTTCCTCCATTGTTTTTTTGATCATTTCGCTAGCTTCTTTCTCTAAACCCTTTTTAACTTCTAAAACCAACTCGTCGTGAACTTGAAGAATGAGTTTTACCTCACCCACATTGTCATTCTGAGGCGAAGCCGAAGAATCTTTCTGTCTACGACGCGTCTGTACGAAAAGATCCTTCGCTTCGCTCAGGATGACATTGTGAATACTTTTATAAACCTCAATCATCGCCATTTTCATAATATCCGCGGCCGTGCCTTGTACCGGATGATTTATGGCCATGCGCTCGGCCGCTGATCTAATTTGAAAATTCGGTGAATTGAGTTCCGGCAAATAACGCCGACGACCAAATAGTGTTTCACAGTAGCCCTCTTTTTTGGTAAATTCCAAAGTCTGATCCAAATATTTTCTTACCTCGCTAAACTGTTCAAAATATTTTTTAATAAAATCCTTGGCTTCCCAAACCTGCATGCCGGTCCGCCCGCTTAAACCATAGGATCCCATACCATACAAGACTCCAAAGTTAACCGCTTTGGCCGCACTACGCATTTCTTTGGTCACATTTTCCAGTGAAATGCCATTAATAAAAGCAGCTGTAGCTTGGTGAATGTCTTTGTCTTGATTAAAAATCTCCATCATCTTTTTATCTTTGGCCAGAGAAGCCACAATTCTCAATTCTATTTGCGAATAGTCAGCGACCACCAAACTATTACCTTTTTCCGCCACAAAAGATTTTCTGATTTCTCGGCCAAGCTCGGTGCGAATTGGAATATTTTGTAAATTAGGATCAGAGCTAGATAGCCGGCCAGTAGCTGTCACGGCTTGGTTAAAAGTAGTATGAATGCGATTGGTCTTTTTATTTACCAAAGTTGGTAAAACGTCAATATAGGTATTTTGCAATTTAGCCAGTTCGCGATAAGTTTCTATTTCATCAATAATCGGATGCAAACCGCGTAATTTTTCTAATTGTTCGGCCGAAGTAGAAAGACCGGTTTTACCTTTTTTAATTCCCATAACCGGTATCTGCATTTTATCAAAAAGAACTTCCCGCAATTGCAAAGGCGAGGCAATATTAAACTCCTCGCCGGACATATTATAAATATTTTTACTTGTCTTTTTAATTTCTTCGGCAACCTCTTTTGATAACTTATTTAACATGTTTAAATCAACAGCCACGCCGTTTAATTCCATTTCCGCCAAAACATGGGCTAGTGGCATTTCTATAAGCCTAAATAACCCCAAATTATTGGCTTTATCCAGCTCATTTTTAAGTTTTTCAACTGTTTGTAATAATAAATATAGTTCATTGGCCACTGCTCTCGCGTCAACACCAAATAAACTTTCCTGGCCACTGCCAGTTGGCAATTCGGTGCCTAAAAATTTTAAAACAATACTGGTTGGATCGTGCGCTCTACTGCCGGGGTTAAGTAAGTAAGAGGCAATTTGAGTGTCAAAAATTTTATTTTTAACTAAAACTGAATTCTTAATATTTAATATTTTAATGGTTTGTTTTAAATCGTGGCCTACCATTTCTAATTCACTGTCATCAAAAACCGTTAAAATTTTTTCTAATAAATTTTTTCTAACATAAAAACCTTCGTACCCCACCACTAAAACAATCCCCAATAATTCACTGCTAAAAACATCCTTGCTGTTTAAAATAGCCTTGCTGGCAAACACTTTTTTTTCTGCGATTAGTTTAATTATTTCATCTAATTCATCCGACTTTTTAATTTCGCTAAATTTAAACTCGGTCAAACTCTTTTTGCCTCGTTTGCCTTCGGCTTTTAACATTTGGCTATTGGCGTTTGGAGCCTCTAACCCAGGCACTCTTTTGAGTAGTGACACGAATTCAAGTTCTTGAAATATTTTAATAACTTTATCTTTGTCAAAATCATGCGCTAGACAATCTGTCAACTTAAAATTTAATTCCGGCACACTGCAATCCAACGTGGCTAATTCCTTGCTCATTTCAGCGCTTTTCTCTCCGTCTTCTAATTTTTTTATAACTGATTGTTTCAATTTATTTCGGATTTCGGATTTCGGATTTCGGATTTGTTTATATATTTCATCTACCCCCCCGATCTCTTTAATCAATTCTGTCGCCGTTTTTTCGCCAATCCCTAGAACACCAGGAATATTATCCGAAGCATCACCGCGCAAAGCTTTGTAATCTACCACCATTTCCGGACCAAAACCATAACGTTTTTTTACTTCTTCTTCGTCGTAAATCACCACGTCGCTCATCCCCTTGCGCAAAGTATATACTTTTACCCCTGGCTGAACCAGTTGCAACGTATCCATATCACCGGTAACAATATAAATTACCAAATTGTCATCCTGAACGGAGCGAAGCGCAGTGAAGGATCTTTCTGATAAGGTGTGTCTTTGTATCAAAAGATCCTTCGGTCGTTTTACTCCCTCAGGATGACAAACCAAGCTTACAATCGTGCCAATCACATCGTCCGCTTCGTAACCTTTTTTCTCGTAAATCGGAATATTAAAAGCACGCACTACATCGTGTACCAAAGGAATTTGATCATACAATTCTTGGTCGGCTTTTACCCGCGTGGCTTTATATTCTTTAAATTTTTCATGCCGAAAAGTCGGCCCAGCCATATCAAAAGTAACCACGATATGTGTTGGCTTTAAGTCGCGCCACACCTTAAGTAGCATGGAAGTAAAACCATACGCGGCGTTAATCATCCGCCCATTTTTGTCGGTAAGCGGTGGTATGGCGTGATAAGCGCGATGAATAATGGCGTTACCGTCTATTATAACGAGTTTATCCATAAGTGAGGTACCGGCCGGATTCGAACCGGCGAATAAAGCTTTTGCAGAGCTTCGCCTTACCACTTGGCCACGGTACCATTTATAAGCGACGCAGGTGAGTGAAAAGCAAACAAGTTTGCTTTTCCGAGCCGAGGAGTTTATATACCCTTCGGTCTCTGTCACAAGGAAGGGTTTATACGAGAATATCATTAATTGGACTTTTTTTCAAGTAACATATAATATTAGAGTTATATGAATCTCCTTCTGATATATTTAGGCAAACTTATTTTTCTGACTTCCAAAATTTTACGCTTAGGCGCTGGCGCCACATGGCCGGGTGAGGTTGCTTTGAAATTAAATAAAAGCTTCTTGCGCCAGATGGCCAATCAAATTACTAAAGGAGTTATTTTGATCTCTGGCACTAACGGCAAAACAACAACAGCCTACCTAACAGCCGATATTTTGCGTGAAAACGACTTAAAAGTGCTGCACAATATCAGTGGCGCTAATTTGTTAAATGGCCTGGCTTCTTCTTTTATTATTAATAGTAATATGTTGGGCAAATCACGGGCAGATATCGCGGTATTTGAAATCGACGAGGCTAATTTACCAAAAGCTTTACAACTTTTTACGCCAAAAATAATCATATTACTCAACCTTTCACGCGATCAATTAGATCGTTATGGCGAAGTAGAAATTATGCGCCAAAAATGGGCCGAGGCCTTAAAAAAATTGCCAACAGAAGTAAATTTAGTTATTAACAAAGATAATCAAAGAATTGCCAGTTTGGGAGAAAAATTTAAAGGAAAAACATCTTATTTTTCTTTAAACGATTTAACAAACAACCCGCAAATCAATCATTTGTTGGGCAAACACAACAAACTTAATGCTTTGGCAACCATGACAGCGGCTAAAATATTAAATGTTCCCGAAAAAAAAATAGACAAAGCTATAAGAAATTTCAAACCAGCTTTTGGCCGTGGCGAAGAAATTATTATTAATGAAAAAATATTTAAAATTCTTTTAGCCAAAAATCCAGCGAGTTTTAATATTAACCTAGAAACTATTATAGAAGAACTGCCACACACTAAATCAATCCTGTTTATTTTAAATGATAACATTCCCGATGGTAGCGACGTCTCGTGGATTTACGATATTAAATCTGATTTATTAAACAAAACTTGCCAAAATAAAAAAATATTTGTTTCCGGTAAACGAGCGGCAGATTTTGCTTTACGATTAAAATACGCTGGCTTAGAAACATCACAAATAACTCATAACAAAGACCTAAATAAAATAATTACGACAATCACAGAACAGGCGCAACCAAACGAGCTTATATTAATTTTACCAACTTATTCGGCAATGTTGGAAACAAGAAAAATATTGTGTGGAAAAAAAATATTATAAATTATGCGAATCGCTATTATTCATCTCTATCCCGACCTCCTAAACCTCTACGGCGACCAAGGCAATATTGAATGCTTAGTAAAACGCTGCCAGTGGAGAAATATTGAAGTTGAGGTAATACCGATTACGATCGGCTCACAACCACAATCTGAAATCTACGATCTGAAATCTACGATCATCTTTATGGGCGGAGGCGAAGACACAGACCAAAAATTATTATATGAAGATTTCTTAATTAATAAGTGGCCTTGGTTAAAAGAATATATTAAAAACAATGGAGTTGGTTTGTTTATTTGTGGCGGCCTACAAATGCTCGGCCATTATTACCAGCCATATGACGGAGTAGGCATACCTGGCTTGGGGGTAATAGATTTACACACCCAACATTTTGGCCGAGACAAAAAAAGATGTGTTGGCAATGTTAGTACAAAAATTATTGGCATCAAAGAATTAGAAAATAAAATTATTGTTGGTTTTGAAAATCATGGCGGCAGAACATATCTTGGCAAAAACACACAGCCACTTGGGCGAGTCATTGTCGGCTCTGGTAATAACAGTGAAGACAAAACCGAGGGTATTGTTTACAAAAATACTATCGGCACCTATTTACACGGCCCACTGCTTCCCAAAAATCCTCATTTGGCCGACTGGCTAATTAAAACAGCTTTGGAACAAAAATATAAAAAAGAAGTGGCATTAATACCCCTTGATGATACTCTAGAATGGGAGGCGCATAATCAAGCGCGACATCTATAGAGACGCAAAATATTGCGTCTCTATATGTTTAATGTAATTACCTCACATACCCCAACGGATTAACTGTCACTCCATTAATACGGATTTCAAAATGTATATGCACGCCATCATAACCATAGACGCGTCCAGTATTACCCATTAAGCCAATCGTCTGGCCGGTTTCCACATATTGGCCAACAGAAACTAACAAAGCATCTTCGTGGCCGTAAAGAGTTTTGTAACCTCCCCCGTGATCGATAATAATATAACAGCCATAACCAGCATTCCAACCGCATTGTGATACTTCTACAACGCCGCTTTTTGAGGCATAAATAGCCGAACCTCTTGCTTGGCCAACTGGCCCGCTTATATCTACACCGGAATGAAACCAGCTAAAATACTGGGTAATCATACGCATAGCAGAAGGCCAAATAAATCCGGAATCCGATGGTGAACTTCTTGATGAGGGCGGAATACTAACCTTGTTATATGACGGCTGACTATACTGAGTGGTAGCTACCGCTGTTGCTTGATATTGCTTTACACCATTTGGGATAATCAAACTTTCACCAGCAGTCAAATCCGAACCGTCACTTTTTAATTTGTTAAATTTTATTATCTCATCTGTTTTGGCGCCATATGAATTGGCTATAGCTATTAAAGTGTCACCGCTTTTTACTTTGTGAGTCAAACCATTAACTGGCAAAATCCGCAATTTATTCCCTGGCTGAATAAAAGATGTTAATGTTAAATTATTTTCCCATAAAATAGTGGCCGCGCTAACGCCAAAACTAAGCGCGATGCCACTTATAGTATCACCTGGCTGGATAATATATTCTATTGTTTCGCTTCTTTTTCCGCCAACAAAAGTACCTGGGAACACAACCGGCTTTGTCAAAGCAGTGCCATCAACCACTATTCCAGCCGGTAATTGCTGGTCGTGACCCAATATACTGGTATTGATAAAATCTTCGCTACTTATGGTACCTTCTTTCCAGCTCGGAATTATTGTATTTTTTGAAGCAACTTCTTCTGCCTTAATTTCTTCAATGTCAAATTCTCTATAATCCTTTACAAAAGTGAAGGCTATTGTTCTTTGCCCTGATAAAGCATCTTCTGTCTTGCCATATATCTTGGTTTGTGGAAAAGCTATAATAAATAAAACCAACAAAACAGCTACTTGTAAATTATCTCGACGAAAAAATTGATGGCCAAACCATTTATATGTATGGGTTTTACTTACAAATAAATTGATCTTGTAAACCCAATAGCCAATGAATTTAAACACCGGCAAAAAAATTTTGCCTAAAATTAAATAAAAAAACGACCCCAACCACCAAATAAATCTTTTTATATAGATTAAAATCTGTAAACCTTTTAATAATAATTTATACTTCATAATCTTGACTAGACCTTTATTTTAGCATATCATATTGGTTACTACAATGTGATGCTGATTATACTAATTTTGGGCCAATCTACTGATTAAAACGCTCGCAAAATTGGTAAATTAATCTAAAATTACAATTTACATCATTATATAATTAACTCACTAAATATATATGATTATAACCCTTTTGGCAATATTGCCAGCGGTTTTGGCCATAATTTATGGCATTATACTCATCACCTGGATTAACAAGCAATCTAGCGGGGAAGAAAAAATGCAAGCTATAGCGCGAGCTATCCAAGACGGCGCTAAAGCCTATTTAAATCGTCAATACAAAACAATCGCCATAGTAGCTATGCCCATTTTTATCTTATTGGGTATTTTTATTGATTGGTTCACCGCCTTTGGTTTTTTGGTTGGCGCAATTTTATCCGGAGCCGCAGGTATCATTGGCATGAATATTTCTGTACGAGCTAATGTTAAAACCAGCGAAGCGGCCAAAATAGGTCTTAAACAAGCTTTAAACGTTGCTGTTAGAGGGGGAACCATCACAGGCTTATTAGTTGTTGGTCTCGGCTTGTTGGGGGTTTCTGGCTTTTATATTTTAACCAAAGATCTGTCGGCTCTAATTGGCTTGGGCTTTGGCGGTTCTTTAATTTCTATTTTTGCCAGAATAGGCGGCGGTATTTTTACCAAAGCGGCAGATGTTGGAGCTGATTTAGTTGGTAAAGTAGAAAAAGGTATTCCAGAAGATGATCCTAGAAATCCAGCTGTAATAGCTGACAATGTTGGTGATAATGTAGGAGATTGTGCTGGGATGGCAGCTGATTTATTTGAAACTTACGCTGTTACCATGATTGCCGCGATGGTTTTGGGTGGTTTACTTTTTGTTAGTAACGAAAAAGCGGTAATATACCCATTAATACTTGGCGGTGTATCAATAATCGCTTCAATAGTCGGCACTTTTGCCATTCGTTTGGGTAAAACGCAAAATATTATGAATGCTTTATATAAAGGCTTAATAGCATCTGGTGTTTTATCTGCTATTGGTTTTTACCCAATTACTTACTGGCTGATGAAAGGTTCTGCCTATTCTGTTAATAAAATTTATTTAACTTCTATAATCGGTTTGGTCTTGGCCGCTTTAATGGTTTGGATTACTGAATATTATACTTCAACAAAATATAACCCGATAAAACAAATCGCCAAAGCCAGTGAAACCGGGCACGGCACAAACGTGATTGCTGGTTTGGCTCTATCCATGAAATCAACTGCTTTACCAACTATTTGTATTATTGCCGCTATTTTAAGCTCTTACTGGCTAGCCGGGTTATATGGCGTGGCGATCGCGGCAGTGGCTATGTTATCACTTGCTGGTATTATTGTCACAATTGACGCTTATGGTCCAATTACTGACAATGCCGGTGGCATCGCGGAAATGAGTAATTTACCAGAAAACGTACGCGAAATCACCGACCAGTTAGATGCTGTTGGTAACACCACAAAAGCTGTTACCAAGGGTTATGCTATTGCTAGCGCAGCCTTGGCTTCTTTAGTATTATTCGCGGATTTTACTCACAAACTGCCAGATTCAGTTAAATTCCTTATTAATGATCCAAAAGTATTGGCTGGATTACTAATCGGCGGCTTACTGCCATATTTCTTCGGTGCCATACTTATGGAATCAGTTGGCAAAGTTGCTGGCAAGGTTGTAGAAGAAGTGCGTCGACAATTTAGAGAAATTACCGGTATTATGGAAGGCACAAATAAACCAGACTACAGTAAAGCTGTTGATATCGTTACCAAAGGTGCTATTGGACAAATGACTCTACCAGCTCTTATCCCTGTTGTCATCCCAATTTTAGTTGGTTTTATTCTAGGCATAGAAGCCTTGGGAGGATTACTCTTGGGCACTATTATTACTGGCTTATTTGTCGCTATCTCTATGACAACCGGTGGCGGCGCTTGGGATAATGCTAAAAAATTTATTGAAAAAGGCAATTATGGCGGCAAAGGTTCATTCGCTCATCAGGCAGCTATTACCGGCGACACAGTTGGTGATCCATACAAAGATACCGCCGGGCCAGCAATTAACCCAATGATTAAGGTAGCCAATATTGTGGCGCTGTTAATAGTGGGGTTATTGATAAAATAAAAAAAAATCATTGAATGGGCGGGGTAAACACGCCCCTACAAATAAACACTATATTGTTTTGTAGAGACGGGTCGCGACCTGTCTCTACTTTTTTACAATTCAATGATTTATGTTAAAATAACCAATATGACAGACAATCTCCCAAACCACATCGGTTTTATATTAGACGGCAATCGGCGCTGGGCCAAAAAAAGAGGTCTGCCGACACTATCAGGCCACAAAAAAGGTTATGATAATTTTAAGGTTATCTCAGACTACTGCTTTAAGTGTGGAATAAAAATTATTACCGCCTATGTTTTTTCCACCGAAAATTGGAATCGAACGGCGCGCGAAGTTAGCTATTTAATGCGCCTTTTGAAAAAGATGTTGGTTGAAGAAACAAATATATTGCATAAAAAAGGAATTAAAATCAAAGTGTTGGGTCTAAAAACAAAATTGGATAAACAAATATTAAAAATGATTGACGAAGCGGAAAAACTTACTGCCGATAACAAAAATGGTGTGGTTAATCTTTGCTTAAATTATGGTGGACGGTCGGAAATTATTGAGGCAATAAAAAAATTAATTTTACAAAAAATTCCGGTAGAAAATATTACCGAAAAAATTGTGGCAAAAAATTTATGGACAGCCGGTCAACCGGATCCTGATTTTATAATTAGAACTTCGGGTGAAATGCGTTTGTCCGGCTTTCTTCCTTGGCAGTCGGTCTATTCCGAATTGTATTTCTCGCCCAAAATGTGGCCGGAATTTTCTACCGCCGACATTGATGAAGCGCTAGCCGAATACGCCCGAAGACAGAGAAGGTTTGGAGGAAATTAATTTTCCTGACAATTATTAATAGTTAAATTTTACTGTACAGGAGAAAGCAAAAAATAAATAATAACTATTAACATTGACATTTACACCGATTTATTTTAAACTCACCCTACTAATCACTAACCTATAACTATGACCCACATCCTCAAATCTCTCGAAAAATCCCAAGTGGAATTAGAAATAACAGTTGTGCCAAATGATTATGATGATTTGTTAAAAAAAGCCGCCCTACGCCTATCCGAACGTGCCGCCATTAAAGGTTTCCGCCCGGGCAAAGCACCATACGAAATGGTTAAACAGCAATTGGGTGACATAAAAATATTTGAGGAGGCCATGCAAAGCATTGTGGAAAAATATTTCTATCAAGCGGTACAGGCCGAAAAACTGCAGACAATTGGCATGCCACAAATTACCATTCAAAAAATCGCTCCGGGGAATGATTTTATTTTTAAAGCAGTGGTGGCTCTACTGCCAACTGTTAAGTTAGGTGACATCAAAAACATAAAAGTAACCAAAAATCCAAAGCATGTTGATGATAAAAATGTTAGCGAGGTATTAGAAAATTTACGTAAAATGCAAGCTAAAGAAGTATTAAAAAACGGTTCGGCTACCAAAGATGACAAGGTATTAATAAAAATGGAAATGTTTAATAACAAAGTGCCGGTAGAAGGCGGCCAAGCCGATAAACACGCGGTTTATTTATCCGAACAACACTACATCCCCGGCTTACAAGAGCAGTTAGTAGGACTTAAAAAAGACGAAACAAAAGAATTTTCGCTTAAATTTCCAGATGAACATTACCAAAAACATTTAGCTGGTAAAAACATTGATTTTAAGATAAAAATTAACGACGTTTACGAACTACAATATCCGGAATTTAATGATGATTTTGCTAAAAGACTAGGACAAGAAAATATAGGAGAATTAAAAGCTTTGCTTTTAGAAAATTTAACCAAGGAAGCAGAGCGCAAAGATGATCAAAGAATAGAAGCCGAAATTTTAGACGCTCTGGTGAATTCTAGCGAATTTAGCGATATTCCAGAAGTGTTAGTTGATACTGAAAAACAAAAAATATTTCACGAATTAAAACATAACTTAGAAAAATACGGCATTACCATGGAAAAATATCTAGCCGACTTAAAGAAAACCGAAAAACAGATTTTTGATGATTTTGCCGAACAAACAAACAAACGTGTTAAGGCGGCTCTAATTTCACGTCAAGTAGCTTTGGATAACCATCTCCACGCCGAACCAAAAGAATTAGAACAAGAAATCGAACTTATTAAAAAAACTTATCCCAACGACAAAACTGTTGAGGAAAATATTCAAAAACCAGAAGTAAAAGAAACTATCGCGGTTGCGGTCCAAAACAGAAAAGTAATACAATGGTTAAAGGACCAAATTCTAAATCCAAAATCATAAATTCTGAATCCTAATCTTAATTTATCTAGGATTTTAAAATATGCTCTTCGGCGCTCATGTTTCTATCGCCGGTGGCTTGGAAAACGCGCCACTCAACGCTATTAAAATTGGTTGCGAGGTTTTTCAAATGTTTACTCGCTCGCCCCAGGGCGGCTGGGTGCCTAAATGCGATGAAAAAATAGCTAAAATTTTTAAAGCTAATTGTAAAAAGGCCAAACAAAAGGAGTGGTATGTTCACACTCCTTATTTTATTAACTTCGCTTCTAAAAACAATCGTATTAAATACGGCTCTATTACCACTGTACGACAAGAACTAGAACGAGCGTCTCTTTTGGGCGCAAAATATGTAATGGCTCATTTGGGAAGTTACAAAGATTTGGGATATGAAAAGGGCTATAAACAACTAGTCGACGGACTAGCGGAAATGTTAAAAAACTATAAAGGTGAAACAAAATTTTTAATAGAAATTTCCGCTGGATCAGGCGAGATAATTGGCGACACTTTTGAAGAAATCGCGGAAATAATTAATCATTCGAAGTTGAAGAAACACGACATTGGGGTTTGTTATGACACCCAGCATGGTTTTGCTTCTGACTATGACATTCGTACGCAGTCAGCAGTTAATAAAACTCTTTTTGAATTTGAAAAAATTATTGGCCTAAAAAATTTAAAACTCTCTCACTGTAATGACTCCAAAACAGAACTTGGCTCTCGCCGCGATCGCCATGAGCATATCGGCGATGGTTTGATTGGATTAATTGGCTTCAAAGCTTTGTTAAATGATAAACGTCTACAACATGTTAATTTTGTTTTGGAAACAAAACATGATAAAGTAAATAAAGATTTAAAAATATTAAAAAAAATATGTCCGACATCCAACTCGCTGTCAAACTAATTAAACAAGTAAATAAATTACTGCTCAATAGATTCAAGCCGTCTGGCACTCACACCTTAAAAATGAAAAAGGGCGAAGAAATTGTCACTCAGGCAGATATGGACGCCAACAATCTAATGACCGACTTTTTGCTTAAATATTTTCCTAACGACGATATTATATCCGAAGAAGCGCCTAAAATTAACAACCCTGGCAAAAAAACCTGGTATATTGACCCTTTAGACGGCACCACTAATTTTGCTTACGGTTTTCGTGAATTTGCCACTTGTTTGGCGCGAGTAGGTGAAAACGGCGAAATAGAAATTGGCGTGATTGGATTGCCAGCATTTGATGAAGTATTTTGGGCGACCAAAAACGGTCCGGCTTATTTAAACGGCAAAAAAATTTATATTTCTAAAAATAACGAACACCGTACTCGAGAAATGTTTTTATTTTGCGGCGGTCATTCTAATTATGGCCAAAATAAATTCACCCAAATAATGAGAAGAATTAACCCCAAACAAATCCGCTTCCGATCTTTTGCTTCGGCTGGTGTTGAATTTTCAGCTGTTGCTTCTGGGCGAGCTGATGGTTGTGCTTTGGTAGAAGCGCATCCTTGGGATGTTTTAGCCGGTATTCTGATTGTTCGCGCGGCTGGCGGAAAAGTTACTAACTTCAAAGGCGAAAATTGGAACATAAAAGACTTAACAACTGTCGCCACTAATGGCTCAGCGCACAAAAAACTTCTAAAACTGGTTGCCTAGGGCAAATCAATGCCTCCCTTTCCCCAAGGATTACAACGAAGAATACGCCAAAAAGTTTTTGGCAAACCGCGAATAAGACCGCGGTTTTTTATTACTTGATAACCATACTCGCTACAAGACGGATAAAAACGGCAATAGCCGTTAGGAAATAAGAATCTAACAATCCCATGATCCGGTGAAATTGTTTTTTGATAAAATTTAATAAAAAATAAAATTGGTGTTCTTGGTAAAAATAACAATAAATTTACTATTTTAATTATATGTTTACGCTCCATGTAATTATAATAATTTAATTTTCCCCAACAATAATTTAATTTCTTCGCTAATTTCAGCGTAATTTTTGTCTAACATCTCTTTCTGAGCCATCAACATCAAGTAGTACCCTTCTGATAAGCAACTGTCTTTTAAAAGCAGACGCACCACTTCCCGCATCTGCCTTTTTAGTCGATTACGTTTTACTGCGCTTTTACTAACCTTAACCCCTACAATAATGGCTAATTTTAGCTGTTTTTTAAACTTATCCACATCTTCTTTTTTGGGAAAATGATTTTGAAAATCGGCTAATTTAAGCCACTTTACACGTAAAAACCGACCGCTTAGCCACCGACCGTGTTTCATAACTAAATTAAAATCCCGCACCTTTGTTAAGCGATTTTCTGGTTGAAGCATATTTGTTAGTCTAAATGATTATTATGATACTATTATAACAAAACCCGCTCTTATAGAAAAGCGGGTTTGTTTGAATCAGTAAAATTTACCTCGTTTTTCGTCTGCGCTTACCTCGTTTTTCGTCTGATACTGTTAATTTTTTTCTGCCTTTGGCCCGACGACGCGACAAAACAGTACGACCGTCTTTTGTTTTCATCCTCTCCAAAAAACCGTGAGTTTTGGCTCTTTTACGTTTTTTTGGCTGATAAGTTCGCTTGGTTGACATATTATTTTAACTATAAATAATTATTTTATAGAAACATTATATATTATTATATAATTTTAGTCAATCTCTTCTAAAACTTATCAACACCTTATCCACACTCCATCCACTTATTGCTTAAATTTCTATTTGTTTAAAAAACCAACTGTGGTAAAATTAGGTAAACTAAAATAAAAATCCTCATAATTTATGAATAACCATGAAATTTGGCAAGCAGTACTTGCCGAACTAGAATTATCACCAGAAATATCTAAACCAAATTTTGTTACCTGGTTTAAAAACACTGATATAATTAACTACCAAAACAACGAGGTTGTTATTTGTGTCCCAAATGCTTTTTATCAAACATGGTTAGCTAAAAAATATCATCAAATGATTGTTAAATCTCTAGAAAGAGTTACGAGTAAACCAATTAAAAAACTAGAATATAAAATAGGAAATATTAAAAATCATTTTCAAGAAACACAACTTTCTGATGAAAAACCAACCTCCAGCGAAGTTTACAGTACCTGTCAAACACAAACACAAACACCAACAAGTATTGGTAAATTTGGTCTTAACGCAAAATACGCCTTTAACAGATTTGTAGTTGGTAGCGGCTCTGAACTGGCTTATGCAGCAGCCCAAGCCGTGGTTAACAAACCAGGCGAAGCTTATAATCCATTATTTATTTATGGTGGTGTTGGTTTGGGAAAAACCCATCTTTTACAAGCTATTGGCAACGAAATGTTACGCCGGAATCCAAATACTAACATTATATACGCCAGCGCGGAAAAATTTTCTAACGATTTTATATCTTCTGTAAAAGACGGAAACGCCAAAAATTTCCAAAATCATTACCGCAATATTGATCTGTTGTTAATAGATGATATTCAGTTTATTTCCGGCAAAGACCGTACGCAAGAATCTTTTTTTCACACTTTTAACGAACTTCACCAACAAAATAAACAGGTGATTATGACATCCGACCGGCCACCAAAAGCTATTCCGGCATTAGAAGACCGCCTAAAATCGCGCTTTGAATGGGGTATGATAGTGGATGTTTCACCGCCAGACTTAGAAACTCGCATCGCTGTTTTACAAAAAAAATGCGCTGAATTAAATTTCCCGCTTGACCAAGAAGTTTTACAAACAACAGCTGTTGTGGTGCAAAAAAACATTAGAGAATTAGAAGGTGCCTTAAATAAAATTATTGCTTTTCACCAGCTTAAAAATATTATCCCGACATCTGAATCAGTAAAAACACTGCTTTCTAGCTTAGAGATGCGCCCTTCACGTTCCCTAACCCCACAACAAATTATTGACGCTGTTTGCCAATTTTACGAAATTTCTATCCAAGACATCTTGGGTTCTAGCAGAGAAAAGAGGTTTTCCATGCCACGACAAATAATAATGCACTTAATGCGCAAAGAACTCAATATGTCTTATCCTACTATTGGAAACGAATTGGGAGGTCGTGACCACACCACAGCTATGCATGCTGACCACAAAATAAACATGCGCATAGAGGATGATTTAAAATTAAAACAAGATGTAGATTTAATCAAACAGAGACTTTATTTAACTTAAAGTACGTGTGAATAACTTGTTAACAAACTTTGTATAAAGTGTTAATAAACAACCCAACTTACCCACACCTACTATCTGTTTCTGCACAGGGATAAACACAAACAACAAACTTGTTAACACTCTGCGCAACCGCATCCACTTTTTATTAGATTATTATTAACAGCCTTGTTTGGCTAAAATTACTTTAAAAAACAACTTATACATATTATCCACCGCCTTATTATTAATATTATTATCTTTCTATATATAAATATAATATATCAAATATGAAACTTATATGCACTAAAGATAATTTACTTTTAGCTCTATCGCTTATTAGTAATATTGCTAGTAAAAACCTTAACTTACCGATCTTAAATAATGTTCTCATAAAAGCGACTTCACAAAAAGTGGAATTAATAGCTACTAATTTAGAATTAGGTGTAACAGCCCAATTAAGAGCAAAAGTAGAAGAAGAAGGTTCTTTTACTGTCCCCGCGCGCACCCTTTATGATTTTGTTAATCTTCTTTCGGAAGAAAAGGTTGAAATTCAAACCAAGGAAAACGAACTAGAAGTAAATTGTGGCAAGTCAGCTACAAAGATAAAAGGCGCTCCAGCAGAAGAGTTTCCTGTTTTACCAACAATTAGCGACGGTATTGGTTATTTAGTGAATGTAGACGATCTTAAGAAAGGTTTGGAACAAGTAATTTATGCTGCTGCTAGAAACGATATTAGACCGGAATTAGCAGGTGTTTCTTTTGGTTTTAACGATAGTAAAAAAGGCTTTTTAACTATTGCGGCTACCGACAGCTATCGTCTGGCAGAGAAAAAGATAAAAATTATTCAAGGAGAAGAAGAAAAAAAGATAATCGTTCCCGCGCGCACAGCCCAAGAAATAAACAGGGTGTTAACTGTGACAAAAAATATAGAGGCAGAAAAGAATATCAGGATTGTTCTAGCCGACAACCAAATAGTTTTACGTTATAACGATGTAGAGATGACCTCTCGTTTGGTAGAGGGCCAGTATCCAGACTATACCCAGATTATACCCAAAGAATTTAAAACAATAGCCGAATTTTCTACCACAATTACCACCAAAGAGGTAAAAGCGGCTAGTTTATTTACCACTTCCGGTGTAAATGCCATAACCTTTGATTTTAAAACAGACCAAGGTTTGATTGGTATTTCCTCGGTGTCAGCGCAAACAGGTGAATATAAGTCCGATATAGAGGTAGAAATAAAAGGAGAAAAAAATACTATTTTATTAAATCATCGTTATATTTTAGATGGTTTAAACAATATAGAAACAGAAGTTGGTCTAATAAAAGTGGTTAACCCTGATAGCCCCTGTGTGTTTGTTCCAAAAGACGACGACAGTTTTACTTACATTATAATGCCGATTAGACAATAAATAAAAAAGTTTTTATACAAAAAACACAGGACTCTCTGTGTTTTTTGTTTTTAAACCGCAAAAACAACTTGGAACTAATTTGTTTTTACTGTTAACTTTCTCTCTTGTATATTATTGTTTTTATCTGTCATTAGCGCTTGCAACGTAAAATCTCCACTACCGGGGTAATTGTTCCAAGTAAACATTAATTTTTTGTTAAAGAGTTTTTCGTTTTGATCAAAGGTGTAAATTAATTTTTCTGTTGAATTTGATTTTAAATAAATTTTAATTTCTTTTATATCTTCCCACCTAAATGGTTCGATCATCATTGATCGCGGAAAATCATCCTTGTTTAAAGTTAGTGGTGAACTGTTAAACCAGTTTATATCTGGCGGGTCTAGTGGGGCTTGTAGGTCAAATTTAATCTCTTTGGCTGTTGTATTACCAATGTCGTCGTCGGCTGTAATTTTTAAGGTGTGTTCTCCTGTTGCTAAAGTTTTGGCGTAATAACTAATATCAAATGGGTATTGATTGGAGTTGGCAATCAGTGAGTTGTCTATGTAATAATTAATTTCAGAAATACCTCTTGGCGCCGTTGCCTTTATTTTAAAATTTAATTGGCGAGTATTGATGGTAGAGCTTGGAGTTGGCCAGATGATTTCTAAATCAGGTGCTAATTCGGCCGATTGGGGTGTGTCGTATTCGGTGGGCGGGTCTTGCATGGAAATACTTGGATTTAAATTTTTGGTGCGAGAAAACCAGTCTTTTAAGGCTTTTTCCCATTCTTCGTATTGTGGGTCGCTAGAAGGGTTTTGTGGAGCCGGACCATCGGGGTTGTTTTTATCCACGTATTGTAAAATAGTGTGTGGTGGCAAATATGTTTTCTTTTCTACTAATTCTTTGGGCGTAGAAGAAGAAGCTATTTTACCAGTTTTTTTGTTTATTTCTAATTCTATTCCACCACTCTTGCCGCGTAGCAAGGGATTTTTGGCAGTTGGTGTTGGTGGTGTTGGAAATTTTTCTATCACAGTGTTTTTCAAAGCTTCTTTCAGGAATTTGTTCCAAATAGGCGCGGCCAACATTTCACCACCACCTTTCATAGTAGAAGGAGTGGTGTTGCCAACCCAAACTCCAACAGTCAGAGACGGAGTATAACCCATTGTCCAAGCGTCTTTGTAGTCGTTGGTAGTGCCTGTTTTTGTTGCTACAGGGCGATCCGATAATATTAATCTATTATTAGTGCCAAAAATATATGAACGAGCGTTGTTATCTGAAAGCACATTAGAAATGGTGGCCGCCAATTCTTTTTTTATTACTTCTTTGCCGCTATCTTCTTTTAGTTTGTAAATCTCTTTTCCCTTGTTGTCTGTAACACTTAAAATAGACACTGGTTTGTGGTATGTTCCTTCGTTGGCAAGTGTGGCAAAAGCAGCTGTGTGTTCTAATAAATTTACTTCGCCCCCGCCCAACACCAAGCTTAAACCATAATCACCGGTAAAGGTGGTGTAGCCAAAGCGTTGAGCAAATTCTACAGCTTCTTTTACCCCAACTAAATAAAGGGTTTTAACAGCTGTGATATTTAGCGACCCTTGTAAAGCTTGGCGCATAGTTATTAGCCCATATTCTTTGCCAGAGTAGTTCTGTGGTGTGTAGTTTTCGCCGGCACGTTGGTCAAAATTAGTTTTAACATCATATAAAACCGTATCCGGAGTAAAACCTTTTTCAAAAGCAGCTGTATAAACAATTGGTTTAAAAGACGACCCCGGTTGTCTTTTGCCCAGTACAGCTACATTAAATTTACCATTAATAATGTCATTCTCATAATCACGAGAACCAACCATTGATAATATTTGTCCTGTTTTTGGATCTATGGCTATTAAAGCCGCATTGTTGGCGTTGTATTGTTTTTCGTTGATATCGCCGATCTCTTTTATTGTCTTTTCGGCTATTTGTTGTTTTTCATAATCAAGCGTAGTAATAACTTTTAAACCACCTTCGTCAATTGTTTGTTCGCCAAAACTGTCGGCTAGCATTTGTTTAACATAAAGAACAAAATGGGGGGCTTCTAAAACCCCAGCGTTTCTGTAAAGGCGCAAAGGTGTATTTTGGGCTTCTTTTTTTTGTGTTTCGGTTATATAACCTTGGTCGAACATTAAATTAATAACAATATCGCGACGTCCTCGCAAACTATTTAAATCACTTAAATATTGGCTAGGCGCTTTGGCGATAGCGGCTATGGTAGCTGCTTCGGCCGCGGTTAGATCCTTGGCGTTTTTGTGAAAGTAGCTTTGGCTCGCAGCTTCTATGCCATAATTGGTTGAACCATAAGGTATTTCGTTAAGATAAAGTTTTAGAATTTCATCTTTGTTATACTTTTTTTCTAATCTAATAGCCATTATTGCCTCTTTGAGTTTTCTAAATACAGAATGTTCATCACCGACTACAGCATTTTTAATTAATTGTTGAGTAAGGGTAGAAGCACCGCCGGAACCACTTTGCCGGCCAAGCAGATTGTTTATAGCCGCTCTGATAATACTAGGTATTCTAATACCTTTGTGGGTATAAAAATATTTATCTTCAATAGCAATGGTGGCGTTTTTAGCATAATCGGAAATCTGGTTTAATTCCACTAGTGTTCTTTTTTGGTTTTGGTAAATTTCGTATAATAAGTGTTTACCTGTTCTGTCGTAAATTTTAGTACTTTGAGCCACTTGGCGATCTATTAGTTTGTTTGGATCCGGCAAATCATTGGTTATCCAAGCGACCACCGCAGTACCACCAATAAAACTCAAAGCTATTACAAACAAAAAGAATAGCATTATTTGTTTTAGCCTTTTTTTATTTATAATATGCCTGGAATGCCTTGGTTTGGGGTTTGGTAAAATGTTTTTTGTCTGGTTTGTAATGTGCCCATAACGTCTGGTTGCTGGCTGACGAGGGCGCAAAAAAGGAATGGGCATAAAATAGTTGTTTGTATGAAAATATTATACACGATAAACAGCTAATTGACAAAAACGGTTTTTTATGGTATAGTAACTCTTGTTAAACCAATCAGCCAGAAACAAAGATATCTAAGGGTATCTTTTTTAATTTGCCAATATGAGCTTATTTAGGCCAAAAAACATTAAAAATTGGTTAAAAAAGCAGGCCAGTAAAGTGCCAAACATGCTTATTTTAGCCATTTTTTTAGCTAGTACCATAAGGCCAGCAGCCGTAGAAGCTGAAAATGGTAATTTTAATACTTTTTTGTCTTATTTTAGCCAAAATTCAACTATTGATAATAACGAAAACAAGTTAGTTATTAAAGAAGCTCCAGGAATAAAGCCCAAAACAGCCAGGTCTATAGGTAAATCAAAACCAGACAATGTTGTTAGGGCTGTTATTACTGCCTACACCAGTACCGTAGATCAAACAGATGATGATCCATTCATTGCCGCTTCCGGCAGACATGTTTACGATGGTATGGTGGCTGCCAATTGGTTGCCATTTGGTACTAAAATTAAAATTCCCAGCCTTTATGGCGATAAAGAGTTTATAGTTGATGATCGCATGAATGAACGCTATGGTTATGGCCGAATGGACATTTGGCTAAACAGTAACAAACAAACAGCTATCAAATTTGGTGTAAAAGTAGTTGATATAGAGATTTATTATCAGTCTAGAATAGTGCAATTAAGTATGGTTGTTAACTAAAAATTAATAATCAAGACCACCCTGATTTAAATTAGGGTGGTTTTTTATTACTCACTTTTTGCTCTATACTGCAAAGCCTCGGCTACATGTTCTATTTTTATCTTTTCGCTTTTTCCTAAATCAGCTATCGTACGGCTAAGTTTTAAAATACGGTTATAGGCTCTGGCCGAAAGATGCATTTGTGAAACAGCGGCGCGTAGCAGGTCTATTGTTTTGTTGTCTAATTGGCAGTATTGTTTTATCTCCGCGTTTCTCATTTCACTGTTAGCGTGAATGGGCAAATTTTTAAAGCGCGATTGTTGAATATCTCTGGCTTGTTCCACTCGTTCGCGAATTACCACAGACGATTCCGCCAGATCTTGGGAAGTTAATTTATCAAATTTTATCCGTGGCACTTCTACGTGTAAATCAATGCGATCTAACAGCGGGCCGCTGATTTTTTTCTGGTAGCGAATAATTTGTGATGGTGAACAAGAACATTGTCGTTCTGTGTCTGTGCTATAACCACAAGGACAGGGGTTTTGGCTGGCTACTAGAATAAAACGAGCCGGGAAGCTAAACGCGCCTTGGGCGCGAGAAATTGTTATGGTGCCATCTTCCAAAGGTTGACGTAAATTTTCCAAAGCAGAACGAGGAAATTCGGGAAATTCGTCTAAAAACAAAACACCTCTATGAGCCAATGAAATTTCTCCTGGTCTGGGATATTTACCGCCGCCAACCAAGGCAACACCGGACGCTGTATGGTGCGGTGTGCGAAAGGGTCTGGTTTTTACAAAACCATTGTTAAGCAGTCCGGCCACAGAATAAATTTTGGTGACTTCTAGAGCTTCTTCTAAATTTAAACGCGGTAAAATAGACGACAGAGTGCGGGCGAGCAGTGTTTTACCGCTTCCCGGTGGGCCGTTCATAAGAATATTATGAGAACCGCTGGCCGCGATTTCTAAAGCGCGTTTGGCAAATTCTTGGCCTTTTACCATAGACATGTCTAAATCGTATGGCGGTGCGGTAAAATTATTCCAATTGTCCGGCCGTTTATAAACTTTAATTTTTTGTCGGCTAAGCAGGTGGTTTACAAGTTGTTGTAAATTTTTTACCGGGTAAATTTCTAAGTCATTTACTAGCCCAGCTTCCGAGGCATCTGTCTCTGGTAAAAAAATTCTTTTTAAACCTTGTTTTTTGGCGAACAAGGCCAAGAGTAGAACGCCGTTAACGTGGCGTAAAGAGCCATCTAAGGCCAGCTCGCCTATGAGTAGGGCATTTGTGAGGTTGAAATTAAATTCGTGGCTTATAGCGATTATTCCAATAGCCATTGGCAGGTCATAAGCAGGGCCTTCTTTATGCAGATCAGCCGGTGCTAGATTAACAAGAATATTAAAATTAAAGGGATAGAAAAAGTCGGAATTTTTTAAGGCAGAATGAATGCGGGATTTTGCTTCTTGAATAGAAGTGTCTGGCAGGCCGACAATATTAAAAGCAGTTTGGCCTTTGTGAATATCTACCTCAACATCAATTGCTCGACATTCTAGCCCCAAAGTAGCGGCTGAGTGTAGTTTGAAAAACATATGGGTTTTATTATACCTAACAGCAGTTAAAACCTTGTTAAATAATTGTTAAAGTTTTGATAAAGTGAAATAAACAAAAAACACCGACGTTTGTCGGTATTTTTTAATGTCACACTCATCGGTTTGCCAGATCAGACAATTAAATTATCAAATCTGGGATGGGACCGACGAGTGGGTCCCGAGAGGTGGGATAGCTGCGATGGAAAGAGATGGGTTTGTCAGGACAGGGGAACCTGGGTGGCACCTACGTAGAGATCCATCCGCTCGACGATCAACCACCCCTCTTCGACCGCGTTGGAGAGCATCTCCAGCTCGTCGCGCTGGTCGTCGGTAGGCTCGCCACCGACGATCTCTATCTTGTCAGCAACGGACTCGAACGCCTCGACGTTTTCTTGAACGGCGTCGATGAGGAGTGAAGCTTCTTCGTGCGCCTCATCTACAGAGGCCTCGAGCATCTCATCCTCGTCCTCATTGGAAGGGGTGACCGATTCCCACACTTTCTTCAATTCTACCAGGGCAAGGAAATCTTCCATTTGATCCACTCCTGTTGGGGGTTAGTTTCATTATATATACATAGAAGATTATAAAAGTCAATGATTGATTGTGTGAAATTTATCTTTTTAAAGCAATCTTTTCTCTTATTTTAGCGTTTATTGTAAATCTAAATACTGGTTGTCGTTCATGATATAAGAATGTTGTGTCTTTTTAAATAAAACAAAAAAACACCATTGCATTATACAAAGGTGTTTTTATTTTTAAAATTATATTTTCCTATCATTAATATTTTTCCAGTTTAATAAATATAATCCCAAGCCAATTACAATCAAAACATCACCTAAATTAATCACGCCGGTAATAAAAGCTAGATAGTCAATTACATGCCCGTAAAAAATTCTATCAAAAAAATTAGAAATCGCGCCGGTTAAAATAAGTACCCAGATTAAAAAGTTATATGTTTTATGACGTTCTTTTATAAGCAAAAATATTACCAAAGCGATTATTGGAAGGGATAAAATAATTATTAACCAATTAGGCACAGGCAAGCTAAACGCGGCGCCGGAATTTAAAAACGGTTGCCAGCCAAAATATTTATTAATAAGTTTTGTCTGGCTCCAATTATGAGTGGCCTGTGATTTTAAAAATTGATCAAGCAATAAAAAAAATCCGCCGCCTATAATTATAAGCAGGCGGATTTTATTTTTGTTTATGCTTCTTGTTTGATTGTTTTCTTGCATACCATACAAGCGCTAGAAGAAGGGCGAATAAGCAATCTTTTTTCTTCTATTGGTTTGTTGCAATATTTACAAATACCATATTTGCCTTTGGCTAATCTTTCTAAGGCTTGGTCAACATCGCGCAAAGCTTTTTCTAAATTATCTTCTAGCGATAAATTTACCACATAGTCGGCAACCTCGGCGGCGTTTTCATCATCTTTGTCGCCATAATCAGGAAAAGAACTGTCAAAACCACCTGGTGCCATTGGATTTTTTTTGGCGAATTTACCCAAATCTTGTTCTAAGCGTTCTTTTTCTGCTAATAAAACAGCCTTCATTTTTGTTGTAAAATCTGTAGAAAAACTAGTTTTTTGTTTGGTTTGTTTAGCCATACTTTGTAATCTAAAGGTCTAAAATATTAATATAATGATAATATGATAGCACTGTTAAAAATAAAAATCAAGTAAAAAAATGAAATTAAAAAAGGCGAGTACGCTGCCCTATTACATTTTGTTATATGGCTGTCTCGCCTTAATATACTACCTAGGCGAGACTGCTTCCCCAAAAGGGAAAGTGTCGCTACCGCCTTGGTAGCTGGTGCTTCAACCGCTTGGGGGTAGGGTCCCTGTCAAACGCACAAACGGCGTTTAAATAATTGGGAATACCCGGTTGGGAGTTGAGCTATCGTATTTTAGAAGTAACGATAGATCGCCTCTGTAAGCAGTTCAAGACTTATGTTGTCCAAAGAACTAATATTAACATTATTTATAATAACACAAACTTTAAGTTTTGTCAAGGGGTATGATTTGGCTAATTTAAGCCAATTTGTCTAAAATGCCATATTTTATTTGTCTACACTAGTGTATACTTTTTTATTTTGGCTAAATTATAGGGAAAATCAAAGTAAGTTATGCACTTTTTTGGTAGTTTATACCCAGAGTTATCCACAGTTGTATAGGCTTGTGTAGACAAATTTTATTATTTAGTTAAAACTAATATTTTAATTTTTTTAAATTACGAAACCCTCAATTGTCATCCCGAGCCGCAGCGAGGGATCTCTGTCTTAAATTGTCAATATGACCAAATTGAGACAGAGATTCCTCGTCCCCCGACTAAGGTCGGGGTCCTCGGAATGACAAGAAAGACAGTTTCGTAATTTAAAAACACCAACGAAGTCGTTGATGTTTTGAAATTTTCGCTCAAACCTAGTTTACTCACTGCAATCATCTTTTGATAATTGTAATGAATAATGGGAGGTCTGAGCGAGAAGCTTGTAGTTTGCTTTTTCCTCCCGTGGCTTCCCTTTAGTTGGGACGTGTCCATGGCAGTGGACACATAGCCTTTTCCCGCGAACGCGGGTTCTCTGAAACTATTCAGTTTTTTGGCTGAGGGTCCTATTTAGGAGGACCCCGAGCCCTTCGGGGTGGATCCCCTTGCGGCATCAGCTCTGGACCTTGTTCTCGGCGCCGGTGATGGGCTCGAACAGGTAGCTCAGCAGGTTGCGGCGGTGGATGACGTTCTCGTGCCAGTTCATGTGATCTCCTCGGTCTCGATGTGCCCCATGGGGGCAGGTCGCGGGTGCGACGTACTTACTATTATTTCAGCACGTCCACCAGGTCAGTAAAAGTTTACAACAACAACAACAACAACGCAAGAGTACACACTGTGGATAAAAATTTTATGATTATTTTAAGTTTTTATCATGAGGGGTGTGGTAGTATATACATTTCTGGGATTAAAATATTTTAATCCCAGAAATGTATATTTAATTTTTAATTTAAAAAGCATATGAGGAGGGGAAAAATTTGGGGGTTGGCAATGATGTTATTTATTGCCATTTTTACTGTATTTTTAGCCAATTTTTGTTTGGCAAACACAACGACAGCGGAAATTGAATGGCCGAGTTTGAAAATAAACGAGGTGGTGGTAAATCCGGCAAGTGGTAATGAATGGGTAGAAATATATAACCCAGGGAAATACGATTATCAAATGATTGGTTGGCAGATTTGTGATAGTACCAATAAGAGTTGCAAGATAGCCAGTGGTACGGTTAAAGCCAGTGGCTGGCTGGTGGTGGATTTGCAAACCAATAAATATTTAAACAATGATAAAGATACGATTGTTTTAAAAACCCAGGATGGGGCAGAGGTGGATAAGTTAATTTATGGAGAAGATATTAAAGTTCCAGACAAAGGGCAATCCGCGGCGCTTAAAAAAGATGGTGTGAGTAATAATCAAGCCAGTGATTGGGCAATAACAGATAATATAACACCAGGCAGAGCCAATGAAATACCGGAATTAGAAATAGTCCTGCCTGCTAAAGTTAATAACACTTCAACACAGAGCGAGCAAACAGCCCAAATAGCCGAAAATAATAATTCTATTTCTGCTAACATAACTAATATTATTGCTAGTGCTAATTCAACAACTTCTGTTATTGTTGGTGTGGAAAAAGTAAATACGTCAAGTATTTCTGTTAAATCATCTTTAGAAACCAATACCAGTTCTAGCCAAAACGAATGTGTTTGTGAGTGTGGAGCAGAGAGTGTGGCAATTAATTCTACAAGCAGTAAATCACTTAGTACGACGGGATACCTTGTTTTGTCTAGCGCCAAACAAGCGTATGGATTGGAAAAAGGTGATAAGGTAAAAATAACCGGCTGGGTAAGCGTTCTGCCGGGTATTTTTGGCACGCAATATTTCTATATCACCGATGGCGTGGCTGGTGTCGCAATATATAGTTATAAAAAAGATTTTCCGAAGTTGGTTGTGGGTGATCAAGTAGAGGTTAGTGGTGAAATAACAGAAATTAATAAATTAAAAATGATTAAGACAAAAGAAAAAAAGGATATTGTTGTTTTGGGGAAAAATAAAAATATCGCGCCAATAATGGCGGAAATTGGCCAGTTAAGCGAAAATATACAAGGTGGGCTGGTAAAAGTAAGTGGCGATGTTACTGCTGTTAAAAGCAGTTATGTTTATCTAGACGATGGCCAAGGAGAAGTGATGGTATATTTTAAAACCGGCGCTGGGATAAATAAAAAAGTTTTTAAAACAGATGGCCAGGCAGAAGCAATTGGCATATTGCAGTTGGTTAACGACATTTGGCAAGTTTGGCCTAGGGGTAATAGTGATATCAAAATTTTAAACTTAGCGTCTTCAACAGTCGATAATATTTCATCTGTAACAACAACAGAAAAAAATGTTCAGATGTTAAATATGAACGGTGATAATCATGGGAGTAGTAAAAAAACAGCCAGTAGATATTTATTGGTTATTGCCAGTGGTTTGTTATTGGTGTTGGTTAGTTTGGTAATTAAAGTTAAAGCGGATGTTTTGCGAGGTTGGTTTAAGAAATTGCTGTTGATATTTGGTAAGAGTGGAGTAGTAGGGAAAGAAGAAAGTAATTGACGGGTAATAAATTAAAGTGTACACTTAAAGTACACTTTAATTTTTAATTAATTTAAGTATGGTTACTAAATTAGTTGGTGTAAAAGAATTTAGGCAGAATATCGCTACTTTTTATAAACAGGCGATAAAAAATGACTGGCGGTTTATTATTTTAAATCGCAATAAGCCCATTTTTGAAGTTAAGCCCTTAAACGAAAAAGAGGCTATTTTAGAGAAGTTAGCGGTGGATGTGGCCGAAGCGAGAGAAGATTTTAAACGTGGGCGATTTTATTCTTTAGAAGAAGTAAAACGTGATTTTGGTTTATGATTTTTAAATTTTGTTTGTCAGAGAGCGCTCATAGAGATTTGGAAAGAATAGACAGTATCGCGAGGCGGAGAATTTTGAATAAATTAACATTTTTTTCTGTTCAAAAAAATCCTTTAAAATACGCTAAAAAGTTAACTAATTTTTATTTTGGTAATTATCGTTTTCGTGTTGGCGATTATCGAGTAATTTTTGATTTAAGTAAAGATAGTACAATTACAATATTGTTAATTTTACGCGTTAAACATCGGCGCGAAGTTTATAATCTATAGAGTTGAATTTTATTTAATTTTATGGTAGTTTAGTGGTGTTTAATGGAGAGGTGGCTGAGCGGTCGAAAGCGACAGTCTTGAAAACTGTTGTGTCAGAAATGGCACCGTGGGTTCGAATCCCACCCTCTCCGCCAAGAGAGATTGAGCGACGCAAGAGCGTCGCTTTTTCTGTAATCATAGCCATAAACATTCGGTTCTAACCTCGCTAATTTCTCGTTGTGCATTTCGGCGTTGTTATAAATTGGCAACAGCCATTTATGCGGTGAGATTAGCACTTTTTTGTCTATTATTTCTCGGTTCGAACCTAGATCGGCCAGCACTTCTTTTTTAATGGTGTGGTTGCCTTTGTTAAAATTCTCTAAAGCGTGAAAACAGAAAATAAACTTTTCTTTTGTTAACTCAATTTCACGCTCAATATTTTCTTGCGTATCCGGTGTTTGGGCAATTTTTGCCAGCTCATTTTTTATCGTTGTTTTTTCTTTCAAATATTCTTCATCATCAAGCAAATTTTTTACTCTCATCATTGTAAGACCGGACAACTGGCTTTCCAATTCCTTTGTCTTAACTTCTTTGGTGGCCTCTACTTGCTTATCTTTGACCCGTTCCACGCCTTTTTGGCTATCAAGATACTCTAACGCCCATTGTAGAAAGATTGGGTGCATTTCGAGCTTAACGAGCTTCTTGGTAATATTTTCGCTGATTGTTCCCTCAATCACCGAACCCTCATGACAAACAATATCTTTGCGTTTATGTGTGCAATGATAATAATCGTATGATTTTACTTCTTTATCACACTTGATATATTTTGTCTTATGCTCGGCAGTAATAGACGAACGGCACACCCCACACTTAAACATACCGCCAAAAGTAAATTCTCGCTTTTGGGTTTTCTTTTTACATCCACGCAAACCCAGTAATTCTTGAATCCGATTAAATTCGTCAATCGTGATAAGTGGTTGGTGTATGCCCTCGGTTTCTTTTCCGCCATAGGTAATAACGCCAGCATAAAAAGAACTATTGAGCATTTTATACCACACAGCTCGGGCAAGCTTTCCACCGCCCGACTTCTTTTTTTGCCTCGTAGTATAACCCCACTCATTATTGAGAATATCCAAAACTTCTTGGGCGGTTTTTGTGCCGGTTAAAAACAAATCAAAGGCTTTGCGGATGACCGGAAAGCGTACCGGATCAATAATGACGGTACGCAAACCCTTTTCCACACTGATATCGTTTAAATAACCCTCGGGGGCAACACCCGGACGCCAACCCATTGATATTTTTTTCTCTAATCCACGCTTTACATCTTTACCAAGTTTGGATGAAAAGTATTGGGATTGGCTTAATGCCAGTTGCAACATCATTATGCCCTCGGGGCTATTATCGAAGTTGTACGAGCCAAATTTGAGGTCGTGGATAACGCCAGTGCGAACAAGGTAAGTAATTGTTGAAGCGTCAATCTCGTTTCGGCTTAAACGGTCGGGGTGCCACGCAATAATACCTTGCGCCTCGCCTCGTTCAATTCGCCTGATCATATCCGCAAAAACTGGCCGATTGTATGGCTTAAAAGCCGAGTGCCTTTCTTCTAAAATTTCAACAATATCCAAGCCGTTAAAAAACTCTTTGGCTTTGTCTTTTTGGCTCTCTATTGAGAGGGCTTGTCGTTCCTCGCCCTCGCTTGATTTGCGGACATAGGCAAAATATTTCATAGACATATTATTATAAACAAAAAGGGACGGTCATGGCTTAACCAACGCAACTACTCCAAAGAGTAATTTTTGTCGGACATGAACCGCCCCTTATTGGGGACAAAAATAATAAAACTCTCGGAGTGTTTGTTGTATTGGTTAAGCGTTTATATTTTACCATACCCCAAAGATTTGGCAAGTTCGATGACTTTCAAATATTCACTCCTCGTCATCGGTTTATAGGTAATCTTTACGAGCGAAACAAGAGCCGACGCTTGCCGTTGTGCCTCGGCTCGGTCAATATCTTCGCCAAATTCTCGCTTGTATAAAGCGATGAAACTTTTTAATTGTTCATCGTTGAATTGCATATCGGCCTTTGAAAAATAATTTTTCAAACAGGCCATTCATCAACGGCAAACTATCAAGTGTGTATGTTTGATAAGTAACTTCACCCGTCCACTCGGAATTAAAAACTTTTTCAAATACCGGAGTAGCAAAAGCGAGAAACTTTTTAACAAATAATTGAGCCAAGTAACCGAAAAATTCTTTTGCCTCGGATAATGTTTGCGAACGAAAAAACTTTTTCTTTCCAAAAGTTCGCTCATCAAACATATCCTTGCCTAAATACTTACAGACATAAGCACCAAGATTAGTAACATCTTTGACTTTCTTAATATCAATTTTGCCTTGTCCCCAAGTTTCAAAAATCTCATTGTAGTGAACAAACGGCAAATTACAAATGACATGATAATGCACTGCACCACGCTGTTGAAATTCCGGCACGGCCAGATATTCAAAATTAGGGTATTTGTAAGATAACCTCAAAACAAACTTATTAAATTCATAATTAGCTTGTTTTAGATCCGTGATGTTCTCGGCAAAAGTCAAAGTCATAAATTTGTTTAATTGCGGATTTGAATTTATCAGTCGGCGAATCTCTGTTCGTGTCCGATTGACCGAAAATTCTTGTTTTTGTTTTTGCTGTTTAATTTTTTCAAATATGTCCAATTGTTTTGGCTCTTTAATTAGTTTGGTTTCTACGCTTGCTTGCGTTCTTTCAAAGTCCCGCCAGACGCTCTTTGTGTATTTATAAACTTCAACCTGTTTGCCCGACACCACAACTTTCATGTTGTAGGGAAAAGCCATAACAATTTTCTTTAGATGTGTGGATATAATCAAGATTAGATATAAAGCTTCGTTTCGCTTCAATTCTGCTCGCAAGCATTATTTTTTCGCCGTCGAGCAACGACGGACGAAAAAATAATTTGCTTGCCGTTCCAGATATTTGATCGCTTAAACTATAAGACTGTTATTCCCGCATCAGGGCTTTGAATTTTAGCGCCAGCTTTTCCAAAGTAAAGGTAGTATTTTTCAAATCTCCACCTTGACTATGGCAAGCTATCAGTCGCTCTCTTTTTTTGCCTGTTGCGGTTCATCGGCCGAATCCAGCGGGTTTTTAATTTAGGCCGTTAATTTTTATCTATGGATAAAATTAAGTCCAACTGGACAGGGTCAGAGAAAACCTTTGACATTGTCCGCAGGCAAATCCTCGACCGTTGGGGAGAGGACGAAGCCGGCAATTACGACCCGCAGTCTAATTGCCTTACTTTCAAGCAGTGGTTTGACCACGGCTTCAAGGTTAAGAGAGGCGAAAAGGCTCTTAAATCCTTTATTGTCGTTGAACAAAAAAACGACAAGGGACAGATAATCTGCCAATATCCCAAGCAGATTAACCTTTTCTACATCCGGCAGGTTGAGAAATTAGCCTAACCGGATAAAGGGGCTGGATTCTAACGAATCCGGTCCCTTTTTGGCTGTTTGTGATACGGGGGCACATTATCGGATATGGGAATAAGTCCGGTGTTGTCGTTGGAATATTCATTGTCATATTGCCGGTAATATGGAAATTCGGGATATTCAATAAAATTGACAGCTTCGTGCGTGTTGTAGCAGTTGGCCTTTAACTTGCTGAACAGAAAAAAACTTCTTTTAACCGCTTGGCGTTTAACGGTGTCGTCTTTTAAATCATGAAGCTCAAAATATGAGGTCATAAAAAACAAACGCAAAACATTTCTCACTTCTATAAAATGCTGTCCTAAATCTCTAATTCGTTTATCAATATTGCTCATATGCTGAACGCCTGCCCAAACATCAAGAGGAATAATATTGCCCTCGTCGTCATGTCTGATGTCGTGGCGGTGCGCGGAAAACTTTTGTTTGGCTGAGGGAGGCATTTCCAGCCATTCTCGTGAATCAAAATATCCTTGAGCTTCATCAATAAATATTTGTCCGCCTTTAATGCGGAGCAGTTCGGGAATTTCCGACCAGAAATATACTTTGCCTAATTTCGTCTTTTTTTTATCTAATTTTTTCTTTTTGATATAGCCGGAAAAATCCAGCTTCCAATTGGCGTAAACATCTTGCCCTTGCAAAAACATTTCCAGAGCTTTGCCGGTCATAAACAATGTTTTGCCGGCTCCGGGTTTGCCGGTGATAATGGTAATCATAGGGGTTTGAATGAGGCCACCATTTTAATGACCAAGGTGATAAGAAAAATTGTCATTTCCACAAACAAAACCATTAAGAGAATTTTAAACAGAGTGTAAACCGGAAAGATTAAATTTATCTTGGCTATGGTCGGCGTGATAACGGCAAAGGCGCTGTTGACGGACGCAATAACAGAATTGTTGGGATCGGCGTCGGGCAAAAGCGAGAACACTTTGACGAGGATTGTTTCCAGTAAATTAAACATATTATTCTGAATTATTGCCACTGAATAAATACGATACTCGAAGCACTAAATACAGGGCGAATATGAGCCAGAGAAAAGCCGTGATGTACGGACGCAGTCCATTGGCAAAACTAACCACATTGGGATCGCTGGCGGAAAAGATTTTAATGTCCGTGTTGTATTGCTTGTTTGCCGACATCGTTTTGAAAGTAATATCAAGGGCAGTTCCGATTGCGGTTACTGGGCTGGCGTTGAACAAATTATAGAAGCCGTCGTGGAAAGCAAAATAATAATTAAAAATTATTTTTTTCTTTAACAAGGCCACTAGCCGAGGAAAAAAGTATTTATTATTAACACTGTTGCTGTTGTAAGTGTAGCTAATATCCGAGACATAAATGGCAAACGGATATTGCCGTTTCATTTCGCCATTTTCTGTCAGTTGAACGACATAATGCAAAGGCGTGGTGGATGAGGCAGAAAGCGTAACAGCATAATTTTGCGTGTCAGACATAGCGGACAAAGTTTTGACATGATAACTACCGTTAAGCAGATTGCCATTTGGGTCGTACTGCTTAATAATAAATTGCAGGTTGCTTAAAGTAGATGAGCTGGGATAAACAAATTGAAAGGTGAAGTTGGCGGACTGGGATCCGGCCGACAAAGTCAGAGCCGTGTCAAAATTCGGGCTTTTGATTTTGATGTCGTAATCGTCATAATAATCAAAATTAAAATACCAGTCGTCGGGGTAGCCCTCGATAATCTCAATCGTCCGCAGGGTCTTGAAATCCATTTTGTCGTCATAATCAACACAGTCGCCCGATGTGCTACTAGCTTCTCTGGCTATCACTCGCTTGTCGCCAAGGCCGTTGTAATAGAATGGGGCGGAAAAAGTATTACTGGCGCAGTCAATATTGTAATTAATTTTATCAAACCCCAAACAATCATTAGACAAGCCGATTCGGTTCGTTCCGTTTGTCGGGCAAGTGCCGGTAACGGTTATCCAAGTGTCAGCCACCGCCGGGTCGTTGTTCTGCGGGCTGGTTATTTGAAATGGAATAATCACATCATCAACCGTGTAAACTTCAAAATACAGATCCACCACCGGCGAATAGCCGGAACCGTATGGAATTACTTTTGTATTGGCGTCGAAATTCGCCCCTAAATAACGTAAATGTGAAACATAATCCGGATATTCACAATACTTGGTTCCGTTGTGGCAAGTTACAATGCAGTAAGTAATATCATTCTCGGCAAAATTATTGGTAAAATTAAAAGTGTAAAAATTGGAGCTGGTGACGATTGTTGGTTCCGAGTAAGTAAAATGAGTCAATGTACCGTTGGCGCAAAATAGTTTGAAATTGACGCCAGCGTCGCCGTTGGATAAAGCCAAAACAATTTTTTGCACCTTGGCCGAAGATAATCCTGTTTTATCCGTCCACAGCATTCCTCTATTGCTACCGCTTGAGAAATATACTCCGGTGTCGAATATTCCTTGTTTTTGGTAAGCGTTTGCGTGGCCGGCAAAAAACAGTATACCGACAACAGCGAGGACAAAGACAAGGACTGTTTTTATTGTGTTTAATTTGCTGAACATAAATAATGATTTTGGACATAGATAAATTTATTTTTTAATTCCCTTAGCGGGGGCTTGGCGATTTACTGCCAGCCCCCGCCGGTTTGCCTATTTCATGAATTTGCGAGCCAAACGCCACACAAAAGTCAATGAGAAGATGATGACACCAACAATTACGATTTGAGAAATGTTAGTGGTGATAACACCAGTCACATTCTCTTTCATCGTGGACACCATGGTTTGGGTCGTGGAAGCAACATCGGGATCGACTGCGGCGAAAGCGTTACTGGCCATCAACACTCCACCAGCAATGGCGAGAGACAAGACGGACAATTTGGCTTTAGTACCCAAGATAAGATCTGCAATCTTATTAGTCATATATTTATGAGTTAATTTTCCTAACGAATAATACTAGTACGCCGACCACTGTTCCCATAATCAAACCCAAAGTAATCGCTTTAGCAAAGACTTTTCCTATCAAAAGGAAATTGTCCAAGTAGCACGAATTGTTGAGTAAGATATATAGTGAACACATACTATTTGCTCGACATTATCGCTAAGAATAAATTTAAGACGACGAATAAGACCAAGGGGAAAACAAGGCTCAAACCCAAACCGGAAAATATGTTGACAATTAGACCAGTCATATTAGGATTTGAAAATTAAAAGGACAATCATAAGCACGACCAACCCAAACAATATTCCAAACGAAACAGTAAGCAATTGGCTGAAAAAATTTATCAAGTCCAATGCTTTGTCCGTGAGAGCGTATGCTGTTTTTGCCGATGACGGCACAAATTGCAGGCCGAAACGGCTGACTGTGAAAGTGGTTGTGGCGGTTATGAAGTCCATAAATTATTTCTTGTTAGGGATATAAATATCCATGAAAGCCCGTTGTCTTTGCTTGTTTTGGATGTAATAAGGGAAAATGGCGACATCCAAAGTTATTTTTTCGCCAATTTTGCCGACCTTGAAGTCCATATCGCTGACGTTGACCTTTACCGGATAGATTGTTCCCTCTGGCTCGATGAATAATGTTCGGCTTTTTCCTTGTTCACCGGTTTTTCGGGTGTATTCCCTTACTTCCTCTTTTTTGAGGATACCTGTTAACTTATACATAGTTTTATTGCTTTCTTGATGAATTAAGTTTCGCAAATCGACCTTTCTTGTTTGCGTGAGGGTAGTTTAGAAAAACTGGGTTGGTAAAAATTTACATAAATTTTTGACCCAAACACAAGAAAAGCCTCTGTTAAGAGGTTTTTTAAGTATAATTTGTCCCAATAGTATATGGTTATCCACACGAGAGCCATTGACATTTTTTGAACATGTGATAAAGTAAATTTGTTATGCAAAACTATATAAACGCACAAAAAATGATGGCAATGATGACTTCTTTCGGCGAAGGCGCGTTTTTTCATATTTCATAAGCAAATAAAAAACGCAAATAGATCCTTCGCCAAAAGCGAGGGATTTTTTATTAAATTAAAACTATATTATGAATTTTCAACTTAAAAATATGATGATGTCTATGTCGAAGTCTTCTGATGAAGGTTTTGCTTAGATTTGAATCATTCAGTTCATAAATCTAAATAGAACCCTCGTCGGAAGACGGGGGTTCTTTAATTTCGCCCAAGATGGGCAAAAGGAGAGTGAGTCATGTTTGAGCCGCAGCCTGGCAACTTCGCCTTTATCGGTTTGATGGGTCGCGTGTTTGACAAAAAAGTGCAGGAGATGAAGGCAGTCGTCGTCATCAAGGAGGACGGCGACGACCTGACCGTCAAGGAGGTCTCTTACTTCAGGGGAAGCAACCCCTTCACCTCCATCAAAATCGGCGAGCCCCAGAAGATCAAGCGGAACGAGCTCGCACAGTGTGAGAACGATCACATCATCATCGCCCACCGGAGCCCCAGCACCTGGGTGCTCTGGAACAGGCTCGGCGAGCCCGAGCTGCGCTTGGAGAAGGAGGTGGTCGCGGAGTACTAGTAGGGAATAAGTACAGCGTAAGGCCGCTATTGGCGAAGCGCCCGGAATCATTTCTCCGGGAGAATGTGGGTTCAAATCCCACCCTTACAATTACGCGGGGTAGAGCAGTGGTTAGCTCGCCGGGCTCATAACCCGGAGGCCTAGGTTCGATTCCTAGCCCCGTGATATTTTAGGAGGAAAAAACCGGTGGCAAAGTTTGAGGAATATTATTCTTCTTTCTTTGCCCCGGTCATTGCTTCAATTGATATCAATAAATTTTTATAAATACTTTTTATTTATTTTAACAAATCCAGCCTTGCCCGTATTAAAAATCAAAAAATCTTCAATCTTGTCTTTTGTTTGTTTTCTTACCTTTTCTTGTATTTCACGGCAAGCTAATCGGTAGGTTTCAGATGTCCTTCGGCTTTTGCCATATTCCAATTCGTGAAATTCATTTTCGGCTATTTCCGAATAAAAAAAATCATCATCCAAATTATCTTTATTAGTTATAAAAATATATTTTAAAATTTTGTGGGCGTTGGTAATTCTGCTTTGTTTGTTTATTTTTATTGGCTCGCCTTTAACATATAAAACGCTTCTTTTTTCGTCAAAGTAGGTTTCGCCGTCATGCTCGTCGTCTTCGCAAAAAACTTTCTGATCAAGCCGGTTAAAAACTTCGCTGTTTATTACTTCTAAAGACAATTCGAGCATTTTTTTGGAGTAGGGTTTTGAAAACAATTTAGACAACTGTTCAAACTCGTTTTTATCCGACAAATGGCACTTTTGAAGTTTTTTCATTTTCCCATATATTACTTCCAAATTGGTGTAATACACCCAAAACTCACGGGAAAAAAGAGCATCGCCTTTTACTTTCAAAAACTTGTCCTCGTCCATATTTTCCTCTGGTTCGCCAATAATCTTGGCCGTATCGTCAAAAATCTTTTGCAAAATATCTTTGACTATCGGCTCGGTGTTTAGAAATTTGAAATATTTGTAAACAATAACAAACCGCTGAAAAATATTTGTTTCAATACAAAATAGCTTCGTAAATTCGAGCATTTTGTCTTTTATTTTGTGAACAAAATTTTTCATGTGGTTGGTTTGTGAGGGGTATTGCAAAGTTTGTTTGCATAAATGCCAGCAAGATAGCGTAAAGGTTTATTATCTCTTATGTTTAGTCTTATCGACTAAAGTAAAAGATTTAGCCTTTCCGCTGTAAGGCGGAACGCGATCACCCCTTGAAAGGGTTATCTCCGACTTAGCGCCTGACGGTCTATATTGACCCGACACTTTTGTCGTTTGTCCCGTACGAGTGCTAATTTTGGCAATCATATACTTGAAAGTTATGGTTAATAAAATGGTTGCGTCCGACTTTAATCCGCTTCCGACTCTGAAAACCTGCGAGAGATTTTCAAAGGAAAGCGATTAAGGTGAACTAAACCAGATTAAATCCACAGCCCCCGAGTATTTTTCTTGCTGGCATTTCTACAAATAATGACTATTTTAAATTACGAATTATTTTTACCACCACGCCATTTATTTCAACCTCTTTTCTGTAAATTGGTTCGTATTTCGGATTAGCAGGTTGCAATCTTATTTTTTCTTTTTCCCGAAAGTATTTTTTAAGCGTTGTTTGATTATCATCTATAATCGCCACCACGGTATCGCCATTTTCCGCCACGCTTTGCTTTTTGACTATGATAAAATCGCCGTCAAATATGCCCTCTTGGATCATTGAATCGCCTTTGGCTTTCAAAGCATAGATATTGCCTCGTAAAGAATCTTCACGCACAACTCTAATAAATTCGTCCGGCATTTCTATGGCTTCAATCGGTTTACCACAAGCAATCGCCCCAACCAAAGGCACCTCAATATATTGTTGGCGTTTGGCTGGTAGATACAACCCTCGTTCTTTTCGCTCATCACGGCGTAAAAACCCTTTTTCCACCAATTCAGTGATATGTTCGTGGACTGTAGACAGAGCCGAAAGACCAAATTTATCCTTTATCTCATTAAACGAGGGGGACCTCTCATTTTCCTTGATATACTCGGTAACAAACTCCAAAATTTCTTTTTGTCTTTGCGTTAGGTTATTCATATGGTATAATTATAGCCGAAGTTAAACCGAATAGCAAATACTATCTTAAATATCAAAAATACTGTATAATAATGACTATACGATAAATACTATCATTATATGGAAAAAATTGAAGATATAAATTTTGCGTTAGTAGAAGAAACGAGACCACCGCTATATACTGCGATGAAGTATTGGGGTAAAAAACCACATAATATTTGGAGGGAATACATAAAAAATTACACTCCGGAAAATGGAATCTTTTTAGATCCGTTTGCCGGTAGTGCTACGAGTGCTTTTGAAGCAGTTAAGGCAGGAAGAAAAGCTATTGCTTTCGACTTAAACCCCCTAACCTCTTTTTTGATTGAAGTATTTTGTACTGAATTTGACAAAGAAAAACTAAAAAGTGCTGTAGATAAAATTTTTAATGAAATAAAAATAGATGACGGATATGTTAAATTGTTTCACACAAAATGTCGGAAATGCGGATCACGCGAGGCTGTAATTCAAAATGTAAAATGGGAAAGTAAAATTATATATGAAATTGGAATAGAGTGTCATAATTGTAAAAAAGGCAAAATAACTAGATACTTAGAAAAACCAAACGAAGAAGAAATAGAGAGAGTTAAAAGAATAAATAAAATTACGATTAGTGATTGGTATCCACAAGATGAGTTTTATCATTCACCATCTTTTTCTGCGAATTTTATTGAGTGCATAGGTGGTAATCATTTTTATAATTTGTGGACAAAAAGAAATTTATATATAATTTCTAAAATTTTCAATAAAATCCAATTAGTTGAGGATAGTGAAGTCAAAAAACAGCTTATGCTTGGCTTTATAAAATCAATTCATTTATGTACAAAAATGAGCGTCCCTCGTAGAGCCGGTGCTAATAGGAGTTACTCAACCAGTTGGGGACGATCAGCATATATATGTGCCAACAGACAAATGGAAATGAACCCTCTTTTAGTATTTGAAGGGAGTTTTTTCGGTAAACAATCAGTCGCAAGTTCGCTATGTGATGTTAAAAAATATTTAGGCAAAATCCCAAAAATACTTTTTGTTGATAAAAGTAATAAAAGCAACAAGACAAAAAGTTTTGACATAAAATACGGTATTATAGATATAAATACGATAACGGATTATTTAGACGAGGATTCCGTTGACTTTATAATGACTGATCCGCCATATGGTGGTCTGGTTCAGTATTTAGATTTAAGCACTATATGGTTAGTGTGGTTAAAAAAATATGACACTAAACTTGTGCCAAACTATGAGAGTGAAATTACAGTTAAAAATAATATTCAAGATTTGGATACTTATAAAATTAAATTTCAGAATGGTATAAAAAATCTCTTTAAAGTTTTAAAATCAGACGGCAAAATAATTTTTACTTTTCACAATAAAGATATTAAAATTTGGAATGCATTTCTTAATGCCATATCCCTATCCGGTTTCAAAATTGAAAAAGTTATACACCAACAAAATAGAAGAACCGGAGAATCAAATGTAGCCAATCCATATGGTACATCAGCAACAGATTTTTATATTAGGTGTATTAAAAAGCCAATCACAAACCTTAAAACTAACGAAGAGGAATTTGAACACTTCATTGTGCAGAAAGCGATTAGTTTAATCGCTTTAAGAAATGAGCCAACGCCGTACCAAATTTTATTTAATGGTTTGTTAGCAGAAATTTCATCAGCCGGATTTGATTTAGAGGATTTTGATAAAAATATTGAACAGATGCTCTCAAAACATACGGACGATATTTTTACAATCACAGACACAAAGGATATCGCAGGAAAATATTGGTGGTTCAAAAATCCAAATGAATACATTAAATATCCCGATAAAAAATTAACAGACAGAGTTGAAGACACGATTATATCTTTATTAAGAAGAAAAGTATCTGTTACTTTTGACCAAGTTTTGGGTGAAATTTTTGTTAAATATCCAAATGGATTAACTCCTGACATAAAATCTGTTGATCATATTCTAAAAAAATATGCTAACAAGTCTGGCGGTAAGTGGGTTTATAAAGGTGGTGAAACAGAAAAAGATTTTACACAGCATACAGAAATGTTATTTTTCCTTTCCGAAATTGGCAAAAAAATGGATTTTACAGTATATATTGGAAAAAGAGAACAACCCGAAAATTATAATGGGAAAAAATTAGTTGAATTTGCAGATATCAATAAGCTGGATACTTTGGGATTCGAAAAAGAAAAAAGAAGTAGAATTGAAATGATTGATATGGTTTGGATAAACAAAAAAAATGAAGTCGAATATGTTATTGAAGTTGAGAATTCGACTAATTTTACTTCGGGAATTCAAAGAGCTTCTAATCTTGATGTCGGAATCAAAAAAATAATGCTTTTACCAAACAAAAGAAAGAATGAATTTTTGAGTATAAAAGATCCTCTGTTTATAGATAGTTTTAATAAATATAACTGGGGTTATCTATTCTACGATGATATAAACAATATAAAATCTTCAAGAAATATCACTGGGGACACAATTAACGTGATTCTAAAAAAGTTTTGATTATGAAAGGAAAATATGACAAAAGAAACAAACTGAATAATTTGACTGGCACTGAATGGCTAAAATTAACAAAAAGTTTTTGGCTTAGCGAAAAGTGTAAAGAAGATAAGTTTGCATTCAAACATCCAGCACCTTTTTTGATTAAAGACATTGAAAAACTTATATCAATGTTTACAAAAAAAGAGATGACTGTTTTAGATCCATTTAGCGGGGTTGGAACAACCCTACTAGCTTGTCATAATCTGAAAAGGAAAGGGGTTGGAATTGATTTGAGTAAACAGTATTGTAAATTAGCAAAGGACCGACTGGCCGAATTTGGGATAAAGAAAGGGCAAAATGTAATTAATGGCGACTCTCTAAAAGAGATTCCAAAAATAAAAGGTAAAATTGATTATTGCGTAACCTCGCCACCATACCATAATATTTTAAAAAATAATGGGCAGGGATTAAGAGCTAAAAAAGAAGACCAACGAAGTGGATCAAGAATTGGTGTAGAGTACTATTCTAATGATAAAAATGATTTGGGAAATCAAAAAGATTATAACGGCTTTCTCAACATATTTGGCTCTATAATGGCAAATGTCTATGAAAAATTAAAAGACGGTAGATACACAAGTATTATTATTAGCGATTTTACAGTTGAAAAAAAAGAGGTATGTGTACAAAGTGATATAGTTCAACTTATGAATAATATAGGGTTTGAGTTTTCTGGCACAACAATTCTACTGCAAAATAATAAACCACTATATCCTTTTGGATATCCATACGCCTATAAAATCAATCACCAACATCAAAATATTATAACTTTCAAAAAAAAGGGGGATAAAAAATAAAAGAACCCCAATGGGGCTCTTTTATATGCTTGTCTTAATATTTAACCTTTTGATTTTTTTGGGTCTTCACTTCTTGGATAAGTTCTTTCTTCTTGAAAACGACCGTTCAGTTTTTGAATTTTTACAGAACCACCAGCCTGTCCGAGTACATCTTCTAGAACTCCGCCTTTAGTGGCTTCATCCTTTGTACTAAAATTTCTGATTACCCTGTCTGTTTTGTCATTTTCAAGAGCCCATTTTTCTTTTTTTTCATCGTACTGTAGTGTGTATTTAGGTAAAGTCATAAAAAAATTATTGAGTATGGCATGCATTACAACAATAATAGCACCCGTTTGATTGTGAATAATGTTTGATAGCTTCTAAAACTGCCCCTCGGCAACCCGAGTGTTCACCTAAATACATTTTATTTTCTGGCTCTGGCATAAAGGAACATCCGGGTTTGTGAACCTCATGATCGCCATTTTCTTGGGCGTTTTTGTTAACATAATATTTTTCCATAGAGATATAAATTTAAATTATAAATTATTATTACTCTCCGCTTAGGGTAAAATGTCCTGTCGACCATTCATAGCCTATCTAAAGGGCTATCAGACAACATTTAGGGCGATAAGCAGAATTCATATGATATTTTAATCCAAAGGCTAAATTATGTCAATAGCGTAATCCTGTGGATAAATTATCCCATTGACAAAACTACAAAAGAATGGTATTCTAAAGTCATATGAAAATTAGCGAAAAATTGCGTAATATAAGAACAAAAGAAAAAAATTTAACTCTCAAGAAATTGTCCGAGGGTACAGGTATTTCTTTGCCATATTTATCTGAAATTGAACGTGGTATATCACAGCCTACTGTCTTAACCCTAGAAAAAATTGCTAAATTCTATAATTTAACACTTTCAGAAATTTTGAGTGGTGCAAACAATGATGAAGAAATAAACTTAAATACCCTGTCTAAGGGTCTGGTAGAATTGGTTGAGGACGAAAAATTTAAAGATTTTTTTGCCGACGAAAATGGTAAGCAGTGGATAAAAACACTGCAAAAAGTAGAATATAGAGGCAGCCAGCCAGAAACAAAAGAGGAATGGGCTAACCTATTTTTATATTTAAAAAATGTATTAAATGGAAAACAGTAAGTATCATTTGGATACCATGGTCGAAGAAATGGTGCAAAATTTTTTAAAAAATAATTTTTCAAATTATCCAACATGCGACCAGATATTAGACAAACTCGACCTAAAGATAACTGAAGCGTCCCCCTTTAAGAAGGATCAGGATGCTTTTTTTGATATTGTAAACGGGATAATTGTTTTGAACAATAAAATAACATATCAACCGCGCAAAACCTTTACTATTTTTCACGAAATAACGCACAAACTTATTGCTGATAATGAAGAAATAAGTAAATATTTAACGGAGTTATTTTTAAATAAACCAAGCTATCAATCACATGACTACACAGAGTTATTGTGCAACATAGGAGCGGCCGAATTTTTAATTCCCTCAAGTACTATAAAAGATGATTTTGTAAATAACGGATTTTCAATAAGCAGTTTCCAGTTTTTAAAAAATAAATATAATGCTTCTGCTCAAGCTTTTGTGATAAAATTTGCTCGTTCAAGCCCCGTGGATTGCGTTTGTCTTTCCTGCATTTATGAAGACATAGAAGAACCGCCTAACGAAGAACAAAATAAACTGATTGAAATTGAAGAAAAAATAACACCCAAGTGCCATATTGAATTTTGGTCAAAATCTAAAAATTTTAAATATTTACTTAAAAAGAATACTATTATACCAAACGACCACTTAATAAAATTTTGTTTAGATTCTAAACAAACCTTGTCAGATAAAACTTTCTTTCCTTTTGCTAGTGGCAAAAAAATGCCATGTTATGGAGAATGCTTTTACGAAAATGGAAGAATTTTTTCCATTTTATATAAAGACGACCCGATTAATTCAAATAAACAAGCTACGCTATTTTAACGATTCTTCTAATCTTCTAAAATTGACAAAAACCCGCTAAAAATGGTACTATTTACGCAATCCGACGGATAAATAATGGACGACTTCAGTTCTGACATCGTCCGCGATACTCCGCTGGTGATCTGTACCCCAAAAAGTGGACACAAAGTCCACTTTTATTATCGAATCAGTTTCTTTAATAATGGTGATTTTTACGGTATAATACAAGCAAATGAATTACGCTGATATAAAAAATAAAATTTTGTATTGGAGCCTTATAATTCTAACAATATTACTTGGAGTGTTTTTTGTTATATACGGTGAAATTGACGACAGTCCAGGAGGACAACTAATTGGTCTTGGGTTAGTTGTTATTGGCATTGTCTTTGTGTTTAAATGTAAGAACGTTATGCACGCCATTCAAACAGATGAATATCTTGATTTGGTTGATGAGAGCGACCACGTTATCGGTAAGAAAAAGCGATCAGAAGTATATGCTGAGCATTTATCTAATTTTCGGGTAGTGAATGCGTTTGTTGTAAATTCAAGAGGTGAAATTTGGATACCGCGGAGAGTTGCTAACAAAAGAATTTTTCCGCTTTGCTTAGACATGAGCATAGGTGGCCATGTAGAAAGTGGCGAGACTTACGAACAGACGCTTAAGCGAGAAACACAAGAAGAATTGAATGTTGATATTGATACAGCGCAGGTACGCTTCTTAGGTCATCTCACACCTCAAAAAGATGGCGTCTCTGCTTTTATGAATGTATATGAAATAAAAATGGAAGAAGCACCCAATTACAACAAAGACGACTTTACCGAATATTTCTGGCTTTCGCCAAAAGCTTTGTTTGAAAGAATTGATCAAGGAGAAAGAATAAAAGGAGATTTACCGATTCTTGTTAAAATTTTTTATGGTCACTCACTTCTTTATCGCACAGACCCACCCGCTGGTAGGTAGGAATGAGGGAGGTAGCCGAGTGTCTTCTTCATTCCATGGACAAATGCTCGAAAAAACCTTATACTCATTGTAATTCTGAGTTATTTAATTAATTTGAACAATATGGATGAGCAAAATTTGCCAGAACCAAAGGCTTTGCCAGCGCACAAGTATCCTTTGTGGATAAAATTGTTTGCAGGCGTGGTTTTGTTAGCTGTTTTATATTCACTATTTTTATTGCCAAAATATTTTATGGCTGCTAAACAAATGAAAGTAGCCAAAACAGCCTATAAAGCCGCTGATTATAATAAGGCCGAAGAATATTATAGAAAAGTTTTAGAAGCGATGCCGTCGTCTGACCCAGCTCGCATTGGATTTGCCGAGACGATTTTTGCTAATAGCGATAAAAATGATGATGATTCTGCCATGTTGTTGTTAAATAACGTTGATATTAATGATAAAGATTGGGAAAGAATTATAAAAGTAATGCCTACTAAATATCAAGAGTATTTTGAAGAAATTAATACTAAATAATATGGTACTTATACCAGGGTGGTTGGTCTCAATATTAACATTTCCGGGCGTGATCGTTCACGAGATCGCCCATAGATTATTTTGCGATTTAGTCAAGATCCCAGTATACAAAGTTAGTTATTTTAGATTGGGTAATCCCGCCGGTTATGTTGTCCACGGTCCAGTTGATGGTTTAAGAAAGTCTTTTTTAATTTCAATCGGACCTTTATTGATGAATTCAGCGCTCTGTGTTTTGTTAACATTTTCAGCAATTTTGCCGGTTTATATTTTAGAAGTAAAAGAATATAGCTTTGTTTTTAACATTTTGATTTGGGTCGGTTTTTCTATTGGCATGCATGCTTTTCCTAGTAACGATGATATGCAGAATTTTGTACAGGCGGTAAAGGACGCCAGGCAAGGTGGTGTTTTATTATTTGTTTCGAAAATTTTTGCTGGCCTGCTTAAAATAGCCAATGCTTTACGGGTTATTTGGTTTGATGCTATTTATGCCGTTTTGCTTAGTTTATTATTGCCATGGTTGTTAGGAGTATTGTAGAAATTTTTTAAAAAAGGCTAAAGTTATCCACATACACAGTGGATAACTTTTTATTTCTGTGTATAATACATACTAGTAAGGTATGATTTAATTAAATTATTTTAAACATATGGTCAAATATTTTTTTCTTGGTTTGGGTTCTTTACTGTTTTTAATCGGAGCGGGATGCACGAACACGAATAATGCTGAAACTACTGTTAAGTCTAGCACTAGCACGGTTACTAGTAGTACTAGTACTACTAGTAGTGCCACTAGTGCGGTAGTGGCTGTTAGTACAAGTATTGTTACCAATCAACCCAACGCCAAAGTATTTAATGTAACTGCCAAAAATTTTGCCTTTTCTGTTACAGAAATCAAGGTAAAGAAAGGAGACAAAGTAACTATCAATTTCTCCAGTACCGATGGGTATCATGATTGGGTGGTAGACGAGTTTAAGGCCGCTACTCAAAAAGTGCAAACTGGCGGCAGTACCAGCGTTACTTTTACAGCCGATAAAGCCGGCATTTATGAATATTATTGCAGTGTTGGCAGTCATCGCAAAATGGGTATGGTGGGGAAATTAATCGTAGAGTAATTTTATATTAAGATATATTAAAATATTATGAACCCAATACTTGCCTCATTTATTATCCGCTTAGGACTGGCCATTGCTTTTTTCTATGCGGCTGTTAGTTCGTTGTTGTTTCCGGATAATTGGATTGGTTTTTTGCCTCTTTGGCTTATACCGGCCAGCTTGGCAAAATTATTTTTGTTAGTCTTTACTATTTTTCAATTTTCACTTGGTTTGTGGCTGTTGTCTAATTACAAAATAAAATACGCGGTAATAGTGGTTATTTTTTTATTATTTGTTATAATAGTAACTAATTTTACAGCCATGGATTTATTGTTTCGCGATATTCCTATTGTTTTTAGCGCCTTGGCTTTATTATTTCTTAATAACAAGAAAAAATAGTGTATGGTATTTTTAATTATTCTTATCGTTTTAGTTGTTCTAGGTCTAATTGACGCCGGATATTTGTATTACAAACACAAAACAAAATTACCCTTGTCTTGTCCACTTAATTCCGATTGCAATGCCGTGATAAATAGTAAGTGGAATGAATTGCTGGGTGTGAAAAATGAAGTTTGGGGCATGCTATATTACGCCACCTTATTATTACTAATTTTAGCTTTTTATTTTAACCTGCGAATCGTCTATTTGCCCTTTTTAATTTTTTCTTTCACTTTAATGGGCGTTTTGTATTCTGTTTATTTAGTTTTTATCCAAGTAAAAAAGATAAAAGAATATTGTTTGTATTGTTTATTGTCGGCTTTGATTAATGTATTGTTGTTTATTGTTGGTTTGTTATTTTTAATGAGTTAAATTATAAATTATGAGTGGAGACCACCCAAAAATTCCAGATGATATATTGCAAGTTTTAAAGCCGGTAAACCCGGCAGACACCGGTGTCAAAATGCCTGGCGGTCCTTTGCGTAAAGAAGTACGTGATTTTTCTTTAAATCCAAAAGAGATAATAGCTGCCTGCAAACATCCAGAAAAAATACATCCAATGGCTTTGGAAATTTTTACGGATACCGATTTTGTTAAGTGTTTACCGGACAATTTAAAAAGTCCGGAAGCACTGGCCCTATATTTAGAGAATTGCTCGGCATTTTTTAATTTAAAATACGATGGTAATGCGGGTATTTTTGGGGAAGAAATTTCTTTGCCAGAGAGTTCACATCATGATGGCCGGGTAAGACGAGCAGAGGAAGGCAGGCAGATTTTATTAGATAAAGTGCGCGAGACAGGTGTTGACCCAAAATATGTTTTGTATTTTCGCGTGACTCAACCAATAGACGAGCCAAAGCCAGAGTATTATTGGACCAATGATTTTTATGAAACCACTAGAGGATTGCGTCAAGAAATATCCGAGGAAAAAAGAAAGACCTCTATTATTTTATGTTCAACATTGGAAGACATAGAAAGAGATGGCGGTTTAATTGAAGATATAAATGATGATCAGGGTATAGCTGTTAGACGTATAAATACTGGTTCGTATGATCAAAAACGTTGTTTGTTTACTATTAAGAAAGAATAATATTAAAATTATTTTTAAACGCAGTCATCGCGCGCGGAATTTAAGAATAACAGTGAAGCGTGATTTAAAAGTAGTGGTAACCGTGCCATTATTTTTTTCTATTGGTAGAGCGGAGAAATTTTTATTAGAAAAGAGAAATTGGGTAGAAAAAAGTTTGGCGCGTTTTGCTCGGCGGCAAAAAGAGAGTACGCCATTAGTAGCTGGCGGGAGTTACAAAAAATTTAAAGAAAAAGCCCGTATTTTTGTTTACCAAAAATTAGAAGAAATAAACAAAAATTATGGGTTTAAATACAACAGAATAAGTATTAGAAAGCAAAAAACACGCTGGGGAAGCTGTTCTAGAAAAGGCAATTTGAATTTTAATTACAAAATATTCTTTTTACCATTGCCTTTAGCTGAATATATTATTACTCATGAGCTGTGTCATTTAAAAGAGATGAATCATTCGGGGCGATTTTGGCGATTAGTCGGCCAAACAGTGCCCGATTACGCGAATTTGAGGAAAAAGTTAAGGAAATTGGCGGTAATCTAGGTTTGAAAGAAAAGCACGGCCTTTCTTGTAGTATAGTTGAAAGGTCGAAAACATTAATTCAAGAATAATTTTAAATATATGAACTCTAAAAAAATGTTATATTCAATTTTAACCCTAGCGGTTGTTGGTGTCACTGGTTTGTCGGTCGCCGGCTCGGTGTCGGCATATCAGGGTGATTACACAAAAAAAGGTCCTAATTGCACTACCGAAAGGCACGAAGCAATGCAAAAGGCGATTAATAATGTTGATTATGAATCTTGGAAAAATTTAATGGTTGGCAAAGGGCGCGTGAATCAAGTGATAAATAAAGATAATTTTGCCAAATTCGCCCAAGCCCACAAACTGGCCGAACAAGGAAAATATGCCGAAGCTGATGTTATTAGAAAAGAGTTAGGTTTAAGAACAAGTGATGGGCAAAACGCTGGAACCGGTTCTCAATTTGGGCAGGGTCGTGGTAGAATGAATAAATAGAACAGAGAAAATATCAAATTCTTGCCAGATATCTGGCAAGAATTTGATTGCTTTCAATATATTATGTTTGATTTGTCAAAATTAACCGATGAACAAGTAGCTGATTATGTACGCCGGAAAGACAAAGAAGCTTATGCCGAAATCGTGTTGCGTTTTCAAAGTAAATTATTGCGTTATGCCAATAATTTAACGCGTGATGAAGCCATGTCAGCCGATATCGTGCAAAATTCTTTTTTAAAAGCTTTTGTTAATCTTAATAGTTTTAAAAATAAGTTAAAATTTTCTACTTGGATTTATCGCATTGTCCACAACGAAGCGATTAATGAGTTGGTTAAACATCGGCGCGAAACACCAATATTGCCCAATATGGATTTCGTGGGTAATATAGATTTAGAAGATAATTTTGATAAAGAGGAAATAAAAGCAAGAATTAGTGGATGTCTTAACCAAATTCCTTTGCTGTATGCCGAGCCCTTATCGTTATTTTTTCTAGAAGATAAGTCATACGAGGAAATTAGCGATATTTTACGCGTGCCAATAGGCACAGTAGGCACCAGAATTAATCGAGCAAAAATATTAATGAAAAAAATATGTCAGACAAAAAAAATTTAGATTCAGTAAAAAAAATAATGGAATTAATTGATAATGGTTCAGTAAAAATGCGGCCAAAGTGGTATTTTTGGTTTGGATCAGTGGCTATGATTGCTGGCTTTGTTTGCTTGGTGGTAGCCAGTATTTTTTTAATGAATCTGTTTATTTTCTCAATCAGAACTCACGGGCCAATGGGGGCTATTCGTTGGCAACAGTTATTGGCCAGTTTTCCTTGGTGGGCGCCTATTTTGGCTGTTATTGGTATTGCTTTGGGTGGCTGGCTGTTGCGTCGTTACGATTTTTCTTATAAGAATAATTTTATTGTTATTATTATTGGTTTGGCGCTAACTATTTTTTTAGCCGGTTTTTTAATAAATTATTTTAAATTAGATAATATTTATTTTAAGAAAGGGCTAATGTGCGGATTGTATAATAGATATGATGGCCAAGCGACAAGCAGTTGCCGCCAATGTTTTGGCGCTGGCCAGCGTGAGCCAGCTTGTTTTAAGAAGTAAAAAAATTGGCTAATTTAATATTTTTCTCCGCGCCACAATGCGGGGTTTACCAAAGACCTGTCTTTCAGGTCTTTTTACTTGTTTTTTTAGGGTTTTTGCGATATAGTATGGTGAAAATGGAGAGGTGTCCCCGCCTATGGCGGGGGAAACTGAGCTTGTTCCGCTTTTGGCGGGGTAAACTGAGCTTGTTCCGCTTTTGGCGGGATAAACCGGTAATGCCTTTAAAAGAATTATAAATGGAGAGGTGTCTGAGTGGTTGAAAGTGCCGCTCTCGAAAAGCGGTAGGGTTAATAGCCCTCGTGGGTTCAAATCCCACCCTCTCCGCACTGATAAAAAATCGCTTTTATTTTCAATTTTAGAGAGCCTTAAAAATGGTTCTTTAAAGCTAAGATGAGCGATTTTTTTGTTTCTAATTTGAGCGTTCCAAAGTAAAGTTTTTATAATAATTTCCTGTTTGCCATTTTTTCTATCGGCAAATTCTTTTTTAGCTTTAATTGGGAATAAAAAGATGTCTTTTACCCGTTCCAAAGTAATTTCGTTATTGTTCGATTTTTTGTGTTTTAATTCGTCTAAATCTTTTTTAAGTTGTATTATTTCATTATCAAGAACAATAACTTTTTGATCGTACACTTCCTTGGTTAGATTGCCGTCTAGGTATAGGTCTAAAAGCTTGTTTTTCCTGTCCTGTGCCTTTGCAAGAGCAGTTTCGATTGTTTGACTGGCTTGGGTTAGATAGCTGTCATTTTCGCCCAATTTTACCTTTTCAGCTTGGTAGCACATTTCAATCAATTTCTTGTTGATTATTACATTATCAAAAACATTAGTTAGTTCTTTTTTAACATCGTCTTCTTTTAAATATACTTTGTGTTCGTCGCATTTTCCTTTGCCGTTGGTGCAATAGTAATAAGTATGTTTGCCTTTCTTTTTCGTGGCCGTCAAAACACAGCCACAAGTATCACATTTTAATACGCCTCGATAAGTAAAATACAACTTTTGCTTTTTAGTATTGGCTTTTTTGTTTAAGACTTCTTGAACGCTATCAAACAATTTTTTAGGTATGGTCGGCTCATGGTTACCTAAGTACTGTTTGCCGTTCTTGGTCATTATTCCGCAATAAAAAGAATCGTTAAGTATTTTGTGGACTTTGCTTTTGTGATATTTATTACCTGCCCGACTTCTAAAACCTTGCTTAAATAATATATCGGCAATATCTCTAACGCTTTTGTTTCCCTCTTTGTAGAGGGTAAATATTTGCTTGATATATTTTATCCTTGCCTTATCAATAACGATTCCGCCCTTGCCGTCATTCAAATATCCGAGCGGTGCTAAATTTGGCCAACCGCCTTTTTCGAGCTTTGTTAATATTCCACGCTTAACATTTTTGGATAAATCCAAAATATACTGATTGGCCATTCCGCTTTCCACGCTAAACAAGACAACATTATCAGAGGGCAAATATTGTCTATCAATCGTTTGGATTATTTTAATATTTCCTTGTTGCAAAAGCCATTGAATAGTTGCACTATCAATCGGATTTCGGGATAGACGATCTATTTTCCAACAGAGAATACCGAGATCACCGTCTTTGTTTTTTTGTATTTGTTTAACCATTTCCGAGAATAACGGTCTGTTGTCGGGCTTCTTCGCTGATTTGCTTTCGGTGTATGTTTGGATTATTTCCAAACCTAAATTAACGGCCAACTTTTTCATTTCCGTAACTTGGCTCTCTAAAGACAAAATTTGTTTGCCTTTGTCTTCGCTGGATTTTCTGCAATACAAAATGTACTTCATATATTAAAATTATTAAAAACAAAAAGGGACGGTTCTGGCTAAACCAACGCAAATATCAGAAGATATTTTTGTCGGACAGAAACCGCCCCTTTTTGGGGACAAAAATAATAAAATCTTCTGATATATAAATTGTGTTGGTTTAGCTTTCATATAGTATCATATTAAGGTATTTTTTCAAGTGTATAGGCAGAATAATCAACTTCGCCCACATATTCGCTAGTAAAGGTTTTTTCAAAGATCGGTTTTGTCGATTTCACAAACCGATTGAAAAAACTGATTGCTTTATCGCCAGTTAATTCAACTGGTCGTTGTAATGTCCGAGAACAAAAGAATTTCTTTTTTCTAAACATTCTTTTATCAAACATATCCTTGCCTAAATACTTGCAAAAGTACGCCCCCATATTCGTGATTTGGCTTACTTCTTTAATCTTAATAAATCCATTTTGCCAATATTTCAAAGCAAAGCGTCTTTCCCATGCAAACAATTCTTCTTTGGTGGTATATTTTGCCCCCAAATTGCAAAGCAAATGATAATGAACAGATCCGCCCTCAGGCTTAATCCGTCCGTCAAAGTAAGTGTCTTTTTGAAATTCATTGACGGCGATGTATTCAAAATTTGGATATTTACGAGTAATGCGTTTGATAAACAAATGAAATAAATTATTGGCAGGTTCGAGATTGGGCATAGACTTGGCAAAGGTGAGCGTCAAAAAATTATTAAGGTGTGGGTTGGTGTTTGTCAGTCGTCTGATGTTTGTCCTAGTGCGACAGATTGACGATTGGGTTTTTATGTTTTGCTTTTCTTTCGCCTCGGCTTGCTCTTTGTGTAGTTTTTCTTTTTCCTCTTCGCAACCCCAGTCTTCCACAATTTCCGCCCATTCTTCGGGACTGATTTTTTCTTCTCTTTTTTCGCATATCTCGGCCTCGACTTCTTCAATCTTATTTTTCTTTGTAAACCCACGAAATATTTTTTTAGTTTTGTAGTGATAAGTTTCGATCTCACGACCAGAAACAATCACTCTGAAATCATAAGCTTCAATCATAATTATTGAAATAAAATAGTAATGAAATTTTGCGTCCAAATATGTACATATAATCCAGTTAATGAGTAAGCGTTGTTTCTCGCCCTCGCCCAAATCGGGCAGGTTTGGGCGAGGGCGAGAAAACTTTAATCCATTACTTCCTTGGTAAAGTATTTATTTTTTTGGTCTGCCCTGTCGGGCGTTCCCAAAAAAAATAAATACTCTTTACCCAAAGAAAAGTTAATCATCGCTTAAAAGATTTTTCATGCCAGTATAAAGATCGGCAAAGCTGTCTAAATACTGGTCGGCGGTTTCGTCGGAAATATCAACATCACACATTTCTTTATAAAATGCTTTACATTCCGTCCTTAATTGTTCGGGGTATGTAAACACAAAAAAACCGCACAAAAATTATGCGGTAATTGTATAAAAAAAGACTTCCCTCATCTTACAGGGAAGAAATGGGGGAAGTCGTGGAAGTATTTAATTTAAGCCTTATTTTGACTACTGTTTGGGGGAATTTTTAGAGATAATCGTTATTGATTTTCACATTGCCAGTCTTGCCGGTGGTGAAGATAATGAAGTCGTCAATCTGTGCGTCAATCCGAATTTTGTCTTGCAATCTTTGACACGCTTTGTGATATGTTTTCCAGTCGGTCGAGCTGTCGTATTCCAACTCTTTTAACTTGTCTTTGGCTATGTCTTGATAATATACCTCTTCGGTTTTATCCTCTTGATCAAACAGGCATTCTAAAATATAGTGTTCGATTGGCAAGTCGGCTTTTCGTTTGATTTTTACTTCGTTGCCTTTGATATGCAAAACGCTTTGTTCCTTGTCAAAATATGTATTGTCTTTACTGCCTTTAATAAAATCCTCGGTGCTTAATTCATTGATTATCTTTTTATTCAAAACAGAAAATGCCATATTGTAAACCATATTCTGCATTGGGTCTTTAAAAGCCAGTTCAACATTTAGCTTGAATTTTTCTATTTTGTCTTTATCTGTCAAAACTTTGTATTCTTCCATTGTTTTATACATAGCGTCTAAAAAACAGTAAAAGAATACGGTGTTATTATCAAAATTGGTTTTACCTGTTTGAATATCAAAATCAGCAAAAGTAGTTGATCCTGAAAGCAAGGATTTGAGGGTTGTTTCGGTTTGGCCGTTTTCCTTTTCAAACATGGTTTTCAGAGTATTGTCCGTCTTTAAAAAATCCACATATCCATGGAGTGTGACGAGCTTTTTTAAACAGTTTGTTTCTGCTTGGAATTCGCCCTCTAATTGGTTTATTTTGTCTATTATTTGGGTGTTTTTCATAAGGAATTATATTATACCATTTTGGCGATTGATTGTAATGTGGGGCGTTTTCCTTGATTTTTGAGCGTTTATTTGTTAAGATATACCCAACAATTTATAGACCTAAACCCTACTTAAAAAATAGGGCATGGTCGAAAATACTACATGAATATAGAGATGGCTACGCCGTCTCTGGTATTATTCATGTAGTCAGCAGTCGAAAGGCTGTTGGATTCCGCAAGGGATCGCCAGAAGACACGTAGCCTTTTGTGTTTCTGGAATAATTGATTTTAATCGTAAAATGTGGCATTATTATAATAATTAACTTACATATATTTATATGCAATATCAGAAAATTTGGGACAAAACATTATCGTCAGACGAAAAAGTAGAATATGAATTTTCAATCGGGGAAAGATATTTGAATTTTATTTTGATAATGATTGGTATTATCAGCTTGCCTTTATTGGCCGCCGCTGGTTTTGGTATTGTAACATTTTTAATAGCTCTTTTTTATTGTAAATTTTACGCTAAAACATCAAACGCTTATGCATTTACTAATAAAAGAATAATAATTCACACAGGTTGGCTTTCAACAAAAATGGTAAGTGTCGATTATACAAAAATAACCGATATGCACGTTGAAGAGCCAATAGTAGATCGTATTTTTACTCATACTGGCAATTTATCAATAAATACAGCAGGTTCAGGAAATATCGAAATTGTTTTAAGACATATTGAAAAGCCTTATGAAGTAAAGAAAAAATTAGATGTAATCATGGCAAAATAACATTTTAATCAATAATCTAAAATATGAATACCCTGTTTATATTATTATTCCTCGTCTCGCTTGTTTGTTTAGTTGTTGGACTTATTAAGCCAACGGCTTTCTCTCGATTCATTAAGGGAGAATTAACAAGAAAAAGAATTGGAAAGATTTTTGGTATTTCAGCCGTTGCTTTATTTGTGTTGGTTGGAATTACAACCGATTCTTCAAAAAAGAACGACAATCAGAGCGTAAAACAACCAATTGCCGAGAATACTCAGAATGTGATAAATAATGCGACCACCACACCAGTAGTAGAAAATAAAATAGAAGTGCCTACCCCAACCCCTACAAAAACAGAAACAAAAACCGCACCTGTGACAAAACAGGTAACTACCCCGACACCTACACCAGCACCAACTCAAGTCAAACAAACAGACGTGCAGAATACCGCACCAGTATCAACCATAACAGTTAGTCAAAAAAATGCCGTTCAAAAAGCAAAATCTTATTTAAACTATACAGGATTTTCTCATGACGGATTGGTTGCTCAATTGGAATATGAGCAATTTTCTCATGCCGATGCGGTTTATGGTGCAGACAATTCTGGTGCTAATTGGAATGAACAAGCGGCTAAAAAGGCAAAATCATACATGGCATATTCCGCTTTTTCACGAGGTAGTTTAATTGAACAGTTGAAGTTTGATAAATTTACACAAGAACAAGCAGAGTACGGGGCTAACGCAGTTGGCCTATAATAGTATAAATTAAACACATGGCTCGTTACCGCCGTTACAATAGATACAGCGATTATTACGATGACTATAACGAAGAAGACCCCATAGCAGGTTTGATTCTATTAGGTTTATTTTATATTGTCTATAAATATTTTACAGACAGAGCTACCTTTATTCATTGGCTCGTATATGGTGTTTTGATAGTAGGGGTTTTGTTATCGGGATATATCTTTATTAAAATTTGGAAGAACAAGAAAGCTAAAAAAATCTTTGCTGAAATTAAAAGCGTGAATGCTGATATAGATCACTTGGTTGTTGAGGCCAAAAAAGATAATGCGATTATAGCAAAAGTTGAAAAAACAAATACACCTACACCGCAAGCACAAGCATTACATGACGCATTGATTGCAAGAGGGATAAAATGTGTGCTAGAAAAAGACGACGGACACAAACATATAGATATAGCAATTACATGGGCAAAATTGAATATTGAGATTGACGGTCTTCAACATTATACAAACCCACAACAAATAACAGCCGACTACCAAAGAACTTATTACTCTATGAAAAAGGGCTATAAAACATTACGGTATCCAAACTTTGTGATTGAAAAGTATCTTGATAATGTTGCCGATGCCATTGCAAAAATAGCAAGAGGTGAGTATTATAGGACGCATACTAATTAAATAATTGTCTGGGGTTGGGCGAAGTAGAAGGTGGCTATCCATATTCCAACATCGTCCCAGCCCTTCCGCCAATGATCTGTACCCCAAAAAGTGGACACTAAACATCGTGTCCATTTTTTTGTATAAT
>CAYZYP010000004.1:0-62385 GCA_964482695.1 uncultured Gammaproteobacteria bacterium | reverse complement strand
GAACAGGCAAAAAACAGATTTATATTATGTTTAAAGAATTTTGGGAACAAAAGAAAAGCGCATTGGAAGCTGCCGGATTACTTACGGCTATTGGAGCTATTTTTATTTCAATTTCTAAACCAGAGAGCAAAGATGCACAAATAGCTTTGTTTTACATGCAAATGCTATGGTTAATCATTATAACTATATCAATATCGGCAATAATGATAATTTTTTATCTATATTTTATAAAACTAGAAAAAAAATTTGAGAAAAAAATTAGATTATCTTATATTTCAACAGATTTTCTAAGTTCGGTAGTTCTAATTACAATGGGATTTTTTATTTACTTTGCGTGGAAATATTTAATTTTAATTTACAGAGAACAATTATCAAACTACTTAAAAATTATTGGACCAATGTTAGGAATGACTCTATTTTCTTTTGCTTATTATCTCAATAATAAAATTTTTAAATATTACTACGTGGGGAAAATCTACAAATACTATTTACTAACATTCTTGGAGTCAACGGCTTTTGGGTTAATATACTCTGCATGGTCTGCAATTATTTACTTAAACTTTGAATTATATAATTTTATAGCACAAACATTGATAATAACCATTCTTCTTGCTATAATTTGTATTACCATTAATTTAATCGCCTATACTAAAAAACTAAAAACATTAAAAAGTATTAAAACATAACTATGCCATATCTCAAATTTATCACCAACAAACAATTAATCTCCGCCGTTGGCAAAGTTGTCAAAATAATTGAAACGGCCGAACACGAAGCAGATAACAATCTGCATAAAAATGTAATTGATCCATTTTCCGCCCTATTTCATGGCGTAACGCATGCCATAACTTACAAGGAATGGATTGAACAAGAAAAGGCTAGGCAGTCGCAAAAAACAATGCAAAATGCGATTGGCGATTTTCACCAAGAAGTACTCGGTGCCATCCCTGGTTGGTCAAATCTAGGCGCAGGTGGTGGTTTAGATGTTGTGAATTCAGAAATGAAAATTATTGCAGAGGTAAAAAATAAATTCAATACTACAAAAGGTAACCATAAAGTAGAAGTATACGATGCTATAAAATCAAAACTTAAAACTGAAACATACACAGATTATATTGGTTATTTTGTTGAAGTTATCCCACAGAGCAAAAAAACATACGACAAACCTTTTGTCCCGCCGGACAATAAAACTAAAAAAAGACGACCATCCAACAAACATATAAGGGTTATTGATGGAAAAAATTTCTATGAATTAGCTACTGGACGAAAACATGCTCTAAAAGAGTTGTTTGAAGCAGTATCTCACATATTAGTCGACGAATACAAGTTTAAATTGAGCAAAAACGAGGCGTTACAATACTTCGAATTATTCAAAATGGCCTTTTCCACAGAATAACCTTTGCCTATGCAATGGTTATTTGGTATAATAATGATAGGTTAATCCCCTATCATTATTATATGCTAAACAATGTTAAATTTATTACTGCTGGAGAAGTCGCTATTCAATTAGGGCTTTCCATAGATACCATCCGCAGATGGGATAAAAAAGGATTAATCAGATCTTTTCGAAATGAAAGAAATGACCGTATATTTAGTTTGGACGAAATAAAAAGAATACAAAATAAAACTCAAGGCGATAAAAAAAGTAAATTCAAAATTTTAAAAAACAAGAAAACATCTTCCTATACTGCAATTGAACTATTCGCCGGTGCGGGCGGTACGGCACTCGGAATGGAAAATGCTGGTATTCAACATATTTTGCTCAACGAATATGATAAACATGCTTGCGAAACTCTTAGAAAAAATAAACCCGAATGGAATGTAATCGAAGGAGATGTAAGAAATCTTAAATTTACAGAAGGACAAGCAGATATTGTTCAGGGAGGTTTTCCCTGCCAAACTTTTTCATACGCTGGTAAAAAAATGGGGTTTGATGACATACGCGGTACGCTATTTTTTGAATTTGCGAGATGTGTAAAAGAAGTAAGACCAAAAATAGCAATCGGTGAAAACGTAAAAGGACTACTTAATCATGATAATGGACGAACATTAAAAACAATGGTTGAGGTATTAGAAGAACTTGGGTACAATGTAAAATACAAAGTAATGCGATCTCAATATTTAGATATCCCACAAAAAAGGGAACGCCTCATAATTATTGGCGTTAGAAAAGATCTGAATATCCCAATTTCATTCCCAAAAGAAAAAGACTATATTGTCCCCCTTCGCGAGGCATTGCACAAGTGCCCAAAATCATCAGGTCAAGAATATCCAGAAAAAAAGAAAAAAATAATGAAAATGATCCCGCCTGGCGGATATTGGAGGGAATTGCCGGAAGATTTACAAAAAGAATACATGGGTGCCAGTTTTTACATGGGCGGTGGTAAAACAGGCATGGCACGACGATTATCATGGAACGAACCATCGCTCACTTTGACATGCAGTCCTGCTCAAAAACAGACTGAACGGTGTCATCCTGACGAGACGAGACCTCTTACTGTTCGAGAATACGCACGAATTCAAACATTTCCAGATGACTGGGAATTTGCCGGTTCTATTGGCCACCAATATAAACAAATCGGAAATGCTGTCCCGGTAAATCTTGGGTACTATATTGGTGATACAATCATAAAAATGTTAGAAGGTGAGATTATTGAGGAAGAAGTTTGTGAACCAATTTTTGCACAACAACGCTTATTTGCGTTTGCCACATAAAATAATTAAGTATTTTGTCTTTTGGGCATTCACCCCTGACCCCTCTGCCCAAAATCCAAAACGGAAAAATTTTGTTCGCGATTAACAATAACGAGACGGCGACACGGGAAAATATAAAAAACGACAAAAAATTTACATCGTACAACACGGTATATGCGGTTCAGAAAATAGCGATAAATAATATTTTCAACGGAATCGCTATTTTCCTCTCCCGTATTTTTGCTCCCGTTGGTCGCAAAAACATCGCATATCGGCGACGTTATACGAAATACATGTTTTCCTTTTAGGGCTATCGCCCCAGCTCTTAAAAAGAATCCGATTTTGTTTCCAATACTTTCTACAAAGAATATCAAACTGATTCAAGCCACATATTTGAAGATATTGGATTTAGATTAATACAAATCAAAAACCCGCTGTAAAGCGGATTCATGTAAAAGAGCCTTTTGGGAATATCTTCGTTTCAACGGGATGTTCCTGATAGAGAACGCCCTCCACGAAGCTTTACCCTAAGGACTTATCTTCTGAACTTATTATATACGACATATCGCAAGTTGTCAATGATTGTGGAAAACCCTTTAAAAACGCGAATTTTAAGCTATAATACGGCTTCAGGGGGCATTCACCCCTTAACCCCCCCTTTGCCGAAAACGACAAAAAACAAAATTGAATTATTTTTACGAGTAATTCCGACTGCGGTCGTAATAAAGAAAAACAAATACAACAGCTAACAGCGTGTATCTGGTTCCGGCTTCCCCAACAGTAAGCCTCCACCCATATCCCGCTTCGCGGGACATCACATACGCGCGCACATCGTATACCATTCCCGCCCTTACTATTTCAGCTAAACAAGATAATTGGGATTTTAAAATTTGCAATTTTTTTACTTTATGTTAAGATAACAAAATGAAGTCCATAAACAATTACAATCAGGTAAATAATTGTTGTTGCAATCTTGGAATCGTTCCGAGATCCGCCTGTTTGTGTTTGTAGTAAATTCATAAGAATTTAGACAAAGAAGGCTCTCGGAACACCGAGGGTTTTTTATTTATTCAATTAACTTAAACATTATGAAAAATTTATTACAAACAATCGGAAACACCCCAATGATCAAATTGGAGAAGATTCTAAGCAATAAGAATATAAACCTATTTGCAAAACTGGAGGGGCAAAATCCAGGTGGCTCGATAAAAGATAGAGCGGCTTTATATATGATTGAACAAGCTGAAAAAAGAGGCGAGCTTAAACAAGGCAAGATCATTCTTGAAGCCACGAGTGGTAACATGGGGATTGCCCTTGCAATGATCGGAGCCAACAAAGGATATGAAGTTCACATTGTCATGTCAGAAGGCATGAGCGATGAACGTAAAACTATGCTTAGAGCACTTGGAGCAAAATTAATACTAACAGACAAAAAATTTGGCACTGAAGGAGCAATCACCAAAGCAAAGGGATTAGTTAAAAGCTCGCCTCTTTTATACTGGTTTTCTAATCAGTTCAATAATCAAGACAATGTTCAAGCTCACTATCAAGGTATTGCCCCAGAGATACTACATGAAGTTCCTAACATTGATTATTTAATTGCGGGAATCGGCACTTCCGGTACAATAATTGGAATTGCAAATAGGTTTAAAGAGGATTCACCTCAAACAAAAATCATTGGGGTCTTTCCTCCTACTGGCTACAAAATTCAAGGGCTGCAAAATCCTCAAAAAGATTTCAGTGGCGACATATATAACAACAACTTAATAGATAAACACTTCCATATTTCTAAAGAAGGGGCGTTTGAAATGACCAGAAAAGTCGCCAAAGAAGAAGGGCTTTTTGTAGGCATGAGTTCAGGAGCAGCCCTTTTTGCAGCCAGCCAAACAGGCGGATTGTTGAAGAAAGGAAATATAGTTGTTATAATACCAGATAGAGGAGAAAAGTATTTAAGCACTAAATTGTTTAAATCAAAAATTACAAATTAGATTGTGAAATAAAGAGAAATAATCTGATTAAATCGAGCGGAACAGCATATGACAAAGCATATATACGGTTTCGCTCCCATTGATCGCTACACCCATATCGCTTCGCGACTTCGCATAACTCCCGCTATCCGAAATATTAGAAAATTATGATATAATTTCCTCATACTTCGGATCAACTATCGCATTATGTGCAATACACCCCCACCCACATAAACAATAAACTTTATAAATATTCATTAACCAACAAATCTTATGACATCAAGAATCCAGTACAACAATCCAAAAAGTTCGGAGGCATTAGGCCTTCCGTACCATTATGAAATGGTTTCGGATAAAAAAAGAGTAACGCCATTTAGAAAATCGATTTTCACTACATGCAAAGGTAAAAGAGTTTTGGAAAGCGGAACAGGTTCGGGTATTTTAAGCATACTCGCAGCCAAAGCAGGTGCTAAAAAAGTATATGCAGTAGAAATAGACGGGGAAGTTGCGAAATTTGCACGAAAAAATATTAAAAAAGCAGGGTACCAAAACATCATTACCTTAATTGAGAGCGATGTTAAAAAAGTAAAAATAGAAGATATTGATGACGAAAGAGTTGATGTGGTAATTGCTGAGAATCTAAGCACATGGCAGGTTACCGAACCGCAAATTCAAATCATGAATCACATCAACAAATTTTTAGCAAAAAAAAATAGCGCTGTGTTACCCGCGAAAATTTTTAACTACATCGAGTTAGTGCAATCTCAATATAGATTCGAAAATGTTATCGATTTAAGAACACACTATTTTGAATTTACTGGAATCAAAAAAAGCAAAATCCTATCAGCAAAAAATTTGTTTGAAGAGATTGATCTTGCAAAACAGAATTCACCGATTGTTAATAAAAAAATCAAAGTCCAAGTTAATTCCGATGGCATCCTGAATAGCGTGAGGTTAACTTCCCCCTTGCAAGTTCATGGAAAAATAAACTTTAATTTTTCCGACAGCCTAATGCCTCCTATCGTATTTCCAATCAAACAAGATATTCAGGTTTCAAAAAATGATGTCATTGAATTGAGTATTAGCTATAAGCACAATACTAAATGGGAAGCATTTAATTGTGTGGCGAGAAAAATATAGCTGTGAGTGGGGGGGGTGGACTTTCTCCGCTACGCTCCGCAAAACATCAGATATGCGCGAACGTTGTACGAAATAATAAACTTTTTATGACAATAAACAAAGTTTTAATCATCGGAATAAGCGGAACAGGTAAAACAAGGTTGGCAAAAAAATTTTCCAACTTTTTAAAAATTCCAGTCACCCATTATGATGAGTTTGTTTGGGGTGAAAACTGGAAAGAAATAGAAGAAAAATTAGTAGAGCAAAAACTTGAAGAAGTAATCCAAAAAGATAAGTGGATTATCGAAGGGTTTATCCACCCAGCCGCCAAAAGTAAATTGGAAAATGCGGATATTATAATTTACTTGGATTATTCTGGTTGGCTGGCATTTTGGGGTGGTTTAAACAGGTGGTGGAAATGCCGAGGTAAAACCAGACCGGAAATGGCGGCTGGGTGCATTGAAAAATTTGACTGGAATTTTTTAAAAATCATGTGGAAACGTGGAGAAAGACCGGAAATTGAAGAAGCAATCAAAGGATTTGAAAATAAAATAATTTGCTTAAAAACCAGAAGCGAGACGGATAATTTTATTGCCAAAAAAATATACTCCTTAAGCAATTGACACAATCCTTCTAATTGGATATAATTGGACATAGTTAAAATATCCAATTAAAAATATGCCTGAACATAGCCAAAAACTAACAGAAAAACACCTACCCACAGACAACTTTTCCAAGCGGATTGAACAAATTTCATCTGTTATTGTCTCTAAAATCGCCAAGATTGATGAATTAAAAGGACAGTGGATAACTGGGGCTCGTTTAAGCCCGCAGGTTTTGGGCAGGTTAAAAAAGTCGGTTTTGGTTACCTCAACCGGCGCTTCTACCCGCATTGAAGGTTCTCGTCTTTCTGACGAAGATATTGAGAAATTAATGCGCGGTATTAACATTCAAAAATTCACTAACCGTGATAAACAAGAAGCGCAAGGATATTACGAACTGCTGGAATATGTTTTTAATTCGTGGAAGGGTTTAAAACTTAGCGAAAATACAATTAAACATTTTCATCAAGAACTCCTGAAATATGTGGATAAAGACGAAAAACATCGTGGTGATTACAAAAAAGGTGAAAATAAAGTACACATGATAGATGAGACGGGTCAGTCGGTCGGCATTCTTTTTGACACCACGCCGGCATATCTTACTCCTGGACAAATGCAAAATTTGGTAGAATGGACGCAAAAAATATTGTTAGAAAATAAATTCCACCCATTATTGGTAACTGGAAATTTTTTAGTTGAATTTTTAAAGATCCACCCTTTTAGCGACGGAAATGGACGACTGTCTCGCGTGCTTACAAACATGCTTTTACTGCAAGCTGGATATTTGTATGTACCATATGTCTCTCATGAAAAATTAGTGGAAGACAACAAACCAGATTATTATGTTGCCTTACGCCGAAGTCAAAAAACTATTGGTACTGAAAATGAAAATATTACCGATTGGCTAGATTTCTTTTTGGATATTGTTTTAAAACAGTCACAAATGGCAGTAGAACTGTTGTCAAAGGAAAATATAGAAAAAATTCTGTCAAAAAAACAACTAATTGTTTGGCAATATATTGAAAAAATAAAAGAAACCGGCACAGGTGATATTGCGGAAAATACTAAAATCGCTAGACCAACGGTAAAACAAACGTTGGATGTTTTGCTTAGGTTAAAAAAGATTGAAAGAATCGGGTTGGGAAGGAGCGCGCGCTATAAAATTATTTAAAACGATATGGCTACAGGTGGCACTCACCCCTTTCGTTCCCCTCTGCACCTCGCCAAAACGAAAAATTTTATGATAAAAGCATTAGTTAGTGACTTTTCTAGAGTTATTCTATCACCAGTAGATAAAAATTATGCTGGCGGACTTAATCTGTTACACAAAGAACTATCTGCCAAAGGTGACTATGATTTCTGGAAATTCTTCCAATTAAACCAGAATTTGCTTGCTTTTTACAAAACTATCGGCGAACAGATTGATGTTTTTGTTTTTACTTCAGAGTATATTCAAGAACATCCAGCGTTGCAACCAAAAATGGAAGGTATTTTTAAAGGCGTTTTTAGCGCTGCTCGCCTCGGCCTAAAAAAGACTGATGTCGAAACATACAAAATTATTGCTGATAAAATCGACCTCAAACCAGAAGAGATTTTGTATATAGATGACAAGCAAGCAAATATTAATGCGGCCAAAGAAGCTGGTTTGACAGTAATTCATTATGAATCAAATAAACAAGCTGAAGACGATATACAAAAAGCGGTGAAAAATTTTTCGTTTCGAAAGGGCTCGTAAATTAAGGTGAACTATTTTTAGCAAAACATCGCATACGCAGGAACATTGTACGAAATAAATTTTTAAATTTAAAACGTTATGAGAATTCGTTTAGCAAGAGATGGGGATTATGTGGCAATCGCTCGTCTTCACCGACAAACAATTCGCAATGTAAATTCCAAAGATTATACAGGAGATCAAATTTATGCTTGGTCGGCTCGAACAAATGCAGAACGTTTTCGTAGTAATGCTTATAAATGTAAAAGATGGGTCGCAATAGAAGATGATAAAATAGTCGGCTTTTGCGATCATGGATTTAATTGTGAACTGTGGGGTTTGTATATTCACAAGAATTATATTGGCAAGGGCATTGGTTCTCGCCTCCTCAAAGTTGCGGAAGACTCGCTCAAAAAACACGGATGTAAAAGAGTTACATTAAAAGGCACAGTCACCGCAAAAGAATTTTACAAAAAACAAGGATATAAAGTCATAAAAAAAGATTTACATCCTGTAAATGATAAAAAATTGGAAATCTTTGTTATGGCTAAAACGATTTCTTAATAACTTGCCCCGCTTTTTGGCTAAAATATGATAAAAAATGCACTATTGACACATAGTATACTCATAAGGTATACTACTTACAAGTATATTGAACAAACACTAAAAATATGCCTTTTATCAACCGTGAACAAGAATTAAAGGTGCTTAATGAAAAATGGCAATCCAATATTGCCCAGTTTTTTATTATTTACGGCAAACGACGCGTTGGTAAAACTGAATTGATTAAACAATTTATCAAAGACAAGTCAGCACTATATTTTCTGGCCGACAAGCGCACTACCGCAGATCAATTGCGAGAGTTGGGCCAAATCGTCGGCAGTTACTTTAAAGATGAAATTTTAATCAAAAATGGCTTTGGTGATTGGATAGAAGTATTTTCATATTTAAAAACAAAAGCAACTACCGAGCCTCTGATTTTGGCGATAGATGAATATCCTTATCTTACTGAAAACGATAAATCCACCAGTTCTCTTTTTCAAAAGGGCTGGGATGAATACTTGAAAAATACCAAAATATTTTTAATATTGTCTGGATCAAGTATCGCCATGATGGAATCGGAAACACTAAGTCAAAGCGCTCCCCTGTTTGGCCGTCGCACCGGCCAAATTTTGATTGATCCATTAAATTTTTCGCAAGCACAAAAATTTTTCCCGAAAAAAAATTTTTCTGATTTTCTTAATATTTATACCATCACCGGCGGCATGCCCGCCTATCTTAAACAGTTTGAGGGTGGTGGAGAAATTTCCGATGAAATTAAGAAAAAAATTTTTAACAAAACCGCTTTTTTGTACAACGAGGTGGAATTCACCCTCAAAGAAGAACTGCGCGAAACTAAAAATTATTTGGCAATTTTACGCGCCATTGCGCTCGGTAAAAGAAAATTAAGCGAAATCGTTAATGAAACTGGACTGGACAAGGCCACCGCTAATAAGTATCTTTCCGTGCTGATCAATCTGCGCTTGGTAAAACGCGAAGTGCCAATAACCGAAGATAAGCCGGATAAATCTCGCAAAGGGCTATACAAAATTTCCGATAATTTTTTTGTTTTTTGGTTTCAATATATTTTCCCCTACAAAAGCTATTTGGAAATGGACAATTATGATTATGTACTGGAAAAGATGTTTAGTGGCTTAAAATATGACGACAAGGTAAATTCCGGTTTTAAAAGTATTGCCGCGCAAGTGTATGAACGAGTCGCAGTTGAGCTGTTAACGACTTGGCGAGACAAGATTTTTGCGTTTGAACGAGTGGGTCGTTATTGGGACAATAATCAAGAAATTGACGTCGTGGGATTCAGCTCTTCCGAAAATAAAATAATTTTTGGCGAATGCAAGTGGTCGGAAAAGCCGGTGGGCACAAATATTTACGAAGAATTAAAAAAGAAAACGAAAAAAGTAGAGTGGAATAAAAATGACCGAAAGGAATATCTTATTTTATTTAGCAAGAGTGGTTTTACGCCTGAAATGGTAAAACTAGCCAAGAATGATGGCGTGTTTTTGGTGGAAAAGGATGTTTTGATGAATAACAAATAAAAAATAACTTAAAAAGCACAAAAAATTACTCGGTTACCACAATGGCAATGTGACTGAGCTGTAATTGATAGGTTTATAAAATTTGGTATCTTAACGCCGAAAGATAAAAATATGAAAATAACAATTATGTCGGATTTCAAATTCATCCGGAAAGTGATCACGATTTTTTAAAATTATCGTATGAAAAATCGAAATTCTGAACATAAAACAACAGCCGAAATAGAAATACAACAAACAGAATACAAAATAATTGCGCGACGTGAACTCCGTGATATTTTTAGTGACGTTTTAGAAAGTGCGGAGCTGGAAAAAAGATTGCTAGATATTAATAATATACAATTCGTTACACCTGAACGAATGACAGAAATCGCAAAAACTAACCCTAAAGATGCTGGCGCAGACGGACTCATGCGTCTTGAGGTCAGTGAGACAGAAGTCAAACGTGTCCCGATCGTAATGATGGGGTCGTCCCGTGCTAACACCTTACATACACTCTTACATGAGTCTGTGCATTTGATGACACCAAAACCTGTTTTTGTGCCACATGATCCAATGAGAAAATTAGATATGCAAACTTTTTATGATTATGTCGGCGGATATAAATTTAAAAGATTCAGAGACGAAACTAATTCTGTTGATTTATCTTCTGTACCTAGCGTTTTTGAAGAGGTAGAATATCACAATCAACGCTTTTTATTTTGGGAGGCAGTAACAGACTGGATTGCAGCAGATGACAAGGTTTTCAGTGACGAAGAACTCAAAGAAATCGAAAACAGTGGTTACTTTGAACGTCACATGATTAACTATCTCTGGGCGCAGTGTCCAGATGACCAAGGACTTTTTAGAGCGCTTAAGGCATCTTGTGTGCAAGGTAGTGAAGATCCCTTACGTTTGTTTTTGTTAAAGCTAAAAAAAACGCAGGATAATCAAATGTATGATCAACTATTAAAAATTATAGGCAGAACAAAAAAAAACCATGCTCGAATTGACGATTGGAAAGCAGTCGTAAATAAATATTTTCAAACAACGAAATAATGAAAATTAATTGTAATAAATATTTAGCAAGCTCATTACTGTTGATTATACTGGCAATGGTTGTCTATGGGTTATTTGAGCTAAGCGAATCAAGGACTTTACAAATTTTTGGAGTCCTAATTAGTCATGTAAATACTGATCAAAAAGTTGTGGCATTAACATTTGATGATGCACCCACAGAATATACAAATGAGGTTTTAAAAATATTATCAAAAAATAATGTCCATGCTACTTTTTACGCTATTGGCCAATCTTTAGAAAATTATCCCGATCAAGCCAAGGCGATTGTCCAACAAGGAAATGAACTCGGAAACCATTCATATTCACATAAACGTTTTATTTTAAAATCCCAATCATTTATTAAAAATGAAATAAAAAAGACTGATTTGCTTATTCGCAATGCTGGATACACCGGTGAAATTACATTTCGCCCTCCAAATGGTAAAAAATTATTTGGTTTGCCTTGGTATCTTAGCCAAAATAATATTAAGACAATTATGTGGAATTTAGAACCAGATACATATTTCTCTAACAATACAAATCTTATTGTAAAAAATGTTTTTGAAAATATCAGGCCAGGGTCAATAATATTACTTCATCCTTTTTGCGGAAAAAATTGTGAATCAGACAGAGAAGCCCTACCAAAAATTATAAGCGGATTAAAAGAAAAAGGCTATATTTTTGTTACAATATCTGAGTTACTGAAATATAAAGAATAAAGTCATATTTTTATAATTTTTACGGTTATTTTGACAAAAAAGTGAAAAAATAATTTAATGTTATCCACACCCCTGTTTGACAGACGCTAGTAAACTCATTAAACTAGAATTACAATTCATCCGTATATTTGTGGAAGTGAGGTAAAATTCCTCCACTGTGCCGCAACGGTAAAGTCCCCCGCCTTTGGCGGGAGAATAAGTCCGGTCTTCAAATATATGTGTATTCCGAGCAGGAAATGCTGATTATTTTTTATCTTTAATCTTCCTACTTGGGAAGATTTTATTTTTAAACAAGTATTTTATGCGCGAATTTGCTAAAAAACACAAATATCATTTAATTTTATTTATAACCCTGTTATTAACAACAGCTATTAGTGGCTGGTATGCTTTGGCTACTACATCCCCTTTAAACACAGAATACAAAACCAACGAACCAAATAATACCAATAACTCTACTACTACAACTCAAAAAATACCAACCAAAAATACCGCTGAAATCAAACAACAAACAATAACATCGTCTTCACCAACCAACAAAAAGCCAGCGGCAAAAAACAAAGATGAAAATAAAATATTTGTTAATTGCCAACAAAATTGCTTGAATTCTAAAATAAAAATAGCAGAGACAACTTATAATCTCCAGCTTACAGCTACCACAACAGCCTATAACGCCATGCTGTTGTTACAACAAAACGCTAGCCTTGATTTTAAAAGCAAAGATTATGGAAGTTTAGGATTTTTGATAGAAGAAATTAATGGTATTAAAAATGGCCAACAAAATAAGTACTGGGTTTACTATATTAATGATGAATCTGCCAAAGTAGGTATATCTAGTTATATTATCAGATCTAATGATATCATCACTTGGAAATATATTAAGATATAATTTCATTCGTTTTTCTTTCACTCATTTCAATTATGAAAACTACCAATAATTTATTATTCGCTACCATTGTTCTTGCCGGCTGTTTGTTTTTTGTATCGTTTTCTAACGCAGAAACCACTTCCTCTACAACTTCTACTGTTAACACTGCCACGACCACAACCATTGCCACAACTAGCACGACTGTTACCTCTACCATATCTACAAATACAACAACTGTGACAGCTACAACCACCGCGACCGCGTCGTCAACCACCATAACCTCTACTAGTAGCACTTTACCTAGCACAACAAGTACCACAACAAACACCACTTCAACCAACTCCACTACTACTAATCAAGGCCAAACTAACTCTAACACTAACCATTCTACTGGCGGTTCGCCCGCTACCACTTCCACTCCTATTGACACTAACACTACCGATACCGCCGCAACAACTTCTTCTACCGCGCCAACTATAATATCCAGCGAACAAATAAATCAAGCAGTAAATAAAATTTTAAACTATCTAAAATTCCAACAAGATAAAACCGGAAAAATTATTGACGCTGGTATTACCGACTGGTCTATAATGTCTTTTGTGGCCGCTGGACAAAATCCTGCGGAAATAAAAAAATACGACGGATTATCTTTGTTTGAATATGCTAAAAATTATCAATTTACCGATGCTAGCGACATAAATATCTGCGCGGCTTATCCACGCCATTATCTAGCCCTATATACTTCTGGCCTAGATACCTCGGATAACCTAATGCGACAAATAATCAACGACATTAAAAGCAAGTGTTATTTAAATAATCTTTATGGACAAAGAGGTATAAACGACGATATTTTTGGACTAATAGCGCTTCTTTCTGCCGGCACTGACATTGCCGAAAATATTATTCAAGATATAATAAAAACTATCACAGAGGATCAAACTGTAGATGGCGCTTTTACTTGGGATGGCTGGCCTGGCGCTGATATTACCGGCGGCGCTGTTAACACTCTCAAATACGCGCGAAATAAAGGAATAAACTTAGATGAAACAATTTTCACAAAAGCAAAAAATTATTTAAAAACACAACAGTTAGACGATGGCGGCTGGGGTTATTTTAGTAGTGATGCTTTAACCACTAGCTGGGCTATAATGGGTATAAGCTCATTAAACGAAAGCCAGACAGATTGGTTTAAAGATAATAAAAATCCATGGAATATATTAATAGAGACTTTAAATAACAGTGGCTATTACGAACCAAACTGGGCGCCTGGCACAACAGATTGGTTTGCCACCAAGCATGGTGTACCAGCGTTATTAGGCCAAAGTTGGCCAATTGAACCGCGTTTTTCACAAAATCAATATTCCGGCGCCAATCCCAACTTTGAACAATTAAACAATAACACAAGTTCAACTACATCAACGGTAACCATACCTACAACAACAATTATTTTTACAACCTCTACTGTTTCTTCGTCAACTGCCATCACAACAACTAGCACTATTTTAATATCAATCACTGCTTCAAGTAGCGTCGCGACTACTAGTACAACCACTACATCTACTGTGATTGAAAAAATAAAATTGAACGTCGCAAACAGTACCAAAGAAATAGCAAAACCCAAATTAACAAAAATAACTGAAACTAGTAAAACAAAAAAACAACAACCAACTGAGGATAAAAATAATTTTACTTACACAAATAGCGGGCAAGCAAAACAACAACTTGCAAAAGAAACCCCTACTGAATTAATACCAACTTCATCCGCTCGTTCTACTGCCAAAAAAGTAGCCGCCACCTCTGGTTCTGGCGCCCTTATTCTTGGACTATACTTGGGTTGGAAATTGTTGAAGTATATTGTATAATTAAACATAGAACTTAAAAAATCATTGAAAAATTTATATGCAAAAATACATCCCTATTGTCTTACTTATCATGTTAGGCGTTATTTGCCGCTTCCTACCCCACCCAGCTAACTTTGCCCCTATTGGTGCTATTGCCCTGTTTGGGGCCATTTATTTGCCAACCAGATGGTCTCTGCTTATCACTCTGCCCGCGATGTTTATCAGCGATTTATTTATCGGGTTCTATAATTGGCCGATAATGTTGGCGGTTTATACTGCTTTTGTTTTGATAGCAGTTATTGGCAGTTATATCAAGAAAAATAAAAAATTTCACACTATCTTAGGTGGAGCTTTGCTAGGCAGTATTTTATTTTTTTTAATTACCAACTGGGCGGTTTGGGCTTTTGGCTCAATGTATACCCATAATTTTTATGGTCTTTTGCAAAGTTACTACATGGCTGTCCCCTTTTTCCGCAATAGTTTGTTAGGAGATTTATTTTATACCTTTGTTCTAATCGGTGGCCTTGAACTTTTGTATTTTATTAAATCATCTAAGTTATTACTCCAAACTGTAGATGAAAAAAATAACTATTAAAAAATTCCATTTATCTTTACCCATAATTAATATCATTGGGAAAAGAGCCGCTATCGGTGGTTATTTTATCACTGCGATTAGTATCAGCTTTGATATCTGAATTATCTTTTTTATCCTCATCAATAACTAGTGGAAAATCTTCAAAAGTTTCTAAAGGTAAGTTTATTGGCGGTTCTACGCGTTTAGTAGATGCTTTTTGCACCAACGGTGCCTTGACAAATGGCAACGGGAAATGCCAAACAGTGGCTAATTCTTCGGTATTTAAAATATATGGATTAATGCCAGTTTTTATTTTTCTCTTTATATAAGCTTTAACAAGTCTATTTTTGGCATGAGCAGTTCTTGATTTTTTAAAGGCATAATGAAACTGCGTGGCTAATTTTGGGACAATACCATTGCGAGTACTGTTAAAAAACTGATTAATTGAACCAATAAACGCTTTAATTAATTTCATTGGATTATAAATTTCTTTCCGTGAAATATACAAAACTCTAATTTTACTCTTAAAACCAACGCGTGAAATTTTAGTTTCTATCGCTTCAACAGCGTCTTTTAGCCCTGGAGTTAACTCTTGCATCTTACCTAGTGGTTCAACCTCAACAGCGTGTTCTTCGCTTGGCTCAAACTGCCAATGCCAAATATTAAATAATTCTTGCATTAATTTCATTGGTATTTCTCCAATCTTACTCGCCCAAGAATTATGGGCATGACCGCCGCTTATATCCAAACCGCGATGTTCTATAATTTTTTTAGCTAATTCAACGCCTTTTTCTTTCCAAGAATTACCAGTTGGCTCAATAATAATTTGCATCCAAAAATTTTCTCCGGCTCCTACACGCGAAAAAGTCTCCAACAATGATGCCATCGGGTCACTAAATACCACATCTTTACTAATACTGTACTCAAATTCACTATAAGTACGAATAGGAAAAGTTTCATTGGCATTTAAGCCAAATTCAACAGCAAAAACATCATGGGTGTCGTTTGGATATTTACGAGGAATATTATTAACATAATCTTCTACTTCGGTAATTTCTGCTTGCGGATATTGGGCATAAATAGACGCTTCAACCAAATCTCTAAAAGCCGCTTCGGTGTGTATTAAAAATTGGATATAACCTTCTATGCTAATAATTTCTAAACTAAAACATTTTTGCTTTTCACCGTGCCAATACTTTTCTGCAATATTGGTGTGTAGTAGTGCGCCGCTTAAATGAGCAAAAATTTGTTCAACGGCTTTGGGACTCTGGATAGTTTCTTCTGGAATGTCCACTGCCAGTAACACCCATTTCCAATGTGATTCATACATGCTTTGGCGGTATTTCAACCACATTATTTCCCCCATGTAAATAAAAACAACAGCCAGAACTTCCCAGCCAATTATAGCAAAAATTGTCTTAAACATCTCCCAGCTTCCTAATTGGAAAATGCCTATCCAAAAGGAAAGGTCTACGCTTATGCCAAATGGTAAATCTATAACAAGTGGAGACATAAAATTTAATGGCCGCCGGTATTAATAATTTTATATACAGCGCCATAAATTATCAAAATTCCAAAAACCGTCCACCACCAACCGAACTTTCCTGATACGTACCCACTATAATAAGCCATCAGACAAATTAAAGTAGCTAAAATCGCTATCATGTGGCGAACAGATGATTCAGACATAAAACTTTAGTTATAAAGTTAAAAGTTATAAAATTTATAAAGTTCTAGTACTTTGTGAACTTTATAACTATAATTATATCACACCTTTTGCAAAAAAAACAGGCTAGTTTTTTCACCAGCCTGTATTAAAATCAAAATTTTTATCTCTTTTGCCACTTTTCTACCACAACAAGTAGCGGACTAGCAATAAATATAGAAGAATAAGCGCCACTTGCAATACCGATAAGCAAAGCTAAGACAAAATTATGAATAGTTACTCCACCAAAAAAATACAAGGCTAATAATGGCAATAAGGTTTTTGTCGTAGTATTAATAGAACGCATTAATGTTTGATTTAAGCCGTTATTGACAACTTCTGGAAAAGCCTCGGCGCTATGTCTTAATAAATTTTCTCTAATACGATCATAAACTACTATGGTGTCGTTTACAGAATAACCTAGTACTGTTAAAATCGCTACCACAAATGGTATGTCAACTTCTACGCCGCTATAATGTCCTAAAATAGCAAACACACCCATTACTAATAAAACATCATGCACCAAAGCCACAATGGCTAAAACACCATATTTCCAACTGGCTACTGGCCGAGAAACGCGCCTAAAAGCGTAAGCTACATAAGCTATAATACCTAAATTTACAAAAATAATGGCCCAAATAGCACGGCGACGCAATTGTTGGCTAACAGATGAACCAATGGTTTCAAATCTTTCTTCACGTACTAAATTTTTATCTTTTTGATATTTATCTCTGGCTTGCTTTAAAATTTTCTGGTGCGCTTCTTCGTCGATAAAATTAGTACGCACAATGTATGATTTTTCGCCAGACTTTTGCGGAACAACATCTTTTAAATTATTATCAGAAAAAATAGCCGAAATTTCTTCGCTCTTTGGAACTTTTTCACTAAAAGACAATTCCATTAAACTGCCACCGGTAAAATCAATACCTGGTTTTAAACCCCATTTAAACAAGAAAAAAATGCTAACAACTACTATTATACCGCTTACAACTAACAGTAATTTGGAATATTTAATAAAAGGAATATTCATAAAATAATTTCAAATTTATGATTTAGGATCTTGAATTTCTTGTTTTGTGTATCCCCAAAACAGCCAATTGCCATTTTCTTTAAACCAAGGACAAATAAAACGTAATAAATTCCTAGTGATAGTAATGGCTGTAAACATGCTAACCAAAACACCTATGGCCAAAGTTACAGCAAAACCCTGCACAAAGCCACCGCCCAACCAAATTAAAAACATACAACTAATTAAAGTGGTAATATTACTATCACGGATAGACGGCCAAGCACGAACAAATGATTCTTCTAAACCAGAACGCAAGCTCTTTTTTAAACGCAACTCTTCTTTTAGACGCTCAAAAATAAGAACATTGGCGTCTACTGCCATACCAATAGATAATATAAAACCAGCGATGCCGGAAAGAGTTAAGGTTACGCCAATTATTTTGAAAATAGCTAGGCTTAATACCGCGTATAATCCCAAAGCCAAAACAGCTAATATGCCGGGCAAGCGATAGTATAATATCATAAATAATATGACCGCCAAAAAACCAAGTAATCCTGCTTTTAAACTTTTGGTTAAAGAATCAGAGCCAAGAGTGGCGCCAACGGTTTGCTGGGCTACCAATTTAATTGGCACTGGCAAAGCGCCAGAATTTAAACGTTGAGCTAATAATTTTGCTTCGTTAAAGGTAAAACGACCGGTAATCACGGCACTGCCGCTAAGTATCGGCTCGTTTACATTTGGCACACTAATGGCTTCGCCATCTAAAAAAATCGCTACTGGTTTTCCTGTATTGCGAGTAGTAATATCAGCAAACAGCTTAGTGCCATCAGAATCAAAATTCAAACTAACTTGAATCTGACCGTTTTGCTGATCTTGGAGAACCTCGGCTCTTTTTAATTGTTTACCGGATAAGCCGGTGCTTTTCCATTGTTCGGCCGGAGGGACAATATCTGTCGCTTGTTTTGTTTTTACAAATATCCTTGCCACTTGATAATTTTTTGCTTTTCGTTCATCTTTTTTATAAATTAAATGATAACCAAATTGAGTTTCTACCATATCGGAAATAGTGCCTGTAGCCATGGCAACAACTTTGTTTTCAAATTCAGACACCATGTCCCCTTTTTTAAACCAACCTAAATTACCACCAGTGGTTGTGGCGCTCGGTTCGGTAGAATACTTTTTAACTAAATCAGTAAAATTTTTAGCAGTTATTTCTTTTTTAATTTCGGTAATTTTATTTTTTGCTTCGTCTTTTGTTAAATATTTAGGATTATCGCACATCTGCGCTCCTTTATAACAAACAAGTAAATGAGCGGCAGAATATTCTGTTTCGCCATCCTGCGAAGAAATTTTTTTAACTATGTTTAAACCTGTGCTACTTTTTACTAAATCTTTACTCACTTCGCCATCTTTGCGCTGATTGGCCCAAGCATATAATTCTGGATAGATACTGTCGTCTATAAAACCCAAATCACCATTATTATTTTTTGATTGTTCGTCTTCGGTATATTTTACAGCTAACTTAGCAAAATCAGCTCCTGGCTTGTTAACTTCATTTAAGGCTTCTTTGGCTTTATTTTCTGCTTTTTTGTTATAATCAGCCAATTGTTTCTTTTCTTCGGCTGTTAATTCTCTGGCTGGAGCGTTATTTTCTTCTTTAAATTCCAAAGATGGTGTTTCACCTATCATTTTAATTGCTTTGGAAACATCCTGAACCCCTGGTAATTCAACTATAACCCGATAATCATTTCCTACTTTGGTAGTCTGCACCAATGGTTCGGCCACTCCAAGGCCTCCTCTTACGCGCCTTTCAATTACGTCACGCACGCCTTCTACCGAACTAGCCTGATCTTTGGCTTCTACTACAGTGGTGTCGGCTTGATAAATCAGATGCGCTCCGCCTTGTAAATCCAAACCCAAATTAAAACCTTTGCTTGGCAAGGCTGGCACGCCTAAATTAGTCTTTTTATTTACCCAATTAATACCAATATTAATTTTATTAGGGAAAACTGCCACTAGACTTAAAATTGCCAAAACAGCCGCGCCTAATACCCTTAATTTTACCTGTTTTTTAGTAGCCTGTCTTACTTGAGGACGTTTATTTGACATATATAATTTAAATTTCAAGATAATCTTATTTAACTCATTTAGTGTTTTGTTATATTTTAAGCCAAAATATATACTGATTTTTTTCGCCAATGGAAACCCCCGAGGGGGCGAAGTCCCGCCAAAGGCGGGACGAGTTTTGGCGGAAAAAAATCAGTATGTATGAGGCGTTAAATAGAAAATCCTAAATGAGTTCGTTGGTGGTTAATTTTACTCTTTTCATTAAAAAAAGCAAGTGGATAATTTACGTTCCGCAACAGCGCTTAAACTTTTTGCCGCTTCCACACAGGCAAGGATCGTTGCGACCTATCTTATTGCCACTGGCATCGCGCTGTTTATTATTAGAATTTAATTGCTGATTACCCTCGCCAGTGGTTTTTTCCGCACCCTTTAAAATCATATTTTCTTTGGCCATAATAGACGGCGCTAATTGAATGCCTATATTTACTTTATAAATTAAATAAACAACCTCTTTTTGAATAAGACTTAATAACTCATTGAACATGTGAAAAGTTTCTTTCTTGTATTCTACCAAAGGATCGTGTTGGCCATAACCACGCAAACCAATACCTGTACGTAAATAATCAACTGCTACTAAATGATCTATCCACAAATTATCAATTGCTCGCAATAAAACCTGTTTTTCTATTTCTAGCAATATATTTTGATCTGGTACTTGTTTTACTAACAATTCTTCGTATTTTTGTTTTGACAAAGAAACTAAATATTCAATAATGTTGGTACGAGCTGTAATTTCGTCTATTTTTTCTTGTCCAATTGATTTGGTAAATTCGGCTATTTTATCTTTTTCTGTGGATATTACTGGGAAAATAGTAACAACCGATTCACTGATTTCTTTTATATCCCAATCCTCTTTTGCTTCGCTGTTGGTATGAAAAGAAACTATTTGTTCTAATTCCTGTTCAATCATTCCCAAAATTATTTGGCGCAAGGTTTTGTCTATATTTTCGTTAGCTTGTTTTTGTTTGGCATAAACATCCAGCACTTCGCGTCTTTTGCCGTAAATAACCTCGCGATGGCGATTTAAAACATCATCATATTCTAATAAGTGTTTTCTTGTGTCAAAATGAATGCCTTCAACTTTACTTTGCGCGGACTGGATAATTCGAGTAATAGCTTTTTGTTCTATTGGCATATCGTCGGGCACACGAAGCGTATTCATTACGTTGCGAATGCGATCGCCGGCAAAAATACGCATTAAATCATCTTCGGTTGAAAGATAAAACTGTGATTGGCCATGATCGCCTTGACGGCCAGAACGACCGCGTAGTTGGTTGTCTATACGCCTACTTTCATGGCGTTCAGTACCAATTACTAATAAACCGCCAGCCATTTTTACCTTTTCTGCTTCTGTTTTATCTGGAGGATTACCACCAAGAATAATGTCAACGCCTCGACCAGCCATATTGGTTGCTAAAGTAACCTTGCCGGCTCGGCCAGCTTGAGCGATAATTTCTCCTTCACGCTCATGGTTTTTGGCATTTAAAATTTCGTGCAAAACTCCTTCTTGGTTTAAATATTCGCTTAATAGCTCGTTTTTGTCTACAGAAACAGTACCGATTAAAACTGGCTGGCCTTTGGCTTGTGATTCTTTAACTTTTTGGACAATCGCTTTAAATTTTGCTTCTTCTGTTTTATAAATTCTATCTGGATAATCTATTCTCTGGCTAGTTTTATCAGTAGGGACAACCACTACTTCTAAATTGTAAATTTTACCAAACTCTTCGGCTTCGGTTACTGCCGTGCCAGTCATACCAGCCAACTTTTTGTACATACGAAAATAATTCTGAAAAGTAATTGTTGCCATGGTTTGACTTTCTTGTTGAATATCGACGTTTTCTTTGGCTTCTATAGCTTGATGTAAACCTTCGCTATAACGCCTGCCGGGCATTTTACGACCAGTAAATTCATCAACAATTATTATTTCACCATTTTCTATAATATAATCACGATCCCGTTGAAATAATGTTTGCGCGCGCAAAGCTTGTTCTACGTGATGGACTGTCGAAATTCCACCTTCGGCGTAAATATTTTCTACTCCTAACCATTTTTCCATTTTATTTATTCCAACTTCCGACAAAGTGGCAGATCTCATTTTTTCGTCTACATTATAATCTTCGTTTTCTTTTAAACGTCTGGTTAATTCAGCGAATTTGTAATACTTATCTGTGGCTTTTTCGGCTGGAGCGGAAATTATCAGTGGGGTACGAGCTTCATCTATTAAAATAGAATCTACTTCGTCTACTATGGCATAATAAAAAGGCCTTTGCGACATTTGTTCCAAAGCACCAACCATGTTATCGCGTAAATAATCAAAACCAAATTCATTGTTAGTACCATAAGTAATATCGCAATTATAGGCTTCTTGGCGAGTACAATTTTCTAAAAATTCATTCTCTACTTTAAAAACACCTTGTTCGGAATTTTGATTTTGTTCTTCTGAATTTTGTTTATTTTCTTTATTACTTGTTGAATTTTTAAGTTTAAAAGAACCCATTTGCTGTTGTATAATACCAACACTTAAACCCAAAGCGCTATAAATCTGCCCCATCCAAACAGCGTCGCGCTTGGCCAAATAATCGTTAACAGTAACCAAATGCACACCACGACCAGTTAAGGCGTTTAGATATATTGGCAAAGTGGCTACCAAAGTTTTACCTTCACCAGTACGCATTTCAGATATCTGGCCACGATGAAGCACTATACCGCCAACTAGCTGGACATCATAATGGCGCATGCCAGTTAGACGTTTGGAAGTTTCTCTAACAACCGCGAAAGCTTCTGGCAGAATATTATCTAAAGTTTCGCCTTTGTTTAAACGATCTTTAAAAATAGCGGTTTTTTCGCGTAATTGGTCGAGATTTAATTTTTCCATCTCTGGCTCAAGAGAATTAATTTTTTCAACAATCGGCTGAAGACTTTCTATTACTTTTTTATTAGGATCGCCGAAAATTTTAGTTAAAAATGACATAAAAAATGGCCTTTTAAAGCCACGCTATATTATCATAAATAATTAAGATAATCAAGCCAAATTATTACTTACTTGGCTATATACTTTTTCCACATCTTTTACTATCTTTTCCCAATCAAAGTGTGATTTAACAAACTCAAATCCATGTTCACCCCGGCGTTTAACCCCTTCTTCAAAATCAAACAAATAAACTAATTTTTCAAACAAATCATTAACATTTTTGGATTCAAAAGAATAGCCACCATGATCTAAAACTTCTAAATTCTCTGGAATATTGCTAGACAACACACATTTGCCATAACTTAAGGCTTCTATAATAGTAGTAGACAAACCTTCTGCTTCGGACGGGTGAACATATAAATAGGCATTGGCGAATAATTGAGCTAATGTTTCGCCGCCCTGGAAACCAGCAAAAATAATATTTTTGTTTTCACCTGCCAACTGTTTTAAATAGGCTAAATAATTGTGGGTATAGCTTGGCGCGCCAACAATTACCAACTTACGTTTAATACCGCCCGGCCAATTAGACGCATCGGCGCCAAAATGTTCTGCTAATTTTTTATACGCTTGGATCAAATAATGGATGCCCTTGTGTTTAACTAAACGCGCCACTGTTAAGATATATTCACCGCGGGCGATGTCAAATATTTTTATTTTATTATCTCTATTCAAATTGTGTTTTCGCAAACTAACTCCATTGGGGATATAAACAGTTTCTTTTTTAAATCTGTGCAAACAATACTGTTCTAAAGCGCGCGAAACAGTAATTGTCTGGTGAGCAAAATGGCAAGCGGTCCACTCGCCCCAAGCCAAATAAAGCCGGCCAAAAAAACCCCATTTCTTATGAAAACGATCAATGCTATGAAAAGTAACCACTACTTTGGCCTTTGGTTTAAAAATTCTAACTAACCAAGCCAATGTCGAAGGTCCAACTCCATGAAAATGAACAATATCTACTTTTTGCGATAAAACATTCAAAACAGAAAAAAAAGTATGGGTAATGGTATCCAAATTTTTTGTAGATACCGAAGGTGTACTTATTAATTCAATCCCCTGATACATTGTTAATCCTTTTTCTGTGAATCTTGGGCGAACATAAACAATCACTTCATGGCCAAGTTTTATTAATCTAGTAGACAATTCTTCTACGTGTCTTTCCACTCCGCCACCATCTTCGCTAAATGGAATGCCCTTTAGGCCGATCATGGCAATACGCATAGATATATAATTTAAATTTAAAACTGGGCTTTTCACCCAGCTTTTACTTACGCCGCGATTCTGCCGATTTCACTAAGCAAGACATTTTCTACGTATATTCCCCGCGCGTAAAATATCCTTTCTAATTCATTTTTTAATTCCATTTCTACTGTATCACGTTTGGCAGTAATTATATCCTGATAATCAAAATGGCTAAACACCATTCGCACACGACTACGAATAGTTGGGCGAACAATTTTTGCAACAAAATCCTCGCCAATAGTCTGCCAAATAGATGGTATTTGATGTACATCTAAACGTAATAAGATAGTACCTTCTACTGCTACTCGTTGGCTGTCTTGGGTAATTGCCGCTATAGGCACATCGCCCAAAGCTTTTTCGTGATCTAAATTAAATTGGCGAGAAATGCTATATTCCAGTGTCTGTGTATTAAATAATTTTGCTTTTTGCCAAAAAGGAATTTTTAAATGCAAGCCTGGGGTTAAAACTTTTTTTAGCACTCCCCTGCCTAAATCATAAACACAAGCCACGTAACCAGGTGGCACGTTAATAAAAATACCTTTTAAAACATCGTCCATGACGAACGAGTACATTAATTTGTCTAGTGAGTCAGCGGACATATTTTTTAATGTTTAACTTTTTTGGCTGGAAAAAAAATCAGCCTGAATACGCTTATTATATCAGAAAATATCATAGAAGTCAAAATAAAAAGGGATTTTACCATTGGTAACAGCCACAAAGCAAAAAAAGTAAAAAGTGGAAAAAGCACTAAATAAGCGGCTTTAGAAACTTCCCAACTCTTGTCATGGCGATTGGTCCAAAAAATATAGGCAAAAATGTAAACTGCTGATATCCCTGCCCAAAAACTATCATGTCTTTTCCCTATATCAAAACCGTAAAAATCAATATTTACCTTGCCTGGAAAATCAATAAATGAATATAAATTTTTATACATCTTTTGGCCAGTTATGCCACCCACAAACACTTGGTAAAGTAAAACTAACACTAATAATTGAATACCCAGAGTTAATACTTTGGCCCAAGGAGAAATGCGATTTTTCTTCATTATACGCCTTATTTCTTCTTTGCGAGCAACCGGATCGTTTTTAAAGGACAAGGCTGTTTTTTCTGCTTCTTCTCTTACTTTTTCTTGTTTAACAGCGTCGCGTTCGGATATAAAAGTAAGTGGAAGTAAAATTAAACGCAAAAAAATTGTTAACCACACTACCGCCCAGCCTAAATTAAAATTTGCTATATTGGTATAAATCCAAATCAAGGCGTTGAAAACTGGCTGGTAAAGAAATATGTGCCAAAAAGAAGATAACATAAAATATTTTTAAGTCCACCCTCTATCTCTCATGGACTGCGCCACGCGTTCTACAGCCAAGGCATAAGCGCCCATGCGGACATCGGTCTTGTATTGTTCTTTTTTTGTCCAAACCTCGTCAAAGGCTTTGATCATCATTTTTTGTAGTTCTTCTAAAACATGGCTCTCGGACCAATAATAATTATACGCGTTTTGTGTTTGTTCTAAATAACTAACGCCCACACCGCCGGCATTGGCCAAAATATCTGGTACAACAGTAATATTTTTTTTAGCCAAAACTTCGTCAGCATCTAAATTAATCGGGCCATTGGCTAATTCAATAACTAACGGCGCCTTAATTTTGTTAACATTATCCAAAGTAACAGCATTTTCTAAAGCAGCTAAAACCAAAACTTTTACTTCTTGTTCCAAAATATCACTAATTAAATTTTTCCCGCCGCTAAAATTAGTTACACCGCCGGTTTTTTCTTTGTGTTTTAACAAAGCATTAATATCCAAACCTTTTGAATTTTGTACCGCGCCTCTGGAATCGCTTACAGCTACTACCTTATAGCCATTTTCACTAACTATTTTTGCCATATTTGCCCCGGCATTGCCAAAACCTTGAATAACCACGTCAGAACCTTCTTTTATTTTTAATTTTTTAGCCGCTTCGTTTAATACATAATAGCCACCTTGGGCAGTAGAATAACCACGCCCTTTTGAACCACCAATACTTAATGGTTTACCGGTTATAACTCCTGGAGCGTGAAACCCAACTATTTTTTCGTATTCATCTAACATCCAACCCATAATTCGTGGATCAGTATAAACGTCTGGGGCTGGTATGTCTAAATTAGGGCCAATAAATTTGGCAACGGCGCGCATATAGCCGCGAGACAGTTTTTCTAATTCGCTAACGCTTAATTCTTTAGGATTAACAATTACCCCGCCTTTGCCGCCGCCAAGTGGAATATCAACAACCGCGCATTTCCAAGTCATCCACATGCTTAGGGCTTTTACTTCGGATTCGTTTACCTCTGGGTGAAAACGAATACCACCTTTGTACGGGCCGCGAGCATTATTAAATTGTGAGCGATACCCTTTGAAAACTTTTACTTGGCCATTATCCATTTTAACCGGTATTGAAACTTGGATAACTCGATGCGGTGATTTTAATTGTTCATAAATATTTACCTCTAAATTAATGCTTTTGTTGACCTTTTCCAATTGTTTTAAAGCGCCGCTATAGGCGTCGGCTTGAACCTTCGCGTCTCCTTTTTGCTTTTGCGTGATCATAAATTATTATATTTTTATGTTTCTTTATCTAAAACAACCACTTGGGTGGTTGTTTAAAGTGTAGCACATTTTATTTTTATAGGCAAACTAAATTTCACTAAATTCAACTTCGTTATTTTCTGTGTTATATACTGCGAAAGTTGGCGCCCCAGCTTTGCCCATAACTTCACCTGGATTAACAAGTAAAGAATTACCAATTTTTTGATTATCTTTTTTATGAGTATGACCATAAAATACCACGTCATATTTACCAGTATAAGCCAAGCCTTCGGCAAATTGTGGTAAATGAGTAAAAGCAATTTTTTTACCGCCTAATTCAATCTCCGCTAGTTCGCCATGCAGAGTGACATTTTTAGTCGCGTCAGCAAACCTGGTTGCTTTAAATTGATCATCGGTATTGCCAAAAACACAATGTACTTGCATATTTGTTTCTGCCAAAATATTGATTATAAAAGGACCACAAAAATCACCACAATGAATTAGCGTCTCAATTCCTTTTGCCTTTAGTTTATTTAAAACTTTTTCTAAATTCCAAATATTATCATGGGTGTCACTGATGATGCCAATGAGCATATTTTTTTGATTAAGAATAATGTGAACTCGTGGTGATTTATCTTTAAAATATATTTAAAATTAGCCAAAACTCACTACCAATTCTATATATTAAAGTATAACATATTATATTTTTATTGACAATATATTAAAAAAAGACGATAATTAAAAATACAATGAACTCATTTAGGATTTCGACAATTGTCATCCCGAATCCCCGTCGCAGGGGTGAGGGATCTCTGTCCAATTGGCCAATTTGGCGAGACAGAGATTCCTCCTGTGTCGTCGGAATGACAGGCGAAATTTGACGCCATTATATTGGCTAATTCAAAATAAAATCGAGTAACAACACTAAACCAGTTCAAATATGTACCTCTTAATCAATCTTTCGGAAAAAGACATTGCCCATTTGGCGTTGTTTGACGAAAAAAAATACAGTGAAAAAAAATATCACGGCCAGAATCGTGAATTATTGGAATGTATTGATGATATTTTACAAAAACAAAAACTAAACGGCATTATGTGCGTGGTTGGCGCTGGCGGTTTTACCAGTACGCGTATCGCGGCAGTGGTTGCCAATACGCTGGCCTATACTCTACAAATTCCTGTTTTAGCTATTAACAACGAACAAAGTAATTCTATTCAAAAATTAATACCCAAACTTCTTAAACAACCTGTTGGCCAATATATTTCTCCCACCTATAGCGGTGAGCCAAATATTGGTAAGAAGAAAAAGTAAATCAGTCTATAATTAGTCTGGTTATTGGTCTAGTTTAATTAAAACAGAAATTAAAAAAACTAAAAAACGCTCCGACTTAATCGGAACGTTTTTAATTTAAAATTATGATTTTTCTTTTTCAAGCCACTTCAATCTATCTTTAGTTGTTGACAACCACTTGCTCACTATATTTTCAAATTTTAAAAACATAGTGAGTCCGCAAGTGGTTGCCAGACTCGTTTGCTTCATTCTTTTGTCTCCTTTTGGTTTTTTTAGCTAGTTTGCCCTGATTCATTCCGCGCCAAAGTCCGTCCAATTGCGACAATAAAAACCGACGGGTACTCCGTCGATTTTTTCTGGCATCGGCTCGTTTTCGGGAATGCCAAACTGCTTTTTCGCCTCCTTCGAGGCCAGCATGCAGTCCGGATCCTTGGGGTACCCTGCTCGATGGCGGTAAAAACAGAAATCACATGTCCGAGGAATCGGCGGATAGCCGAACATTGCATCTTCAGGATCGGTCGCCTCCATCATTTGCCTAATCAGTGGATTGCCTCGTAACACCTTGGGAAGTCGCTTTGCCATGGTTCTCTCCTTGTGTTGGCCCCCACAAAACGCGCAAAAAGAAAAACGCCGGTCTGAGCGGTGCTTTTTTGTGTAAATTAAAGTAAATTTTGAAGTTTAAAACTTATGCTTTTTCTCTAAATAAACACAATTTGTGCCCTTTGTAGGAGCCACCTGCCAACTGAAAGCAGGAAAGAAAAATCATAAGTTTTAAAGATGTGTTTATACTAGCACAAAAATAACTTTTTGTCAATGGCCGACCCCCCCAAAAAAAAATCTCAATAAGAGTTTTTTTTAACAATCTTTGTTATAAATTTCTTAAAAAATTTTCTACCAACTCCTGGCCCCCTATTAAACGTATCTCTTTAATTATTTTTTCTTGCAATTTTAACTCATTGTGGCGTGGTACCATAACAAACGGACAAGCGGTTAGTGGTAAATTATTCAGATATTTTTGTGGCGCGTTATATTTATCGTGTCTGCCTCTTCTTTTATTTCCTAAACAAAAACCAATCTTTTCTAAAGAATGTACACATTGTTTACGATTAAAATTATACCCTCCCATAATCCCCCCTCTTTTTGGCTATTTAAGCAGTCTGCAACTGAGCATTATAACGCACTACTTGGCCATTGATGTTTAGTTGATTATACACGTAATCTGCTTCTTTCTTGGGAATATCAAAATAAGTTAATATCGCGTCGTTAATCATTTCTAGTAATTCTTGTTGGCTGCGAGCTTGCGTGAATAAACCAGGAATTTCCGGACATTCGGCTGTATACCAACCATCTTTGGTAATATTAAAATCCAACTTTAAACTAGCTGGCAGATTATATTTTTTCTTTAATTCTTGCGGGGAAAGAGAAGGGAAAATAAAACGAAATATTTTTTGCCACATATTTTTTCTGCTTATTATATCTATCTAACTACATTGAAAAACAAATGTCAAATTTTTGTATTTATAACCTTATTCTAAAATCCGCAAAAATTCTTGAATCCGACCGTCGTATTTATTGATAAAAAAATGTAAATCATCGGTATACAACCCTCTTGTTTTGTCACTGTTTAATTCTTTTTTTAAATTGTCATATTTATAAAATAAAACACCAGCCGCTTCTTTGTCTGATGGTTTGATAGCCCCGCCATAAATCCCTAAATAAAAATAATATTTGCTAGCTATTTTAGCTGACCCTTCTTCAAAAACTTTTATAAAATTATTGGTGTGACTATCTATAAACTGAACTATTGTTAGATTATTAAGAAAATTTTTCAATAATTTAAAAGTCTTTTTAAAATTTTCTTCATTGGGCAAAACAATAGATGGCACTGTTAGCTCCTGCAGTGTTTCCACCATAGCTGTATAATTGGCTGAATCGCTAAAAAGAATATGGCCACCGATACTTTTGTCCATTAAACCTGGATTGTGTTTTTTAGTATTAGAACGTTTTTGAACAATAATTTCTTTACCCGGGGTAAATAAAAGAATTTGCACGATCGCTGTGGCGCGTGTTGGTTTGCCTGTTTCTTTGTATACCTCTATCTGTTCTTGGTAAAACTCTTCTCTGTTCATTGGCATTGGTTGATCCAAGTCATCAAGTTTATAGGTCGTGATAATGTCGGACATAAAATTATTTTAAAATCTCTACCATCCCGCTTTCTAAATGATAATACGCCCCAACTATTTTAAGCTGTTTTTTTTGGACTAGCTTTTTTATTAGTGGATTAATTTTTAATTTTTCTGTTACCATTTTGACATCAATTTTTACCGCGTTGTTAACTAAATTACCAGGCATCTTTTTCGCTTTTTTGACAGCCGGCGCTAAAATTTTCACTATTCCACTTTCTAAATTAGAATATACACCTTTTCAATATTCGCTATTTTACAAGGTCGCCGTCGCTAAAGCTTCGGCGACCGAAGGCGGAGGATGTGGGAGTCGAACCCACGAGGCCTTTCGACCAACCGCCTTTCCAGGGCGGCGCCATAGACCACTAGGCGAATCCTCCAGTGATATAGTTATATACTTTTAACTTCTTTCTTAGCAACGTTCTGTACTTTTATACCGTAAATTAGGATAATGGTCAAGATAAAAAATAAAACTGTCATCCCCCACTGCGCCGGAGTGAGTAGCCAATATCTAATGTCACTTTGTGGTAAATCAGTAGCGCGAAGAAAATCAAATAAAAATCTTACCAAGGCGTAATCCATAAAAGATAGTAGGGCGACTAACCCCCAGCGAATTCTTATCAAACGAGTAAATAGTAAATAGTAAATAGTAAATAGTAAAAAACCTAGCAACGAATCCAACAAGCCTAAATCGTATCTGGCGCCGCCAGAAAAATTAACTGCTAAAAAAAAGTTGGTCAAATGGCCGGGATGATCGTGAATCATAAAACAACCAATGCGACCTATCCCCCATCCCAACCACAAACTTAAAACGCCAATATCTAAATAAGGCAATGCTTCTTTTAACTTAAAATGCCGTTTTTTAAAAAACAACCAAGCGGCCAAGCCAGCGCCAATAAACCCACCCAAAGAAGAAGCGCCGCCTTGCCAAAATTTAATTACATCCAATGGATTAACAATATAGTAAGTTGGTTCGTAGAAAATCACATGAAAGGCGCGTGCCATTAAAAACCCGCCTATTAAAACCCAAATAGCCAAATCCAGCATCACTTCGCCTGATAAAAAATATTTACGCGCTAACCGATAGGCAAATATTATTGCCACCAAAAGCCCCAAAGAAACAAAAATCCCCCATACTTGAATGGCGATTGGACCAAAGAGGAAAGAATTGTATTGAAAGTATGGGATCATAAAGAAATTATAATACGTTTTTCAATTCTGAAGCATCTTTGATTCTAGTTCTAATTGGATCTTGTGTTTTGGACTCTTCATCAATATATTCTACTTCTACTGCCTTAACAAAAGTAAATTGCCTGGTTTCTTCGGTTTCTCCAGTTAAACCACGGCTACGATTAAAAGCAAGCAGATCACAAAATTCGCTTGCTAACCTTATCTGCTGTTCGGAGCAACGCTGGCCAACTGGTAAACGCCTTAGGTGGGCTCGTCGACTCACAACTTTTTCTTCTAATCCTGATCCACGTTCAGTGCTACTACCAACAGATACCGTCTCTTTACAAAGAATAGCCTGCAAATGAGAGTAAACTAACTCTTGAATTAATAAATGAGTATCGGGCACTACCCTTAGAGGACGATTAATTTTTTTAGGATCTGTTTCCGCTCTTTTAAGATTGCATTGATCGTCTATATGCAACATGCAATCTACGTTACCAATTCTAATTATAATATCTAAATCTACAACCGAAGTGGTTGGTTTAAAAGTTATTGAGGTAATTCCTAATTCTCTAGATAATAATTCATCCTCTATTTCAATATGGTCGCCTCGCGGACTAATTAATTGTCTAATATCTTCTCGCAACTGTCTTTTTAACTCTACGATTCTTGATACCAAATTAGTTCTCTTTTCCGCGGTAACATTAGGAAATAATAAAGCCATTAATTCAAATATAGTATCTTCTCGTATTACCTTGTTCGCGGCTTTTTCATCATTAAAACCCCTTTGTGCTATTTTTCGTCTCTGCTCTAAATTCGACGGTATTTGTAAATTAGACTCTCCTTGTCTAGGTAAATATACTGCCCGATAAACAGCGCCGTTTTCCGCGGTTCTCACAGCTGCCATTCTACTGCTAAAATCTCGGCGCAAATTAGTCATTTCACTTTCTTGAGTAACAAGAATAATTGGATATTCTTCCATTGTCAGTAATTTTTTTCTCAATTCCTTGATAGCAATTTCTCTTTGCCTTGTGGTCGCGCCAGCTGGTATAAAATTCTCAAAATCTTCTTCGGAGCCTACGACATTAACTCTACCGCTAGGAGTAGGAGCTTCTTCAACAGTAGAAAAGTCAAACCTGCTTGGATCATTTTCATCACTTCTTCCGGCAATAACCACACCACCTATTTGATCGTTAAATTTCATCAAAGCTATTATCTTCTGGATTCTTGGATCTTCTATCCTACCTTCCAGTTGCGCGGTAGCAACCTCTTGCATCAAACGACCGGTATGTAACCTTGTATCCAAAACATTTCCTGACTTTAACAATCTATCGGATAAATCTGCTGACTTTTCTTTAAAACGCCTAATACCTTCTGGTAAATATCTACTAGCAAAAGCAGTAAATACCGCATCAGTATCAAAACTCATTTTTGTCACATCATTGTCTGGTTCTAAAGTCGCGGCAATATATCTGTCAATATCAGTTAAATCACCTGGTAAATTTTCTTCTTCGCGAGCTAAAAAAGTTAAACCAGCTTTTATTATTTCTGGGTCGCTTGTTCTTACCACTCCATAAGCCAAAACATATAGTCTAGAAATATAATTACGCGAAGTTTTTGCCTTTGTTACTGACAATCCTATTAATTTACCTATTCTGTCTCGATAATTATTATTAGCATAAAGTTCTAACCAACGATCCATTGTCTGCAAATCCCTTTCTGAAATATTATCTACTCCTTCTTTTTTTCCTTTTTGATGTAATCCTAAACCAAGCTGTTCTTTTTCTATAGTCTCTGACGTTAGCAAGTCAATTGTTATCTTTATTTCATTTATATACTTTTCATTTTCTTCGTCTAAACCTTGCAAATGTTCCAAACGATCGTATAGAGTTTCTAAATAAAAAGGGTTGCCGTACATTTTTCTGATTGATCTTCGGCAGCTTTCTTTTCTTTCTTTTTCTTCGCTGCTTTTTTTAAAATCAGCTAATAATTCATTGGCGTCAAAATGACCTGGGTTATCTTTTTCAAATTCAGAAAAAGTTTCTCCTAGCTCGGCTTCTTTATTTTCATGTTCTTCTGGATCGGCCTGTGAAGGATCTTCTAAATATGATAAACGTTGTGTTGCTGATTCTGGAGGCATACTAAAATATATTAGACTAAATGTTTAAAACCTCTTCCGGCTTTTCTATCACCTTTAACAGTTCTTCGTCCGATTGATTAATAGTTTTAAAATCAAAACGCAAAGTGTGGATGAAATTAAGCAAAGGTAGCCAAAATTCTTTGCCATAAAGCAAAATAGGCACTGATTCAATTTTTTTGGTTTCCAACAAAGTCAGCAATTCAAACAATTGATGAAGCGTACCAAAACCGCCTGGGAAAAAAACAAAAGCACGCGAAGGAGCGGAAATAATCAGCTTGCGGACAAAAGAAAAATAAAAACCAATAGATTTACTAACATAGCTGTTTATTCGTTCACCTCGCTCAAAACGCATATTTATCCCTATACTTTCGCCACCGTTCTCAAACGCGCCTTTATTGGCGGCTTCCATAATGCCCGGACCGCCGCCAGTAATAGTAGTAATTTTATTTTGCGCCAAAATTTTACCAACTTCGTAAGCTGACTGATAATAAGGCGAATCAAAATGAATACTTTTGGTGCCTAAAATAGTTACATCGTTGGTTAATTTTGTTAAAAATTCAAAACCTTCTACTAATTCGGCCATTATTCTAAAAATACGCCAATCCAAACCACCTTGACAATGCGGATTGAGTGACCCTGCTTCACAGGTATTAGGGCGATCGGCTGTTTCTTTTACACATTCAAAAGCCTCGGCTGATGTTTCTACCATTTGCCAGCTATTTATTTCTTCTTCTGGCACAGAGCCAACTTCTTTAATTGATTTTTGCCGTAAAAAATTTATAACAGGCTGCCAAAATTCTTTGCCGACCAAAACAATTGGGACTTTGGGCATTTGTTTTAATTCTATATGATCAACTACTTCAAAAAATTCGTCTAACGTGCCAAAACCGCCTGGGAAAAAAACAAAGGCGTTGGCTGGTGATGTTAACATTACTTTGCGACTAAAAAAATAATAAAAGCCAACCGACTTTTTTACGTATTGATTTACTCGCTGTTCGTGTGGTAATTGAATATTTAAGCCAATAGATTCCCCACCCGCCTCATAAGCACCTTTATTGGCGGCTTCCATGATGCCCGGACCGCCGCCGGTAATAGTGGTAAAACCATTTTTACCTAGTAAATATCCCAGATCTTCGGCTATTTTATAATATTTATTATTTTTTGGAATACGCGCCGAACCTAATATGGTAACTTCTTTTGTCAAATCTCCCAAAAATTGATAGCCTTCCACAAATTCAGTGATAATTCTAAAAATCCGCCAGCTATCGCGAAAATTAACAACCGCGCCAGCAGTGACAAATGATTTTTTTTCTAATGGTAAATTTTTATCGGTTACTGAGTTTGTTGCTGACATAATACTATTTTTTTATAATTAATCAGTAATAAAATTTTCAAAAATTTATTTGTTTTTGTAGAATTTTATAAATGGTATTAACCCCAGAGCAAACTCTGGGGATACTTACCCTATATTTTTTGCCACTCTCATTACTATTCCATCGTTCATCCTGGCGCCGATTATCTGCGCGCCTATTGGTAAACCATTTTTAGTTTCACCTGCTGGCACGGATATTGCTGGCATGCCAGCCACCGAAGATGGGGCGAGCATTACATCTGCTAAATACATAGCTAGCGGGTCTTCTGACTTTTCGCCAATATTAAAAGATGGGAAAGGAGATGTCGGAGTAATAAGCGCATCAACTTTTTTAAACACCTCGTCAAAATCACGTTTAATTAACGTACGTACTGTTTGCGCTTTCTTATAATAAGCATCATAATATCCAGCTGACAAGGCATAAGTGCCGATTAAAATTCTTCTTTTTACTTCTTCTGGAAAACCCTGTTCGCGAGACAACGCGTAAACATCAAAAAGATTATTAGCTTTTTCTCTCACTCCATATCTAATCCCGTCTAATCTACCAAAATTAGAACTAACTTCGCTGGGCACTACTATGTAATAAACCGCAATAGCGTATTTAGTGTATGGTAAGCTTACCTCTTTTATCGCACAGCCTAATTCAGCTAATTTTTCTATTTGTTGAGTAATTTTTTGTTTAGTTTCTTCTTCTAAGCCAGTAAGTTCAAAATATTCTTTTGGCACGCCTATTTTCAAACCTTTAATATCTTTTTTTAATTCTGCAGGGTAATCTGGCACTCTATCAGGAACAGTTGTCGCGTCCAAATTGTCTTGACCAGCAATAATTTGTTCTACCAAGGCGCAGTCTTCTACTGTTTTTGTTATCGGTCCAACAGTATCAAGTGAAGAAGCCATCGGCATAATGCCATAACGCGAATTACGACCATAACTTGGCCGCAAACCTACAATTCCACAAAAACTAGCCGGCTGACGGATAGAGCCTCCAGTATCTTCGCCAATGGCATAAATAGACATATTATCAGCTACCGCAGCCGCCGAGCCTCCAGAAGAACCGCCAGAAACTTTGGTAAGATCGTGAGGATTTTTAACTGGGCCATACATGCTATTTTCATTGCTAGCGCCATGACCAAACGCGTCGCAATTATTTTTGCCAATTAAAACTCCGCCTTGCTCGCGAATTTTTTTAATTACACTGGCATCAAATGGTGGAATATAATTATCCAAAATTTTAGCGGCCGCTGTTGAACGCACGCCTTTGGTACAAATTGCGTCTTTAACGCAAAAAGGGATTCCGGTCAACGAACCAGCTTTTTTATCTTTTATTATCTTATCCGCTTTTTTTGCTTCTTCAAGCGAGCTTTCTTCACAAACAGTAATGAAAGCGTTTATTTCTGAATTACGCTCTTTTATCCGCGCCAAACACGCCCTGGTAAGTTCTACCGAAGAAAATTCTTTTTTCTTTAGGCCTTCCGCGGCCTGTTGGATTGTTAGTTCATTTAAATTCATATACTTACTCAAACACTGCCGGCACTTTTAACTCATTTTCTTCAACCGTCGGCATGACATTTATTAATTCCTTTTTAATATTACAATCACTCACTGCGTCTTCGCGTGTTATATTTTCTAACCCCGTCACCTGGCAAGTCATTTCAACCCCGTTTATATCTACTTCGTTTAAAATTTTCATATAATCTAAAACAACGGAAATAGTTTCCGCGTGACGTTTTTCCTCGGCTGGCGTTAATTTAATACGCGCCAACCCGGCAATTTTACGAACTTCATCAAGAGTAATCGCCATAATACTTTAATTTATTAAACTAGCTTATTACGTAAATTATACCTAAAATATCAATAAACTTCAACTATCTTAACACCACCAACCAAAAAAACAAAACCAATACTATACGATAAATTCCAAACCACATAAAAGTATGATTTTTGATAAAAGAAAGTAAAAATTTAATACTAAAGAAAGCCACTAAAAACGAAACGACAAAACCGACTGCTAACAAAAAAAAGTCACCCGCCCGAAACGCGTTAGCACTTTTAAACAAATCTAGGCCAGTAGCGGCTAACATAGTTGGTACGGCTAATAAAAATGAAAACTCAACAATGGTCTTTCTTTTTAATCCCATGAGTAATCCCCCGATAATAGTGGCTGCGGCGCGAGAAACTCCTGGCACAATAGCCAAAGACTGAAAAATGCCTATAATAAAAGACTTTTGCCATGAAAGTTGAGATATATTATCAATAGATGTTTCTGATTCTTTGTAAAGTAGTTCAAAAATAATTAACAAAATACCACCTATTAATAACGACCACAAAACTACCTCGTTATTGCCCAATAAATATTGTTTGACAACTTTATACAACAACAAACCTATGATACCAGTGGGAATAAAAGCGACTATTAATTTTTTAATAATATCTTTATTTAACAATAGATTACGACCGTATAACACAACAACTGCCAAAATTGCTCCCAATTGAATAATTATTTCAAAACTCTTTAAAAATTCGGTTTGGGTTAATTTTAATAAGTTAGAACTTAATATTAAATGTCCAGTAGAAGAAATTGGCAAAAATTCGGTTATGCCTTCTACTACGCCCAAAATTACAACTTGCAATAAATTCATAATTCTTCGCTCATATTATTTGTAGAGTACCTAAATATAATAGTATTATTATAATACTAACTAGAAACAGAAGCAAATTAAAAAGAGATAAATTTGTTTTTTTTCTAAATCCATATATAATAGATCTATCAAACAATTAAAATACTAAATATAATATGAAAAAAGTAATAATTTTTGTCCTAATTTTTTTATTTTTAGCGACACCTGTATATGGCCAAGACAACACAAAAGCAACCACCAGCACTGGCAACGAAAACATTGGTGAGGAAGCCAAAATTGACAAATTAACGGCAAAAATTAAAGCCGAGGAATTTGTACAAGTTGAAAAAAAAGTAATTTTTGACGCTGTTAATTCTAGTATTTTACCAACTGGCACGCCAAAATATATTTGGGATTTTGGCGATAATGTTCAAGCCGTTGGCAAAGACGCGGTGCACCAGTATAAAAAAATTGGCAAATATAACGTCATGCTAACCATAACTCAAAATAACGAATCCAGTTCTGTTAGCCAGCAAATATTTGTTTATGATAAAAGAGCGTTGCTGATTATTGATAGAAAAATTGAAGGAGAGGTTAATCAAATTAAATTACAAGCCGCAGAGAACGGCGTCGCTTTGCAGGTTCTTTCTACTATCAAAGAAGGCGGTGGGGGGTTCTTAACAGAATTTTTAACCGAGGACAATCTGGTTAAAGAAATCGCTAAAATCAGTAACTACATAACAGATACCGACGTTCTTATCTTCTATACTAAATCTTTTAGTGGCTTGCAGGCTTTTACTCGTTTCTGGCAAAACGCTACCGATGAAGATAAAGAAATTATTAAAAATAAATTTTTCGTCACCATTAGTGATGGTAACATGGATGTTGCTTCTAACTTTGCTTACCAGTCTTTTAAAATAATCAAGCCTAAATATATTCTACTAACCCGCCAAGAAGCTCTTTCCCCTCTTCTAAGTATTAAAGATTATTCCAAAACCGCTGACACATTAAAAAACAGGGGTGTTGAATATAAAGTTATTGATGAACGAGGAAAAAAGTCAAATTTTCTTGTTTTATCAAACCTGATAACTAGTTTTGTGGCTAAAGATGTTTCTGGAAATAGTATTTATTTAATTCTACTCATACCATTTTTGGCTTGCGTAGTAGTATTTTTTCGTCAAATTATCGGCCTTTCCACTTTTGGAATTTATACTCCGGTAATTACGGCAGCTTCATTTTATATTCTTGGTATTTGGTTTGGCATTATTACTTTTCTGTTCGCGGTAATAATCGGCTATATTGTCAAATATATTCTAAATAAATTTGAACTGCTTTATTTATCCAAGGTGGCTCTAAATTTGAGCATTATTAGTTTGTCTTTTTTAACTGTTGTCTGGTTGGTTTTATTTTTTGGCTTGTCTGTAAATTTGTCGGTAAGCATTTTTCCAATGTTGGTAATGTCTAGCGTGGCCGAAAAATTTATGGCCGCCCAATCCGAAGAAGGTTTTCGCGGGGCTGTTTTTGGAGTGCTGGAAACCTTAATTGTTGTAACAGCTTGTTATTATCTAATTAGTTGGACATCTTTTAATAATTTAGTAATGTCTTGGCCCGAACTAATACTCATTCCTTTGCTGTTAATTTTATTAATTGGTAAATTTAGCGGTTTACGTTTAAGCGAATATTTAAGATTTAAAAGCTTGTTTAGAGAACACGCCGAAGAATAGCCCGCTTTAAATATGAAACTAATCAAACATCCTTTATCCTTTTTAGAAAAAGCTTCTGGCATTCTTGGCATGAACGCCCGCAATCTTTTGTTTGTCAATCGTTATAATTCCAAAACTAACAAAAAATTCGCCGATGACAAGATTTTTACTAAAAATTATTTAAGTTCCAGGGGTTTGGGAGTGGCCAAAATTTATACTATTATTAAAAACTATCAGGAACTTAAGAATTTTAATCCCAATTCTCTACCTGTTAATTTTGTTATCAAGCCTAATCATGGTTATGGCGGTGAAGGAATTTTGTTAATAAAAGAAAAAAATAAACATAATTTTATTGATATTAATGGCAAAGAATTAGATTGGAAAAATTTATACCGCCACATGGTTTCTATTTTAGATGGCCGCTACGCTATTTCTGGCTTAGGTGACCAAATAATTATAGAAGAAATGCTTGTAATACACGATTATTTTAAACGCTATGTTGATTACGGCTTGCCAGACGTGCGAGTAATCGTTTTTAACTACGTGCCAGTAATTGCTATGTTGCGCTTGCCAACAACCGAATCAAATGGCAAGGCCAATTTACATTTAGGGGCTGTGGGCGTAGGCATTGATATCGCTAGCGGTCGAGCCACTTACGCGGTACATTATGATAAGTTTATTAAAAAATTACCAAACGGAGAACCAATTAAAAATATACAGATTCCTGATTGGACTCAATTATTATTAACGGCTACCAAAACGCAACATGCCAGCCAAATAGGTTTTTTGGCGGTAGATTTGGCTATAACTAACAGTGGCGTAAAAATATTAGAACTAAACGCACGCGCTGGATTAGCTATCCAAATAGCTAATCAGGTGCTGCTTAAAAATCGTCTCAAAAAAGTGACTGATTTAAAAGTTCCAACACCAGAAAAAGGAGTAGAAATTAGTCAAACTTTATTTAGCGCCAATATCCCATTAGAAAAAGAAGAAAAAAAGACCGAGAAACCTGTTGTTGGCCTTTATGAACCTATTGATATTTTAAACACTAAACATAGTAATGTAATTTTCAAAATAGACCCGCACGCCGAACAAGTTTTGATAGATTACTCTTTAAACGATCTGGATAATGAGGATAAAACAATAGAAATAAAATTAAAAAACAAAAGACTTGTTTTGCCTTTTAAATTTGCTGACCTGCGACAAGAAAAATATCAAGCTATCTTAACCGGTAAATATTTACAAGATTTTTTAATTGATCTTAATCTTAACCAAAATATAGATAAAAAAAATCTTTCCGCAGTTAAAACCAAACACGATATTGACGAAAAAATTATTCAAAATGTTGACAAAAAGTTGGGAAACATAGAAAACAAAATTCACGTTATTGGCGCTTTACGCCCAACTAATTTAGATAAAGAAAAAGAAGAATTTTTTCGCCATCCGATATATTCACCGCGTTTCTTTTACCGCCCCATTCACGCCGATGTCGCCCAATTCAGAAGAGAGCTTAAATCATTGCCAATTGATTTCAAACATCCTTTGGCCAAAATATATCTTAAAAAAATAGCGGAATTACGAGCTAAACTTGATATTATAGAATCTGTTAACGACCCCGTTGGCTTACAAACCGCCTCTGTTAAACTATATGGCCAAGCAGACAGCATGTTATACGACAAAGCTATTCGTTATATTCACGAACACCCCATTTACGAAGATGACAGCAAAGAATTAAATAATAAAACGATTGTTAAAAAAATAGAAAATTTTTTGGCAGAGCAAAAATTAACCAAATGGAAAATTAAACTAGTTACCGATCGCATAGCAGAAATAGCTGTAAGCAAAAATGGGACCATCTTTTTGCGAGAAGGCTGTTGTTTTTCTGAAAATAGGTTAAAAGCTATTATTGTTCATGAAATTTGCACTCATATTTACCGTCTAGAAAACGGCAGTTTACAAAAATATAAAATATTTGAAAAAGGTACTACTGATTATTTAACCACCGAAGAGGGTTTAGCGATTTTTAATCAAAACCAACTTAATATTGCTTTGGGAGAGAAATCTATTTGGCCAGCTTTAAGAACTATTGGTGTTTATCTGGCAAACGAAATGTCATTTGTTGAATTATTTCATTATTTAAAAGATAATTACAAACTAACAGATGAAACAGCTTGGATAACCTGTTTAAAAGCAAAACGTGGTTTGGTAGATACTAACAAAAAAATTGCTTTTACTCGAGATATTGTTTATTTTAATGGTTATCTGCAGGTAACTGATTTTATAAAACAACACTTATCGGATGGCTTACGAAACTTATATATCGGCAAAATATCCATTGCTGACTTACCGTATTTAGACGACTTGCAAAAATATGAAGTTAGGTATTTACCGAATTACGAACTTATCAGACAGTTATAACAAAAAACAAAAAACCGCCATGTCTAGTAAGCCGGAATGTTGATGTTTGGATTTGTTTTAAAAATTCAAATATTTCTGCCAGTATTCATACAACTCACTGGTGGCTTTAATATCACCAACATTATATTTAGCGATCTCTAAATATTTTTTTTCTAAAAATAGTCTGCCGACATCATCGCCGCTCACTTCGCCTTTGGGGCTGGCTATGCCAAGAGCACGACAAAACAAATGTAAATTGCCTTTGCGTTGACTAGCGCCATAAAAACTTAATTGATCCAACAAATCAATATGCTTGGCACCATATTTTTGGCTAAACAAATAACGATTGGACATTAAATCTTTACTTGGTTTAATTTTATGGACAAGCGAACGAATAATCATAAACGGCACATCAAAAGAACGACCATTAAAAGTAACAAAATTATCATATTTTTTCGCTAATTCCCAAAATTTTTCTAATATTTCTTTTTCGGTCATGGCCTTTAATTTGCAACCACCCTCTTCTGTTTCTTCTTGGTTCTGTCCGGGTGATTGATAATATACGGCTCCCTGATTTTTTTCATGATCAAAAACACCTAAAGCGACAATTTCCCCTGTTAATGGCGAAAAGCCCAAGCCATTTTTAACGTCTTTTAACATTACTTCTTTTTCTTCATTATTTTTGGCCGCCCGTTCTACCCAACGCGTTAAACTATGTTGAGTTGTTTCGTCTAAATTATCAAAATTTTCGCCAATTGTTTCTATGTCAAAAATTAAAGCGGACATATAAAATAATTAATTTATTTTTTCTTCTTTTTTATCTTTTTCAAATACATACAGATACAAGATTTCTAAAATACCGGCTGTATTGACCAGTAAAAATACTACAAACCAAGCTTTTTCACCGCGCCTGGCAGCTTGCCACAGAGCCTTCCCTTTCCAAACCAGCGACCAGACCATTATTATGATTATAAAAAAAACAAAACTACTAATTATTGCCCAAGGAAACGCCAAATCGTTGGCCAAAAAGTATGACATCATAAATTTTTGGTTAGTTAATTAAAATTTAAATACATTTATATTTTACTCCTAAAAAAATTAAAAAACAATCCCGATTAAATCGGGATTGTTTTTTGGATTTGCCTTAGCAAGATCCGCATCCGCCACCTGTCATATGATTAATGGTTAATGATTTATAGGTATATTATACTATTTTAGTATGAATTGTGTCAATAGCCAATCTGTGGATAATATACATTACTGTTTATTTAACAAAACCTTTCTGGCTGACTTTTTTTGAGCATGCTTTTTTTTACTTTCTAACCTTTTTAATTTAGAACTTCTGGTTGGGCGGGTTGGGCGACGTTTTTTGGGTATAAGTAGCGCCTTACTAACCAAAAATCGCAAACGATTTATCGCCAACTCGCGATTCCAGCCTTGTGATCTTTCTTCTTCGGAAGCAACAACTAATTCGTCTTGGTTGTTTAATTTGTTTGCTAACTTTATTCTAATTCTGGCTTTTTCTTCTTGGCTAAAAACACGCGACTTCCCTACTGGCCAACGGACAACCACTTTGGTCGCTGTTTTATTGACATTCTGCCCGCCGGCGCCAGATGAGCGGGCAAAAGTAAGCTGAATTTCGGTAAGTGGAACAAAAATCATAATTACAATTTAACTATTTTTAGCCCACCATTTTTTGATAATCGGCAAAGACAAAGTTGATAAAATATAACCACCGACTGGCACAAAAGCTTTGAGCCAAGGATAAATATCGTTAATTAAAACCAACCACAAACCTGCTATTATATAAGTAGTACCAGCAATAAATAGTCGCCTTGTCCAACTTTTTTCCCAAGCTTTGTCCAATTCTACTCGTTTATTTCTTTCTTTAATCAATTCTATTTCTTTTGAGATGTTTTCCATATTATTTTAAAATTTCTAATCTTATTTTTTTAAAACACTATCAACTAATTGTTTAAGTATTTTATAAACTGAATCACTCCCAGCTATAAATACTCTATCGCTAGAATTTATATTTGTTTGACCATTTAAATTAGTAAATTTACCACCAGCCTCTCTTACAATTAACGAAGCGGCAAAATCAACAAAACTATCTTTAGCTAATAAAACTATTCCATCATAAATACCCCTTACCATATGACAATAATTAATAGCCTGGGAATTATACGTCCTATATAACTTAAATTTAGTTAGTTTCTCAAATATTTCTCTTGTCGCGTCTGGCTGATTATCTTCCCAAACTAAAGATGGATGAAAAACTATTTTTGGCTTAGATAGATTAGAATCAATGATTTTTATTCTGTTTTTATTAAGGTAAGTGCCTTTATTTTTATAAGCAGTATATAAATCATCTACAGAGGGATCGTAAACAGCCGCAAAAACCGTCTCGCCTTTGTGTATATGGGAAATTACCATGCCATAATGCGCGAGTCCTTTTATAAAAGTTCTGGTACCACTGATGGGGTCGCAAACCCAAACATCATCAGATTGTAAAAAATTATCATTTTCTTCTTCGGCAAAAAATTTATGGGTTGGAAATCCTTTTTTGATAATCTCTTTAAATCCTCTTTCTACTTTTATATCTTCTTCTGTCAAATATTTTTTAGTTACTCCAATATCTTCTATTTTACCGGCTCTTTTAGCTAGTCTTTTACCGGATGTCACCATAAACTTAATTAATTGATTATAAACTTGTTGCATATTTTTTTACTACTTTAACGAAATTAAAATCGCGCCACCGATCATCATGAGCGCCCCAACAACTGTTTTCCAGCCCAAAGCTTCACCCAAAAACAAAGCCGCTAAAATTATCACAAACACCAAACTTAAACGATCAATAACGACAACTTTGGTAGCCAAACCGGTTTTAAGAGCAAAAAAATAAAATAACCAAGACAAAGCTCCACAAATGCCGGCCAAAGAAATAAGCAACCAATCTTTACCACTAAAAGATTGCAAGGTAAACCCTTGCCATTTTTTAAGAAATAAAGTAGTAATAACCAAAAATAACGCCATAATAATAGAACGGACGGTAGTGGCCAAGGTTGAATCAATATTTTTTAATCCTAATTTACCGAATATTGCCACCAAAGCGGCGGTAATAGCTGATAAAAAAGCGTAAAATAACCACATATTATAGTCTATTTTAAATTATCTAAAATTTAATATATTATAACCTATTTATTATTAACTAACAAACAAATACTATTCACAGCCTATCACTAGACATAATCTAAAATTAAAGTAGAATACATGTTAAGAATTAATTTAATAATCTTAACAACTATGCGCCAAAAAAAAATAGGAATAATTATTCTTCTGGTGGCTATCGCTTTGATATCTATTTCCGCCGGCTGTGCCAAAAATAAACAGATTGAAAGCAATTTCAATCAACCAACTACCAATGTGGAAGCAACAGAAAATTCTACCGACAAACCAGAGAAACTGGCGGCAACCGTAATTATCGCTACCACTTCCGCTCCAGAAGTAAAAGCAATAGAAAACAAAACAGATGGTGACACACAAAATGTTGCCAAAGAACCGACAAAAACAACGACTCAACCAACCAAACAGGCAGAACCAACACCAACTCCTAAACCACAACCAAAACCTATGCAAATAACTAGTCCAGCATTTATCAATGGAAATAATATACCCGCGGAATATACTTGCAGCGCTTCTGACACTAATCCACAAATAAATATTGCCAATGTGCCAGAAACAACAAAAAGTTTGGCTCTTATTATGGACGACCCAGACGCGCCAAATGGCACGTGGGTACATTGGGTGGTGTTTAACATAGACCCAAAAACTACTGTCATTAGCAAAAACAGCGTGCCTAGTGGAACTCAAGGGACTAATAGTTGGGGCAATGCCAGTTATGGCGGCCCTTGCCCGCCTAGTGGCACTCATCGCTACTACTTTAAAATTTACGCTCTAGATACTACTCTTTCGCTTAGTTCGTCTGCTACCAAAGCAAGCATTGAAGCGGCTATGCAAGGACACATACTTTCACAAACAAGTTTAATGGGAAAATACGCTAAATAATTTTAATTTTTAATATATATGGGAGAAGTTAAAATACCGCCACCATGGAAACCAAAATGGAAACCAGTAGAAACTTGGATACCGCCAAGACGAGAAGAAGAACGACCTCAACCACAGATTGAAGTGCCACCACCACTACCGCCAGAAGAGCCAACTATCCCTACTGAAGAAAAGCAACAAAGAGGCGCGATTAGGATTGGTTCTGATGGCAATATAGAAAAACTCTAAAAATTACGAAAAACCTCTCTTTTCCAGAGAGGTTTTTTTATATTTCCGTATACTGACTTTTTTATCTAGACAATGAAATCTCGGTGGTATTTTCCGATTCACAGGAGCGGGCGGTAATGATCCCGGATGAAGAACGCTGTAAGGTGTAGCCAGTAATAGAAGCTGTCCAAGAACCAGCGCCATTGGGGCTAATTGGCACTGATCCCAAATAGCCTTCGGTTACTAATCCCGTCGTATCGACGCAGGCAGTATCGCTAGTGACCGCAGTATCACAATAAGTATTTTGGTCATCACAGCCAGTAGTGGCTGTTCCTATCATATAGACAGTACCAGAAGTCATATTGGCTATTGCGGTTAAATACGAGCCACCATTGTCTACCTGATCTACTTTAACAGCATTAACCAATGATGAAATATCAGCCCATCTTCTAGAGTCACGCGCCTCTCTAAATCTGGTCAATGGATCAAGCGCCACAAAAACCACTGACGCCAATATAGCGATGATGGCGATTACTATTAGCAGTTCTACTAACGTAAAACCTCTAAAATCTACTTTTTGCTTAAGCATAGAGATAACTAATTAAATAAATAAGTAAATTTAATATCCAATATTTAAATATTATTTTTTATCGTCTAAATTTATCATTGGTTCGTCTTGATAAATTTTTCTGTTTAACCCACGCAAAGCCAAGCCAACGGCTTCTATATATTCCAAAGGCACTTTTTGCTTCGCCAACTGTGATTCACCTATAGCAACAACCAAATCAGGCAAAGCTTCGCTAAAATATTCTATCAGACCTTTTAATTGGCTTGAACCGCCTACTAAAACTATTTTTTCTATTTTCTCGTCTTGATTGTATTTTTGTTGTACATAACTAATCGCTATCTTTACTTCTGCTATAATTTCGTCTAAAAATCTACAAATTATTGGGTATATTTTTTTATCTTTTTTGTTTAATCCGGTTTCTATTTTCTTTTGTTCCGCCTCTTCTAAAGAAATTTCTAAAATTTTGGCTATCTCTTGGCTAAAAATTTCGCCCGCGGTGTTTATAGTATAAGAATAGCACAAGCCAATTTTATTAAAAATAGCGATATTGGTAGTAGCGGCTCCCAAATCAATTAAACAAACTGGTTTGACTGGCTTTTTACTAAAAAGATCTCTAAAAAGCGCTATGGTTTCTATATCAAAAAAATCTACTGTTAATTTTAATTCCTGAAAAAAATTCTGCCATTCTCGCACTACTTCGCGGCTAGTGGCTACTAATAATATTTCTAAATCACTCTCACTTTTAGACAAAACTTTATAAGACAATATAATGTCTTCTTTTTTTAATGGGATATTTTTGCCGGCTTCTTCTGCCACCAAATTCCACAAATCGCTATTTTTAATTTTTTCTGTTACTGGCAAAGAAAAAATATGGGTATAGACTTGGCATTCTGGTAAACCAAATACCACTTTTCTACCGGTAATTTTATTTGGTTTTGCTTGGTTAAAGACATCTTTTATCGCCTGCGTTAATTTTTCTTTATTTTTTATCCGACCACGTTCAACTATGCCACTGTCTAATTTTATTCTATTTAATCCTCTAACTTTTACCTTGCCAACGGTTTTTTGTAATTCAACTATTTCTATTGTATGGTCGGCAATGTCCAAGCCAATAGAGTGTTTCGTAAATAAACACATATCGCTTAACTTAAAATCTGTGATTTAAAGCTGTTCCCCTTCATTCAAAAAATACTGACTTATAATTTATAAAGATATTTCCTCCCAGCCGGATATTTGAACTGTACTGCTAGAAATACTTGCTGTTACTTTTATAGCTTTGTGGTATTTATCAACTGTGCTATTAACACTAATAATTTTATTATTAGTGTCGCCTGTTACAAATATTATACATGAGTTATCGCCAATATTCAACGTGCTACCAGTGTAATTTTGATTAAAACGAAGACGAATCAGAGCTTCTTCCGCGCAACCTTCGGCCAGAGCCAAGGCTTCGTGGCCTCGTTGTGAAACATAACCCATATCCAATTCGCCAATACCTAACAAAGAAGCGCTGTAAGACATCAGTAACACTGCCGCGCCAATTATTACTACCACCATTAAAGCTGCCACGCCACGATTGTCTTTAAGCATATAGTTATTTCTTCAAACTTACCGCTGTCTGTATATCTTGAACATAATCATAATATACATCTCCGCTGGTATTATTATATTTAATAGCCATGTTAATACCAATATTACTAGAGCCACTAGTAGTAAAATTAGTAAAAACTAAATTATTTACTTTTACTTCATCGCTAGAAATATTAATCGGACTACTATCCCCTTCCTTTAGTTGTAAAACATCGTTATTTTCATCTAAACTAATAACTGTTGGGTTAGCACTGCTACTCGCCATTTTTAGAGACAATGTTCCTGGATGAGAATTAAATACAGAAGTTGAAGTGTTTATGCCTACAGCCATTTTAATCGTCCGACTAACTAAATTTAAAGCGCTTCTGGAATTAGCTTGTACTTCTTGCGTAACATAAGTTTTATTTCTAGAACCAGTAACCGATAAACTAAAAGTAACAAAACTAATCGACACCGCGCCAATAACCGCGATGTAAATAAGTGTTTCAATGAGAGTAAAGCCGTTGTTACTTTTAATTTGATGAGTCATAAATTTAGCTTCAAATCCTGTATTAATCTATTTTTACTATCTGTAATTAATTTTTATGTCCTCTAATACTGGTGTGCTACTTCCATCACCATTAAACAGCGCTTGATATTGTATCCACTGTCGCCAATTTAGATCTGTAGACAACAGAGTGCTGGTTGGGCTAATAAAATAAGTACTAGTACCGTTTACTCCATACCATTCTGTCCATGTCCCAGGTTGCCCATTATTATCTGGCGCCACACGCAACTGCAATTTTAACTGACAATTTAAGCCACAGTTAGAATCAGAAAATGATCTTTGCCAAGTAAGTATTTGTACTGGTTTTTTATCTCCCAGATTAAACACTGACGACATATAAGTACCACTTGCCATAAAAACCGTGCTGGTAGGATTTATTTTTTTTAACACTATTGCTCCATCCCCATCTCCAAGGGTAGATATTTCCGTATTAGTAAACGTACCATCGTTAAAATCATTAGACAAATCTTCTGTCCAATCTAGTGAACGCCAATTGGTTAAATACGCTATTTGTTTTACTTCATTTTTTACGTTAGTTCTAATATCCCATGTTACGTTAACAGCTACTTTTTTAGTCTGTAAATCTTTTTGACCACTGGGACAATTAACAATTTCATCACTAATATCACGACAAACATCAAAAAAATCAATTACACGAGTATATTTCCCCCAACTATCAGTACTGCTAGCTCCTTTGAAAATCCATTGTCCGCTACTAGCGGCTATACCGCTACGACTATAAATTAATTCATTCCAAGCACGATCACGGATAGCGCGTACAGCTTCTATGCCTTCTTGAGCAAAGGCTTCGGCTTCGGTCTGTTCGCCACCTTGTATTAAAGCGGCCGAACCACCCAAAACCATAGTTGCCATTGCCGCGGCAATTAAAGAAAAAATTGCCAAAGCAATAATAACTTCCATGATAGATTGTCCAGAATTATTCATATCATTTTGCCGTATTAATACTCTCGCCTCCTTCGGCACTACAAGATTTGACGTTAATTTGGCCAGAAGTCTGTCTTTTGATAGCATAATATGATTTGCCAGCGCTACCAGTAGACGGATCTTGAGGAATATATGGTAATTGCGAACCAAGCAAAGTAGAAAGATCAAGACATGAACTTTGTAAAGTACCGCTGGCGCTACTACCACCTCCGGTACTGCTATAATTAAAAGTAATACTTTTAAGTTCTGGGCTAAGAGTTAAACCGTCAGTTTCTAGAGTACTGCGATATTGAAAATATCTATTATTATTTACATTGGATAAACTTAGTGAAGGCAAACCAATGGCATTGTTGGGAGTTTCTGAATAAAAAGTATTAGCCGTACCATCCGGACCGATAAAATTTTCGCCAGAGCAGGCATTATCATCGCAAGATCGCACTTGATGTTTAAGGCGCAAAGCGCCACGACGATAAATATCAGTTACTTCAGTGGCTGATAAAGCGCGAGAAAAAATTGCAAATTCGTCTATAATTCCGGGAAAAAACTCGCCAGGTAGATGGCTGACGTTGTTTAGTCTGGTTCCCAAATAAAAATTTTCACTATTAGTGCCAATATCATCGGTTCGGGCAAGGGAATATACCAATTGGCCGTTTTGATATAAATATTGATTGGTTTTGTTGTAAACTATTGTCGCGTGATACCACTGGTTGGGGGTAACTGAAAAAGTGTTCGCTCCAGCCCAAACCCAGTTTGGCGCAAGAGCATATCGAAAAGAGCTGCCGACGACTGCCCCGGCATATAAATAATTTTTGCTATAAAGCAGTTTTACCGTACTTGGTTTTGCACCGTTCCACTGAAACCAAAGGGATACGCTAAAAGATTGACTACCGGGATTAAGACTTGGACTGTCGTTTACTCTGGCATAACCGTTTATTCCATTGAATTGGACAGCCGTATTTAATTTACCTGTAACGCCATATGTCAAACCGCTTAAAGCGGTGGCGTTGTTTCCCAAACCAGAAGAATCCAGCAAATTTCCACTGCTTTCATTTAGATGCATAAGCAATACATTCCCGCTCATGCTGATATTTCCTTCTCCATAGGCAGTTTCCACCCCACCATTATTTGGCAGTTCTTTGCCAGTCGGCCTTTGGGGAATCCAAGATAAAGTGCTCCAAGTCGTAGTGGCGGCGCTTGAATCTTTGATAGACGACGTGTAAATACCACTGCCAGCTGTCTGCCCGGCAGAAGTTAATTCCAACCATAAACTGCTATTATCCCATTGAGTATTAGAATTAGCGCCATCATTAAATTCCGCTTGAGTATCATCAACTATAGAGCTACTCCCGCCGCCACCGCCTCCACCACCAATTAAGTCGCCACAAGTTACATCACAACCACTAGTGTCTGTGCCAAGCATACGCCAATTACTATCCAAACCAATTGGCAATTGCCCGCCATGAGACACTTGATAAAGCCTAATAGCGTCTGCTATTGAAATAATATCTTGTTTTCTTTTAGCGTTTCTGGCATCACGAAAACGTTGCAAAGGATTAAGAGCAACAAAAATTAAAGCCGCCAAAACGGCGATGATTGCAATCACTATAAGAAGTTCAACAAGGGTGAAACCAGAATTTTTAAGATCTTTGTCTACATTTAGCATACTTCATGCGTCACGCCAAGGGATATGACTTTTTGGGCGATCCCGCCTTGGCGGGACGATCTAAAAAGTTATATCCCTTGGCGCGTAGAATTATATTTACGCGTACTTTAAATATTTTTACTGCTCTTCCACTATCCCCATTTTATTAACACTAACTGTCTTTTGACCAGCGCTGGAATGAATAAACATTATTGTCCCCGTGCTACTTGGTAATCCCAATCCTTTGGTAAAATTTATCTCTCCACTCCCCTCGCTTAAATCCCAATTTAATTGTAAGGCGCTGCCAAGATCTGTTTCCCGATCATATTGATTATTTCGCAGACTGTAAGAAGAACCTTGATACAAAATATATTTTGTTGGTAAAATTTTTACACCATAACGCGCAGAATTATACGAAGAAAGGCTGTACTCTCTGGCCAAACGAATAGTTTGAATAAGTTGTGAGGTGTTTTCGTCTAACTGCACAGAAGTTTGTAAATTACCATAAACCGGAATAGCCAACGCAATTAAAATAACGGTTATTCCCAAAGAAATTACTAATTCCGTAGCAGTAAAACCATTTTTAACAAATGCTCTCCTGATCATAAATAATACTTTTAAATTTTACCGTTTCATCCCACCGGTAATATTATAAATTGGCGTAATAATAGACAAGGCCAAAAAGCCTACAACCGAACCAATAACAATTAACAATAACGGCTCAATAATTGTTGAGAGCGATTTGGTAGCAGTGTCTACTTCCGCGTCGTAAAAATCCGCTAAATACAACAAAGTTTCTTCTAAATTACCAGACTCCTCGCCCACTCTAATCATACTAACCGCCATGTTAGGAAATAAATTAGTCTCTAACTGTAAATTATCCGACAATCTAGAGCCTTTACTAATACTCAAACTAACCTTGTTTAAAAATTTCTGATAAAAATAATTGCCAACGGTTTTCTGGGTAATATCAAGTGCTTCATCAATATTTAGACCGCTTTTTAACATCATACCCAAAGTACGAGCAAAACGCGCCAAGTTGGCATTACGCGAAATTCTGCCAATAAACGGCGCTTTTAATAAAAACAAATGGGTCACTGGCCGAGAAAATTTTTGTTTCACTAACCAAGCAAAAAAAACAACTGCAACTATAATACCTAAAAACAAAATAGCTCCGTGTTTTTGAACAAAATGAGAAAACCAGATTAAAGCACGAGTGGTAGCTGGTAAATTCATTTTTAAACCTTCAAACAAAGGAGTGATTTTGGGCAAAACCAAAAAAGCCATGCCCAACCCCAAAACAAAAGCAGCTGCCAAAACTACTAAAGGGTAAAACATGGCGCCGCGTATTTTATTTACCAGCTCTTTTTCTTTTTCCAATTGAATAGCCTGATGAGCTAAATTTTCTTCTAGAGTTCCGGCTGACTCACCAGCTTGCGTGGCGCTGATAAAAGATTCTGAAAAAACTTTCGGATACATTGCCAGAGAAGCGGATAAAGTATGCCCAGCCGAGACAGAAGACAAAACATTAAATAAAATTTTCTTGAACCGGCCTTTAGATGAACTGGCGGCCACTTGTAAAGCATCGGTTATTGGCAAACCAGATTTCAACATAATCGCCAAATGTTTGGCAAATAACGCCTTGGGCACCAATCCAGTGCCACCAAAACTAATCTCAATATTAAAATTTTTTTTCATAATTAATATATCTTAATATAAAAAATTATTTTATCTCCTCGCCACTCTAATCACTTCTTCCAAAGTAGTCTGTCCTTCTAAAACTTTTTCAAGACCATCTTCCATCATTGAACGCATACCATCTTTGTAGGCCTGCTCGGTTATTTCATCGCTTGAAGATCTTTGCAAAATCATTTTTCTAATTTCATCGGTCATTTCCATAATTTCAAAAATACCTATTCGCCCGATATAACCAGTATTGTCGCATACCTTACAACCTTTACCTTTGTATAAACGTAATTTTTCTAAATTCTTGTAGCCCTTGCTTTGTAATATTTCTTTAACAACTGGTTCGCTCTCCAAAATCATTTTAATTTCGTCGTTTATCTTGTACGACACACGACATTTTTCACAAATTTTACGAATTAATCTTTGAGCGATAATCAACTTGATAGTAGAAGCGACTAAAAATGGTTCTACTTTCATATCTATTAAACGCGGCAAAGTAGTAGCCGCGTCATTAGTGTGGATAGTAGATAATACTAAATGTCCTGTTAGAGCGGAATTTACCGCTATACCGGCGGTTTCTTCGTCGCGAATTTCGCCAACCATTATAATGTCCGGATCTTGGCGCACAATGGAACGCAAACCCTGCGCGAAAGTTAGATTTGTTTTAGGATTAACCTGAATTTGACTAACGCCGTCAATATCATACTCAACCGGATCCTCAATGGTTGAAATATGAACATCTCGTTTATTTAAAATCTTTATTAAGGCATACAAGGTAGTAGTTTTACCGCTACCAGTTGGACCGGTTGCCAAAATCATTCCATGCGGATTTTTAATAGCTCGTTTAACTTTTTTTAGGTCGTCTTCTCCCAAACCCAAATCTAACAAATTAAACTGACGACTTTTGGCTGATAATAATCGCATAACTACATTTTCGCCATAAGTTACCGGTAATACTGAAACACGAATATCTATTTTTTCTTCTGTTCCAACATAGCGAATTTTACCGTCTTGCGCCGCTTGGTGTTCATCGGTACGCATCTTGGATAAAATTTTAATACGAGTAACTATAAATTCGGCTAATTCTTTTTTAATTTCCAAAACATCATGCATTACACCATCAATACGAAAACGCACAACTACTTTTGCCGGGTATGGCTCCACGTGAATATCAGAAGCTTTATTTTGATAACCATATTCTAATAAAATATCAACTAATTTAACAGTTAGAGCATCTCGTTGTTGGCGGGACAGAGACGCTTCGTCCATTTGTTTAAGGACGTTGGCAAACTCATCTTTTAAACTGGCTTTGTATTGGAAAAAAGCGTCATTAAAATCTTTGTCAGTAATATAAAAAGGTTGAATTTTGTCACCTAAACGTTTTTCTAACAAATGCTTAACTTCTAAATCGTTTGGGTTAGTCATCCCCACCTTAAAACCTTGTTTATCGCGACTAAAAGCGACAACCCCTTTAGAGCGCGCCATGAGTTCTGGCACCAAATTAAGCACCTCTTCGTTTATTTTTTCTTTTTTTAAATTAACAAAATTAAAACCCTGCTCTTCGGCTATAAGTTGGCCCAACTGCTCATCTTTAATTAAATCGTCAGCCAGTAGAATTTCTTCTATTGTTTTACCGCTTTTTTCAGCCTCTTTACTAACCGCGTCAAAATTCGCTTCAGCCACATAGCCAGAATCCACTAAAAGTCGCTTAAATTTTTCATTATTAATTTGCATACTTGCGTATTTTAATACAATGTTAATATTATACCATATTTTATCAGAAAAATGAACATTATTGATATTATCTTGGCTTTAACTTAATTTATAAATATGATATAATATAGGCAAATAAAAATTACTATTTATATGTTAAATTTTTGGAATAAAAAAGTCGCCAGTGATATGCAATTTTTCATGGATTCAATTGGTGACGGCATTCTCGTTGTCGATAATAATGGCGTTATTATTAATGCCAATAACGCTATTTGCGAAATGCTTGATTATTGCGACAAAAAAACAATAGCCGGCCAACTGACTCTAGCACTGCTAAAAGCGATTGATGAGAAGGGTAACCCAATAAATAGCCACAACGCGGCTTTGTTTAAATCAATTAATCAAGGAAAAAAAATTAACAATGCCGTGCGACAATTTATCAAAAAAGACGGCTCGCGTTTTTGGGCTTCTATAACCACCACGCCTATTATAAAAGAAAACGGTGCCACTTTAGGCGCCATCATCGTTATCCGCGATATTACAGAAGAAAAAAAGCAAGAAGAATACCATACTGACTTTGCCCACATCGCCAGCCACAACTTGAGAACACCTCTTGGCAATGCTTCATGGGCGACGGAATATATTTTAACCGAAAAATCAGGCAAATTGAACAACGAACAAAAAGATTACCTTAGCGATGTTTATCAAACACTCAAAAACATGAACAGATTAGTAAATGACCTGTTAAATGTCTCCCGCCTGCAGAATAAAAAAATAAAGCCATTAACTAAAAAAGTATCCTTTAAACAAATTATAAAAAAAGTTATTGACGATTCAAAATTTTACGCTAAAGCACAAAACGTAAAAATTAAAACTATCACTGGTCCTAAACAACTTTATATTAAAATAGACGAAAACCACCTGCGTTCAATTATTCAAAACGTTATTGAAAACGCTATCCGGTATTCCTTTCCAAAAACAATCATTACTATACAAGTTGAGCAAAAAAATAGCCATTTATTATTTTCTTGTACTGATACTGGCATTGGTATTCCGCCAGATCAGCAATCTTTTATTTTCGCAAAATTTTTCCGGGCCAAAAACGCTGTAAATAAAATTGGCGATGGCACTGGCTTGGGCATGTATATCACTCGCGAATTAGTTGAATTAAATAGGGGCAAAATTTGGTTTGACAGCATACCAGGCAAAAAAACTACTTTTTTTATTAAATTTAAATCAACAAAAATATGAACGCCAACAAAAAAAAGATCCTCATTATTGAAGACGATCAATTTTCGCTCAAACTTTATTCCAATCTTTTAAACAAAGAGGGCTACGAAATAATTGCCACTCCCAATGCTAATGATGTCATTAGATTAACCAAAGACAAAAAGCCTGATTTATTTATTATTGATCTAATGTTACAGGATGGCGATGGTTTTTCGCTAATTAAAGATCTCCGTTCCATTGAAGGTAACAAAAAAACACCAATCATAGTTTTGTCTAACTTGGGTCAAGAAACAGATATAGATGAAGCGATAAAAAAAGGAGCGAATAAATACTTTGTAAAAAGCAACATTAGATTTCAAGAAGTAATTGATACTATTAAGAAAATGATTTAATCTTTATCGTCTTCGAAAATTTCTACGCGGACCGCGGAAAGGCGGTCTGCCTCCCCTATCTTGTCCACTGCCACGAACAACTATGCTAGCCACGCGACGTGGAGGCAAAATTGGCAAAGAAATTATAGGAATAGTTTTTTTAATTAAACGCTCTATTTGCCTGACATCGCCACGCTCTTGGGGAGTGGCAAAAGATATTGCCTTGCCAAATTTATCGGCTCTGCCAGTGCGGCCAATGCGATGCACATAGTCTTCTAAATTATCCGGCAAATCGTAGTTTATAACCAACGAAATATTACTGACATCAATACCGCGAGAAGCAATATCAGTCGCGACAAGTACGCGAAATCTACCGGACTTAAATCCTTCTAGAGCCGCTTTTCTTTGCGCTAGAGACTTGTTAGAATGAATATCCGCGGCTGTGTGCCCCATAGCGCGCACGTTAGCGGTGATTTTTTTGGCGCCAAATTTGGTGCGCGAAAAAACAAGAACCGTGCCAGAATTGTCGGTTAAAATTTTATCTAATAATTGGATCTTTGCTTCCTTTGAAATAATAAACAATTCTTGCTCTACATTTTTGGCGGCCGTGCCAGATGGCGCGACTTCTATGCGCAAAGGCATTTTCATGTAACGAGCGGCAATTTCGGCAATTGCTTTTGGCATGGTCGCCGAAAACATTAGTGTCTGTCGTTCACGCGGCGCGACGGCCAAAATTTGTTTTATGGCTGGCATAAAACCAATATCAAGCATTCTGTCAGCTTCGTCTAAAACAACCATTTTTACTCTTTCTAAAGAAAGATTTTTTTGTTTTAAATGATCTATTAAACGACCGGGTGTAGAAACAATAATATGTGGATTGCGGCGTATAGCTTGAATCTGTTGATAAGAAGAAGCGCCGCCAATTACGACTACTGTACGCAGACCAAATTTTCTACCAACACTCTGTAATACTTCATTTACTTGCAAAGCCAGCTCGCGAGTAGGCAACAGTATCAAACCTTGTCCACTGTTTTGGCCAAGTAATTGAATCATCGGGACGCCAAAAGCCAGAGTTTTGCCAGTGCCTGTTTGCGCGATGCCAACAATATCTTTCCCTTCTAAAGCTGTTGGGATACATTGGTGTTGTATTGGAGTTGGAGACGTAAATTGTAAGAAATTTAAGACTTCTAACAATTCTGGAGCGATGCCTAATTCGTTAAAATCAGGCGCGCTCTGTTTTTTTTGTGTCATATTTAAATATTTAAAAAAATGTGACCCGATTTTCTACTGGGCCACATACGCAAAATGACACAAAAGATTCGAGTCGTTGGCTACTTTATACAGCCAAAATTAATTAGAACAGCTTAGTATAGCACAAAATCACTAGTTTGTCAATCATAGTTCAAAGATAGAGACGCGAAATAACACTAATTTACTATGCTTTTCACTAAATATTAACATTCAAAACGCCTACTTTATCCAACAAAACTACAACGCTGAAAAAGCCAAAAAAGATAAAAATAATGGCAATGACAATTTTTCTAAACCAACTGGGCTGAAATACTTTTGGCAAACTACGGTGGTTGAGCCAAGCCACCAAGGCAGTATGCACAAACATGGCAAAAGCGTTGATAACCGCTCCTAAAATAATTAAGGTTTTTGGTTCGTAAATATTTAATAAAAATAAAATTATGCCGAAAGTGATTTGCGCCCAAACAAAAATAAAATAAATTCTTGATAAATTAATTTTACCGAGAGAATTTCTTTTCAATTTGGCAATGGCCGCATTCTCGGCCATAATACGACTGGTTGAATCCATAATGCCTAATTGGGTTTGGAAAAGCATAATAGATACGGCTAGTAAAAATAAAACGCCAAAAATAGGATATAAATTTTGGCCAATCATACGACCTTCATTAATAACAAAATTAATACCCTCGGCGTTATCACCCAAACCAAAAGTGGTGGCATAAGACAAAAGCATGAGTAACAACATGGATAAACTGCCGATAAACCAAAAAACAAATAGATGTTCAATATTGATAATTTTCCACCATGATTTAAAATTATTGACATTACTTTCATTAACCTCAAAATCTTCACCAGCTAGCTGTATTTTGTCCTCTTTTTTACCACGAAAAAAACCGCTAATTTTCTGCGCGTATTTACCCATACCGTAACCCTTTTCTTTGATATATATTGATTGGGTTAAATTTAAATTACCACCAGCGCCAGAATAAGCGAAAGCGGCTAAAAAAGTCGCCAGAGCAATACCAACTGGCAAAAACCAAAACCCTTCGCCGCGGCCAACTAAACCGCTTGCCAAAGATTGCCAATCAGTTTTTGAACTTAAAAATATAGCTAATAAAAAAATAAAAGGTACGGCAATAATAATAATGGTTTTGGTTAATCTTTCCATTAAACCATAAACTGTTTTGCCAGCGCTTAAAATAATTCCGATTATGATTAACATCGCTATTGCCAGCCATTTAAAATTAGCCAATCCTAAAACAGAAGCTAAAACCTTGGCTGACGCGGCAATAATACCCGGCAAACCAAAGCCAACAAAAGTAGAAAAAATAAACCAATGAACAGACCAACTGAAAATTTTGGCAATACCAACAAAAACGCTCTCGCCTTTTACCAGGGCATAACGCTCTATTTCCATGTTAATGAAAAATTGAAACGTAATCCCCAAAATTGCTCCCCAAGCAATACCCAAACCATAATTAGAGGCCAAATACGGCCATAATATTACTTCGCCCGATCCAAGCCCAAGCGCTAAAATAACAAAACTCGGACCAATAATTTTTTTAATACCGAGCACTGGTGGAAATTTTTTTAAATTTTTTTCCATATTTTTTATACAAACGCAAAATTTTGCGCCTCTAATTAAATTTTTTTAGGAAAGATGACGGATAAAATAATTGAAGAAAATAAGGCAAACATGATAATGCCAAAAGAGATAAAAGAAGAGATGTGAAAGCCAAATATGCCCGAAAGCATTTTTAAACCGATAAACAGCAATATAAAGGCCAAACCTTTTTGTAAATGATGGAAGCGGTGTAAAATATTTTCTATTAAGAAAAATAAAGCGCGAAGTCCCATGATAGCGAAAATATTGGAAGTAAAAACAACAAACAAACTTTGTGAAATAGAAAACACGGCTGGAATAGAATCAACGGCAAAAACTATATCCGTGCCTTCTATTAAAAGCATTACCAAAAATAACGAGGTGAACATAAACCGCCCGTTCTCGCGGCAATAAAATTTACCATTATGGTGGTTGGCGGTAAATGGCAAATATTTGTGAGCCAATTTAAATATTTTGTTATGTCTAAAATCAACGTGTTCTTCTTTTTTATCTCGCAATAATTTAACGCCGGTATAAAGTAGTATTGCGCCAAAAATATACAATACCCAGTAAAATTGATGAATAATATACGCGCCAACACCAATAAAAACACCACGGAAAACTATAGCGCCCATAATACCCCAAAACAAAACGCGGTGATGATATTTTTCTTCTAATTTAAAAAAACTAAAAATTAACATGATGACAAATAGGTTGTCTACTGATAACATTTTTTCGGTAACATAAGCGCTTAAAAATTCAACGGCCATTTCTTTGCCTATATACAAAAAAATTAAAAAACCAAAAATTAAAGAAATCGCTATCCAAAACAAAGATTGATAAAGCGCTGGTTTAAAACCAACAACATGGCTCTTTCTATTAAAATAACCCAAATCAACGGCTAAAAAGCCAACGATAATTATGCCAAATAGAATTGTTAAACCAGTTTGCGCGTCCATAGATAAAATATTTATTTATTAATTATAAACTATAAAAATTTTCTAAGCTTCTTTCTAAACTTTGATAAGCTTGGTCAGTGGTTCTATAATTTTCTCCTACCTTCAATTTTTTATAAAGAGATTTTTTCTGATCCCTTATGCCGTGAAATATTTTTATTTGTCTTTCGTATTTTTGTACTAATTTAGTGTGTTTTAGATTATTGGCATAGTCACGGTATGTTTCTAATTGCATTATTATTTCATCTATAATTTGCAACTGCACAGGATGTTCTCCCATATCTTTTTTCTTTGTTCTATCCGTCCAAGCACGAACTAATTTTAATAATGTTTCTTTGTCTACACAGACAACAACTCGTGGTAAATTTTCCATCACACCTTTTATACTTTGCGTTTCACTTTCAAAATATTCTACGGTAGCCATTTCTCCTCGTTTAATTTCGCTTTTAATTTTTTTTAATTTCTCCGGTACAAATTGAGCGGAATGAGTTACATCTATTCCTAAAGCTAAAAAAGCGGCGCCTTCTTCGCGTTCAATTTCTAACACAGTATCTACCCCGTGTTTTATATCATCTAATTTGGAGGTTGGGTGCGTATAAACATCTGGTCCAAGCCAATCACTCATTTCTATTTGATCATCCATTATTGCTTCTAAAATAGTACCCATTTTTTGCGCTTCTATTTGATACGGGGGCGCTTCTTGTGCCTTTTCCGCAAAACGGGCTTCCATTTCTCTAACATAACTAGTATCCTGTGCTATTTTGCTTTCTCCATATATACTTCGAAAATCTGCTATTTTTACTCTGCCCTCTTCTAATTTTTTTCTGGCTAATTCATACGCTCTATTTATAAGTCCTTCTTGCATCGCATGATCGCCACGACGATCAAAATTATCCATAATTTATTATTTATATTTATAAATTTTTTTGAATCTCTTAAATAAGAGTGTAACAAATTTTAAGTAACAAAACAAGGACTCTTTTACTAAATTTAAACGGCAGAATAAATCTAAATTATTTTTACTTTTTTTAACATTAATAAACTAAGAAATCCTAACAATAACACTGTTATACCTAAAATTGTCATGGCCTGAGTCAAGGTATATACATCAGCCACCCAGCCTATTATCGGTATTATCATGGCATAAAAAAGCCTGCCCAACATATTTTGCACTGATAATATGGTTGCTCTTATACTAGAATTAGCTAATTTATTCACGTACTCATTAACTACTGTAATTAAATACCCTCTGACAAACTGTTGTAAAAAACAAAATGAAAAACTGAATAAAAATACAAAACTACTCATTAATAAATAACTAATACCAACTAAAAAAACCAGCATGATCAAAGAATATTTTTGGCCTATTTTTTCTTCTAATTTATAGGCGTATTTTGAAGTAAAAGCTGACACCGCGTTAAAGCCGGCAAACACAAAACCAAAATACATAATATCTAAACCTGTGAGTTTAAAATACGGCTGATAAAGCCAGAGGGCAGATTGATTAAAACCATATACTATGCCTGAATAAATAATTAACCATTTTAATTTCTTATTATCTACAAAAACTTTCTTAAATATATTGAACAATTGTAATAAATACCCTTTTTCAAAAATAACTTTGTGTCGTTTGGGCTCCTTCATTAAAAACGCCAACAGTATTTGTATAGCAAAAAAAGGAATAGATACATATAAAGTGAGCCTTAAATCTGTTTTTGCTATTAGACCTCCAATAATAGCTGAAAAAGCCAAGGACATAACTCTGATAAATACAGTATTGCCCCATATCTTTTTATATCTTTTCTCTTCTTTTAAATCAACTAGAGTGTCGTAAACAAAAGCTGAATCAGCTCCGGATCTAAAAGAATTGCCTATTGCAAACACTAATTCTGCTATTAAAAACTGGTAAAAACCATACCCCAAACTATATATGATTATCCCTAGTGTCCAAAATACACCGGCTAGTATTAAAGACTTTTTTCTGCCAAACAGATCAGCAAAATAGCCTGTGGGCACCTCTAGAACCACCGTTGCCAAGGAAAAAAGAGATTGTAGTATCATTATCTGTTTTAGGCTTAAACCATTTGCTTGCCAAAACAAAACCATTATTGGTACAGAAAAAAACATTCCCGCCATGATCTCATATAGGTAGTATATTTTTATGTTTCTTTTTAATTTTTTCTGCGTATCTTTGTCCATAATTTAACCTAATTATATCACCTTTTTGCAAAAAGTTCGATTCTTTGTATTGGTACCATACATCTGACACACTCAGAAATGTATGGATTATCAATTAA
>CAYZYP010000003.1:21151-79844 GCA_964482695.1 uncultured Gammaproteobacteria bacterium | reverse complement strand
TTTAATTGATAATCCATACATTTCTGAGTGTGTCAGATGTATGGTACCAATACAGAAACCGGCCAATAATGGTTAGTTTCTATGGCAAATATGGCTCTTTGAAAAAGGACAAACAAATGAATACCACGTTTTCCACCAAATTTGTCGAAGTGGCAAAGACGGGAACAAAAATTCTAAACATAAAAGCTTTCTGCGCCGCGTTCCTCCCGCTCCTAATGTCACACCTCAAAGAATGTAACGGCTGTAACGGGTATAATGGTTGGCACGCAATCAGGCTATCGCCTGACGCTCTACAACACGTATCGCCACACAAAGCAAGACGTACCAATAACATAGAGGATTACCGTTTGGTATTGTTTGAAGACAATACCCCTGCCGTCTTGTTTCGCCGATCACGCGTAACCAAAATTCCAACAAATGGATACGCTTATATCAAAAATCGGCAAGCACTTATCGCTGAAATAAAAAAAATGGGTGATGAATATGATAAATATACTGGAATAGAAAAACTAGACAGTGACTACGTACTTACGCGGATCGACGCATTTCCAGGTGAGCTCACAAGAGTATGTCGAGAAGCCTGGGATTATGGGCCTTTTACCACAATGAGGTACTTAAATGAATACCTCAAAAAAGTAGAGGACAGTAGTCAGATAAATCTAATGGATCTTAAGAAGATCATCAGCGATTGGTTGGAAGTCAACGAGAAGTACTGCATAGTCGCCGACGATGATGGGGAAGTGAAATAAGTTTGTTTTTTAAGTGCGCCGGACACTACAAACCGGCAGTGCGCCACACACGTCAAAGTGGCACCTCTATATTGTTTATCTTAACACCTAGATAAATAATTAGAACAAAAAATCGCTTTCAATAAAGGCGATTTTTTGTTTCTTTGTTGCGGGGCCGGGACTTGAACCCGGAACCTGCGGGTTATGGGCCCGCCGAGCTGCCAGTTGCTCTACCCCGCGATGTGGGTGAGAGCGGGTAAGCGGAATCGAACCGCCATATCGTGCTTGGCAAGCACGTGTAATAACCATTATACTATACCCGCATTAATTTTATTTCTCTCTTTTTTAATTCCAACCAGCGAATTATAATTTCTTTGTAAGCTCGACTAGAAATAATTATAGTTCCAATGCCATAAAGCAAAGTTTTTTTAGCCGAACGTCCACTAATATACTGACTTTTAAAGAATTTGTCAAGCGATAATGACTTATATCTCAAACACCAAATACAATAAATACACCATACTCTCTCTAACGCTATACTTAAATTGCGTTAGCTTATTTTTATTAATCGGGCCATCCGTTACTGGGGAATAAAATGATATAATATCTAAATCATTAGCCATTTTTTTAAGCCGCGTCATATGAAAACCATCGCTTACGAGTATGATAGATCGTAAATTCTGTTCTTTTATTATTTTATTCGCTTCATTTAGACTCTGCAAAGAAGTTTTTCCTTTTTCTTCTATATAAATATTTTCTTCTTTTACTCCTTTATCTATTAAAAATAACTTTCCTACCATGGATTCGGACACTTTTTCTCCTTGGCCAATACCGCCGGTTAAAATTATTTTATCAGCTAGTTCGTTTTCATAAAGTTTAAAAGCCTGTTCTAATCTGGATTGAAAAACCGGGCTTGGTTTGCTGTTCCATTGACTGGCACCCAGAACCACTATCGCGTCGGATTTTTGGGCATTGTCGATTTTTCCGTTGTAATAAATAATTCCAATTAGACAAATCCATCCAATAATAATTATAGTTATTATAAATAAAAGGAATTTAAGCGAATGTTTAAATATTCTCATACAAAACAACCAACTCCTTTTTTCTGATTTCATATAAAATACGGTAAGGCCAAACGCGGTAGCTATAAATACCGCTATATTCCCCTTTTAATTTTTTACCGACAAAAGGATTAGATGAAAGCACTGTCATGGCTAATAGTAAACGCAAACGTTCTTTACCTTTCAATTCGTCTATTTCTTTTTGCACTTTTTTTGGCACGACGACGCGAAACATCATATTTTTTATCCATAGGTTCTTTAATAATATATCCTTGCTTTGCTAGCAAACCTTCTAAATCAATAAAATCACCCTTGGCGTATTCTTTTCTTGCTTGTTTAGCTTCTTTTAACAAATCGGGAAACGTGCGCGAAACAATCAATGTTTCCTGCCAAGAGGCAAACTCATCTGCCGACATAATAACTGCCCGCGGCCGGCCTTTTTCGGTTAAAGTATAATAAACGCCCGGAAATTGCACTTGATCGCTGATGTCAAAAATTTTTGTTCTCGCCTCGGTAATAGAAATAGTAGTTTTATTCTCCATATTAAAAAATATTTATTTGTGACGCAGGCGAGATCTCGACTTAGTCGGGACGAGCCAAGGAGTAAATACAGGATTAATACCCTTTATATGTACATATTAACGTACATCATATTTTCTGTCAACTCCTCTGCTTAGCCGGATGATTACTGCCATTATTCATTTTATAATATAGCAACTTAATACTTTCTGTTAAAACAAAGTAGCAAGCGACAACTGTAAAAATAGTGAATAAGTGGGCGCTGGTTGGTGTTGAAAATTTAAAAATCTTTACCCCAAAACTAGTAAATGGTAAAAGAATTGTTGTGCCAATAGCTAAAACAGAAAGTCCAACTAAAATTTTTGATGGCGCTTTGGCGCGCAAGAAAAAGAAATGCGTCCTAACAGAATAGATCAAAGCTAGCTCGGTTAAGACACTACCAATAAACCAGTTGGTTTGTAACACTGCTGGCTCGTGTTTATAAAACAAAGCAAAAAAGATAAAATCAAACACCGTGCTTACTAACCCTAATACTATTGCCATAAGTACCACTTCACGCACATTATAACTGCGCGGCCGGCGCAATTCCATTTTATCAACTGTATCCAAGGCAATAGCGATCATGGGGAAATCAGAAAGCAAATTTAGAAGCAATATCTGTACCGGCAACATTGGCAAGAAAGTAATAATTAAAGAAGCAGTGGCAATAGCGTAAAAATTACCAAAATTAGATATTAAGGTTGTTTTTAAATATTTAACCGTATTGGCAAAAACCTCCCTGCCACCGCGAATACCGGCAACAATAACCGACAAACTAGGATTTAATAAAACAATATCAGCCGCTTCGCGCGCAATGTCCGAGGCACCATCCACTACCAAAGCAACATTGGCGAGCTTCAAAGCCGGCGCGTCATTTATTCCCTCACCCAAAAAGCCAACTTCAAATTTTTTCTGCAATAATTCAATAATTTTGTATTTTTGCCGCGGTGATACGCGCGCGAATACCGAATATTTCTCCACCGCGTTTATTTGCTCCTTTTCATTCATCTTTTCTAACTCCTCGCCTAATAAAACTTCGTCCGGTTTTTTTACAATGCCAACCTCATACGCCACAGCGCCAGCCACTTCGCGACTATCACCGGTAATAATTTTAATTTTAACTCCTAAATGCTCGGCATGGGTAATGGCCGATTTAGTAGAATCCTTAATCGGGTCAACAAAAGAAATAACGCCAATAAAATGTAAATCTTTTTCTTCTTTCTCTGTATAATTTTTTAACACCGGGCAAACGCGCGAAGCAATAGCGATTGTTCTTCGGCCTTTTTTACCTTGTTCTCCACTCCACAACAAAATATCAGTTAACTTTTCTTTTTTTACGTCGCCACACAATTCTACGACCGATTCAACCGCTCCACGCACTACCATCAGACAACTACTACCCGCTTCCACCAGCACGCTGTTTCTGCGTCGTGTTGGATCAAAAGGAATTTCACTAACACGTTCAAAAGCTAACGCTTGTTTTTGTTCTACTTTACTTAGTTTGCGCCACAAGGCAATATCAAAAGAATTATTTGGTTCGCGTTTTTTCTCTGCCAAAAAAGAAGAAGCGGCCACACCGTAAAGCAAACAATTCTTTTTATCATCAGACATTATATCAGCCACCTTAAGTTTATTTTCCGTAATCGTGCCAGTCTTATCTGTACACAAAACTTCTATACTGCCCAAATCTTCTACTGCTGATAATCTCTTAACAACTACTTTATCGCGCGCCAGGCGCAAAGCACCTCTGGATAGCGACAAAGTGGTAACAACCGGCAAAGCTTCTGGAATTACACTAACAGCCAGAGCGATGGAAAATAAAATTAAATTACCAATATCGGTTTCTCCGCCTTTAATTACAATATTAGCCACAAACAAAAATACCAAGATAACCAAAATCATGCGTAAAATGAAACGGCTGAACTTGGCAATGCCTTTTTCAAATTCGCTTTCTCTTTTAGTTTCTACTGTTAATTTAGCAACCTCGCCCATGACTGTGTTTTTACCAATAGCGATTACCACGCCAATACCCTTGCCACTAACCACCGCCGTACCGGAAAAACCAAGATTATCCGCACCATTAATTTCTTTCACCGCTTTTTTTAATTCCTTGTTATTTTTTACGATAGGAACGGACTCACCAGACAAGTTTGATTCATTGACTGATAAATCATTGGCAGACACAAAACGTAAATCAGCTGGAATAATATCGCCTGTTTCCACCATGACAATATCACCAACTACCAAATCTTTGCTATCAACAATCATATCCTTGCCATCTCTTTTTACTCGCGCGCGCGCCACCACAAACTGCTTGAGCATTTTTAAAGATTTTTCGGAATGATACTCTTGAATAAATCCTAAAACCGCGTTAATAATAATAAAGCCAAAAATCATTATGCCGTCTATTGCTTCGCCCATGAAAATAGCCAGAGCGGCGGCAAAAATCAGAATAAAAATAAAGGGCGACTTAAATTGTCGCCCCAAAATCTGCCACCACTTTGTTTCTTGCGCGGAGATTTGGTTAAGACCGTACTGCTCTTGACGTTTTTTTACCTCGCTGGCTTTTAAACCTTCATCGCCTACTTTTAATTCTTTAAAAATATCATTGGCAGACTGAGTAGTGTAAGAAGAAAAATACATAGTAGCTATATTTTACATTAAAAAATAGTTTTCAACAAACGACAAGTTGTCTACTCACTCCACTTTTTTATCCAACGGACAATTATTTTCCGAAAGCACGTTTTGATATTTGGTGACAAATTGCACTACTCGACAATCCATCCAAATATGCCTTTTCTCAATTGGTTTTTTTAGTACCAAACCTTCCAAGCTGGTACAACGGCTAAGCGCCACGTACATTTGCCCGTGCGCGAATGTGCCACGGCCGATATCCACTACTACCTTGTTAAAGGTCTTGCCCTGACTTTTGTGAATAGTAATCGCCCAAGCCAAACGCAAAGGATATTGAGTGAACGAACCAACTGATTTTGATTCTATGCTCTTGGTTGATCTGTCAAAACGGTATTCATATAAATCCCAAGTATACGGCACTACTTCAACCTCTTCGCCATCGTCTAACTTTACAACGATAACCGTGCCGCCGCGCTCATCTTTCTTGGCGTTGACAATTTTCCCTGTACTGCCGTTTATCCAACGTCCGAGTTGATCATTATTTAACATCATCACCTGCGCGCCGACTTTCACGACTAATTTTTCTTCTGTCGGCAGAGAATAATTATCAAATTTGCCAAGAATCTCGCCGGTAAATTTTAACTCTTGGCCCGCCAAATCATTTAAGCGAATTTCATTCATCTCTTGGGCCATGGCATTAGTAGAAGTAAGATATACATACAATTCGCTTTCCCTTGGAAAAAAATTTGCGTCATGCCGAATATTTAACATTTCTAATTCGCTGTCTGTCACAGAATTATTTCGTACCATGTTTAAAAGATCAATAAACCCTTGATCTTTTTGGCGATAAATCTTTTCCAATTCAATCATTTCCATCTTAAATCCCTCGTGCAACAAGCCTCTGTCTGTAAAAACCATTGCCGAAAAAAAGTACGGACTGCCATAACTATTGGCAAAAGCTGTTCTGTCACGAGAAGTAACCACTGGTGGCAATTGATACAAATCGCCGATAAAAATCATCTGTGTCCCGCCAAACGGCCGACGATTATCACGCCCGTTTAAACGCATAAATTTATCCACGCAATCTAACAAATCCGCCCGCACCATAGAAACTTCGTCAATAACTATGGCATCAAGTTTTTTATATATTGAATCATTGTCATCGCCTTTTTTCTTTATTTTACTTAACGCGATATCCGGCTTAAAACGAAAAAATGAGTGAATGGTCTGCCCGTGCACGTTTACCGCCGCCACGCCGGTCGGAGCTAAAACCACGATTTTCTTTTTGGTGTGATGCCTGAAATATTCTAACAAGGTTGATTTGCCGGTGCCAGCGCGGCCGGTAACAAAAATATTTTTATCACTATTTTCCATCAAATCCAAGGCGTGCTTAAATTCCTGGTTTAAATCCAAATTTTTCAGCTTGTCTGTTGTTTTGTTTGATTTTTGTTTAGACATTTTTTAATGATTACTTAATATTAATGATTATTTTACTTCAATCGTCTTGGCGCCGAGCCATGACAAATAATATGCTTGCCGCATAGCATCGGCAATTGCTTTGCTTTCTACTATCACTGAATTATTTTCGGCAAAATTCATAAAAACAACTTTGTTGGCGTAAATATTAACTTCTATGCCCGGCCAAAATATCTTTCTCGGCACGGCGATTGTTTCTGATAATTCTTGCGTGTCGCGTGGTTTATTACGCGTGTGCCAAACAGAACCTTCACCGACAATCCGCTTGGCATGGATATTTAATTTAACACGATTATCAATATAATGCCGATCAAGCCCATAACGCTCAAAATCAAAATACAAATCAGTATTCCACATTAATATTTCAGTTGGTTTTACTTCCAAAGTGTCGTCAAAAGCTTTGCGAATAGCGCCCTTGCCTTCGTAAAAATATATTTTTGGTTTTGTTTCACTAGTGTTATACATCGCTTCAAAACGAGGCATGGCTTTTTCCATTTGTAATTTTAAATCATTCAAAATTGACAATAACTTTTCCGGCGGATCGGCAATAAATAAAGTTTTTCCTTTGGCTTTTGTTTTACCCATAACACCTCGTTTAATTAAATAATCAAGAATAAAATAAACAGTGGTGCGAGGTAATTCCGCCTGTTCGGCCAATTTACAAGCCGGGGAAGGACCCAACTCCAAGGCTGTTAAATACACTTTTGCTTCATTTTTGGAAAACCCTATTTGCGTTAATAATCGATCTAATTGCATATTAAAATTATGTTACTTTTTAAATTGTCTAAAAAGTTATTGACAATATAATATATATTTTATGCTTTGTCAAGCCAAAAAATAGCCTATAATTTTATACTACTGACAATTTGTCTAAAATTATTGACACTTTTAACAATTTTAAATAAAATATGTTGTTATATAATTCATTTAATGTTTTCTTGATTGTCATCCCGAATCCCCGTCGCAGGGGTGAGGGATCTCTGTCCAATTGGCCAATTTGACGAGACAGAGATTCCTCCTGCGTCGTCGGAATGACAGGCGAAATTTGACGCCATTATATTGGCTGATTCAAAACAAAATCGAGTAACAACACTAAACCAGTGCATACAATAAAACTGCCCTTTTATGAAAACGGCCAACATAACCCAACAAAACGTTTCTTCACTATTTGCCTCGGTCGGTATCAAACACCCGGTTATTATCAATACTACCGAACATACTTACGAAGTTAATGCGGTTAAGCCAAAAAATAATTGGCTCTATCCGGCCTTTAAAGGTTTTCTTAAATTACGCAAAAAATTGCCATGTGGTAAATCGTCAACTTTGACTTTTGCCTCTATCGGCACCGGCCAAGGAATAGACGCTATTGGCGCTTATCATATTTTTCACCCAAAAAAAATTATCATCACCGATATTCACCCCGAAGTAATCCCGATTGCCAAAAATAATTTTCTAAAGAATACCGACCACAAAACAAATTTTGTGGCTTATGTTGGCAACCTTTGCGATCCCCTATCTAAAAACAAAATCGTCGCTGATATCATATATGCCAATTTGCCAAACATCCCCTTTGAAGGTGTTGGCTCAAATTTTGGCGGCCAACTTACTTCTACTTTTTTTAACGAACAATGGATTAATAATAAATCGCGTATTTTGGAAAAATATTTACTTAGCTTACAAAATGCCTTTCTTTATAGCGCTTGGCCTAATTTATCGCCACGTGGCTCGGTAATTGTCAATCTTGGCGGCCGTATTCCATTACAACTGATTAAAAAAATGTTTACTGACGCTGGTTTTAAATACGAAGAACTATTTAATACCTTAAAAATCCAATCTCAACCCGAATGGGTTTTGGGGGGATACGCGCGCGCGGAAGAAAAATATAAAGTAACATTTGATTTTTACCGCTTTGACGCCGCCAAAAGTAAATACGGAAAAAAATTAGAAAAAGAAAATTTATCCGCTAATAAATTAAAAAAAATGTTGCGCCCATTTCGTATTAGTGCCACTGAAGGTTTAAAACTATTAATATACAGACAAGAAACTATCGGCCATTTAGTGCAAATTATTCGTGGGGTTAAAAAGTAGTATGTTATACCAAAATATTTTAGAAACTATTGGCAATACGCCAATTGTAAAACTAAATAACTTGGGAAAAAAGTTAAACGCGAACATTTACGCTAAATTAGAATATTTTAATCCAGCCGGCTCTATTAAAGACCGCTTGGCCGTTTGGCTAATTGAAGACGCGGAAAAACGCGGGTTGCTTAAACCAAAAGGAACAATAGTAGAAGCTACTAGTGGAAATTTTGGCATTGGGCTGGCTTTTGTCGCCAATATCAAAGGCTACAAATGTATTTTCGTTATTCCAGATAAAATGTCAAAAGAAAAAATTCAATTATTACAATCACTGGGGGCCAAGGTAATTATTGCTCCAACCGCGGTTAATGCCGATGATCCGCGCAGTTGTTATTCTGTTGCTAAAAAAATTACTTCCAAAATACCTGGGGCTTGGTATGCCAATCAATATAATAATTTACAGAATACCGAATGTCACTACAAAACAACCGGTCCGGAAATTTTTAAAGATTTGCCGCAAATAGATCTTTTAGTAGGTGGTATGGGTACTGGTGGCACCATTTGTGGAATCGCAAAATATTTAAAAGAAAAAAATTCCAAAATCAAGGTGCTGGTAGTTGATCCAATAGGCTCTATTATTTACGACTATTTTAAAACTGGTAAATTTATTAAACCGCGAACTTACCAAATAGAAGGCATTGGTGAAGATTTTATTCCTAAAAATATTGACCTTTCTTTAATTGACGACATGATCCAAGTTAACGATAAAGAAGCATTTACAATGATGAAAAAATTAGCCAGAAAAGAAGGAATACTAGCTGGCACGTCTAGCGGCGCGGTACTGACTGGAACTTTAAAATATCTTAAAAAGAATAAAAAGTACAAAAATGTTTTAATGATTATGGCCGATGGCAGTGGTCGGTATATTTCGAAAATTATTAGATATGCTAATAAAGACAAGCATTGATTTATTCTTTATACAACTTATTAAACTTCAAAGTATTTGTATCAGTTTATATACCCTTTGGCCGCCAACAATTCCGCATTTAAAATTCCACCGCCAGCGGCGCCGCGCACAGTATTATGACTAAGACCAACGAATTTATAATCAAAAACATTGCAGGCGCGCAATCTACCGACCGTTACCGCCATGGCTTTATCAATGTCCCGGTCTTTACGCGGTTGCGGACGATTTTCTTCGTGGCGATAAATGATAGGTTGGCGTGGAGCTGAAGGCAAATTTAAGTCAGCGTATTCAGGACGAAAATTTTGCCAGACAAATAAAATTTCATCTACGGTTGGTTTTTTATTGCCAAATAACATGCTCACACAAGCGGTGTGTCCGTCGGTCACTGGAACGCGGTTACAATGCGCGGAAATTTTAATACTATCGGCATCGATTATTTCCTCATTGACAATTCGGCCTAGAATCTTCAATGGCTCTTTTTCTGTTTTATCTTCCTCGCCGGCAATAAATGGTACAACATTGTCAATCATGTCCAAACTCGGTACACCCGGATAACCGGCACCCGAAACAGCTTGCATAGTAGTAATAATTAATTTCTTAACTTCAAACCCAGCTTGTATCAAAGCATAAATAGGTGTTAGATAACTTTGCAAACTGCAATTGGGTTTAACCGCGACAAAACCTTTACCCCAATTATGGTGTTTTTGTTGTAAAGGAATAATTTCTAAATGAGCGGAATTAATTTCTGGGATAAGCATAGGCATATCTTTAGTGTGGCGATGCGCCGAAGCGTTTGATACTACTGGAAGCCCTAAAGCGGCATATTCATTTTCCAACCCTCTAATCGCCCCTTTGTCGCTCATTTCAAAGGCAGAAAAAACAAATTGACACCTGCCCACTATTTGTTGAACGTTGGTAACATCTTCTACTATAATATCGACCACTTTTTCCGGTATAGATGTATTCATTTGCCAACGCCCTTTCACTGCCTCGCTATATTTCATACCAGCCGAATTTGGCGAAGCAGCTAAATAAGCTACTTCAAACCACGGATGATTTTCTAATAACCTAATATAATTCTGCCCCACCATACCTGTGGCACCTAGAATACCAACAAAAATTTTATTATTTTTAGTATTATTAAGCATATTTTAATTATTATTAATTAATTATTTTTAATATATCCACAAATACCCCGCTAGCCGCCCGCTTTGTCTGCCTCTTCTAGAGATTTTTTTACTATAGCAATCATTTCCTTTATTCGCTCCGATGAGCCGACGGAAGTGCCGCCAAATTTTAAAACTTTCATATTAACATACTTTTAAGTAAATTAAAAACGACTTCTTGGTGAAGTCGGCTGTTAACATTTTTTAAATCTTTAACAACAAACTTCAACCGCTGTAAGTGGTCTTAGTAACTGTTGTTTTAATACTTGGGTTTAAAAACAATAGCATAGATTAATTAATACTATAACATACCCCGTAATTATAGCAACACATCCGTTCGTCAACTTATCCACAAACAAAAATACTTACTCTTCTTGTTCTGCCATGGCTTTATCAATATTAATTTTGTCTTCTATCCCGTACCTTTGACAATAGCCCCAAAAACGGTTATACTGGCATATTCTTGAGTAACAATATGGAACATGAAAATGTAATTATTCGCTTTGATGATCTTTCGTTTTATCATGATCAAAACAAACCTATCTTGGAAGAGGTTAATTTTTCTGTGCGTGAAAACGCCAAAATCACCATCATGGGACAAAATGGCGCCGGCAAAAGCACTATTTTCAAATTAATTACCGGCGAGTTAGAGTCGACAAAAGGTTTCGCTCATATCGGCCAAGGAATTTCCATTGCCATTGCCACTCAAGTAATGAAACCGGAAAACATGGAAAAAACCGTGGAACAATTTTTTGCTGATGTTTTTGATAAAAAAATATATGACTTGCCAAAAAAAATAAAGGATATTTTGACTATCGTTCATTTGGAAGCCCCTTTAGACAAAAAAATTAAAGAATTTTCCGGTGGTCAGCAAGCCCGCCTGCTTCTCGCTCTGCCTTTGATCCAACAGCCGGATATTCTGCTTTTAGATGAACCAACAAACAACTTGGACGCCGACGGCATAACGCGCCTCACTCAATTTCTAATGGAATATCCAAAAACCTGCTTGGTGATTTCTCATGACGCCAATTTCTTAAACGCTTTTACGCAAGGCGTGCTGTATCTGGATTCCTATACACACAAAGTGGAACAATATCTTGGAAATTATTATGACGTGCTGTCTGAAATTGAAGCAAGGATTGAACGCGAACGCGCCAAAAACGCCCAACTTAAAAAAAGCATTCAAGATAGAAAAGATAAAATAAACTTTTTCTCGCACAAAGGCGGGAAAATGAGAAAATTAGCGAGTAAATTACGCGAACAGGTGGAAGAAGCCGAAGAAAATATGGTGGATGAAAGACGGGAAGATAAAACCATCCGCGATTTTACTTTACCGGCGCAAACCGATTACACTATGCCAGCGGTTGAAATTCGTTCGGTTAAAATAGTAGCCGATCACGAAGCAACAAGAAAAATTTTAAACCAACCGATTCTGGTGCGCAAAAAACAAAAACTTTTAATTCAAGGCCCCAACGGCATTGGCAAAAGCACTTTTTTGCGCGCTTTGGCGGCCGGGAAGGAAGAAGACGCGACAATCACTCCGGACATCAAGGTTGGTTATTATCGCCAAGATTTTTCCGGTTTGAATTTTGACCGCACCGCGTATCAAGCGCTGGAAGAAATGATGGACGAACCTTTTAATCAAGAAATATACGCCGCCGCCGCGCAATTTCTTTTATCATCCGAAGCATTAAAAAATAAAGTGGGGTCACTTTCCGAAGGACAAAAAGGGCTTCTGTGCTACGCGCGCTTTTACTTACAAAAACCCGGTCTTCTTATTTTAGACGAACCAACCAATCATATTAATTTTCGCCATCTGCCGATAATCGCCAGCGCTTTAAATAAATTTGCCGGCGCCATGATCCTTGTCAGCCATGCCTACGAATTTGTGGAACAAATTAAAATTGATGATATTCTGGATTTGGGGACGTTATAAAATTTATTTAATCAAAAAAATAATACTTTCTACCGCGGATTTTGAATGGTAATTTTAATTGTTCGGGAGTAAGATAAATTTGCGATTTTATTGTTAAGTCAACTTTACGAACAGATAGCGGCAAGATTTTATTTATAACAATTTATACTCTGCCTTGTTTTATTCTATTCATAAACTCAATGTAGCTCATCTCTTTTGTAATTTCAATTAATCCGCTTGTCTGGTCAGGATATTTCATTCTTCCTAATTTTTCGTAAAATTCAACCATACCTAAATCACCAATTTCCTCCTTCAACTTTAATAACAATATTCTTGTCCACGGTTTAATTAAAGAACTTTCTGTAAACATCTTCCGACACTCCGCGCAAGGGCATAAAACATCACTACTTAACCCGGTCGCCAATTCGGGTTGAGTTTGTACAGAAGCAACCACCAGCCCGATTATCGCCGAGTCGCCATTTGACTCCGCGCTTTCTATTATAAATCTTTCGGCGCATAGTTTTTTGGCTGTTTCTTGTGTTCCTGGCTGTGCTTTATAATTTCCACTTTGAGCTGTAAAATATTCTCTTTTACTTTCATTATAGCTAAACGCCGAGCAACCAACCTTAAAATTACGATAAGAAAAAGCCACCCTGGCACAACCCACCAACGCTCTGGCAACCACAGATTTTTTAGCATCAGCCCAATTTTGACGATGTTCCTCAGGCATTATATCCAACGCAAGTTCAGATGAATTTACTATTTCGCGAATCATAATATACAAAAAATGAAATGAGATTATTAATAATAAAACACTTTTTCTTAATTTTGGCAAGAGGTGAAACAGGCCCGTAAACTTTATAAAGTTAAAGTTTTAATTAAGTATACATATCCGTTATGTCTTTTACAAACTGCATAAATCGCTTTGATAAAGTTAAATTCACCAAAAAAGTAATTGTTTGATATTTTGTGGGACTTTAATATTATTCATACTGCACACTTTACAATTTTTTAACAAGAATATTATCTATATTGACACTTTTACTTACACAGGTTATCATATAATTACATTTTGCTTTCTGGTATTTACTAGAAAGCCCCGAGGAACCGGCCCGCTAGGGAAGGTTCCGTTTTTTTATATCAATTTTCTAACTAATAATCTTACCTTATCAAAATCTTCTTCCCCAATCTTTCCGATCATGCGGATAAATCTCTTGGTACTTACAGAACGTATCTGAGAAAAATTTATGGTATTAATCTCACCTCGTTGATTTCTAAAATTCATATAATAATTTCCTATTTTAATTTTACTTGATAAAGGCAATACCAGACAGGTTTCCGTGTGATATCTTTTCAAAACTAACACTGGCCTTTCAAATCGTTCATTTTTACCATTAATCTCGGTACCAATATTTTGTCCCAAACTTACCCACCAAATTTGCCGCTCCCGAGGATAAAATTTTCTTTCTGAAAAATGTATCCTGATTTTTATTTTTGTCCAATTGACAAACTTAACAAGCCCCTCCTTTGTTAAATTCATAATGTTAAAATTAATTAATACATCCGTTTTTTATATATTTTATTATTTATCTCTCCCCAAATCAGGCGTGAAGACTCGTCTGCCGTCATGAATATTATATTTCCCTCCTTCTCCATATAAATATTGCCACCGTTTCTGTTCTTCTTCAAGTCGCGTTACAACGGCAGGATCTAAATCGTTTTGTCCTTGATGTCTTTGTAATTGCTCCAAATTTTTATTTGTTACTTCCCAGATAACCTTTTTGTTTTCTAAATCAGCCAACTGTTGCAACGAATCAATAAAAGAATCCTCTACCAACGAAGCCATGCCCTGACCACGATCTTTAACTTCGATTCTTGAACGAACGCACAGTCTATCTCTTGTCCTAAAAATACTCGAGATACGACTACCTACTACAACCCCATTTTTATCTCTAGCGATAAGATAATATCTTATACCATCACCTGGTGGTGAGCAAGGCTCAAAGTTTACGCCTTTAAAATAATAATACTGAGTTGCTAAATTAATTTCTTCGCCTTTTTTGCTGTTTTTTTTGTATGTTGGCCCACAACTAATTAATTCGGGTAGCACCTTCCCCAAATTGTCTAAACTTTTTTGTATACTTTCTTGCCATTGATTGTGAAAATAACTAGGAGCTTCGGATGACATAAAATTTATTTAATCAAAAAAATAATACTTCCCACTGTTGATTTTAGAGCGAAAAATATAAGTATTAAGGCAAATATTTTAAAAACAATTGATACTAAATTCTTTTTAAGAAGTAGCGGCCGGAAGCGAGAAAAGATAAATCCCAAAAGAATGGTCATTATCAGCCAACCCAATTCCATGGCAATCATAAAAATTAATATACCACCATAAATTTCTTCTTTCAAGGCAAAAGCGCGTGGAACGCAAACAGTTATCCAATAAATCCAAAAACCGCCGTTAAGTAAAGTAAGTAAAAATATTTTACCAAAAGTAAATATTTCTTTATTTTCGCCATCTACTTTATTAATTTTCCAAATTTTACTAGCCAACCAAATCAAAAATGCCGATCCGCCAAGTGAAATAATCTGAAAATACAATTTGGGGATATTTAAAGAATAGACGATAAATAATATCGCTAGCGCGACAATAATTTCTGCTAAAAACGCTCTAAATACAACCCTAAAACTTTTCTTAAAACCGCCGTTTAATACTTCGGTAAAAACAGCCATGAGCATTGGCCCAGGCACCGCGCCACCAATAAGGCCGAGTAGAAATACTTCTATGATTTGAAGAGTGATTTTCATAATTGAAATGAGTGAGAAAAAGAATAAATTTATTTGCGATGTGAGCGAGAGTAATTAATAATTTATTATTAATTACCGAGCGAACGAAGCAAATATTTAGATATTTATTCTTTTCCGAGCGAATGAATTTATATGTTAATATAATTTTTTTCAATTAGCTACATAAGCGGTGGCTTTTCCTTTGCCGGTCGCTTTAATCATCTTAATTTTCTTTAATTTCTGCAATTGTAGTTGGGCGCTACGGCGTGGGCAAGATAAAATATCTTCAACATCTTTTACTGTAATACGCCTAACTTGATCCAAAAGATCAATAATTTTTAATTGTTCGGGAGTAAGATAAATTTGCGATTTTATTGTTAAGCCAACTTTGCGAACAGATAGTGGCAAAATTTTATTTTTAACATCGTCAATTTCATTTTTAAATCCTTTGACAAAATATTCCAACCAAGAAGTAATGTCTTTGCGTCGTTCGTCATAGGTTTTACCCAAGTTAATGGCTTTGTAATACGATAGCCGATCGGTGTTATAATAATCTTCCAAGGCAAACAAGCGGCGAAAATCATACCCTCGTTGGTAGAGCAATAAAGTAGCCAAAGAGCGAGCAGTACGGCCATTTCCATCATTAAAAGGGTGAACAGCCGCGATTTCCATATGCGCCACTGCCGCGACAATAACCGGATTTATTTCTTTTTTTTCGCTTTCTTGAATCCAAGCGACAAATTCGGTTATAAGTCGTGGCACGCGTTTGGCTTCTGGGCCGGTATATAACGTTTCTTGCGGCCACCCCAAACGTCTGCGCACCACATAAATCGGCCCTGGCCGATAATGGCCGCAATACTGGGGTTCCAAAGTTTTATCAGCTACCAACTTATGAATTTTCAAAATTATTTTTTCAGTGATCGGCTGTTTTTCTTTAACTGTTTTTTCAATAAATTTTAGGGCGTTAAGATAATTTTTTACTTCATAAATATCCCTGTCTGGCGCGTCTACTTTTTTCTTAGCATAAAGCGCTTCTACTTGCCCCATGTTTAATTTATTGCCTTCTATTTCCGTAGAGTGATGGGTCATGCGGATAATAGCTTGCCGGCGCAGTTTTATTTCTTGTTGTGGCAGAATTTTAGCGCGATCAATTATACCCTTGGCTTCGGCAATAGCGGTTAAATTAGCTAAAATGCTGTTGGTAAGTTGAAACTTGGGATTAAACATATTACAACTATATGGTTTTTAAATTATACTGACATTATACCACAAAATTACGATTCGCGCAAGATTCGCGCAAGATTCGCGCAGAAAATCAGCAAAATAAAAACTACTCAATCGCTCAATAGGTTATACCATTTATCAAAATAAAGTTAGCTTTATTTCCTCTTCCAAAGAAAATTTTGGCTTTTTGGTGGAAAGCGCGGAGCTGGCCGAAGTAATGAGGGGTCAATTTGAGATGATGTGGGTAATGTCTAAAAAAATTTGATTTTGGTGTCATACTAAAAAACAACCCATAGGCTGTTTTTTGTTTTGTAATCCTTGACATAGGATGTTGAAATGATAATTGTGTTTAACAACCAACTAATCAACTCGATTTATTTGAAAGATAAATTCTCATTTTTTTATTAAAATATTGGCATGCGATAATTGATATTGTCATTGAAATAAGGGTGGTATGTCTATTAATGAATATTGCAATTGAATGTCGAAAGGTATAATAACTTTTAGATAATGCCATATTACTTAATTCTGAGTCAGATATCAAAAATAAACTGCGCCCAATAAAAAAATCTAACAAAAAAAATCCAATTATTATTAGAGACGTTCTTGTGATATCTTTGGTTGCTTTTGTTTTATCACCGCTAAAACTATAATACAAATAGAAGCCATAACTAGTTCCAACAAATAAAATAAATGGGAGATGTATTGCAGAATACATCTCTGGTAAAAAATTTTGGCCGCCCATTCCAAAATATAAACCAAACGTTATATACCATACTATTGCGAAGAAGAAATTACTTATTATTGTAAAAATTAAAATAGAAAATTTAACAATATTTTTTTTCATCCACAATTTTTCAAAATGATTTACCAAAAATAAATGTAAAGCGATGAATAATACAGAGCCAATTATAAACTCCCAAAATATAGAGGTTCCAAAGTAAAAAATGCTACTCCCAAAACGATTAGTGGGATTATATTCTATCATTGCTATCATTAATAATAATATGATTAATATAATTAGGAACGTAACAATAATATTTTTAAAGCTTAATTTCATATTTATAAGAAAAGTTTATTTTTGGTTGAACGAAGATGCATACATTGTAGCTTGCCACAATGGTATGTGATCTATAGTAAGTAAAAACACAGTGCTTATTTTGAGCGGGTAAGGGGAGTCGAACCCCTCTCACCAGTTTGGAAAACTGGGATAATAGCCGATATATGATACCCGCAGTGAGTGACTTTTCTAAATAAAAGTATAATAAATTTACTCTAAAAAGTCAATGTAAATAACCTGCCAAAACTTCTAACGCCTTTACCGCGTCTTTTTTTTCCACGCCAAATGAAAAACGAACATAGCCCTCTTTACCAAAAGCCAAACCCGGTACTAGAGCCACATTGGCTTTATCCAGAACTCTTCGGCAAAATTCAACCGAAGTTTCACCACTTATGCCAAATTGAAATAAAGAAATAAAACAATACAAAGATGAAGCAGGCGGTGATATTTTTTGCTTAAACAAACGATTAAAAGTTTCCACAAATAAATCCCGCCGCTGTTTCATTTCTAAATTTATTTCTGGCATTATCTTGCTAGCATTTTTTAAAGCCATAACTGCCGCCCATTGGCTAATAGTAGAAGTATTGGTTATGCTTTGACTTTGCAAAGTTTTCATGGACTTAATTATTTCACCTGGCCCAAAAGCAAAACCAACTCGCCAGCCAGTCATCGCAAAATTTTTAGAACAACTTTGAACAACGATAACATCATCTTTGTATTCTTGAAATGACCCGCAAGAAATAAATTCATCATCATAAACCAAGCCACTATAAACTTCATCGGAAATAACTGTAATATTATTTTCTTTGGCTAATTGTAAAATTTGTTGTAATTCTTTTCTATTATACAGACAACCGGTTGGATTAGACGCGTTATTTAAAATTAATATTTTAGTCTTGTGGTTTATTTTTAATTTAATATCCCCTAATATTGGTTTCCAACCATTTTTTTCATTGGTCTCTATAATTTTTACCACTCCACCGGCCAATTCAACCATTGATTTATACGAAACCCAAAATGGGCTAATTATTATGGCCTCGTCAGCTGGATTTATTAAACATTCAATAGATAAATAAACAGCCATTTTACCACCACAAGTTACTAAAACTTCGTTGTCAAAATAGTCAGCATTATAAAATTGATTCAACCAATTGATTGCTGTCTGTCGCAACTCCGGTATGCCAGCCACCGACGGATAATGCGTTTGCCCATCTTTCATGGCTTTTACCGCCGCGTCTAACACTATCTCTGGTGTATCAATCATCGGTTCGCCAACACTTAAATTATATACTAGCTCGCCAGCTTGTTTTTTCTTCATCGCCAAATCATTAATCGCCCCGATAGCTGAGGCTTCAATTTTTAAACGATCGGAAATAATCATACTTGTATTTTTTTAGCTTCTTTAATAATCAATTTAAATATTTTTTCCACTAATTTTCTATTTAGCCCCAACTCTTTCGCCCATTGCCCGCGCAAATTCTCCATTTCTTTCTCTCGCTTTTTATCGCTTACCGCTAAACCTCGCGCTGTTTTTATTTTACCAATCAACCTAACAACGGCCATACGTTTTGACAGCTTCTCCAAAATATTTTTATCTGTCTCATTTATTATATTTCTTAATTTTTTAATTGCTTTATTCATAATATTCTATTTTATTTTCTAATTTTCGCAATTCTTTTAAAAATATATTTCTCACTTTTTTACTAAAAGGATTATATTTTTGCATATCAAAAAATAATTGCCAAGTGTCGTTTTGCACCATATTATTCATGCTTAACAAAGAAACGTAATCAGGAGTAGAAATTTCTTGAGACTGCAGTTTCAAAGCAGCCAGTCCACGTCCGACAAAATGCACCAAAGCCTGTGAACTGGCCATTTGCCTATCGTGTTTTTCGGGCGTACTTATAATAATTTCTAATTCTAATTTTTTTAATAAATTCACCAACATTCTTCTTTGACCAACGCTTGCTCTAATTGGACAAAATACTATTTTATATCCAGCTAAACTATCCGACCTTGCCGAGTCTGGACCAAACAAAGGATGGGTAGCGATTATTGGCTGATTGGCGGGTAAATATTTAGACATTATTTTAACAGGATAAACTTTGACCGAGCAAACATCCACTATCAAAGTATTTTTGCCAAGCAAACCATAAATTTCTTTGCAACACGACATCATTTCTGAAATAGGAACAGCTAAAAATAAAATGTCGCTCTTAGTTACCAAAGATAGTCGGGAAGAACGTTTATGTTTATTATCATAAAACAAAACTCGGCCATAAGGTCTTAAACACTTAGCCCATAATTTGCCAAATCTGCCAAAACCAATTATGCCAAAAGTCATATTGAACTAGCGGCCAATAACATATTTAGTTTCTTCAACGTCCTCGGCGCCTTCGCCTAAAATCTCGTCGCCTGCGGAATGTTTCAAAAACTTAATATGTTATTGGCCGAATATATTTAATTTAATCATTGTTTTTTTTAACAACAATAAACGTCGTTAAGTTAGGATGATTATCTTGAATACCTTTATCTAATAATTGCAAATTATATATTTGCGCTGAGCGAGCTGGCGCAATCACTGCTGTATCTTTAGAAAGTACGCCAATAGATAAATCCCTGGCCGCTTTGGCAGTATCTTCCCAATCAATAAGTTTAACGTCGGGAAATTCACGCTTAATATAGCGCTCACATTGTGAAAATGCTTGCGGATGCGTGGCTATTTTTTTAATCTCTTCTTTTTTCACTTCTGGCAAAACCATTAAACATTGATGAACTTCCATCCATAATTCAGAAATCATTATAAATAAATGGCGTCCCATAGCTTCAAAAGCGGTTTGTACCAAACCACCACGCGAATTAACCACTGGAAAAATCCCAAATTCTACCTCGCCTTTTTCTACCAAACTCAATACTCCTTCCATATCAATGGCATAAATTATTTTTGGTTCCAAACCTTCTCGCTGGGCGTATAACAACCCGGCTTCTTCGGAAAATGACCCGGCATCGCCGGAAACGGCTATTTTTGTCATCATATATAGTGTTTGTCATCCCGAACCGCTGTGAGGGATCTCTGTCTTAAGCCAATATTGGGACAGAGATTCCTCGCTGTGGCTCGGAATGACAATAATATCAAATTTTATCAACTTTACTTAATAAATAATGATCAACTAACACCAACGCCACCATGGCTTCTGCTACAGGCACGGCACGAAAACAAACACATGGATCGTGCCTGCCTTTAACTTGGATAACTTGAACTTGGCCATTCTTATCAATCGTCTTTTGCTCTTTAACAATACTAGAAGTTGGCTTTAAAGCTATGCGTACCACTATATCTTCGCCAGTAGAAATACCACCTATAATACCGCCAGCTCTGTTTGTTTTAGTACCCACTTGGTCATCTTTCATTATCCATTCATCATTATTTTCCGAACCCAGACGCTCGACACAGGCAAAACCATCACCAATTTCAAAACCCTTTACCGCCGGAATACTAACCATAGCCGAAGCTAAATCAGCAGATAATTTACCAAACACCGGTTCACCCAAACCAACAGGGACTCCGCGTGCCACAACTTCTACAATACCACCGACTGAATCACCCTGTACTTTAGCTTGCTCCACAGCCTTATTCATTGATTCTATTGATCTCTCATTGCCAATTTGTATTATACCGCCAACAATCTCTACTCCAATATTTTTCAATATCTTTTTAGCAATGGCACCAGTAGCCACACGAGCTAAGGTTTCACGCGCCGAAGCCCGACCGCCACCACGCCAATCGCGAATTCCATATTTTGCTTCATAAGTATAATCTGCATGACCAGGACGATACAAATTTTTTATATCTTCATAATTTTTTGGTTGCGCGTCTTCGTTACGAACCATCAAAGCAATCGGCGTACCTAAAGTTTTTCCCTCAAAGATGCCAGATAAAATTTCTACTTTATCTTTTTCTTGGCGCTTGGTAATTAAACCGCTTTGCCCCGGGCGACGTTTGTCTAGTTCTGTTTGTATTTCTTCTAAACTAATTTTTAGCCCAGCCGGACAGCCGTCTAATACAACACCAACCGCGACTCCATGCGATTCACCAAAAGTAGTTATTTTAAATATTTTGCCAAAAGTATTTGCCATATTTAATTTAAATTTAAACACTGTTCAACTAATTTATTGTTGACTTGATGAACATACTCTTTATTTTTAATATATGTCTTTCCCAAATCTTTTAATAACACAAACCTATTTTTACCATGCAAATTTTTTTTATCAACCAACAATACTCTTACTATATTTTTTATATTATATCTTTTTACCATTTTTGTGTTTATGTCTAATCTAGATAATAAATCCTTTATCCGCTCATAACTATTTGCTGATAAAACCCCTACTTCTTTTGACATCCTAGCTTCAACCAACATACCCAACGCCACGGCATAACCATGTAGTAACTTATAGCCACTTATACTTTCTATAGCATGGCCAATAGTATGGCCAAAGTTTAAAACCACGCGTTCGTTCTTTTCTGTTTCATCTCGTTCCACCACCGCGATCTTGATTTTAACTGCTCGATCGATAATTTTCTGTAAAACCGTCTTGTCTTTCTCTAATATTTTAGCCAAATTTTTTTCTACATAATCAAACATTTGCCGATCGTGAGTTAAAAACATTTTTATAGCTTCAATTAAGCCATTAATTAAATGCTCTTGAGGTAAAGTGTCTAAATAATCAAGATCAATAACAACTTTTTTTGGCTGCCAAAACGCGCCGATTAAATTTTTACCCTGCGGTGTATCAATCGCTGTTTTACCTCCTACCGAACTATCCACCATAGCAAGCAATGTGGTTGGAATTTGAATATATGAAATACCGCGCATATAGGTAGCAGACACAAATCCAGCCAGATCACCAACAACTCCACCGCCCAAAGCAATAATCAAAGTATCTCGGCCACAACCCAATTTTATTAACTGGTCTTCCAGCCGAGTTTTAATCTCTCTATTTTTATTTTTTTCCCCAGTCGAGAAAAATACCAAGTCTGCTTGATATTTTATTTTTAATTCTTTTAACATCTTTTCTCCATACAACTTGACAACTTTGGAATCAGAAATAATCACATAACGACTAGCTCGCGGTAATAATTTTTTTATATCCAAACCAGAACCAATGTTTACCTCATAGGAATTATCTTGTATCCTTTTTAATTTTACTTTAATTTTTGGCATATTTCTAAGATTAGTTTCTCTGTATCTTCCCAACCCAAACAAGGGTCGGTAATAGACAAACCACTGCGATCAATCGTTTCCGCTGTTAATAAATCCAATTTTTGATTACCACCTTGGGTAAAGCTCTCCAACATAAACCCCTTAACCATTTTCTTTAAATCAGGTTCACCGGCTATCATTTCTAATACTTCGTGGGCAACTACCATTTGTCTTTTAAAATCTTTAACACCATTTAAACAACAATTATTATGGCTACAATCAACTATTATTGCCGGATTACTAACCTTATTTTTTTCCATCAACTCTTTGGCTTGACGCAAATAATTAACACCGTAATTTGGTCCGTCAGTACCGCCACGTAAAACCAAATGAGCATGGCTGTTACCCAAAGTTTCTACTTGATAACCAGAAAATACCGCGGTATGTTTACTTTGCGCGGCCACGATACCATTAACTGCCGACTCAATAGCGCCAGTAGTAGAATTCTTCATACCAACCGCGCATTCAATAGACGAGGCAAAAACACGATGTTCCTGATCTTCCACACTACGCGCGCCAATAGCCACCCAAGACAATAGTTCCAAAAAACCCTTGGCGTTATGAGTAAACAAAGCTTCATCGGCAATTGGCAAACCCATTTCTATGGCATTAACCATTAAACTACGACAATATTTAATGCCTTCTTCAATATCAGGAACAGTAAATGGATCAGGCTGGTTGACTGGCCCGGTCCAGCCCTTTTTAGTGCGTGGCTTTTGGATATACAAGCGTAAAACCAACTTTAATTTATCATTAACTTTTTCACTTAACCTTTTTAGCCGCCGCGTGTATTCCAAAGTGGCATCATATGGCCAAGCTGAACAAGGCCCCATGACTACTAACATTCTTTTGTCTTTACCGGCTAAAATATCTTTGACTTCTTGTCTGTCTTTAGAAATTCGACGCGTACCATCCTCGGATAAAGGAAACATCTGAATAATTTCCTCGGCTGTTGGTATTTTTTTAATAGTAACTAGATTCATATATTTTTTAAAAAATTAATATAATTATTATCTCTAATCTCTTTCTCTTGCCACAAACTAACTTGTTCCAACGCCTGATAAACAAACATTTCTATTCCCGATATAGTCTTCGCTCCCTTAATTTGAGCGACTGATAATAATTTTGTTTGATAAGGATTATATATTATATCCACAACTATCTGACTGGGTGTTAGTAAATATTCTGGCACTGGTAACTTGTCAATTTTTGGGTACATGCCAATCGGCGTGGTGTTTATAATAATATCTATTTCGTCACCTTTCATTTTGTTTATCTCAACAACTTGCCCGCCAAACTCTTTTACCAAGGCCTCTGCTTTTACTTTGGTCCGGTTGTGATACAGAGGCAGACCGCCAACTTGGCTGATATAATAGGCAATCGGCCGAGCAACACCACCAGCGCCGATAATTAAAACTTTTTTATTTTTAATTTCTATTTTCTTTAATGCTTTCTCCACACCAACCACATCCGTATTATAGCCATACAATTTATTGTTTTTATTTATAATAGTATTAACCGCGCCAATCTTTAAAGCTGTGTCATCTATAATATCCAAATATTTCATGACATTCTCTTTGTGTGGCATGGTAACGGCGATTAGCTGAATATTTAACGTTCTAATAGCCTCTACCAAACCTTTTATATCTGAATTAGCAAATGATAACATCGCCGCGTCAAGATTATTATCTTGATAAATTTTATTATGCAAAACAGGACTTAGAGAATGGTCTAATGGAAAACCTATAATGGCATTAAGTTTTGTTTTTTGCGTGATCATATAATATTTTTATTGCCTCCACATATCCTTTTTCTTTCTTGCCGCTGATTTGCGCCACGCACGCTGGCGCGGTGACAGAAATTTTTCTCCATGATTCGCGACTATTAATATTTGATAGATGAACTTCCACGCATGGCAAATCAGTATCACGCAAAGCATCGTGCAAAGCATAGCTATAATGGGTTAATGCTCCGGGGTTAATAATTATTCCACTAGCTAATTCACTATTAGACTGAATAAAATCTATCAAAGCACCTTCGTGGTTAGATTGAAAACTAATAACTTCGCAGTTAATTTTTTTTGCTTCTTGTTTAATCAGTAGCTCAATATCAGCCAAAATTAAATTGCCATAATGATCGGTGTTTCTCTTTCCTAATAAATTAAGATTGGGTCCGTGGATTAATAATATTGTTTTCATATTAGATATTTAATATTTTGACCAGCTCTCTGACCGGTTTTTCCAAGCTGTCATTATTATTAACGGTTATTTGCGCGATCTCATCGTAAATTTTACTCCGCTCATCCCAAATGCGCCGAAAAGCTAAATACGGATCTTCGTCGTCTGGGAAAAATGCCGGCCGGCCGTTTACCATAATACGTTCATAAATATTACTTTTATCAGCGGTAATATTAACTACCAAATGGTTGATAATTACTTCTCTATTGGCAGGATCTACTGGCGTACCACCGCCAAGAGAAATAATGCTCTGCTCCGCGGCATCAAGTACTTTTCTTAAAACTTCATTTTCTAATTGTCGAAAATAATCCAAACCAACTTTCATAACAATCTGACGCACAGATAACTTTTCGCTATTTTTCTTGGCGTGTTCCAACTCAACCTCTTTATCCAAATCAATAAATGGTTTTTCCAATTGTTCGGCCAACTTTTCACCAATACTGGTCTTGCCAACATGTTTGAATCCTATTAATACTATATGTTTCATATTATGTTTATATTAACTCCCAAATTTCGCATCGTCTTCACAAATTCTGGAAAAGTTTTATTAATACTTTCGGCTGTGTCAATTATAGTTTCACCTTCTGCCAATAAGCCGGCAACGGTTAGTGCCATTACCGTGCGGTGATCATTAAGCCCGCGAACTTTGGCGCCAGTTAATTTACTCTCATAAACCACCAAACCATCTGTCTGTTCTTCTACTCTCGCGCCCATTTGGCTCAGTCCAACAGACATTGATTTTAAACGATCGGTTTCTTTAAGACGCGCTTGGCTAACATTTGTTAACTCTGTTTTCCCTAACGCTTGAGTGCCAATAACCGCCAAAGTTGGCACCATATCCGGTATATCGTTGCAATCTATTTTTTTACCGACCAACTTTTTACCGCCACTAATAATCATTTTTAATCCGTCAACTTTTATATCAGCCCCCATATCCCGCAAAATTTCTACTAATCTTTTGTCACCCTGCTTACCACGCGTATTTAAACCATACAATTCTACCTGGCCTGTAGTAAGCACGCCAGCTGCTATTAAATATGAAGCTGATGAAAAATCTCCGGAAATAATTTTATCAAATGATTGATATTTCTGCCCGCCTTTTATTTTAAAAACATCTGCGTTTTCTTTCTGCTCATACCCATATTTAATATTCTGTTCATCTAACCATGCCAACGTCATTTCTAGATACGGACGCTCGTGTAAATTTTCAACTATAATGACTGAATCTTTTTCTGCGCAAGGCAGAGATAATAAAAGAGATGACGCGTATTGCGAAGTAATGCCATCTACTTTAGTATTGCCACCTTGCAATTTTCCTTTTACTGAAATCGGACATGAGTTGTTATTTTTTAATGAACTTACTTCTACTCCTAAATTATTTAGAGCGTTAATTAATGACTTAAGCGGGCGTTGGCGCATTTGCTCACCACAATCCAAAATTATTTTTTTACTACAATCTTCTCTTAGGCCAAACATTGGCATAATAAATCTGGTAGTTATCCCGGAATTATCACTAAAAAAATTATTAAATTTTGTTCTAAAGGGCAAGCCTTTACTTTCTACAAACAAATCTCCACCTAAACGATGCGCGGCCACCCCAAACCCTTTACAAACATTTACTGCCGCCCGAGTGTCATCAGAATCCAAAGCGTTGCGTAAAACAGATTGTCCTTGGGCCATTGTAGCTATAACAAGACCACGAATAGTTTGCGATTTAGAACTAGGTGGGGTAACTTTACCCTGTAAATTGTCTACTCTATTTACCTTTAATAACATACTATAATTAAAAAGAACCTCTTGCCGAGGTTCTTGCTGTTTTTAAGTGTATTTAAACTATCTTTTAATATACACAACAAGCGCCTCGGCATTAGAGGTCCCAAAATAAAAGTAAAATTTTCGCACCATGTTTGTTTGCATATATTAATAATATATCACACGTATTGTTGCGCGTCAAATACGGTAAGTGAATAAAAAACTAATCAACCAATTTCGCTAAACTTATATTAAGATATCTTGGACGATTTGGTATTAAATGGCGGGTGGTTTTAATTGGCAACAAACGACATTTTTTTACAGTTTTTATTACTGTTTGTTTAGGCGATAATTTATTAATATTATGGCGGCGAAAAAATACTCTTACACTCTTATCGTCATAATCAACCAAAAAAACTGGCACTTTCTTATAACCCATTTCTTCTAACGCTTTTACCCTGTGATGTCCGTCTAAAATAATATTGTAGCGGCGTTCTACTACCACAGGTTTTGTAAAATAACCGCGAAATTTAATTATTTCTTTTAATTCGCGCACGTGTTTTTGGCTGGTTTTTTCGTGCGCTTTTATTGTTTTTATAGGCAATAAACAAACTCTTGTTATCATACAAAATCAAGACAATTTACCGACCAAATAATCTTCGTAACCTTTTAAATCCAACAATCCATGACCAGATAAATTAAATAAAATCACCTTTTTTTCGCCACTTTGTTTGCATCTTATAGCTTCATTCATGGCGGATTTGATAGCGTGGGTTGATTCTGGTGCTGGAATAATTCCTTCTGCTCTGGCAAACTGAATACCGGCTTCAAAAACCTCTTTTTGTTCATAAGCAGCTGCTTCTATGATATTTTCGCGATGAAGAAAAGAAATCAAAGGCGCCATACCATGGTAACGCAAACCACCGGCGTGAATCTGACTAGGAATAAAATCGCACCCCAAAGTATCCATTTTTAGCAGTGGCGTCATTTGGGCAGTATCGCCAAAATCATAACGATATTCACCTTTGGTCATAGTTGGGCAAGCAACAGGCTCAATGCCAATAAAACGGGTTTCTTTTTTTTGTCCGCTTAATTTATCGACCACGAAAGGGAAAGCTAAGCCCGCAAAATTACTCCCGCCACCACAACAGCCAATTACTATGTCGGGATATTCATCAGCCATTTCCATTTGTTTTTTGGCTTCTAGTCCAATAACTGTTTGGTGCAATAAAACATGGTTAAGCACGCTGCCTAACGAATATTTTATATTTTTGCCTTTTACGGTTGTTTCTAATGCCTCACTTATAGCTATGCCCAAACTACCAGGACAATTGGGATCTTCTTGTAACACTTTCTGACCGTAATTTGTTTGTTGCGACGGGCTGGAATAAATATCAGAACCAAAAATTTTCATTATCACCTTGCGATATGGTTTTTGTTCATAAGAAACTTTAACCATAAAAACCACGCATTTCATTTTAAAATAATTACAGGCAATGCTTAAAGCAGAACCCCACTGGCCGGCGCCTGTTTCGGTAGCCAACATATCCACGCCACTTTTCTTGTTGTAATACGCTTGCGCCAAAGCGGTATTTAATTTATGGCTACCGGTGGAATTGCCGCCTTCATATTTATAATAAATATGAGCTGGCGTGTCCAAAAACTTTTCTAAATAACGCGCCCTAAACAGTGGCGACGGACGAAAACTGGCGTATAAATCCCTCACTTCTTCTGGGATCTCTATTTTTTCATCTAAATTAACTTCTTGAGCGATCAACTGATCGCAGAAAATCGGTTGTAAATCTTGTGGACCAATAGGCTGTTTAGTCGCCGGATGCAGAGGCGGATCAGGTAATTTGTTTAAATATTTTTTTAAATGATAGCTGATATTAAGATAATGCGTAGGAATATCTTGCTCGCTAAGAATGTATTTTATGGGCATATTTATTAAACTATTAAATAATTAAAAAACCCGTTTTGTGATAAAACGGGCAATAACGAAAAATCCCGTTTCACCACCGAGTCGTTGTCCACCAAGAAGTTTTTATAATATAAATCTTCATATTATTTGTCCAAAATTTTCCTAAACCCCCCGTTTTTATCTCTCAGCTCCCTAGACCCGCGTGTAATCGTAGAAATACTTACCCCCAGCTCTTTGGCAATCTGTCTTTGCGGCACGCATTTATAAAGCATTTTTACCACTTGCCATCTTAAAATTATTTCTTCTAATTCCGCTGGGGTCAGTAAATCTTCTAAAAATTCTTCCATTAACCTCTCTTGCTTAATAGACAAAAAAACTTTAATTAGGTCTTTCTTTTGTTTTTGCTTGTATGACATACTGTACTGTTGTAACGGTACACTAATACAAAGACATTTTTCTGTCAAATGCTCCTCTGTGGATAAAAAACATTAACAAACATGCCGCGGCAAAGTAACCGCGGAAAGGAGGCGCCACGGACCTCGTTCCCACGAGGTCCTGCCTATTTAAAAATTTATCCACAACCCTTGTTTGACTCGCCTAACATATTATGGTAATTTAAAAATATTATGACCCTAAAACAATTTCCCATAATTTATATTGTAAGTAAGTTATTGTTGCCACGTAAGCGGTGGGTTGTTGTTAGGTAAAAAATTTTTTCAAGCCAACAAAGCCACCGTGAAAGGTGGCTTTTTCATTTTTGTATTGTTCTTTAAAATAATTGTGATACTGGTGAATAAATAGCTGTTTAAAAGACATCTGTTTATTCACCAGTAATCCAAAACCAAAAAAAGGAGGCCGAAGTGGCCGAAGAAAAACAAAAGAAAGAAAATTTAAAAGCCGACGGTGTGATACAGTGCCCCACGTGTGGGGGGTACGCCCCCCAAAAAAGAGGAATATGCCTCATCTGCGCGTCGTGGGACCCAGAAATGTGGCAAAAAGCCACAGAAGAAGTGGTCGAGGAGGCCACCGAATAGTTTTACCCCGGGCGCAAACAACAAGCGCTCGGGGATCATCTATTGTTAAGCAACTTTAATTATCTTGGTTAACAGCAGAGGATAAATATGATAAACAAATCAACTCATATCATTAATATTTTATTAAGTTTGGTATTGGCCATCTCAAGACGGTGGTTTGTTGTTGACATTTAATAAATTAAAAATATCAACTACAAACCACCGTCAAGGTGGTTTTTTTGTTCCTTCAAACAAGGAGAGAAAAATGCCCTACTATGACGAATGGGGCTTCCGTCTGCCACCATGTTGGTGACACCACGGAGCCTATACCCGGGACGCACACTGTGCGTGCCCGGGCACTTTCAATGTCAAACATAGCTGGTTGATATTGAAAGTGAAAAACGCTTGACTTTTATTTTCAAAAGAGTTAATATAATTTCATTATGCGACCAACCATCACCAACATAATTATTATCATTATTATCATCGCTACCCAAGTGGTTGGTTAATTTTACTTAAAAACTAAACTTAAACCAGCCACCAATAGGTGGCGGTTTTAGTTAACGACCAAAATTTACAAGCCGTTAGGCGCAATAAATTTTGTGTCAGTTAACTACCCCGCACTTGCACGTAGTGCATAATGCGGGGTTTAATCAATACAATATATGCAACAAACTCGCTTCTACAAACTCGTCTGTGTTAAGTGTGGTAAAACTTGGAAAGAAGAACAAACAACCAGCCATTGTTTAAAATGCCATGGCCCGTTAGACGCGGTCTATGATTATGAATATATCAAAAGCCGCTTAAATTTTTATTCTCTTAAACACGCGCCAATTTCAGCGGCTAAATATTTAAGCCTTTATCCGATTTGCGATTTAAACAAATTGGTCAGCTTAAACGAAGGCGGCACGCCTTTAAAACGTAGCAAAAAAATTGCCAAAAAACTTGGGTTGAATAAACTGTATTTTAAAGACGAAACTTCCAACCCAACTGGCGGCTTTAAAGACCGCGGCACCATGGTAGAAATGACCAAAGCCATGGAAATAGGCGCCAAAGCTGTGGTTGTGGCTTCTACCGGTAATATGGCCGCTTCTGTGGCCGCTTATGCCTCGCAAGCCGGCATTCCGGCCTACGTTGTTGTGCCCGAAGGCACGCCGCTTGGCAAATTATCACAAACTTTGGCTTATGGTGCCCGCGTTATCCAAGTACGCGCCACCTATAGCGAATGCGCTCAATTGGCAGAAAAAATCGCCAAAAAATATGGCTTTTATCTGGCTGGTGATTATGTCTTTCGCGGTGAAGGCCAAAAATCACAAGGCTACGAAATAGTAGAACAACTTTTTTGGCGCGTGCCAGATTATCTAATTTGCCCTGTTGGTTGTGGCACCAATCTGTCGGCCATTTACAAAGGTTTTAAAGAATTATTCTTGCTCGGTTTTACCGATCGGGTGCCAAAAATTGTTGCCGTCCAACCGCATGGCGCTAATACTATTTTTACTGCCTTTAAAAATAAAACTAAAAAAATTGAAACTATCGCCAAACCGCAAACTGTGGCTTCGGCTGTGGCTGTAAGTAATCCGCTTGACGGACTAAAATTACTAAACGCCATTTACGAGAGCAAAGGAATGGCTGTAGAAGTAAGTGACGAAGAAACTTTGTTGGCAGAAAAAGAATTGGCCAATGACGAAGCAATTTTTGTTGAACCATCGGCCGCCTTGCCACTAGCAGCCTTAAAAAAATTAGCCAAAGAAAAATTATTTAAAAAAGATGATGTCATTGTCTGCATGGCTACTGGCAATGGCTTGAAAGATCCACTAACTATTTTAAAAACATTACCCTCACCACCATCAATAGAACCAAAAATGGAAGAGGTTGATCGCTATTTAAGCATGAAAATGTTTAATATCCAATCAACTGTTGAAAAAGACAAAGTAGAAAAACTTTGGTCTAAACAACCAACGCGAAAACAGTTAGAAAATGTGGTAAAAAATGAATTTAAATTAAATCTTGACAAAGAATATCTAAAGGCGGTTTACGAAGAAATTGAACAATTTTTTACCAAGGGCAAACAAATGGTTAAATCAGATTTGCAACATTTGATAGAAGACATCTTAAAAACTGTGCCAGAATCCAAAAAATTAATTAAAGTGCAAGATTTTACTGTCTCTACTTCTAAAACCAAAAAAGCTTGCGCTAAAGTTTGGGTTAAAATCAAAAACAATGGCGTTAAACAAGCTACTGCCGATGGCGTTGGCCCGGTAGACGCTATAATGCGCGCGGTGCGGGAAGTAATAAAATCAGAAAAGTTGATGAACTATTGGCTAACTGACTTTGATGTTAAAATTGATCAACGTGGTACCGATGCCACGGTAGAAGTTTCTATGAGTCTAAAAGATGAAAGGGAAAATAAAGTTATTGCTACGGCCACTTCGCCCGATGTGATAGTGGCTTCTATTGAAGCGTTTGAGAGAGGCTATAATATCTTGTATAATAAAGGAAAATAATATGTCCAAAAAAATCTGGTTTAACGGTAAATTAATTCCTTGGGACAAAGCCAAAATCCATGTGCTTACTCATACTTTGCACTATGGCACCGGTGCGTTTGAAGGTATACGATTTTACGACACCAAAAAAGGCCCGGCTATTTTCCAGCTTAGCCGGCATGTAGATAGGTGGCTTTATTCTGCTAAATGCCTACGCATGAAAATGTCCTATAGCAAAAACCAGCTTACAAAAGCTACTGTAGAAACAGTAAAAGCAAACAAAATCCCTTGTGGCTACATACGCCCAATTTCTTTTTACGGCCACGGTCCTTTACGCGTTAATCCAACTGGCTTACCAGTAGACACAGCCATCGCTTGCTGGCCTTGGGGCGCTTATCTGGGCGAAGAAGCAGTAAAATTAAAAGTATCTTCTTTTGTCCGCATTCACCCCAAATCCACTTTTGCTGACGCGAAAATCACCGGCCATTACGTTAATGCTATGCTCGCTGGCATGGAAGCAACAACCGCTGGATATACCGAAGCCTTAATGTTAGACTATAAAGGAAGTGTGGCCGAAGGTTCGGCGGAAAATATTTTTATCATCAAAAACAAAACTATTTATACCCCACCCCTTGGCACAATTTTGGCCGGCATTACCCGCGAATCAGTAATAATTTTGGCGAGGAATTTGGGCTACAAGGTAATGGAAAAGAAAATGAAAGTAAAAGATATTATGGCCGCTGACGAATGTTTCCTCACCGGTACAGCCGCGGAAATTTCGCCGGTTGGACAAATAGAAAAAACAAAATTAAAAAACCAATTTGGCCCAATTACCAAACACCTGCAAGAAGAATTTATGAAAATTGTTAGTGGAGAAAATAAAAAATATTATAAATGGTTAACGTTTGTAAAATAGTTCTTTAACTAACATTCCTCATGCGTCACGCCAAGGGATATTACTTTTTGGGCGATCCCGCCTTGACGGGACGATCCAAAAAGTCATATCCCTTGGCGCAAGGAATTACATTTAAGCTTATTTTAAATATTTGATAACCTGCCATTTTATGTCTCTCCCCTCCGACATTATTAAAAACGACGTGGCCACCATGCCTCATCGCGCCATGTTTCGTGCTGGTGGTTTAAAAGACGATGATTTTAAAAAACCATTTATTGGTATTGCTAATTCCTACAATGATATTATCCCCGGCCATATCCACCTTAACGAACTAACTGAATATGTAAAAAAGGGTATCCGTGATGCCGGTGGCGTGCCCTTTGTTTGGGGCGTACCCGGTGTTTGCGATGGTATTGCTATGTATGTAGAAATGAGATTATCTTTACCTTCTCGCGATCATATTGCCGACAATGTAGAAATAATGATGCTATCACATTCTTTAGATGGCTGGGTTGGTGTTACCAACTGCGATAAAATTACTCCCGGGATGCTGATGGCCGCGGCTAGATTAAATTTACCGGCTATTATGTTAACCGGCGGGCCGATGAAAGCCGGCATGGTAGATGGTAAAAAAATGGATATCGTGTCAGACTTTGAAGCCGTCGGACAAATAAAAGCTGGCAAATTAAACAAAGAACAAGCCTATAAAATTGAATGTCAGTCTTGCCCGGGCGCCGGCAGCTGTGCCGGGCTATTTACCGCCAATTCTATGGCTTGTATGACCGAAGTTTTGGGCATGTCAATTACTAATTGCGCCACCACGCTTGCCGTTGACGTCAAGAAAAAACAACAAGCTTACGCAACTGGTAAAAAAATCGTGGAATTGGTAAAAAAGAATATTCGCCCGCGACAAATAATGACCAAAAACGCTTTTGCTAATGCCGTGCGCGTGGATATGGCTATTGGCGGCTCTACCAATACAGCTTTACATTTGCCGGCAATTGCCAAAGAAGCCGGTATAAAATTGCCATTGGAAATGTTTGATAAAATTGCCAAACAAACTCCTAATATTTGCCATATCCGGCCAGCCGGGCCACATGTGATGGAAGACTTAGACATGGCTGGTGGCATGCCGGCGGTCTTAAACCGCTTGCAAAAATGGCTAAAACCATCGCCAACGGTAAATGGTAAAGATATATTAGAAATTGCTAAAGAAGGCGTAGTAAAAAATGATGGTGTAATAAAATCATTGGAAAAACCATTTTACAAAGAAGGTGGCATTGCCGTGCTAAAAGGCAACTTGGCCAAATCATCGGTAATTAAACAAACTGCCGTTTCTTTGGACATGATGAAATTTACTGGGCCAGCCAAAGTGTTTAATACGGAAAAAGATGTCTTAAACGCGGTGCAGAATAAAAAGATAAAAAATGGCGACGTAGTGGTAATTAATTTTATGGGTCCGGCTGGCGCGCCCGGTATGCCAGAAATGCTCACTCCAACCGCGATGATAAGCGGTGCGGACTTACGCGTGGCGCTACTAACCGACGGCCGTTTTTCTGGCGGCACTCGCGGCGCTTGTATTGGCCACATTGAACCAGAAGCGTATAATGGCGGCGCCATCGGCGTAATTAAAAACGGCGATATAATAGAAATAGATATTCCAAAAAGAAAATTGGATGTTAAATTAACTTCAACAGAAATTAAACGCCGGCTAAAAACTATAAAAATTCCAAAAAGAAAAGTTACGCCGATAATGATAAAATTTAGAAAAGAATATTCAACCAAATAATATGCTCACTCAAACTCAATACACTCCTGGCCGACAATTTATCGCCCGTCTACTCCCAGGTGAAGATTTATTAGATGTCCTGAAAAAATTCTGCCAAGAGAACACTATCAAATCCGCCTATATCCCCATGCTTATTGGCGCTTTAGAATACGCCGAAATAGCCCATCCAGATCAAATGGACAAAAATAAACGAGTGATAAAAAAATACGATGGACCAATAGAATTAACCGCCCAAGGCACTATCGCTACCTACGATAATGAATTATCCTTTCATATCCACGCTGTTATCGGCGGCAATAATCACCAAACTTGCGCTATGGGTCATCTGCTTTCTGGCAAAATCGCTATCTTAATAGAATTAGTAATTATAGAAGTGGCCAACGTAGAAATGACAAAAGATTTTGACAAAACCGTATTTTCCGAACCACTATTATTTTTCAAAAAAATAACCAACTAATCTATATCTTTAAACAACACACTTACCGCCAACTAAAAACATTGACGCATTTTAAATATATACAAAAATTTTATGATCGGTGCTGATGTCTTATTACAATGTTTAATTAAAGAAAAAGTAAATATAATTTTTGGCTACCCAGGCGGTGTAACCATTCCTTTGCATGATAGGATTACTTCTTACCCACAAATTAAACACGTTCTGCCTCGCCACGAACAGGGCGCGGCCATGGCCGCGGACGCGTATTTTAGAGTCACTGGTCGGCCAGGAGTTTGTTTAAGCACCTCGGGCCCTGGAGCGACTAATCTCGTAAGTGGCATTGCTAATGCTTTTATGGATTCCGTTGGCATGGTAGCCATTACCTGCCAAGTGGCTACTAATTTTATTGGTTCGGATGCTTTTCAAGAAATTGATGTTACCGGCGTTACCCAATCTATCACCAAACAAAATTATTTAGTAGAAAATGTTGACGACTTACCTCGTATCATAAAAGAGGCATTCTACTTAGCTTCCACCGGCCGGCCAGGGCCAGTGCATATTGATATTCCTGTTGATGTTTTAAAAGCAAAAGTAAATAATTTTATTTATCCTGAAAAAGTAAATCTACCTGGCTACAAAGTACCAACTTTTGCTAACGAAACCAATATCAAAAAAGCCATTGAACTAATCAAAAAATCAACTCGCCCGGTAGTAATGACCGGACACGGCGTTATAATTTCACGTGCTAGCTTTGAGTTAAAACAATTCGTTGAAAATACCGAAATGCCGGTAATTAGTACACTTTTGGGCTTGGGCGCTCTACCGCACAAACATCCACTAAATTTTGGCATGCTCGGCATGCATGGCATGGCTTACGCCAATTACGCGGTACATAACGCTGATTTAATTATCGGCGTTGGCTTACGTTTTGATGATCGTATTACCGGTAAAATAGAAGAATTTGCCCGTGACACGCAGGTAATTCATATTGATATTGATCCAGCGGAAATCGGTAAAAATACCATAGTTGACGTACCGCTAATTGGCGACTGTAGACACGTCCTAAAACAATTAAATACTAAAATTAAAAAATTATCACATAAAGAATGGTTAACACAAATAAAAAAATGGAATGAAAAAACTAATTTAAAAATAGTTAAAAAACAATTACGCTTACACCCTAGCAAGCATCTTTTAGCCGCTGATATTATTAAAGAAATAAACCATGTGGCTAAAAAAGATTGTCTTATTACTTCTGACGTTGGCCAAAATCAAATGTGGACCGCTCAATATTTTAATTATAACTACCCCGGACAACTTCTAAGTTCTGGGGGCTTGGGATGTATGGGTTATAGTTTACCCGCTTCTGTTGGCGCGCAAATGGCCGAGCCAACCAAACAAGTCTGGGCGCTAATGGGCGATGGCGGCTTTCAGATGAATATCCAAGAGCTCGGCACAATCATGCAAGAAAAACTGCCGATTAAAATAATTTTATTTCATAATGGCTATTTAGGCATGGTGCGCCAATGGCAAGAATTATTTTACCAAAAAAATTATTCAGCCACTAAGTTAGCCAATCCCAACTTTGTTCAAATAGCCAAAGCGTATAATATTGAGGCTCACCGCGTTTCCAATTGGACGCAAGCTAAAAAATATATTACCAAAGCTAATAAAAGTAAAAAAGCAATATTTTTAGAATTTATTATCGGCCCAGAAGACAATGTATATCCTATGGTACCACCAGGCAATACCTTAAATGAAACTATAATAGGAAAATAATTTATGCCAACCAATAATCACCACATCCTCCTTATCACCACCGAAAATAAACCAGGCGTACTAAATAAAATTGCTTCGCTTTGTCGCAGGCGCCGATATAACGTGGAAAGTATTACTGCTGGTATTTCTAATGAACCAAACATCACACACATTACCCTGGTTTTATCAGAACTGCGACAAGACAGAATACAACAAATTGTTGATCAGATAAACAAAATAGTGGAAATTATTTTTGTTGAACCAGTTAATCAAAAAGAAGTAATCGACAAAGAACTTATATTAGCCGTATTAAAAAACCGGACGGTTTTTGAAAAGATAAAAACAATAGCCACACACGGAATTGATATTAAATTATTAAATAATGTTAATAATAAGCCAGTGGTACAAATAACCGGCGAAGGAATTGAAGTAGAACATTTGTTGTCATCTATAAATTTAAAAAAGGATATTATTAAAATGGCCAGAGGCGGGCTAGTGGCCTTAAAAATTTAATTTATCATATTTATGACTAAATTCAATTTTGGAGGAGTAGAAGAAAATATAATTACTAGAGAAGAATTTCCCTTATCCAAAGCGCGAGAAGTATTAAAAGATGAAATAGTGGCTGTGATAGGCTACGGTGTACAAGGCCCGGGACAAGCGCTAAATTTACGCGATAATGGTATTAAAGTTGTTATCGGCCAAAGAGAAGGCACTAAATCTTGGGACAAAGCTATTTCTGACGGCTGGATACCTAACGAAACCTTGTTCTCTATTGAAGAAGCCGCTAAAAGAGGCACAATCATAGAATATTTGCTTTCTGACGCTGGCCAAAAAATCGCTTGGGATAAAATAAAACCACATTTAACTGCTGGCAAAGCCCTTTATTTTTCTCATGGTTTTTCTATTGTTTATAGTGACCAAACCGGTATTATTCCTCCAAAAGATATTGACGTTATCTTGGTAGGCCCCAAAGGGCCTGGCGCCAAAGTAAGAGAACTATTTTTATCTGGCGCTGGCGTCAATTCAAGTTACGCGGTTTACCAAGACGCCACTGGTCACGCTCGTGACAGAGTCAAAGCGCTTGGGATAGCAGTTGGTTCTGGATTTTTATTTCCAACTACTTTCCAAAATGAAGTTTGGAGTGACTTAACTGGCGAAAGGGGCGTACTACTGGGAGCTATCACTGGAATCATGGAAGCTCAATATAATTTATTAAGAGAAAATGGACATACTCCTTCGGAGGCTTTTAATGAAACAGTAGAAGAACTAACTCAAAGTTTGGTTCCTCTTATGGCTGATAAAGGCGTAGATTGGATGATAGCTAATTGTTCTACCACTGCCCAACGAGGCGCGCTGGATTGGAAAGATAAATTTCGCGATGCCACCAAGCCGGTTTTTGAGGAACTTTACAAAAAAGTAAAAGACGGCACAGAAACAAAAATTGTTTTAGAAGTCAACAGTGATCCAAATTACCGCCAAAAATTAAATGATGAACTAAAACAAATTAAAGAATCAGAAATGTGGCAAGCTGGCGCCACCGTTCGCTCTCTAAGGCCAGAAAAACAAAAATAATAATATGAAACAAACGATCTCCACCCCCAACGCCCCCCAAGCCATTGGGCCATACTCACAAGCTATGAAAACAAACAACCTAATTTTTTGTTCTGGTCAAATTCCTCTTAAACCAGACGGCACGATGGTAGAAGGTGGCGTAAAAGAACAAACCAAGCAAGTAATGGAAAATTTAAAAGCGGTTTTAGAAACCGCTGGTTCAAATTTAGATCAAATTGTTAAAACAACAATTTACTTAACTGATTTAACTGATTTCCAAACAATCAATGAAATTTATGGTGGTTATTTTAAACAAAACTTCCCGGCTCGCGCTACAGTGCAAGTCGCGGCTCTACCCAAAGGAGCGAAAATTGAAATAGAAGCTGTGGCTATTTTATAAACACGTAGGGGCAGGTTTTAAACCTGCCCCTACGTGCCTTCTAAAAAATTCAAAGCTTTTTATTGATTCGCTCTGGCCGTATATTCGCCGGTCTCGGTATTTACCAAAATTTCCTCACCTTCTTTAATAAATATCGGCGCGTAAACAATTAGACCGTTTTCTAACTTAACCTCTTTGGTAACATTGCCCGAAGCAGAGTCGCCTTTTACCGCCGGTGGCGCTTCTATTACTTTATATTTAATTTTCTTTGGTATTTGAATACTAACTGGAGCGTTTTCGTATAAACCAATAATAACATCCAAGCCTTCTTTTAAATATTTCGCTTCATCACCAATAAATTCACCATTCATTTCTATTTGCTCATAACTGCTCATATTCATAAAAGCGTAATTTTCACCACTTTTATACAAATACTGCATAGTTTGAAACTCTACCGAAACGATATCAACGCTCTCGCTTGTTTTATAAGTAATTTCTATCACTTTGCCAGAACCCAAACTCTTCATGCGGGTACGCGTAAAAGCCGCGCCCTTGCCGGGATTAACATGTTGAAATTCCACCACCACGAACAAATCGTTCTGATGACGGATAACTACTCCTTTACGAATTTCACTGGTTGATAACATAAACAAAAAATTAACTTTAATACGCCACGCCAGCGGACAATACATCTTTTATAAGAAAAAAGTAGTCGGAAAACTTTTTGCCGTAGTGAAACTTAGGCAAAAAGGCAAACGGATAACTGCTTTTTTCTTATAAAAGATGTATTGTCCGCTGGCGCTATGAGTAACATTTAGATGTACTTTAAAACATAACGTCGCTATATTTGCAATTGCTCACTCACACCCTGAAACATCACCTCGTTTATATCGTTCGCTCCGGTAAATAATAATACCATACGATCCACGCCTAAGGCAATACCAGCAGTTTCTTGCTTAATGTCATTCAGAGCCTCAATAAAATCCTCATCTACCTGCCATGTTTCTTTGCATAATTTTTTCCGCAAGTCACGATCTATTTTCAGCCGTTTTTTTTGCTCATCCGCGTCAGTTAATTCACCAAAAGCATTGGCGATTTCTAAACCACCAATATATAATTCAAACCTCTGCGCGTAACGACTGTCGTGCTTAGATAATTTTGATAGCGAACACATAACCGCCGGATAATCATAAACAAATATTGGTTTTTCTAGCCCTAATTTCGGTTCAATTTCATTTAAAAATACTTTAAAAAATAAATCTTCGTATCTGTCAGCGTCACTGATTTGAATGCTTAACTTTATACACAACTTTCGTAGATTTGTAACTGACCGTAGTATATTGTCATCCTGAGCGACAGCGAAGGATCCCTTAATGTCTTTAGCAAGAGATTCTTCACTTCGCTGCGGCTCGTTCAGAATAACAGAAGGAACATATTTATCCAAATCAACACCAATAAACTCCTGCCACAATTCTTTCATACTCTTTTGCTCCCAATTCCCCAAAATATCTATTATTTTTTCTTTATATCTTATATCTTTTATTTTTAATTCTTCAGCCACAAATTTAAACAATTTCTCGGTATCATTCATAATGTCTGTTAACTCACCTGGCGAGCGATACCATTCTATCATGGTAAATTCGGTATTATGCAAACCGCCGAAAGATTCATAATTACGAAAACACTTGCAGATCTGAAAAATTCTATCAAAACCCGTCGCTAATAACTTTTTCATGGCAAACTCCGGTGAAGTCTGCAAATAAAATTTTTCTTCTTTGCCTCGTGGATCATAAAAAAATACTGGCACGGGATTAAGATACGGCTCTTGACCGGGAAATTTAATAGCTATGGGCGTTTCAGTTTCTCTAAAATTTTGCGACCAAAAAAATTCACGAATTAAATGAATAATCTCTATTCGTGTCTTATATATTTCCATTAGTCTTGGATTATCTTTAAGATCTTGCCAAGTAGACATAACAATTATTTGAAAAACCCCCAATAATAAATAAAGGGGGCTTTTTTCGTTCTTGAAATAACGGCTAAATTAAGCCTTAAAAGGCATGAGTGCCGCCTGGCGAGCGCGTTTAATGGCATTAGCTACTTGCCGTTGATGTCTGGCACACAAACCACTTCGTCTGCGAGGGGCTATCTTCATATAAGAAGAAACAAAACGACGCAAAATTCCCACGTCTTTATAATCTGGCTCTGTTTGTTTATTCACGCAATAATGACAATTTTTTATTTTTTCCTTTTGTTTGGCCATAATATGCTTAATTTTATTGAATATTTAAATTTAAAATGGAATATCTTCTACTCGCACTTCTTCTTCTATGTTGTCTTGTGGCTTATCTACATTGATAACAGGGATTTCTTCTGAACGAGACGGTGCAGAAGACGCTTCGCCGCCTGCTGGGCGCGCTCCGTCTAGCATTATCATATTTTCACCAATAATTTCGGTCACTCTTCTTTTTACGCCATCTTGGCCTGTCCATTCTCTGGTCTGTAAACGACCTTCTATATATATTCTACGCCCTTTACGCAAATATTGGCTGGCTATTTCTGCCAATCTTGACCATAAAACTATGTTGTGAAATTCTACTTTTTCTTGTTTTTGGCCGTCTGTACCGCTCCAAACACGATTTGTCGCCAACCCAAATGATGTCACCGACTGACCGCTAGGAATATTGCGTAATTCTGGATCTTTTGTTAGCCGGCCAATGATCATTACTTTATTTAAATCCATATTTTAAAAATTAATTTTTTAACACCACGTATATTTATACGCCGCTAATTACTTTGTCGTCCAAAATTTCATCTAATTTCTTATCTATATCTTTTAAATCTATAGTGGATGTTTTAATATCCATAAATTGAGAGGTCTTTTTAGCTTCTTTTTCTTCTTGGTCTAATAATTCATCCGCTGTTATGGCATCTATTTGTGGGCTACTAGCAATATTACTAGTTTTTACTGCTTTTGGATTATAATTACTTATAATCGCTCGCAATAAATCATTTCTTAAACGTAATTTTTCTTGAAGTTCAAAAATTTTATCTGGTTCGGACTGAAAATATACGTTGTAAAAATAACCATAACGGATTTGCTTAACGGGATAAGCTAGGCGTGATTTACCAAGAGTATTTACCTGTATTTCCTGAACACAGGATTCTAGTAAATCTGTTATTTCTTTAATTTTGGCCTCTGATTCTTTGTCGTCTAAAATTCCAGGCAAAGTTATTAGCAATTCGTATTTCTTCATAATATTATGTGTGTTAGCCCTTACAGGCAAAATTATTACTATTTAAGTACAAAAGTGGAATTATAATAACAATAATGCCCAAAAAAGTCAACACCTTCTGCTTATTATTCGTTAAATCTACATAACAAAGCCATAAACTATAAAAAATAATGGAAATTACAGCCTTTTACCAAAAAACCCTCATTTTATATAAATAGCACAGACCGAATAAAAAAAACTAAAAATAAAAATAAAAATAAATGGTAAAAAATATAAAAATATGATATAATTTTAATTAGTTTTATGAGACAACTTACTAATTCTAATTTTATGTTGCCTGCCAAGACCCTTAGAGAAATCTTAAAAAAATACAAGCTAGCTAACGCCGGCCAATTACGCTCTAGCCAAACCAAAGCTACTAAGTTCAACAAAGAACTAGAAGAAATATTAATAAACGATGGAATCATTAATGAAAATGAACTTTATGAAAAAACTGCTCAATACTTGGATACCCCTTATATCAGTTTAAAAGGCCGGGAAATCAAAAAAGATATTGTTAATTTAATTCCTGGCCCTGTCGCTTTTACTCATCAAGTCATCGCTTTTGAAAAAGAAAAAAACCAAATTAAATTAGCCATGACCGACCCAACTGATATTCAAACTATAGAATTTTTACGCCGCAAAACTGGCCTAGAACCAAAAGTTTATATAACTTGCCCTGGCGATTTAAAAGAAGCTATGCGGCAATATCACACTGGTTTAGAGCAAGATTTACAAAATTTAAAAATAATAGAAGAAATCGGCGAACCGCTTGATAATAAAGAACTAAAAAAAGCTGCTCAAGAACTGCCAATTATTAATATCGTTAATACTGTTCTGGAACATGCTGTTTATGAAGGAGCTTCTGATATTCACATAGAGCCTTTAGAAAAACAAGTGGTTATCCGCTACCGTGTTGACGGTGTCTTGCAACAAGTAATGACTCTACCCAAAAATATCCAAAATGGTTTAATAGCTAGAATTAAAATCCTTGCTAATCTAAAAATAGACGAACACATGTTGCCGCAAGATGGACGATTTAAAATTCAGGTGCAAGAAGAAAGATTAGCTTTTCGTGTTTCTATCATCCCAGTTTATGATGGAGAAAAGATTGTTATGAGGTTACTACATGAAGGCGCCAAACCACTAACCTTGGAACAGCTTGGTTTATTAGACAGGCAACGAAAAAAAGTTGAAAACGCCATTAAAAAACCACATGGCATGATTTTAGTTACTGGCCCAACCGGATCTGGTAAAACAACTACTCTTTATTCAATTTTAGGTATTCTTAATCAGCCTGGAGTAAATATTTCCACTATTGAAGATCCGATTGAATATCACGTAACTGGCGTTAATCAAAGTCAGATAAACCCAAAAGTTGGCTTTACTTTTGCTTCTGGTTTACGCGCTTTTTTACGTCAGGATCCAAATATTATTATGGTTGGCGAAATCCGCGACCAAGAAACAGCCGAAATAGCTATTCACGCGGCCATGACAGGCCATTTAGTTTTATCTACTTTACATACCAACGATGCCCCAACAACCCTTCCTCGCTTGGTAGATATGGGTGTGCCGCCATTTTTGATTGCTTATACTACTAATATTGTTATCGCTCAGCGTCTGGTCCGTAAAATTTGCCCGCATTGTAAACAAGAACTTCGTTTAGATAAAATAGCTTCTAACGAATTAGGGCGAGTTTTTGATGTCAAAAAATTAGCCAATTTATTTAAAGAAAATATTCCAAACTATCATGCTAGCAAAGGTAGCCACGACATTATTTTTTCTCGCGGTGCTGGTTGCCGTCGCTGTGGGCAAACCGGTTACAAAGGCAGAATAGGTATATATGAAATAATAGAAGTTGATGAAGAGTTGATAAAGATGATAAACTCGCGCGCTACCGCCGACCAAATAAGAGTTCGCGCGCGACAGCACGGTATGGTTACAATGTTAGAAGACGGACTTCTCAAAGCCAAAATGGGCGTAACAACAATAAGCGAAGTGTTAAGAGTAACAAAAGAATAAAATAAATAAAATGTACAGACACAAAATTTTGTGTCTGTACGAAATAATTATGAAAACAAAATTAAAGCCACAACAACCTGGCGGTTGGCAAGAAAAAATAAATTCTTGGTATACCGATCACATAGCACGTGTTAAAACGGTACAGAAAATTTTATTTGTCAACCATTTAAAAATAATGGTGAAAGCTGGCCTTTCATTAATTGATGCTTTAAAAATTTTAAGCAAGGAAGTAGAAAATAAAAAATTAAGAAAAATAATAAACGAAATTAAATCAGGTGTAGAAAAAGGTCTACAATTGAGCGAGGTGTTAGGTAGATACCCCAGAGTTTTTCCGGCTATCTATGTTAATATGATCGCTGCTGGCGAAACGGCTGGAAAATTAGAAGAATCATTAGATCAAGTTGCCTCCCAAATGAAAAAAAACCACGAGCTAACTTCTCGTATTAGAGGAGCCATGATTTATCCAGCGGTAATTATCGTTGCTATGGCTGGCATCAGTATAGAAATAGTATTCTTTGTTCTACCTAAATTAATGGGCATGTTCAAAGATCTAGATGCTGAATTACCACTAGCCACCAGAATTCTTATTACCATAGTTGATTCCGGACAAAAATATGGCATTTTCATGGTATTGGGTCTAGTTCTCTTGATCATCTTATTTATATTTTTAGCAAAAAAACCAAAAATAAAAAAAATAATCCATTCTCTTAACCTTAATCTGCCAATCGCTGGATCAATTATTAAAAAAATTAACTTAGCTCGTTTTACTCTTACTCTTTCCTCTCTTTTAGCTAGCACTATCCCCATAATAGAAGCCACTAAAATATGTTCGGACGTAACAACTAATGTTATCTACAAACAAAGTTTATTAGCTGTATCAGAAGCTTTAAAAAAAGGAGAAGCATTATCTGAAATATTAGCCCGTTATCCAAAAATTTTCCCGCCAATGGTAACAGAAATGATTATGGTTGGTGAACAAGCAGGAAAAACCGAACAAATGTTGGCCGAGTTAGCCGAATATTATAGCAACGAAGTAAGTGAAACTATGAGAAATTTCACTACCATTATTGAACCGGTAATAATTCTTATTCTCGGTTTAGCGGTAGCCGGCATTGCTGTGGCAGTTATCATGCCAATGTATTCATTAGCACAAAATATATAATATGTTTTTCAACAGCCCATTTCCCGATGCTTTTGGCTTAGAAATTGGTGATTTATCCATTAAATTGATTCAGCTACAACCAGCGATTGCTAACTATAAAAAGCATTGTTTTAAGGTTAAAGAAATTCGTTCAATGAACTTGCCGTCTGGGCTAATTGTTGATGGTGAAATACAACAACCAGAATTAGTTAGACAAAAACTATTACATTTATTAGGAAAAACAAAAGATAACAAAAAATATAAACCAATAAGATGCCCCTGGGTAGTGGCCAGTTTGCCAGAAGTAAAAACATTCTTGAAATTAATAAAATTAGAAACTAAGCCAGAAGATATTGCCGAAGCAGATATTGTCCATCAAGCCAAAAAGCACTTGCCTTTTGAAACAGAAGAAGCCTATTTAGATTGGCAAATTATCAATCCTAAAAATAAAGAAGATTTAAGCACTCAAGAAGTACAGGTCTTGTTAGGGGCTGTGCCCAAAGTTATTGCTGATTCTTATACTTATTTACTAGAAAGTGTTGGGCTCAACCCTATCGCGTTAGAAATAGAGGCTGTAGCCATAGCCAGAAGTTTAATCACTGTTGGCAAAAATTATACAGGTCAAGCTCGTGCCTTGCTCGATCTAGGCGCTACTCGTTCTAGCTTGATCATTTTCGATAACAACGCTATTCAATTTAGTACCAGTATTAATTTTTCTGGGGAACTAATCACTACGGCCATACAGCAAGGATTAAAAATTGAACACGATCGAGCCGAACAATTGAAAATTCAAAACGGTGTAAAATACGACGCCAAAAATCCAAAATATTTAAAAATAATTTCTAACATTAATAATCAATTAACTGACGGCCTTAAAACAACAATGGAATTTTACAAACAACATTTTCCTAATCACAATATTGTCGATCATATCACTATGTGCGGTGGAATGGCCAATTGGAAAAATTTGGATAATTTTATTTCTCATAAATTAAAAATTTCCTCCCATCCTGGCCGCCCTTGGAAAAATCTTTTAAATAAAGAACTACTTAATAAAACTAAACCTGAAGATTTAAGCCTGGTAGTAGTTATTGGCTTAGCGTTAAGAGCTGTGCAGAAGCCTGTCTAGCCTAATCTGATACATACTATATTATTTTACATAAAATCCGATTTTAAGACCTATGGATATCAACCTTAATTTACTGCCTCCCAGCAAAAAACAAAAAACCGAAATATTAATTAAATTTATTTTTAGCAAACGCTTGTTAGAATTGGTTATTTTTATTAGCGCAATAACCGCGACAATTTTAATCTGGAGCTGGTTTGTTTTATTGGAAGGATTTATTGACATTGCCTCTAACACCACTACCTTAAACGCTCAATATTTAAACTATAACCAAGAAATAAAACAAATTAATAAAAATATCAAAGATATTACAGACGCTAGTAGTAACCATATGGTAATGGGCCCAAAATTATCAGAGATATTTTCAAATTTACCAGCTGATATAAAACTTACCGAACTACATATAAACCGCGTCAATAAGACCATAATTTTAAACGGCATGGCCAAAACTCGCGATGATTTGCTTAATTACCAAGAAGAGTTAACAAAAATTTCCTGGATTGACAAGCCGGAAACACCAATTTCAAAATTATTCCAAAAAGAAAATATAACATTTGAATTTAGCACTAAAATAAAAGGGTTTTAAATTCTTTCCATTAAACATACTTTCATGACATTAAACTCTAAACAAAAAATGATTTTAAATATCTGCCTTTTAACTATTTTGGCTGTTGTTATCGTCGGCGGTATCATCTGGCCAACTTTACTAAAGATTCAAAAAATTACAGATGACACTTATAACTTACGCGCTATCTTAGAAAAAAAATATCAGCAATCTTTAAACGCTCATTTAACTAAAAATAAAGTTGAACAAATTAAAGAAGAGGTTTCCAATTTCCCAAATTTTCTTTTTCGCGCGCCAAATACTCTCGCGCTAATTCAAAAATTAGAAACAATAGCTAAAACTAACAATATTAGCCAAAATATTAATAGTTCAAATTTAGATAAAATTACCACATCAAATGAGGTTACTATTGATTTAAACGTCACTGGAAAATATATTGACGTCTTAAATTATATTCATGACTTAGAGTCTATCGACTATTTTATTAGCATCGAAGAAATCCGCCTTACCCCTATTGGCGATCAAAACAAGCAAACAAATAATTTAGCCAATCTCAATTTAGCAATTAAGTTGTATGTTAATAAATAAAATAAGAAATATAAAATTTATCACAAAAGATAACAGTCAATTTCTTTTTTGGCGTTTACTCAATATAATCGTCTCCGGGCTACTGCTTGTTGGCATGATGCTGGCCACTACTTTTATCTATAAAAATATTGATATCGCGCTTACTAACGCAACTATTATTAGTAACATTAAATCTGGCGTTACTTTTGACACTCTTGATATTAGCGGATTTGAACGGGCTAAAAAAACTATTAATAACAAAAAGCAATTAACAACCTTTACGCTTATCACCAGAAATATATTTACCTATGAAGAAAAAACTAACAGCCCTTCCTCTACTCAAACCAAAAAATAATTACCGCAAATACTGGTTTGCACTGGGGCGCGAACCTCTGCTTGCCGCCGCCGAAATCGAGGCGGTTTTGGATTTGGGGGAAGAGGGAAGAGAGAAGAGGGAAGAGGAAAAAGAAAATATTTTAAAAATTAACACTGATATCAATGCCGTAAAATTGATTAATGAGTTGGGTGGAACAGTTAAAATAGGTGTAGAAATGGGAGAAAATTTAAACAAAGAAGAATTAATTAAAAAAATTATTGATGAATTAAAAACTATTAATGGTAAAATTAATTTTGGGATAAGTTTGTATAATGATGAAAAATACCAAATACCAGATATCAGAAATTTTGGCTTACTAATAAAAAAACAACTTAAAATGGCTAATTTATCCGTGCGCTATGTACCAAATAAGGAGCCGGTTCTTTCTTCGGCCACGGTTTTTCATAATAAATTAACAGATAGGGGAAGAGAATTTTTAATAACTACTAATAAAGAAAAAATAAATAATTTTAATTTAGCCAAAACTTTAGCGGTACAACCGTTTGAACAATTCAGCCAACGTGATTTTGGACGCCCGGGTCGTGATGATAAAAGCGGCATGTTGCCACCAAAATTAGCCATGATGATGATAAATCTATCCAAAACGACAACAAATAATATCCTACTGGATCCATTTTGTGGATCTGGCACCATTCTTACCGAAGCGATTCTACTGGGATATAATAAATTAATTGGTAGTGATAACTCGGAAAAAGCCATTACTGACACTAAAAAAAATGTCCAATGGATAATATCAAATAATCAATGCCAAACGCCAGATGTTGAATATTATACTACTGATATTAAAGAAATTTCAAAAAAAATAAAACCTTCTTCTGTGGATGCTGTTATTACCGAGCCGTATCTAGGCAGGCCACTGACTGGAAAAGAAAACAAGGAACAACTAGAACAACAAATAACCGCGCTTACACAGCTTTATTTAGAGGCGTTTAAACAATTTAAAAAAATTATTAAACCAAAAGGTAAAATTATTTTTATTATCCCACGCTTTAAATTTAAAAATGAATGGCTAACATTTAATATTGAGCTAGAAATAAAAAAGCTAGGATTTTTATCCCAGCCATTTTTAAATTCTCATAAATACTTAGCTTATTTCCGCCACAACCAACTGGTTGGTCGAGAAATACGGCAGTTTACTTCTATAACTTAATATCTATAAACTACGCGTTAATGTGAAAATAACACACGTCACCATCTTGAACTAAATATTCTTTGCCCTCTAACCTCATTTTACCTTTTTCTTTTACTCCAACCCAGCCACCACAATCCACAAAATCTTGATAATTGGTTACTTCGGCTTTAACAAAGCCTTTTATAAAATCAGTATGAATAACACCAGCAGCTTGTTGTACTGGCATATTTTTTTTTACTGTCCAAGCGCGTGTTTCTGGCTCGCCAGAAGTGAAATAAGTAATCAAATCTAATAATTTATAACTCTCTACAATTAATTTGTCTAATCCTGTTTGTTCTATCCCTGATGTTTTTAAATATTCTTTAGCTTCCTCTGGGTTTAAATCAGCTAATTCAGCTTCTAACTTCGCGCAAATTTCAATTTGATGCAACTTGTTATCAGAATCCGAAATTTGATATTTAATTTTTGACACTTCATCAACATTCACCACATACAAAATCGGCTTCATTGTTAATAGACAAAGTTCTTTAACTATCTCTAATTCATCTTCGTTATATTCTAATTCTCGCGCTGGTTTACCTGTTTGCAATTGATTGTAAACTTTTTCTAACAAAGAAATTTGTACCTGCCAATCTTTGGCTGCCGCTCCTTTGGCGTTTTTTCTAGCATTTTCCAACCGTTTGCCCACTGTCTGCAAATCGGCCAAAGCTAATTCCGTGTTAATAATTTCCACGTCTGCTTTGGGATCAACTTGATTGTGGACATGGATAACATTACTATCCGCAAAAGCGCGCACTACTTGCACAATAGCGTCTACCTCGCGAATATGAGACAAAAATTTATTTCCCAAACCTTCGCCTGTAGAAGCGCCTTTAACTAAGCCGGCAATATCAACAAACTTAATAATTGTCGGTATGGTTTTTAAAGATTTTGATACTATTGATAATTTGGCCAATCTTTCATCCGGCACCTCGACAATGCCAATATTTGGATCTATGGTGCAAAAAGGATAATTTTGAGCGTCTGCCTGCTTACTGCAAGTTAAGGCATTAAAAAGTGTAGATTTACCTACATTTGGCAAACCAACAATTCCTACGGATAAAGACATAATTTATGTTAAGTATTAATTATCTAATATCCCACTAAAAAAGGTTCGACGTGGTTCGTATAATATATCCTAAAATTGGCTAATTGACAAATCATCTTTATTCATTCATAATATTTTATACTAGATATAATTTTATATGACTAATAAAAAAACAATAATCTCTTCAATAACAATTTTACTAACCGTGCTCGGAATCGCCTACTGGATAATTAAAGATCAAGTTAATTGGTTTGATAACGGGGGGGGAAATAATGAAATAATTTTATTTTATGGCCAAGAATGCCCACATTGCCAACGTTTGGAAGAATGGATTAAAACAAATAAAATTGATGAAAAAATTAAAATCAACCGCAAAGAAGTTTATCATAACCAAAGTAACGCCGAATTATTAGGGCAAAAAGCAAAAAAATGCGCGGTCAATACAAATAGTATTGGCGTGCCGTTTTTAACAGACGGCGAAAAATGCTACACAGGAGAAGACGAGATAATGAATTTAATAAAAATAAAAACCGGAGTTAAATAATATGTTAATTACTATTTCTTTAATAACAATTTTATTTTTCTCATTAATCATAGCCACACCAGCCAAGGCTATATGCCCAGTGTGCATTGTCGCGGTTGGCGCTGGAGTTGGTTTGTCGCGTTGGTTGGGGGTAGATGATGTTATAAGCGGTATTTGGATAGGGGGTATAACATCAGCGATTATTTTGTGGACTATTAACTTATTAAACAAAAAAAATATCCGTTCTAACGCCTGGGATATTATGGTTACTTTGGGTTATTTTATCTTGGTGGTTTTACCTCTTGCTTGGAGCGAAGTGGTTGGCCACCCTTATAATAAATTTTGGGGCGTTGATAAATTAATGCTCGGAATTTTAATAGGTAGTATAATATTTGTCGCTGGCGCCGCGTTTTATGATTATTTAAAGAAAAAAAATAACAACAAAGCTCATTTTCCTTTTGAAAAAGTAGTTTTGCCTGTCGCGCCACTTATAATACTAACAATCATTTTTTATTTTATAACTAAATAGGATAAAAATATATTTCAAATATTTACCAATATGGAAAATTCAATTAAAAATTTAAATGAACTAATAGAAAAAGTAGATAACATGAAAAAGCAAGATAAAATGGATTTGTCTTCCGACGAAGATTTATCTATTGCTATCATGAATTTAATCAGCATCGAAGAGCACTTTTTTTTCACTGGCGCCAAAACAGGCAAACCAGAATATTACGATCTATTACAAGAAGTGCGCGCCATGCGCGGCCAACTGTTAAAAAAAATAATTAAAGAATACGAAGGAGAAGTTTGGTGTATTTCAAAACATCTACTAGCCGCCTCTATGAGACTTTTAGAAGTTGGCACCAAACAACATAAAATGGGTAACAAAGAAGAAGCCAATGATCTATTCCAAAAAGCCTACGATCTTTACTCTCTTTTTTGGGGAATTAACATGAAAATTATTAGCACAGACGATGTAAAAAAAATAGATGACAACGCCCTTAATAAACACGACGAGGAAAAACAGGGATTTATGGGGAAACTTCGATTATTGGTAAAAAAGGCGATTGATTGCTGTATTGAATAAAAATATATTAAATCTTAACAAAAAAACGTAGGGGTCGCACATGTGCGACCCCTACGTTTTTTATTTTGTGGACCGTAAGGGATTTGAACCCTTGGCCTCTTCCATGCCATGGAAGCGCTCTAGCCAGCTGAGCTAACGGCCCTTTTGATTAATCCTTCGCCTATCATCTTACTTACAATTAATAACTCATTATAAATGTCTGCTGAAAAATAGTCAATACCAAGACTACTCTTTCTCTTTCAGCCCAACATCCTCAACAATCGCGTCTGCCTCTTTGCCTTTCAAATCAACTTCTTTTTTGCTTGGTTGATATTTATCGTGCTCATAGGTAACATAATATTCATCATCACCAGCTAAAAATTGATAACGACCTTTGCGATCAGTTATCTGGGTCGCCACTAATTTATTAAATCGAGTGTTAAACAATCTAGCAATGGCCCGCCCAACTGGTTTTTTGGTTGTTTCATCATAAACAATACCCCAACTTTTAGTGCTAGACGAAATTGATAATCTTCTAAAAAAGAAAAATATAATAATATGCAAAAATAATAAAATAAAAATATACCATTTAGGAGAAATATATAAAGAAACAGCTGTGATAAAAATACCTAAAATAGATAATAAGGTTTGCAAAGCACGACTAACTCTCTGCCAAACAAGTCTTTTCGGCTTTTTATAATCTCCGACAGGATCCATTGGAACATTAGCGGTAATAATAGCTCTTTTTTCGGTAACGTTTATTGTTTCTCCGTGATAAATATCTATTTTATGGCCATCTTTAATAAAGTTTGCCAATAAAACCGAAGGAAAAATTAAATTAGACTTTCTTGCTTCAATACAATACTGGCCAGGATCAGCTATAAAAACATAACGCCCTAACTTATCGGTTACTTTGGATTGAACTAATTTACCTGTTTTATGATTAATAAGACGAATAATCGCCAAATCAACTGGCAATTTATTTAAGGCATTATAAACCACTCCCCACTTTTTGCGTCGACGCCAACCCAACAACATCAACGGCTGCAAAAATAACAAACGTAATAAAGGTAAAATATCTGCCCAGGTTAAAAACGGGGTTATGGCAATTGCCACTACGCCAATGGTCGCTGGTGCCACTATTCTTTCGGTAACTTTTTCTATATCCGGATTATCAGCAACTTGCTGAACTGCATGGGATATATCTTCTACTTTTTGTACTGTTAATTTAGAAATCGCTTTGGTCTGTGATGTTAAAAATTGTGTTACACCCTTAACACTAACTTCGGTTAATTTAATTGGTTTGACTATTAAATTAATTTTACTATTGATGACATGATTTAAAACAGAAAATACTGGCGTGACACGATCGTAATACCCGTCTTTGCGCGCTTTCAAATAATATTGGCCATTAGGCACCAACCAACCAAAACTGCCGTTAACGTTAGTTTTAATAGGATTAATTTGGTTGTATTGTTCCATTTTTAACATTAACCCATTTTTATCGTATAAAATAATTTCAACTCCATCCAATCTTTTACCTTGGTCGTCAAAAACATCACCCAACTCTTCACCAATTAATTTAAAAGCTATAGAATCAAACTGGCTAGCGCCATAATCTATTTCTAAATATGCTTGGTGTTCGCCAACATTAGGAAAAGATAAGTTTGTATAATAATTACCTGTAGAAGAATTTAAAATCAACTGGTGCTGATCTTTGCCGTCAATTTTAAAAACAATACTAACTGGCTGACTAGGTAATTTTCCCTTATTAACTAATACCGTTAAACCAGAACCAGCCAAGCTTCTCACTATGGAATTAATCGGGATTAATATTATTTGGTTATTACCAGCTAGAAAAGAAACCGAATTAATATCTAATTTAGCAAAACCAGGCACGGTTGATAATTTTGGATTATACTCATCGCTATCACTGGCATTATCACAACCGGGATCATTTGGATAATCAATCAAACCATCATCATCGTTGTCAACCCTATCTTGGCAGGCAGGCGTACTGCCACCAACCAGAGGTTCGCTAGAACAACCACTAAAACCAAAACAATCACTATCGCTACAATCTACCAAACCATCGCCATCATCGTCTATGCCATTACTGCAATTTTCGATTTTAGGAGACGGCGGAGTTGTTTTACAGCTAGAAATATTAACACAATCATTATCATCGCAATCAACTAAACCATCGCCATCATCATCTATGCCATTACTACAATTCTCTGCCTGTGGCTGGATTTGACAATTGACAGCATTACCACAATCAGGATCATTACAATCAATTGAGCCGTCACTATCATCGTCTATATTATTGTTACAAATTTCATTAGTAACTGGCGGGATGATAGAAGATGCCAAATTACCGCTAATATAAATACCTGTACTGTAATTATTAGACGTATCATAAGAAAAAACAGTGTAAAAATAGGTAGTGCCAACAATAACGTTAGTATCTGTATAAGTTTGCCCACCACCGGTATAAATTGTTGTACCATCATTAAAATTAGCCGACTGAAAACCAATTTTACGCAGCACTTTCACCCCAGAAAAATCTGGCACGGTAACCAAGCTGGGATTAACCCAATTGGTAATTATAGAATTGGTAGTAGTAGTTAGAGAAAGATTAGAAACATTCGGTGGCGCCGTATTATCTTTGGCCGTTGTAAAAACTGCATCGTTAGTGCTACCGCTGTTACTACTGCCATCTGTTGATATTATCCGGTAATGATAAGTAGTGTTAGGCAATAAATTAAATAAAAGCAAATTATGCGACAAGGATAAATTAGAATCATTAACTGTACTACCATAAGCATTGGTTAAACCATAATTCACCTGGCCATCGGCCTGTTCGTTTGTTGCCCAATTAATCGTTGTTGTGGTAATACCAACAACAACTTGAATACTACTAATAACAGGGGGAGTAGCATCTGGCAAAGAAATAAGAGAAAGTGTTTTAAAATAACCGGCGTATTGCGTTGTGTGAGAACCAGTATCTGTGACAGAAATTCTAAAATAATATATGGTGTCAGTTGTTAAACTTGATAAAAAAATTTGATAACTACCGGTTATAGAACCACTTGAACCATAACTAGTATCTAAACCGTAAACAAAAGAACTGGTACTTATACCAACATCATCAGAAGCCGACCAACCAACAATAACGGTGGCATAAGAAGTGCTGGTAGAAACACTAGAAATAGTTGGCAAATTATCAACCGGAGGTGGGGTAGTGCCACTATCTGGCACAGTCATAATAACATTTACGTTCTGGCTAGTTTGACTAAAAGCTGGTAAAACAAAAAACAAGCCACTTAAAACAAAAATGGCACTAATCAAAAAAATAATTTTATAACGAAAATTAAACATAATTACTCGCTATTTGCCACGGATTGACCACTGCTATCTCCACTGCTTCCAGAACCAGTTTCAAGGTTATTTGCCGTAGAAGCAGAGTTATTGCTTCCACTACTGGTTGTCTCGCTAGCAGAACCACTAGAAGAAGATTGGCCTGAAGAATTAGTTGTTTCATCAGTAGAGTTTGTTGTATTAGTGTTGGAAGTATTATTAGAACTATTTCCTGATTCAGACCCGCTAGTCGAAGCGCCTGTTTGGCTATTATCACCGGCTGGCGTAGACGCGGTATTAGAATTAGAGCTATTTGTTGTCTGCCCGCCAGTAGCTGACGCATTGGTTGTTGAAGAAGAATTGTTACCAGAAACTGTGGAAGAAGTAGCGGTTGTTGGTGTTGAAGAACTATTAGTAGTTATCTGATTATTATTGGTAGACGAACTATTGCCTTGATTATTAGCATTCTCCGATGGGCTAGATGTATTATTAATTAAATTATTTTCAATTACACTATTGTTATTTTTTATCTTGGCTACTACCATCCAATCAAAAGTGGCGTTACTTGCGCCGTTATCATTTTCTTTTACTACAAAATCTTGATAACTTCTTTCTGCCACATAAATTCCTTTGGAAGGCGATGACAAAGTTGTTATTATTTTCAACGGTACGGTTTTGTCAATAATTTCTTGATCTAATTCATTTAGTGACACTTTTTTATAACCATTTACTAATTTATCAGAACCAGAAATTACCACTTCACTTTTAGCAGTACTTTGTAAACTATATATTTCTTTAGTTCCTTTGTCGGTAACAATCCTCTGTACCAAATTACCGTCATCATCTATATACCACTTTGAACTAGCGGCAATGATATTTTTGACATTTAGCAAACTACTTCCTTGCAAATTTAAGTTGCCGCCACTATATTCAAGCTGGCCAGCAGAATTTTGAATAGTTAAATTATTAACGCTACTAGTATTTATAAAAGCAAATAACTGTTGTATCTGTTTTTGTTGTTCTTTGATGGCTTCTACCAATAATGGTGAAAAGCTAGCATAAGAAACTGATTTATAACCCCTGTAATCCATACTCACTAGCTCTGGAAAAACCTGTTCTATTTCTTGAGCTATAAAACCAATATGACTAGCCGGTCCGCTCTCTTTTAGCCAATTAAAATTAACGCCGCGCAATTTTAGAATATCATCTAACACGCCGGTAATTGATACTATGTTCTTTTTTAAATTAATATCAGACGTGCAACTCAGAGTAGAGCTTGTTGGATCAATAGTACAAGTACCATTTGAATCAGTAAAACCAGCTACCGGCCCATCGTCTGTTCGGTAAGCGTGCAAAGCGTAAGCTGGGCTATCGGTAGCAATACCTACGCGGTAGTCGGCTATTAACGCGCTGGTGATAGTTGTTGTGGCATTTGGAGCTATCGTTAAAGCGCCATCAGCGTCAACGGTAAAATCAGCATGGTGAGTGGCGTCGTAAGCAACGCTAAATTGTGGTGTGGTAGTGGCTGCTAAAACTTGAAGTAGCATGTCAGGAGAAATAGTGCCTATACCCACCTTTCCTTCTAGTATAGCCATCACATTATTTTCGCTAACACTTTTATCGTTATTAGATAAATTTATACCTATAGAATTTACTCCTGTAACAGTGATTTTATTACCTATCGCTATTGACGATTCGCCGCTAGCAGAAGTCCAACCACCCAGAGCATAAGAATAATCACCTATCGCTATAGCTGACTGTCCAAAAGCAAACGAACTAGCACCACCAGATACAGCTGTGTTACCCATAGCCACAGAAAAAGTACCCGAAGCAGTAGCCGGACCAACTGCAAAAGAATTTGAACCGCTAGCTTTGGAATTCTGACCAAGAGCTATAGAATAAAGTCCTATATCAACATCATCCCATTGATCGGAATCTACCCCGCCAGCTCTAAACGCTGCTTTAGCCGGCACCCACATTAAACGATTGCCGATTCCAGAAACAGGTGTGTCGCCAGTACTGCCAGTAACCAATATTCCCCCACCAACTATATGCAAACTAGACGATGGAGTAGCGGTACCGATACCTATTTTTCCACTGCCACTGGGACTTAAAATAATATTACCATTGCCTTGCGTGCCAACAGTTAAATTACTAGAACCATCAGTACCAAAAGTAGTGTAATTAGTGTCATCAAAAGCTAGCATTAATTGTTCTAATCCAGCGCCATCTCTTACGTGCAACCTACGCTGTGGGCTAATTCCAAAACCAGGTACGCCAATACCAACATAACCGCTAGTGGCAAACATAACTTGCGGACCGCTATAGGCAAAAATTAAACCACCGGTTGAATGGGTATCCGTATCTTTAAAAATATCCCAGGTTGCTCCGTTCGAAGTTAATTCTATGCCAACTTCCTGAGTGCTAGAAGCTGTCTCAATCTCTATTCTTGGCCTACTAACGTCTTCGGCTCCATAAATATGCAACATCTCGCTTGGACTATTTAAACCAATACCAATTAACCCATTACTATTTATCCTCATCCTTTCTTCTCCATCAGTGCCGAAAATCATATCCCCTGTAGAAGAAACGGTTAGTGTTCCGGCGCTAGTGCCCCAAACAGAATCGGTATCACTAATAATACTGTTGGTGCCTATGACTGTACTATTGCCAAATGTGCCAGTAACCGCGTAAATATTATTCCAACGATAATTAGACGCTCCTAAATTATATGTCGCGTCTGAATACGGAAAAACATTATTTCCAAAAGAAATATATGCTCCGGAATCACTGCTAGAAACATTCAAATTACCGCCTGAATCAGCCAAAAAATTAATATAATCACCAAGACCAGTAAATTGTAATCTTAATTGTGCCCCAAGTGAAGCATCGTCAACCACATGTAAACGAACTTGCGGCGAACTTGTTCCAACACCTAAAATATTTCCGTAATCACCAGAAGCATACAAAGCAGGTGCGGCAGTAATATCTCCTGTAGGGTAAACCCCTAAAACAGTACTAATTAACATGCTAGCGGTACTACTTACTCTAAAAACACCCCCGGGCATAACAGTAAAATCAGTAAAATCGCCAATAGTGCCTGGGCTACTTCCCAATCTCAATTGTGGATAACTGCCATTATTTAATATATGTAACGAAGAAGATGGCGCGCTTGTCCCCACCCCCACCATCCCCCCACTCGTCGCCAACGTCGTTGTTCCTGTTACCGATAACGTACTATTAACACTTAGCCCGCCTGTCATTGTGTCACCGGTTACATTGACATAATC
>CAYZYP010000003.1:0-21051 GCA_964482695.1 uncultured Gammaproteobacteria bacterium | reverse complement strand
AACGGAGTTAGCTGTTAATTCGGTGGCCGAAATAGAATTGGCTGGTAGGCTGACACTGCCATTAACCACCAAACGAGAAATAGTAGAAGTAGAAATTGTAGTACTGTTAAAAGTAAAATTACCAGAACTATCAGAAGTTGGAATATAGGTTGAGGAAGAAACGGTATTTCTGCCCACGCCATCTAAAAAGCGCGCGTTAAAAGCATATGGGCTAACAGTAATCTGTTTACGTGGTGATAAAGTTTGCGCACCAATTCTTACCTCTAAATAAACTCCGGAATTATCTCTAAAAATAGTTGGGTCTAAACTATTCGTACCACTACCTCCCAAATCAACATTAAACAAACCTTGAGAAGGTGTAACGCTAATAGGCTGTGGAACACCCAATGAGCCAGCCGCTGTATACAAAGCGCTACCATCTGTCAAAGAATTGTACAAAATAAAATACATACTCTGAGTGGTAGTAGCTAACAAACCACTTTCTAATAATTTACCTTGATAAGTTATAACAGAAGGCGAGTTCGCTGCCTTGACAAATTGAGGTTTAGAAAGAAAAATAAAATCAAGAAAAATAAAAACAGCTAGCAAAAATAATCCTAGAATAGCAAAAAATTTAGGATCTAATTTTTCCTTTCTTTCTTTGCCTTTTACCACAGGCATAGCAGTTAATTTATTTCTGTATATTATACCATTTTTTCTACTTTAATTCTCTCTTTTAAAACTAACTTTGTGGATAACTCTGAACCGCGAATCTAAACCACTAATTTTTAGACAAATCACCAATTAAATTCCATATTTGTGTAAATTTGTAAAAAGATTCGTGGTTCAAAAAACTTGCTAAAAAGCAAGTAAACTCGGTTAAAAAATTTTAAATTTTACAAAATTAAGATTAACAAAAAAATTTCATCCTAATTTCGTTTTAATATTTTAAAAATCACAATTAATAATACCAAGCCTATCAATACCCCAGCGCCAAAAATCCAAAGCCAATTTGGTAAGTACCAAATATAGGTAACAGACGAAACGGTTTGATTAATTTTGCCATAATTAATTTTAATTTGGACTTGATACAAGCCTGGTAAATATAAATTTTCTTTACTCAAATTAACCTTTGTCTCTAATAAACGAACGGACTGAGCCAATAACTTATTGCCTAATTTAATTTTTTCTTGATATATTTCATTATTCCGCCAATCCTTAACAATCAAACTACCCCCCAAATCAACCTCAACCGTGCCATTATTTTCTAATCCCAAATTAAATTTCCACTCACCGTTATTTATTAAATTTTCTTCAGTCTCCCATTTAGTAATTTTAATCGATTCACTCACCGAACCGCTTACCTGCAAAGTAATTAACCCAGCCACTTGACCGTTAAGCGCGGTATCGCTACTAGAAAAAACAGGTTCTACAATTAAACCAAGATAATGGGAACCGGCATTAATATTCGACGGTACTTTAACAACAATTTTTATTGACGCGGTTTCTCCTGATTTAATAAAAACACTTTCACTTTCTGGCCTTACCCAACCTTCGGCAATATCTACTTTCTCTTTAAAAAAAGGCAGCCCTTGATTGTCTTGCCTAGCGCCTAAAACTTTGATCTTGTAATTTAAATCTTTTTGCTCTTCATTCTTAATCTTTATGTTAAAATTTTGTTCCGCCCCAGGATCGACTGTTATTAACATTTTACTTGGCGTAATGCTAAAAGATTTCGCCTGAAAAACAAACAAAAAACTAGAAAGAATTAAAAATAAAAAAAATATTTTTAAACGCATTTTAATCAAAAATTATTAGCCACTGTAAAAGTAATTGTCTGTGAATAAGAACTTGGTATAGAAGAATCACTAATAGAAGCCTTAAAAGTTAAAACCGTCTGGCTATTTGTTGCCACTGTACTAGTAGCGGCAACACTCCTAACTTCCACTGATACATCGTTACTAATTAAGCTATCTGATCCAGTAGCCGAAAAACCGTATTCTGTATCACCAACTGTAACATTACCATCACTAACACTAGTTATAGCCGAACCAGAAACTGCCGAGATAGAAAGAACATAGCCACTACTGTTGTCGGTAGTAATACCAATAGTTGTGTTGGCTGTATTAATCTGTGATGAATCTAAATTACCTAAATTCAAACTAGTGTTACTGATAATCATGCTTAACTGAGATCTGTCCATTGCTTGGTAACCACCGCGCACTTCGTAGCTACTACTGGTTGCAAAACCAACAGGCGATTCACCAATCGTACTTTCTAAACGATAAGCGCCACTAGTAAAAACCTCGCCAGAATTAATACTATCGGCAAAAATAAAATAATCCGCAGAACTCATGGCACAAAAAAGAGGTAAAGGGAATAACAAGCTAATTATTAAAATTAAGACTAATGCTGACTTCATAATTTAAACTACCTTGGTTAGCTACTTTAAACTTACTACTTCTTTTTTTCATTAGTCGTTTTAGTGCTAGTAGATGCTGATGTTGAATTTACAAAAACGCCTAAAACAGAATTAATTTTGCCAATAATTTCGTTATTATTAGGATTTAAATCTTTAACTTTGTAATAATACTGTAGCGCACTTGTTTTATCACCGTTTGCTTCGTATAACAATCCAAGGCTATACAAAGCATTGGAATAAGTGGGTTGCAATTTAACAGCTAACAGCCATAATTGTTCCGCGTCTTTACGATCAGTGCCAATATTGCGGTTATACAGTACTCGTCCATAATCATATAAAAATTCAGCATTATTAGCGCCTCCTACTTGGCCACCTTTTTTGTAAGTTTCTACAGCATTTTCTACTTCATTATTCGCCTCATAACTTCTTGCCAAACCAATATATGCTCCTACATAATCAGTCTTTGAATTAATTGCTTTTTTAAAATTTTCAATCGCTTTGGAATAATTTTTAGCCAAAGCATAATTATTGGCCAAACGCCAATATAAATAAGCATTAGTTGGTTCTAATTCAACCGCTTGATCCAAAGATTTTATTGCCCAATCACCAGCTTGTGGCACTAGTGCCGAGGCATTCTCGTACATAGTAGCCAAATTTTCCCAGATGCTAACAACATTTGGCGATAATTGAGTAGCATATCGCGCCTCATTAACTGCCAAAGACATAAGTGAACCAATTCCTTGCAAGTCTGGCTTTTGTTTCTGCGCTTCCTGAGTTGCCTGGCCCAAATATACTTTGGCCAAAGTCACATGATAAACATCCGAACTTTGGTGCAAATAAGAAGATTTTTTTAACCATGATTCAGCCACTTTGTAATCAGTGCTTTGTAAAGCTTTGGCATATACTATCTCCGCCCAATAAAATCTTACACCCAAAACACCTACCATAATTACCAAAGCAATCACTACTATCAAACTAAAAGAAAACACTAAATTATACTGGGGAGTATCGGCCAATGTTTTACTTTTTTCTTTTAGCACTCCATAACCAATTATTGACAAACCGCTAATAATTAAACCCAATAATAACCACCACAAATACCACAATACCGGACCAAAAAAATTAAACGCCATGCCAACCAACAATACTAACCAAGCTATGGTTACTGCCCACAAATCCAGATGTTGCATACCACCAACATCAACACCTTGGCTATCATATAGCCTACTTGTATCATCCATGCCAAAACTAGACTTATTTTTTATAAACCAACTGTGCAAAATGTATCCTAAAACCAAGAAAAAAATAAAGACAACCGACAAAGCGGCCAAAATACCACCCTCTGACAATAAGGCAAAATAAGTATTAAATGGTTGAGAAAACCGCAAAGACCAAGCCATTGAATCATAATTAAAATCAGTCGTGCGATAACGAGAAAAATCAGCCGCAAAAGAACCAAGACCACTACCTAATAAAAAATTCTTCGCCCCAGAAAATATTGTTTTGTTAGTAATAGACCAAGAAGATTTAGCGCCCAAAGAAATTTCTATTGGTATCTGCCGTTGCAAAATTTTTGGACTGCCAAAAATTATGAAAACAATGGTTAAAATTAACATAGCAAACAAAACCGATATCCACCCCGTTCTCACTTTATGAATTGAGCTAATACTCAACAGTAATAATAATATTAAACCAACTAGCACCAGCCACCATAGATAATTAAAAGCTATTACTAACAAAGGTATAAAAGATAAAAGAAAAACAAAAAAATAATAAATAGCTTTCCCTGGTTTTAATTCACGTTTTACCAACAAACCGCCAGACAAAATAAAAATAGCTATCAACCAGACGCCAAAAGAAGAATTAGAACCATCAATAACATTCCAAACCGAGCCAATTATCGGTAAATTTAGACTAAAAATTGATTTTAATATAAACAGCAAAGCAGAAATACCCCCCACACCTACCAAAACATCTAAAACGCCTTGCCACTGGCGTGGGCGCTGAATATTGTTAACAAAAATAAAATAAAATAAAACAGAAAAAAGAAGAAAAACAAAATTTAAAAGGAAAACATTACTACGACCTAAAAAACTAATGTATATGCTTTTAGAAAAAATAGAAGCAGTTAAAATTACCACTAAAAAAATTAACAACGGGATATCTAATACTGATTGTCTATATAATATAGATTTAGTTAAAACAATCTTTAAAGCAAAAAAGATGATATTAAATAACAATAATCCAATAAATATATACTGCTTTGGTATGATATAAAAATTAACTAGTGTCTTATCTATAACCAACGGTACTGCTACAACGCTTAAAATCAAAAAAACATAAGACAAAATATCCAATAATTTAATTAGACGGCTATTAGTCATAAAATTTAAAATTAAAAACAATTTTATTTAACTTGCTACTTAGATACATTTTATCATTTTTTTATTTAAACAACAAGCAACGGCCAAACAAACAAAAACCCTCTTCTAAATTAGAGGGTTTTTGTTTGTCTTCTTGGTACCAACAAGAAAGGTGTGCGCATTTATACACCGCGCACAAGTGTCTGCTAATCACACTCCCAGAACTTTAAGCGCCCCCTAGCCACAACTCTACCGCCTGCCTGTGCCACCACTCGCACTGTCCACATTAGACAGTCGCTACTCTGCACCTCTGCCTCAACTTCCACTAAATCACCTAAACTTACACTAGCAATCAATCTAAGTTCTACATTAATTAGTGAAAATTTAGCTTTCTTACTTTTCAAAACAAGACACGCGCCTGCCTGTGACATGCTTTCTACCAAAACCCCACTCGAAAGAATGCCAATTGCCAGCACGCACTCCGCATATGTTCCTCTGCTCACTATGGCCAACAATTTGTTTCCCTCAATCTTACAAGATTCCAGGTGTGTGAACATTGACATCTCCTTTTTGATGTAGTCTGAATTAAAACTAATATTTTTAATTAATTATGTCAATAATTTCCGTTTATTTAATAATAATTTATAACAATATTAAATTATATTTGACTAATTTTAGCCAATATACTATAATAAATATGTCGTCAAAAACTATTGACATAAATATATGAAATTAGAAAAAATATTAGCTGAACTTGGTTTAACAAAAACCAAAGGCGTAGTATATTTAGCCACTTTACAAATCGGCAGTGGTTCGGCGCAAGATATTTCTAAAGCAGCCGGCTTACCACGAACAACCACTCACGAAATTCTATTATGTCTAACAAACCTTGGCATGGTTAATTATGTTACAAGGGGGCGTGGGAGAATATATTCAGCCGAGTCGCCAACAAAACTAAAAACCCTACTTAAAGAAAAAGAAAGAAAATTAGAGGCAGCCTTACCAGAATTATTGTCTATGTTTAAAATAAAAGGCACTCGTCCAAAAGTAAAAATGTATGATGGTATTTCCGGGCTTAAAACAGTTTTTGAAGACACTCTAACTACAAAGAACAAACTATTATTAGGTATCCTTTCTGTGGAGGATTTGTACAAAATACCTGGCAAAGACTTTATGGACGATTATGTAAAACGCCGAATAACCGCCGGAATTAAATTAAAAGTTATTAGATCAGAAGTAAAAGAAGTGGGGGAAGCGTGGCCTGCTAGCAATACAGAAAACAGGGAACTGCACTACGCGCCAAAAGAAATGATTTTTCCAATGACAATTTATTTATATAGTAACAAAATTGCCATTATCGGTACTCAAAAAGAAAACTTTGGCATGATTATTGAATCAGAAGAGTTGTATAATACTCTTAAAAATTTGTTCGAGGTGTTTTGGCAAGTAACAAAAGTCGCAAAAAGAAAAGATTATTGAAACAAAAACCATGTTTCATGCGAAACGCTTATATTACACGTGAAATATTTTTTATCAAGCAAAATAATATTATGCTTAGTCGGGGAAAGAGGGAGACTGATACAAATTCCATATGAAATATTTTTAAATTATCACCAAAAATTTAATTACCAAACAAACAAATTGTATACGCTTGTGTATACAATTATCCCCATTTTCCACTCTTTATGCACAAGGTTATCCACAGTTATCACTTCACACTTACTATCTAATAACCGGGTAACACCAATATATATTACCTAACCAAGATTCATATAAACAAAAAACACACCAATTTTTAGTCGGGGTGTTTTTTGGGCTAATTTTAGCTAATATTCTAGTGAACCTGAGGGGATAGAACCCCTTACCTCCGCAACCCGCCTGCCATCGCCTGTGGACCTAGGGAGAATCGAACTCCCGCTTCTACAATGCGAATGTAACGTCATACCACTAGACCATAGGCCCAGGGGCCATGGCGGGCAGGTGCGAATGCGGCGCTCTATCAGATGAGCTGTATGTCCTCAGTGCCCCCAGCATGAATTGAACACACATCTTACCCTTAGGACGGGTTTGTTCTATCCGTTGAACTATGGGGGCCTTTTTACTTCATCTTTTTCTTTTAGCAGAAACTCCCGCTAACCAAGCGAGCTCAAACATCGCTTTTAATATATTAGCCAAAGCCGAACTCCCAATAAGTATACCCATTTGGTTTGGTTTTTTCAAGAGGGCAATCATTACTTTATCCTCATAGATATTAATTTCACCTCCAAAATCCAATATACCGGGCAATTGTTCAGGTTTTATCCACCTATAATCCGTGTATTTAAATGATCCTTTGTAATATTTCATCCATTCCCGGCCTTGCTTTGTGTCTAACATCAAAATCCGTTCTTTAATTTTTCGCCTGCTTCTTTCTTTGTTATATTCCTTGCCCCAACTTCTTAATTCCACCATATCCCAACCTTCTATATCCAAAATAGACAAAATCTCTGTTTTAGCTTCTAATGTTTCGTTATAAATATTTTTCATTCCGCTTAGTCCTTCAGCATATCTAATAATTGGCTTTTCGGCAAATTTGTATAAAGAAACTAAATCGGGCAATTGTTTTTCTATCTCAGTTAAATTTCGCTCCATTTGATTTTTCCTATTTTTGGCATACTGCACCAATGATCGCGGATGTTGGGCAGAGAATATTTTTTTAGCGCCTTTGCCGGAAACTTCATCTACCAAACCAAATACCGCCAATTTATTCAAAATAACATAACCAAGCGTTCTGGTAATACCAGCTTTTTTTGTTATTTCACTTACTGTTGATGGCCCCAATTCTAATAATGCCAAATATACTTTGACTTCTGTTTCTTCTAAACCAATTTGTCGCAATAATTCTCGCATATATTTTATATCTTTATTATATAGGGCTCGTCTTTTTGTGTCAATATTAATTTACAATTATATATTTTATATAATAATTTATTCATTTTTAGCTAAATTATATATTTAAAATAGTATAATTATATTTACAAATATCATATATATGTTATTTTTCACATATTCAACTCTGCGATTCTCGCAGAGAAAAGTTCTTTAACAAACTTGAAAAAAGGAGTAACAGATGGACAAAAATCGAATTGATAATTTCACCATTCAAATCTGGATGGCTTGGGCTGTAATGAGTACAAAAATGCCGTCTCAGTTGGAGATGAAATTATACGAATTTGATAAAAAAGAAGAGTGCACAGAAGAAGAAATGAATGAATTTATGGAGCTACACAGAAAATTCCATCAAGAAGCGACACGCCATTGTTACCTCGCACGCAAACAGCTTAACGTGGATCAAATGAAGTTTATCGTTATCTATTACAGAAAAAAAGACGCGGAGGGGATTTGGACTGGCTGCTGCGACAAAGACAGTGACAGAATTTACCACCGCGATATTCTTGATGGCTTACGAAACTGGCTTAAGGAGGAAGACGAGTGGGTATGGCCGCATGGCGGGGGGCGAATAGAAATTGACCGCGAGCATAAAACTATCCGCGCCTACGACAGTAGTGGTACCTATGGCAAGTTCAGCATCAAGCAGGTCACCCGAATCCTCAAACGCCTTATGAAAGAGGAGGGACTTGCGGACTTCCAGCTCATTGTTGAGTAGGCACAGGTCAGAATCTGTCTCTACAAATACTGCTCACCCAACAGCAGATCAAGTCCATTCGGACAAGTTGGGATCCTTTCTTTGCCGGTATCACCAAAATATTAGCAGAGAAAAGAAAAACCGTAAAGGCAGGTTTTAAACCTGCCTTTACTTTAAATCCCCGATAATTAACATTTTTGTATATTATCTTATTTTTATAACAATCGAACCCTTGACATATTATAATTAATAGTGTATAGTTTATAGTATATAGTAAACTGTAAATACTATATACTATGAAAACAGACACAAAAGCCAAAATAATTTCGTATCTTTCTGAACATAAAGAAGCTACAGCCAAGGAATTAGCCTCTTTTTTGCAAATCAGCCCCCAGGCTCTATTTCGCCAGTTAATTAAGTTGCGCGAACAAAATAAAATAACCAAAATAGGCAAGGCACCTCAAGTTTTTTATCGTTTAGCGAGTTCGCTCAATCAATCTGAGGGTGAAGCGGAAATAGACAAAAATTTTCAACAGATAATTAATCAAAATTATTTGCTTATTTCTCCGCAGGGCAGTATTATAACTGGTACGACAGGTTTTTCCTATTGGTGTAACAAACAAAATCTTCCGTTAGATAAAACTGCTGGTGAATATATAAAAACTCTAGAGAAATATAATAGTTTTCGCGCGGATGGTCTGATTGATGGAAAAGAAAAACTTAAAAAAACTTTTGATTTGGTATATTTAGATGAAATTTATTATTTTGATTTCTACAGTATTGAACGATTTGGTAAAACTAAACTTGGTACTCTGGTTTTGTTCGCAAAACAAATGCAAAACCGACAACTGATGCGCAGAATTTCAGATATGATTAATGACAAACTAATATCTTTCATCGCAACAAATCAAGTTGACGCGGTCGGATTCATTCCACCGTCAATCCCACGTAAAATACAGCTCCAAAAAGAATTGCAAAATAATTTACAGCTTAATTTGCCTGTCATTAAAATTGTTAAAGTAATGGGGGATATTCCTGTTTCTCAAAAATCTTTGACAAAATTAGAAGACAGAACAGACAACGCTAAAAATTCTATTTTTATTGACGACAATAGAAAATTTAAAAATATTTTACTGATCGACGACGCAGTCGGTTCGGGCGCCACATTAAATGAAACCGCGAAGAAAATAAAAGAAAAAGGACTGTGTCAAGAGAAAATTTTTGGGATTGCTTTAGTAGGAAGTTTTAAAGGATTTGATATAATTAATGAAATTTAATCTTATGCAAATATTTCTCCTAACTTTCCTCTCATTACTGCTTATCGCCGCCCTAATCGGCATCTATTTATTATACAAAAAACTTTCCATTTCCCAAAAGCCCAAAGAAGGCGAACAAAATCTGTTTGTCATGGTACAAAATCAAATTCAGGAATTAAATCGACAAATGGAGCAACGTTTAAACGAAACCACCAAAACAATGAATGATACCCGCCATAGTCTAAACGAAACTATCCAAGAACAATTCAAAGAAAACAGCAAGATTATCCAAGGAATTACCGGGCAAAGCAATAAAATGATCACTAATATTACCGAAAAGCTTACCAGTTTAGACAAAACCAACCAACAGGTGATTAGCTTTTCGGCTCAATTACAGAATTTAGAAAAAGTGCTCACTAACCAAAAAAATCGTGGCAGTTTGGGTGAAGCTGGATTACAATTGGTGTTAGAAAATATACTTCCACCTACTGCTTTTGAATTGCAATATCAATTTGAAGATGGCGACACAGTAGACGCTGTTATAAAAACCAAAGATGGTTTGATACCGGTTGACGCGAAATTTTCTTTAACTAACTACCAACGAATATTAGAAGAAACAGATGAAAACAAAAAAAACGAACTGGAAAAAGAATTTAAAACCGATCTTAAAAAAAGAATAGATGAAACTGCCAAATATATTAAACCAAAATTCGGCACCATGGAATTTGCCTTTATGTTTATTCCGGCCGAAGCGATTTATTACGACTTGTTGGTCAACGAAGTTGGGGCGGTGAAAGTCAACACGCGCAGTCTAATTGATTATGCCTTTAATGACAGAAAGGTGATTATTGTTTCGCCAACCACCTTTGCCGCTTATTTACAAACAGTACTCCAAGGATTGCGTGCTATGCGCATAGAAGAGTCTGCCAAAGAAATTCGCGTTAATGTGGAAAAATTAGGCAAACATCTAAAATCATACGAGGATTTTATGAAAAGACTTGGAGTAAGTATGTCAACAACAGTTAATCATTATAACTCCGCCTACAAAGAACTTGGTAAAATAGATAAAGATGTGGTGCGTATTACTGATGGTGAGAAAAATATAGAACCAGAACTAATAGAAAAGCCAAAAATGGAATAATATGGCCAGCTTGTACACAAAAACCAAACGATTTGTTGATAACGCCTTTATAAAAACAACTGGTAAAAAAATTAATAAAACAAGAATAATTGCCAAAAAATTATATGCCCATAAATGATATCCCTAATACTGCGACATTAATTGCACACGCTATTGATATATATAAAAATCTCATTAGTGCAAAAATAAACGCTTTACAAGCTACGCTCTTAGACGAAAAACCAAATATCGCGGTTGAAGATTTAACACTAAAAATATTTGCAGAATATATTTTAGAAACAACAGACATTGATTTAGGGGAAATTAAAAAAAATGCAGAGATATACCAAAAAATAAACACTGGCAACGAATTATACCGGCTTTTTACAAAAAAAATCAAAAGTATTGTTGAAGGTGGCGAGAACGCTGAAACAAAATGTATTAAATTGGACTACTTGGAAACAAGGTTGCGAGCCTTGCCTCAAAAGCCGCCAAAAGTAAAAGAAACGGGCAGTATACATAGAATCAGAATGGCATAATCCTTGACTTTTAAACTAAAGTATATTATTATAAGGCCATTCAATATAATTTATTATTTTATGCCTATTAAACAGAATGCTAAAAAAGCTTTGCGTCAAAGTATCAAACGCGCGGTCTTGAATAAAACATATGCTAATAATTTCAAGGAGGCAATTAAAAAAGCTGGTAAAACTAAAACAGCCGAAGAGGCTAAAAAACTGATAATTGCCGCTCAAAAAGCGCTGGCTAAAGCGGCTAAACATGGCACCATCAAGAAAAACACCGCTGCCAGAAAGTTATCAAGACTGGCCAAAAGAGTAAACGCACTTGCGAAGAAATAATAAAATAAGTTATAATAAATTCCGAGGAAACTCGGAATTTTGTTTAATTTAATTTTCTATAATTATGCCTAGAGAATTTAAGGCGCCAATTATTTTTGATGACATCGGCCGAGATAAATTAACAGGAAGTAGAAAAGAACATGATGATTTGGGATCTACTTTATATATACCAGATATTAAGCAAGCTTTGGATGCTTATTTTATTAATAAAAAAATAACGCCTGAGCAGCAACAAGAACTGCGAGAAGATTTTAAAAATAGAGTTTTAGCGTTAATAAAAAGGCAACAACGAGAAAATAAACAAAAACCAAGCGAACCCATGTTGGCTTCTATATTCACTAACGCGTTAGCTAGATTAGAGATCCGCACAGAACAACTAGTAAATGAAGGAGAAGCCTTAAACCCTCATCTGCTTAAAAAACCAGGCATGTCTAACGCTTTTGGAAAAAAAGCCGCTGATTTAAGCAACCCGGAAAATACCGAAAATGGAAAAAGAAAAAGAGTTGTTGTTTTGATAACAATAGATTTAGATGATTTTAAAACAATAAACGACAAATATGGCCATTCCAAAGGTGATAGAACTTTAAAATCAGCCGGCCGTAATTTATCTAGATCTATAAGACCAGGAGAAGACGAAGGCGCTCATTATAGCGGTGATGAATTTGGCATTTTGCTTGATGTGGAATTTGATGAATACCTTGATGAAGAAGAAATTAAAAAAAGGATTGAAAAAATTATCAAACGCATTGTAAATAATATTGAAAAAAATACCGAACGCCCGGATAATAAGCCGCAACCACTTAGCGTTGGTTACCAAACTATCACCGAGCAAACTCCTTTTAAAGATGTTTTAGACAGAACAGACACAGCCGCGGAACTATCCAAAATTATTAGAATAATAGAATCAAAAAGAGGCAACGATGTTGTTAGCTGTGAAAGAATAATTGATGTGACAGAAATAGAAGAAATTGAACAAAAATACGATAAAAACGAAATCAGAATAGGCAAAGCTATTAGAGGAATGAAAAGAGAATTATTTAATGCTTACCAAGAATTAACAGCCGAAGAAATATTAGACGCAATTTATAAAATAATAGATGAATTGGAAACAATAAGAAAAATAAAGGTTGCAGATAAAAAAACCTAACTTTTACCCACAAACAAATCAATCAGCAAACTCTGGTCGCCTTGGCCAGTTTTTGTTTTTAAATCTATATCTAATAATTGTTGGTGAAGTTGTTTTAGTTTAGCCAGTGGCAGGCGTTTAACAAGATATAAATTTTTCTTAGCTACAAAAGGATGAATTCCTAATTGTTTGGCCATTTGGTCGCTGGATAGATTATCTTCACGCTCATACAAATCACGCATTTCTAGTAATATTCTAAATTGCCAAGCTATTAACCCAAACAATTTATAAGAGTCTTCGCCCAAACGACGTTGTTCGTTTATTAATTTAAACGCTTGCTTGCGGTTGCCAGACACAATCGCGTCTACCATATTAAAAACATTGTCATCTATCTTTTCATCTAAAAATAATTGAACGTCAACCAGTTGAATTTCTTCATTTACTTTATACGCTACCAATTGTTCTATCAGCGAATGCAGACGCCACATATCGTAACCAGCGTTCAAAGCCAAATAAGTCAATGCTTGCGCGCTGATTTTTCCGCCTTGTTTTTCTATTTCCGCCTTTATCCAACCATTTAATTTAACGCCCTTTAATAATTCAAATTCCTGCGCGTATTTTTGCTTTTTTAACATGATTTCCAATTCTTTGGCTTCTTTTACTTTACTAATCGTCTCTCCTTGCCAAAATACCACTATATTACTTTCGGGTATTTTATTTTCCTTAACCACTATAATTAATTCACTGAGTAAACCTTTGTCGCTATTAGACAAAACATTGTTTATTACAATCATTCGCCGCGGCGACAAAAATGGTGTGGCCCTGATTTCGCCGATTATTTTGCCCAATTCTTCGTTTTTGCCATCCAAAACAACCACGTTATACCCCTGTGGGTCGCGTTCTTTTTTAAAGCGTTCAATTGTTTGTTTTAAATACTGCCGACTGCGATAAGTGTCTTGGCCGGAGATAGAGATGATCATAAAAAACGACGTCTTAAATACAAACAAAGTATAACATTCGCACCAAAAAAATCAACCGGATTTTTTAACTAACTTTTACTCCCCAAATTCCACAAATAATGAAAATACTTTTTTATTGCTTCGGCGGCCGCGCGACTGCGGATATTGAAAACTATCGGCGGGTCATCTTCTGGCACCATGATAGAAAGCATGTCATCACAAACACTAAACCAAACCGGCACCTCTAAACCTTGCGGCAAGTATTTAGCAGACGACAATGGAATGGAATTGCGATAATCAATATATTTCTGCCCAACTGTTCTATCGTATAAACCTTTAAAATATATTTTCTTTTTAATTCTTTTTTTATGAAATATTTTTGTCCAAAACTCATCCAACGCCGGCTGGACATTATATTTTGACGCGCCAAAAGTGAAAACTGTTTCTCCCTCCGACGCGTCTAATTTATTTAATGTCGCGCGTTTAATTCCATCTAATCCTTCATAAACCGACACTTCGCGCGGAGGTGTATCTTGTTTTTTCTTAATTTCAATTGCAATTTTTTTTGCCAATTGTTTTTTCTCTTCTACTTCGTCAACCAAACGCTCAGGATCGTTTGCGCTAAACATCGCCACCCCTCTTAATTCCGTCTTTGTCGCTAATTCCCGCGCAATTAATTCATCCAACGCGGAATAGACAACGCTCCGGGGCAAATTTGTTGAATCAATTATCTCGCCGGCCTTGACTTTGCCTAATTCAAATAAAGCCAAATAAACAGTGGATAGATTGTCGGAAAAACCTAATTTTTTAAGCTGATTTTCAAACATACAATATATTTTGTCCTAAATTTTAATACACTAATATTATACCAATTTTAGCCAACTTTGTCAATATTAATATTACTTTGTCTATAAATTTATAACTAATTTTTAGCTATTTTTAGCAGAAATACTCTTGACTTGTTCTAAATTTTGTGATAATTTGTAGGGTTTGCCAATAAAGGCAAATAAAGGAGAATAGAGATGGAGACGGTACTCATCATACCGCATGGGTCGAAAATGACTGGTCCAGACCCTGTCATGACGAAGGAGGGATGTGAACAGATCGCATCCCTAAAAAATTTTTTGGCGCCATCTTTCCCCCAAGTCTGGAGAGGCGAAGGTCGACGCCACGGAGAGGTGGCGGAGGTGCTTGGACTCATACCCACCCATTACAACGCGCTATGGGGCCCGGCGTCTAGCGTCGAAAGGCGCGAGGGCGGGCCGGTCACAGTCCTGCCGGATGGGAGCGAGTTCACATTCAAACCCGCCGACGCCATGGCCTTTCGGGCGTCACTCCTCACTCTTATTCGCACCGAAGTCGCCGATAGCGCGATCATTTGCGCCGGAAGAGAGTGCCTGATGGCACTCACGGGCAAGATGGCCAGGGAGTTGAAGACCGGACTGTACAAAATCACGATCGATGATAACTCGGTCGTTAGCGAGATTATCGCAATTGCCCCCGGCGACTTCTAAACCTCCCACCGCTCTTTTCTCACACGGCGCCGGCCATCCCTCCTACCGGCGCCACCAATTCCATCTATGAATAAAAATGAATTTCTAAAAATAATTAAAAATTTTCAATGGCAAAAATTTCTTACCCGCCCATACGGGCTTTCTTTTGTTCATATCCACGCCCGTGCTTACCATCAAATACTAAAACATTTAACCGGTCCAAATTTTCAAACGCTTTACGTGGCGCGGAATGGTCTAGTTGACATTTATCGTGATAAAGAAAGCGCGGAAACGATAAAAAATAATTTCTATAAATTAACGGCCAATAAACAACAGCTAACGACAATCGCCAAAACTATTTTTTATCATCAACAAAAAATTAATAACACAAATGAACTTTATTTTTCTAATATAAATCATTGCGCTCAATATTTCGCTTATCTTACTGCCTTGCCTTTTAATATTGGTAATACGATTGTTGAACAAAACCTTCATTTGACTAATAACGACCATGATAAAATATTAATATTTCTTAAAAAAATTCGTGGTCTAAATTATTATCATAAATTCGGTCAACACACGCGAACGAATAACAAAGAATTTATATATCTGATTATTAATAATCGCGCATTTTTTTCTTTTCATCCATTGATAATCAAAAATGTGGTTGCTTCAATTACAATTCCGACAAACAAAGTAGATTCAAGAATACTAACTGGAAAAACTGCTTTCCCTGGCGTTGTAACCGGTCAAGTAATAATTATTAACGAGGTGTCAGATATGATAAAATTTTCTGCTGGTAAAATTCTGGTCAGCCACTCCACTAATCCAGAACTATTGCCAATCATGCGCTTGGCAAAAGCCATTATTACAGACGAGGGTGGTATAATGTCGCATGCGTCTATTCTAGCGAGAGAGTTAAAAATACCGTGTGTAATTGGTACTGTTAACGCCACCAGTATATTAAAGGACAGAGATATTGTGGAAGTTGACGCTAATAAAGGAATTATTAAAAAAATTTTCAATTGATAAAGACAATTCAATCAAAAAATCCCGCTAAAACGAGATTTTTTGTTTCGAAAAATAATAATCTTAAATCCTCTCCCCTTGTAAAATCCACTGATAAACCGGTAAAACATCAATGGAAGTTTGGCCGCATTTTATGGTCTCTTTGGTATCAAAAGTTAAAACCAAACAATCATCGGTTTTCAATTCAGCTACGGCTTTTTGCAAACCGCGAACTTCCCGAGTTTGCGTTTTTTTATCCGATAAATTCCAGGCCACCTGAATTAATTTAAAACCGCCGGCCGATTTTTTGATGACAAAATCAACTTCATTCAAGCCGGCATGATAATAATATATTTCCCAATTCAACCGTTTTAGGTGCAACAAAACAATATTCTCTAAAATTCGTCCTTGGTCTTTAGAAAATTTTATCGCGGCCGCGCCGGCTAAACCGGTATCAATCGCGTATATTTTCTTCAAGGCCTTCTGTTGTGTTTTGAGAGAGAAAGAAAATAGTGGCAATTCAAAAAATAAAAAAGCAGTTTTAAAATATTCCACATAATCGGCCACGATAACCGAAGATAAGTTATATATTTTACCCAAAGCCGACATAGAAACTACTTTGGCCGAGTTGCTCAAAAGAAACAAACCAATCTTTTCCAAGGCGACTTTATCTCGGATGTCATAGCGGCTCATGATATCTTTTTGCACAATATCATTATAATACTGCTTGGCCAATTCCATCCGTTTACTCAAAACCACTTCCGGAAAACCGCCCGTGCCCATATAATCACTAAAATGTTTGAGTAACAAATCATTATTGATTGTCAAATTTTTTATACTGCCGGCTAATTTACCCGCTTGACGAAATTCCAAAAACTCGCCGAAAGACAACGGTAACAATTGATAAGATAAATGCCGACCGGATAAAAGAGTGGATAATTCTTGGCTTAAAAGTTTGGCAGATGAACCGGTAATAAAAATTTTATATTGCTCCGAGTCGCGCAATTTTCTAATGGCCGATTCCCAATTTTGAATGTTTTGGATCTCATCAAAAAACAAATATTTAAGATTGGAATTAAAATGCGTCTTAAAAACCGTAATTGCCTCTTCAATCACTTGCGGAGAATTGTTGCTAATAAAAAATGGATCCTCAAAATTCAAATATAACCAATTTCCGTTCGTGCCTATTTTTTGAATTAACAATTTCATTACCGATGACTTACCACTTCGACGCGGACCAATCAAATCTATTACTTCTTTGCTATCAACATCTATTTTGTCAACAATAAAACGGCCAAATAATTCTTTACTACTAGCGTTATTTTGCCAAAAGTTGATAATTTCTATTAACTGATCTTGAGACATAATTTATAAGATTATATATAACTATACTATATCATAAGTTATAATTATTGTCAAGTATACTTTATCATAATAAGCTATAAGTACATTCTACTATTAAACTGGATACCACAACTGTACAATTTAATTATAATTATCATTCCGTTGCCTTCCACACTATCTCAAACATTTCCTGCATAAATTTAATAATGCTTCTATTTTCAATCACAATCGCCGTTATCGGCGGTACCACTTGATGTAACACTAACATACTCGGAATGCAAACGACATTTATCGTCATGGCTGTATCTTTTGGCAATATTTTAATTTTCCCTCCCCAACTTTCTTGTATTTTCTTTTGCTGGCGAGCCAAAGGCGAGTCTAAAAATAACAAACGCAGATTAATCGATAATTTCGCCCGCTTCTCAATAAATTTTTGAAAAAAGACCGAATCAAGCTTATACCAATGATCCATATCGCTGATAACCAAATAATTTTCATGAGGTCTGACTTTTTCCAAAAGCCGCGTATAAATATTTTTTACCGATTCCACCCCTTCGTAGTATTTAACCAAGCTTTCACCGCCTTTAAGATTAAATAAGGCGGAAAATTCCGGCATTAAATCGCGCAATGTTTCTCTTTTTCTTTCTAATATCTGTTCAAGATTAGTTGGATCCTGCGCCACGTATAATTGCTTAAAGCCCTTTAACTCAATATTAACCATGCCTTTTTGTTTGAGTGATTCAATCACCGAATACACGGTGGTTCTTTTAATTTCCGCGCTTCTGGCGATTTTTAAAATTGTCGCCGGGCCTAGATTAAGACAGGCTAGATATACTTTGGCCTCGTTTTCACCCAAGCCTAATTCGTTTAAAATTGTCAATAATTTATTATTTAACATACTTTTAAAAAATAGCGTCAAGTAAATCGTCAACAATTATTATACTATACTAATATAAAAGAAAAGTAAATAGATAAAAATGTCGACAAAAATGACAAAAATCTAATTTTGTTATATTATTCATGGTTCAAAACCACGCAATAGGGCATGGCAGAGGACGAAACGATCTTTACAAAAGGAGAAAAAGATGACAAAAGTCATCACTGCGATTCGCCACGCGCCACCTAACAATAAGAGGGCGTGTTTGACGCCAAACGCCAACACAATCATCAATGCCGCTCTTCCTGTAATAAACGAGACCATGGACTACCCCACAGAATTCTGGATAAGCACATTGTGGCGTTCACAATCAACCACCCTCCTCATTAGGCGAGGGTTGAACTGGATCGAAACGCCGATTCGCAAGTTTGACACTCTAGACACGATTGGTGAGGAAGCAAGAAAAAAGGTGCCAGGCTGTGAGGATATTTTTTCCCATGTTCAAACACATCTCATAGGCCACCCGGGTACTTCAGTAGGCGCCGCGCTTCTCGCCTCACCCAAAGGCGAGGAATACATGCGCAATAAAGCTCACGCGGTATTACAAATGGCCAACAATGTGAAAGGTGATATTTTTGTTGTCGGTCATGAGAATCTTATCGCCCCCCTTGCTTGGGAAGCCTTGGGAACTGTCGCAAATTTTGAGGCTATCGGCGGTGAATTACGTTATCTCGAGGGGGTAACGATGACTCTTGATGATAACAACAAAATCACCGATGCCCGCGTTCTCCGCAACCCCTACTACAAATAACCCACCGTGCGCCAGACACGTTTCCACCTTCTGGCTTCTCCTCTTTTAATATCAAGTTTGGTATTAAGAGAGGAGGAAATTAATTTAAAAAAATAAATAATATGGATAATGCACTCCCCAAAAATCGCCAATACAAAAAAATATTTACCATTAAAATGCCTTTGTGCTTAGCGGAAATATATCTGTCCACTCATTGTTTTGGCACCGAGAAAGTTTTGGGCAAAGGTCTGGAAAATATTGTTTTTGAAATTAAAAATGGCGAGATAACCGGCTATTTTAGCGAAGATGATATTGAAAAAGTAGGCTTAAATAGTATGGTGAAACTACAAAACAATAATTTTATCAGCAAAATAAAAACAGAATCATTCGCAGCCGCGCGAAAACTCTGGGACAATAGTATTTATATTGATTCAATCAATCTGTCCAACTTAATTAAACAAGAGTTGAGCCAACTATACACCGAGCAAATTCAACTAATACGCGACGTGTACGCTTTTTTCAATGTTTCCTCGCCAGCAGTTTCATTAGCGATTGAGAAACGACTAGAGGAATTAACAAAACAAGCTAAAATTTCTGACGACGGGTTAAATAAGCTCAAAACAAAAAGCTTGATAGCCCAAGAAAATTTTTTGGAAAAGGAAGAAAATGATTTAAAAAAAATCGTGGCAAAAATAAACGAAAACCAAACTTTGCGAGAAATATTTTTAAATACCACCGATAAAGAACTAATTATTATTTTAGCGCGAGATTACGCTGAATATGATAATCTAATTACTCTACACGCCAAAAAGTACGATTTTCTGCAAGGTTACGTTGATTTTAATAAATTTGATAAAAAGTATTATCTCTACCGACTAAAAAAAATATTATCAAATGAACAAACTAAAAACAACCAACTGCTAGACGAATTATCTCACTGGTTAAATTTAACTCACTATTTTTCCAACCATAGAATGGAAATGAGAATTTATTACACCAAAGGGTTAGTTTCGCTGAAAAAAATCCTTGATGAAATCGCCAAGAGGATGAATATTGGTGTTGAAGATGCAAAATATTTATTAATTGAAGAAAATACTAATTTTCTAAATTCAGGGGTAAAGGTGCCTAATCATATTGTCACCAAGCGCCAAGAATATTCTATTTACCTTATTCAAGATAAAAAGCCGGTATTATTAGTTGGTGAAGAAACGCAAGAGTTTAGTGCGAAGTATTTACCAAAAAGTAATATCCAAAATGCCACACAAATACACGGCGTGACGGCTAATAAAGGCCAAGCGTCAGGTAGAGCTATAATATTTAGAAATGAAACAAATTTGCTGCAAAAAATGAACGAGATGCGAAAGGGAGATATCCTCATAACCATCAATACCAGACCGGATATGATGATTGCCTGCAACAAAGCCAGCGCTATCGTGGCCGAAGAAGGCGGTATTTTAAGCCACGCCGCTTTGGTATCCAGAGAACTGTGTATTCCTTGTATTTTAAACGCCAAAGAAGCGACAAAAATTTTTAAAGATGGCGACATGGTAGAAGTTGACGCTGATAAAGGAGTTGTTAGAAAAAATTCAAAATTAAATATAGCAAGCATATATAATTTTCTAACTTAGACCACCCCTTGCAATCTCTCTTTCTCTTTGCTAATCTTGATTTGGCCGCCGAGAAAGGAGAACGAATGGGACAGCAGAATTTTGTAAGTCTTCTTATGGCGCTTATCGTCGCTCGTGCGGTGATAAACACCATAGAAGACTATAGAAGATAATGGTCGGGTTTGTCAAGACAGTATTTTAATCAAAATCAGAGACTCTATT
>CAYZYP010000002.1:36026-121313 GCA_964482695.1 uncultured Gammaproteobacteria bacterium | reverse complement strand
GCGGGTCGGACGGGACTCGAACCCGCAACTTCTGCCGTGACAGGGCAGTGCTCTAACCAGTTGAACTACCGACCCACTATTTATTTTATAAATTTGCCTTATTTTTTAATAAACCACTTATTTTGTTGGTTAAATTATAACGCCTATTTAGTTTTATGTCAATGATTTAAATGTTAACAAAAAAGACCCCAAGGATGTTTGGTAAGAGGAAAAAAGCGAAGGAGGGGACGCTTCTCCCTGATACCAAACGTCTTTGAGGTCTTGTTTTAAGAAAGTTTATAATTTGTATATAACAAATTTTAGCCTAGCACAAATTTATCATTTTGTCAAGCCTTTACCGATTCTACTAACTTGGCAAAAATTTGAGGGTGTTCCATTGCTAATTCCGCTAACATTTTTCTATTGATAGCGATGTTTTTCTTTTTTAAGCCATCTATTAAACGGCTATAACTTAGGCCAAACTCTCTGATTGCCGCGTTAATGCGCTGGTTCCACAAACCGCGATTGGTTCTTTTTTTGATCCTCCTATCAACAAAAGCGTACTGTCCGGCTTTCATTTTGGCTACTTTGGCCAATTTTATTTTGCTTTTTCGGCCCCAGCGATAACCCTTGGTGTGTTTTAAAATACCCTTGCGACGTTTGGCATGCAGTAAGCCGCCTTTTATTCTTGTCATATAAGTTTATTTTAATTGTTAATTTGGTAAATTAGCGCTAACTATTTCACGTAAAGTGTTGCTAACCACTAATGGTGATTTTTTATTACGGCCAACATTGCCGTTTTCACGAGAATTAAAATGATTTTGTCCACAAACACGCTTAATAATTTTTTTATTTTTGGTAATTTTATATCTTTTTGCTGTTGCTTGGTGTGTTTTAAGTTTCATATAAATAAGTTATAAATTTTAACTTCACCTTGTTATTGTTTTATAATTGTACAGGTTACTTTGTTATATATTGATTCAATATCTTGCTCTATACGGATAGGCAACTCACGGTTAACGTTGTCAACAAAATTTTTTACTACCTCTCGAGCTAGTGGTTTTTGTTGTAATTCTCTGCCTCTTAAAATTATTTCAATTTTAACTTTATCGCCATCGTTTAAAAATTTAATAGCTTGTTGTTGGCGAATTTTCAAATCATGGGGGCCAATGCGGAGCGAAAGCCGGACCCCTTTTACTTCTGTAAAATGTTGTTTGGCAATTTTCTTTCTTTCTTCTTTTTCTTGTTGGTAACGAAACTGGCCTAATTTAACAATTTTTGCTACCGCTGGATTTGATTTTGGATTTATTAAAATTAGATCTAATTCGTTTTGTCTAGCCAAGCGGATAGCTTCGCCTGTTTTCATTACCCCAATGTTTCCCCCTTGCGCGTCTAAAACAAGCACTTCGGGAAAAGTAATTTTTTCATTGTGCAAATAAGCTTTGGTTTCGACAATTTTCTTTTTTTTGCGCGAAATTCTCATAAATCCCAAATCTTAAATTATTATGTGGAGGTGGCGAGAATTGAACTCGCGTCTGAAAATTTTTTGACATTATTTTCTACATACATAGTTGTCTTGTTTTTTTATTTTCTTCATAGTAAGACAACAAAAATGAAGAAAACTAACTGATTTTTGCCTTCCAGCTAGTAGCTATCAGTAAGCTATTAGTTGTAGTCTAGAAAGTGACACCAAACTTGGTTACTAGGCATTACCAAGCCGATGCGCGCCCCCGACTAGGTCGGGGTAAAGGCTGTTAGGCCATCGCGGGAGCAAATTCGCAACAACCGCCGCCAAAGGCGTTGGCTATCACGTTTTTTACTCTATTGTATAAGTTGGCACTTATGTGTTTGTTTTGTTGATTAACGAGGTCAAAACAGCCTCGGTATGCGATAAAGCAGTAAATTTCCATCGAATCCAGACACCCCCTTATTCTTAAAACTCTAAATTCTAAAATCTAAACAAATTATAAAATAAAGAATAGAATTTAGGATTTAAAGTTTTTTAAAGCGTGTCTGATTTCTTTTTGAGCGTCTCTTTTTTTGATAACTTCTCGTTTGTCGTATTGTTTTTTACCTCGCCCAACGCCAATCTTTACCTTTACAAGACGTCCTTTAGTATACACCTCTAAAGGGATGACTGTCAAGCCCTTTTCCAAAGATTTACCGCGTAAATAAGCTATTTGTCGCTTGTGCAAGAGAATTTTACGGGATTTGTCTGATTCATAGTCGGGCAACGGGCCAGCTGGCTTGTATCTGCTTATATCCATATTAGTAATAAAAGCCCCGCGATTATTAAAAGTAACATAAGCTCCTTTTAAGCTAATTTGAGACATTTTAGCGGCTTTAACTTCTGGGCCAGTTAATACCAAGCCAGCTTCTAATGTTTCTAGAATTTCGTAGTCGTAATACGCTCTTTTATTAGTGGCTAACATATAAACAATTTTATCACAAAAGTCAGTAAAAGCAAATTTGTCGTACTTGTTTTTTGTTTTAATTTAAGATATAATTAGTTTGTAAATTTATAACTCAATTGTGTTTAAAACTGTTTCATTGCATCCTAAATTAGTAGCTGTATCAGATGTTGTAATAAACATAATTTTTTTATGGACATTAAAGCAAGTAAGTGTTTGGTGGCTGTTGATATTATGGTTATTATTTAGAATGGCTATTTGGTTAGGAATGATTCGCTTAGTATATTATCCCAGCGAAGCAATAAGATGGCGACATTTTTTATCGTTAGGTGTTTTTGGTTTAGGCAATTTGTTTTTTTTGATATTTACCGATTGGCAAGTTGGTTGGTATATTATTTCGGCTATATTTATAGCCTTGCCTTTTATTAGTTTTTGGATTTTACCAACCACCAAAGTTTCTTTAGTTAGTTTTTTAAAACCACATTTGCGTTGGCGATTTATAATGTGTTCTATTGGTTTGGCGGGTATTTTTTCTGGTGTTGGCGCCATAATATCGTTTCAAATTCTTCAAAATATAAATAACTGGCTTTGGCTAATAACTGTTTCAACTTTGGCAACTGCCTTGGCAGGTTGGTTGTTTTGGGAATATGGTTTGCCTTATAGCGGAAAATTTTTAACATGGTTGTTAGTGTTCTTTGTTTTAATGTTAGAATTTTCTTGGGTAGTAACTTTTTTGCCCTTAGGGTATTTAATTACAGGCCTGTTGCTTGTTTGGGTCTGGTATATCCTTTGGTTATTTATTAGATTTCATTTAGTTCCCGAAGGAATAGTTTGGAGTAAGCAAGCTAAATTTATTATTTTTAACTTAATTTTAATTTTCATATTTTTATTTTTTATGGTACGATGGAAATAATTAATTATGATTAAAAAAATTCCTCCTCATTTACCACCGCCAGTTAGCAATTTATCTCACCACCGTCTTTGGCAAAGAATGCGATTTTTGTTGTTTATAATGGCGATTAGTTTATTGGTAGGTATGAGTGGTGCGGCAATGATTTTGGGTTGGATTTGGCCAAAAATAGGGGGGGTAGATACCTGGTTTAATTCTTACGAACGTGCGACTATACCCAAAACTTTATTACTAGAAGACAAAGTAAAACAAGATATTTCTTCTCGCTTAGTAGTTGTTTTCAGTGCTGTAAACAAAATAAATAATGTTAGTTATTTTAAACAAACAGACAAAATTGGCGTGGCTATGGTGGTTGGTTCAGATGGTTGGTTGGCAATGTATAAACCAAATTTTGTAAAAAGTTCTTTGTTGTACGCGCTAATGCCTGATAGTAAAGTATATCAAGTAGAAAAAACCGTGGTAGATAAATATTCAGGCATGGTTTATTTGAAAATCACTGGCGGGCAATTCAAAGTCGTTGGCTTTAACGAAGAAATTAAAATTAACGACGATTTATTTGTTTATCAGGATAATTTTTGGAGTTATATTACACCGCAAGGCTTGTTAACGCAGGCTTTATCAATACCTCATTTAGACTCTTCTCCGGCCACTGTTTATCAAACAAATAAGTTTTCAAATCAAGGCGACATTGTTGTTAATAGTCAGGGGAGAATAGTCGGAGTGATAAAAGAAAAAAATTTATTATTACCTATTAATTATCTTACGCGTGTTTTGCCTACAGTTTTAAGCGAAAAAACAATAAGATACCCGTCTTTGGGCGTAACTGGCTGGTTTGACAAAGAGCAGGCGATCGCGATTAAAAATGAATTAAAGTCTGGATTTGTGGTAAGTTCTGTCTGGTCAAGTAGTAGCCAGCTATTAATAGGGGATATAATAACACAAATAAATGGCAGCGACATGAATGAAACCAGTTTGTGGTATAATATAATTACTAGCCAGAAAGTAAAATTAAAATTATTGCGTAATGGCAAAGAGATAGATTTAGAATTGTCGGTGGTAGAACAAAAATTATAAACAGGCCAGACAGCAAAAATATTAAATATTGGCTATTATGTTGTTTTACTTAATATCCAATATTTAATATTTTAATATTTATATTATGTCGCATCTTTTGCTAAAACATGCCAAATTAATTTTGGTTTGGGGTTTAATTTTTAGTTTAATTTCCGGCGGTATTAGTTTTTTGATATCAATACAATATAGCGCCGCTAGTCAAGTTTTAATAATTTCTCGTGATCGTACCGGAGTAGATCCATACACACAAGCTAAATCATCCGAAAGAATAAGCGAAAATTTAGCTCAGATAATAAAAACCGTTGATTTTTATAAAAAAGTAATGGAATCTACCTCGTATACTTTTGATAAAAATAATTGGCAGAATTTAACCGATAGAAAACAAAGAAAAAAATGGCAAAAAGACATACAAGCAACTGTGGTTTATGGCACGGGACTCATGAATATAGTAGGGTACAGTAATTCAAAAACCGACGCGGTAAATTTATCTAATGCTGTGGCGCAAACTTTGGCTTCGGTTGGATGGGAGTATGTTGGTGGAAATATTTCTTTAAAAGTAGTTAGTTCACCACTAGCTTCTCGCTTGCCAGCTAGGCCGAATTTTATTCTTAATACGATTATCGGTTTTGTTGTTGGAGTTTTATTTTCTTCTTTTTGGGTGATAAGATATAAAAAGCATCATTTATTAGGGTAAAAATATTTTTTTCTCAACATATGTATAGACATAACAGATTAGGAGATTTAGAACACTCTTTGGGAGAAAATTATACGACACCTTCTCTTTTATTTCAACAGGCCGAGAAAATAAAAGACAGCGTGTTGCGGCAAGGAATGTTAGAAATTTTAAATCAAACAAGTAATGATAGAAATGATTTATTAAATAAAGAAAAAAAAGTTAGACTGGCTTGTTTATACGATCAAGCCAAAACAGAAAATGAATCATCTTTCGCCCAGGAAGTTTTTAAACTTTTATATCAACGAAAAATAGAAGATGTCACAATCCCAGAAATAGAAGATTTAGAAGTAAGATTAAAAAAGCAAGCGGATATTAGCTTTTTTGGTGAAAAATTAACATCTCAAATAGAAGAAGCGGCAAGAGTAATGGATCTGTCTGTCACAAAAAAAGCGGAGTTAAAAAAGAAAAGCCTCGCGGCGATAAAAGAATTGCAAGCAGAGAGTAGGCAATTGGTAGAAATGGTTTCAGAGGAAAATACCCATCTTTTGTTATCAGAAATTGTCGAAATTGATGAAAGAATAAAAGCGTTAAAGAAAATATCAAGCGAAGAAGAACTAGAACAAGAGGTGAGCTATATTTCCGCCAGAATAGAAAGTTTAAAAATAGCGGAAAAAAGAAAACAAAAACAGCAAGCTAAAGACGCGCAAGCTACCAAAAGAAGGGTTATGTCGCCTAGCGAGCAGGCTCGGGTGTTATCAGGCAATTTTCGGTCTGTTTCTCACAAAGAAGGCGCGAAGAAAAAAGGTTCTGGTGGCGATAATGGTTCTGGAAACGGTGGCGACGAACCTCCAGAAGAGCCACCTTCTGATAACAAAGAGCCAGCGAGAAGTTTGGAAAGTCGTTTTGATTTTAGTGATGATCCTTGGCTAAACCAGGTAGAAGAAACAGAAAGAAAAGAAAGAGAAGCCAATGAGCAAATAAGGGCAGGGGCAAGACAAAGAGAGCAGAAAGAAGTTGAGGCGTCGCCTGTTGTTACAGAAGCAAAAGAACCAATAAAAGAAGTAAAACCAGAAATAATTACTGGCTTAGCTCGTCGACAGCCAGTAACACATGCGGCAGAAAATGGTAGCCGATTTAGCGAAAAAGAGAAAGCAAAATTAGATCAAGTGTTAAAAGTTAGAACAGAACAATTGTGGCCGAAAATAACAGCGACAATGATAAATAGCAATAATTTAGAAGGATTAAAAAGAATTGTGGCAGATGAAATAGTTTTCTTTAGTTTAGAACATACGGCGCGCAATGCTGGAATATTAAACGGCCGTGATCAATCTGAATTTTTTATTTTAGCCTCAAAATTAACAGACGTAGTTGCTAGAAAAATTTGGGGGTTAATGATCAGCGATATTATAGAGAGAGCGGCAAAGATTGAATTATCATGGTGGGAAAAGTTAAAAAATAATTTTGAAAGCCAAGAAAGGCTAAAAAAGCGTCGCGCGGTAGAAACAAGCACCGCGTTTAATAGTGAAAATATTGGAAATTTATTAGTTCAAGAAATGAATCAACAATTACAAAAAGTTAAACCTGTAGCAAATGTTCCTAATCAAAAAAAACAAGCCACTCATTCTGTTCCACCAAAGCAGAGGCCATTTTCAGAACCAACCAATGGTCCATTAAAAAAAGTACAAAATATAGAAATACCATTGCCGGTAGTATCAGAAGAAATTAATACCTCGCCAACTTTGTTAACCTCACAAGCAACAGAAGAGCCGTCAGTTATCGTTCAGACAGATGGCGTGCCTGTAGAAGAAAGAAGATTAGACAAAGAAAAACAAAATATAGCCATGGAAAAAGCCGTAGCTTTGAAATCGAAAAAACCGTTACTTAAACGTTTGATTAATGGTGTTACAGCCTTATCATTATTGTTAATGGCTGGAGTGGGTGGTGATACTAAAAAAGACAATTATGATACATTTAAACCACCTAAACCACCAACGCCAACCAAAAAAGAGCCTGGAGTCGCGCCAGCTAAACGAACAATTTATCAAGAGCAATTAGCTGCGGCTAAAAAGGTTGGCAGTGATTTGTCGCCTGTTGGGCGCTCTAGAGCCGGACAAATAGAGGTAGAAGAAGAAACACCCAAGGATTCGCGAAGAATTATTGAAAGTCGCAAAGTGGAGCGCGGAGACACATTTTATGGCACAGTTGACAAATTATTAAAATTACATCCTGATATTTTGGAAAAGTTTAAAGAACAACATCCGGCATTTAAAAACGCGTTAGGAGCGTTTAAAGTGCGGGCCGCCCAAGCTAATGAGGACAGTCATTTAATAAGGCCAGGGGACAGGATAGAGCTAACTGCCGATGGAGATGTTAGACTGGTGAGGCATTAATAAATAATTAAAAATTGTCCCGATTGAATCGGGACAATTTTTTTTAGTTTATTTCTATCTTTCCTTTATTTATTTTTACTTTCACAATCGCGCCTTCTTTAATTTTCCCTTCAATAATTTTAAGCGCCAGTTCATCCATTAATTCATTTTGAATAACACGTTTGAGTGGCCTGGCGCCAAAGTCCGGGTCATAGCCTTTTTTGGCTAAATATTTTTTAGTTTCCTCGTTTAAATCTAATTTTATTTTCTTTTCATTCAAACGATTTTGCACTTTGGCTAATTGCAATTCTACTATTTGCGCTATTTGTTTTTCGATTAATGATTGGAAAATAATAATTTCATCAACACGATTTAAAAATTCCGGTTTAAAGTGTGATCGTAATTGCTCCATTATTTTGTTTTCTATAATTTTATCACTGGCCAGTTTTTTCTTTTTATGATCATCAAAACCAAATTCGCCTTTTTTGTGGTAATCCAAAATAAGTTCACTGCCCAGATTGCTGGTCATGATAACCACGGTGTTTTTAAAGTTAACTACGCGTCCTTTGGCATCGGTTATTCGGCCATCATCTAATATTTGCAATAAAATATTAAAAACATCAGGATGAGCTTTTTCTATTTCATCAAACAAAACCACAGCGTACGGTCGGCGGCGGATGATTTCTGTCAGTTGGCCGCCTTCTTCGTAACCAACATAACCAGGGGGCGAACCAACGATTTTGGAAACACTATGTTTTTCCATATATTCACTCATATCAACTCGTACCAAGGCTTCTTCGGTGTCAAACATAAATTCGGCCAAAGATTTGGCTAATTCTGTTTTACCAACACCGGTTGGACCCAAAAACATAAAAGAACCAATCGGGCGGTTTGGTTCACTGACACCTGCTCGTGATCGGCGGATAGCATTGCTTACCGCTTTAACAGCTTTTTCTTGGCCGACAACTCTTTTGGCCAATATCCCTTCCATTTTAGCTAATTTTTCCGCTTCCTTGGTTAACATTTTATTTACCGGAATACCAGTCCAACGAGAAACAACGCTAGCGATATCTTCTTCTGACACCTCTTCCTTTAAAATGCCCTTGTCTTTTTGCAGGCTAATTAATTTTTCCTCGTCTTGTCTGATGGCCGCTTCCAGAGAGGGTATTCGGCCATAGCGAATTTCGGCTACTTTTTGCAAGTCGCCTTTACGTTCTTCTATTTCTGCTTGTTGACGTAAGCGGTCGATTTCTTTTTTGTGATTATGAATACGGCTGATAACTTCTTTTTCATTTTTCCAACGCACTTCTAATTCAGAACTTTTTTCTTTTAAATCAGCCAGTTCTTTTTCTACTTTAGATAATCTTTCTTTAGCTTCTTTGTCCTCTTCTTTTTTAAGAGCGCGTTTTTCTATTTCTAGTTTAATTATTCCGCGCTTCATGGTGTCCAGTTCATCTGGCATGGAATCTATTTGTAATCGTAACGCGGATGTTGCTTCGTCTATTAAATCAATCGCTTTGTCTGGCAGAAAACGGTCGGTAATATATCTTTGTGATAATTCCACGGCAGTTAAAATGGCCGAATCTGTGATACGCACACCATGGTGTACCTCGTATTTTTCTTTAATGCCACGCAAAATAGCGATCGTGTCTTCGTCTGTGGGTTCACACACCATTACTGGCTGGAAACGGCGTTCCAAAGCCGCGTCCTTTTCTATATATTTTTGATACTCTTTTATAGTAGTGGCGCCAATCGTGCGCAATGTGCCACGCGCCAAGGCCGGTTTAAGCATGTTAGAAGCATCTACCGAGCCCTCGCTGGCACCAGCGCCAACAATGGTGTGCAGTTCGTCTATAAAAAGGATTATTTTACCTGCCGAGGTTTCTATTTCTTTTAGCACTGCTTTTAAACGGTCTTCAAATTCACCGCGAAATTTTGTGCCAGCAAGCAGTGAACCAATGTCTAGTACTATTACTTGTTTATTTTTAAGTGATTCTGGCACATCGCCATTAACGATTCTTTGCGCCAAACCTTCAACAATAGCGGTTTTACCGACCCCAGGTTCGCCAATTAAAACGGGATTATTTTTAGTACGCCGAGAAAGAATTTGCATTACTCGTCTTATTTCATTATCACGACCAATTACCGGATCCAATTTTTCTTTGCTAGCCATATCTGTTAAATTTTGGCCATATTTTTCCAAAACATTATATTTGCCCTCTGGTTCCGGGCTATCTACTTTTTGCGAACCGCGCACTTGCGCCAAAACTTTTAGAGTTTCTTCGTAATTAATATTATATTTGCGTAAAATGTCGCTTATCGGATTTTTATTGATTAAAAAAGCCAAAAATAAATGTTCAACACTGATATATTCATCGCTCATTTTTTTTGCTTCTCCGGCTCCGGATTGAAAGATAAATAGCATCGCCTGGCCCAAAAGTATTTGGCCGATAATGCCAGACTCTGGTGGGGGAGTTTGCTTTGGTAATTTATCTATCAATGATTGCACTTCGGCTTTAATGGCAATAATATTGGCATTAATTTTTTGTAACAGAGAATAGACCACGCTTTCTTGATCTTCTATTAAAGCAAAAAATAAATGAGGCGGCTCTACTTGCGGCTGTCCATTTTCGGTCGCAATTTTCGCCGCGTTTTGGATCATTTCTTGCGATTTGTGGGTGAAGTTTTGGGGAAGCATACTAGATATTATTTAATAATTTTATGTATGTACGAACATACGAACAAATACGAACTTACGAACTACGGATTTATTTAAAAATTATTTGTTCGTAATTCGTAAGTTAGTAGCAGTTCGTAAATTCGTACATATTTTAAATCGTACATATATTATCACTCTACCTAATAGAGTGATAATATCACAAGCTATTAAATTTTGTCAAGATATGTTAATATTATAACATAATTTAAGATTTAATTTAAAAAATATTTTATATGTATGAAGGTTTTCAAACTAAACAAGCAGAAGGTTTGCCAGCTGATTTAAATGAAACGGTAATAATAACAGGTTTGCCGTTTGAAAGAATAGAGGGTGTGGCGCCATTAAACAGAGAATCAGAATACGCCTTAGAAGATGATGTAATAGCAAAGGTTAAAGCAGGTGATTATAATTCTGATCAGATAACGAGTAAAGTATATAGATTAAGAAGAGAAATTGAGGTCTTACATCAAAAATTAACGAAATTAAAAGATGAGATAGCGTTATTTGAAATAAAAAAAGTAGGGTATTTTGATAAAATGTTTAGTTTAACTGAAAAACGTTTAAAAGAAATGCATGGTTTAGAAGAAAAATTAATAGAAAGAATAAAACATAAGCAGTATTTAGCTGGAGAATTGGCGTCAATGTCTAATAGATTATATATTAAAGAACTCGCGGGCCAGAAAAATTAATGGTTTAAAATATGGGTTACTTGGGAGTTAAAATAAGTGAACCAAACATAATAGAAGCAAAAAATAAAGTGCTTGAATTTTTAAATTCCGATAAGCAATATAAAATATTTACACCTAATCCGGAAATGCTGGTAGACGCGCGAAAAGATGAATATTTTAAGGAAGTATTAAATAGTGGTGATCTAAATTTATGCGATGGGTTTGGATTAGCTTTGGTTTCTGGGTGTAAGCGAATTACCGGCATTGATTTTATGCTGGAAATATGTGAAATCGCGGAAAAAGAGGGGAGAGAGGTGTATTTGTTAGGGTCGGGTAGTGATGAAATTGTTAAAAAAACAGTTGAAAATTTACAAAAACAATTTCCCAAACTTAAAATTGTTGGCTATGACCAAGGCGCGAGTTATGTTTTAGATAAAAACAGCCAACAACTAATTTATGATCAAGCGGAAAATAGTAAAATTTTATACAAGATAAACAGTTTTAAGCCAGACATTTTATTTATCGCTTTTGGCCACAATAAGCAAGAAAAATGGATTTACGAGAATTTGAATAAAATGCCGAGCGTTAAAATCGCTATGGGTGTTGGCGGTGCTTTTGATTATATTTCCGGATTTGTTAAACGCGCGCCTTGCTGGCTACGTAAAATTGGGTTAGAATGGATGTATAGATTAATAAAACAACCAAAAAGAGCAGAGAGGATTTTTAAAGCGACATTTAAGTTTTTGTTGTTAATAATAAAATCCTAAACCAAACTAAATTCTCATTCCGATGTTAGAATTTAGATTTTAATTCATTTATGATTAAAACTCGTTTTGCCCCCAGCCCAACCGGTTACTTGCACATAGGCGGTCTGCGCACCGCGCTGTATTCATATTTATTCGCCAAAAAAAATGGTGGTAAGTTTTTATTACGAATTGAAGATACCGATCGCGAACGTTTTGTAGCTGATGGTGTTACTAATATTTTAAAATCTCTTTATTGGGCAGGCATCATGCCAGATGAAGGAGTAAAATTAGATTATGAGTCAACAGGGGAGTGCCAAACAATACAAGAAGGGGAAAACGGTTCGTACATCCAATCAGAACGATTAGATATTTATAAAAAATATGTTAACGAGCTTTTAGAAAAAGGCCACGCCTATTATTGTTTTTGTACTCCCGAAAGATTAACAGAATTACGTGATCGCCAGCAAAAGAAAAAATTGCCTACCGGCTATGATGGCCATTGTCGTGAAATAAATTTAGAAGAAGCTAAAAAAAGAATTTCTGCTGGTGGAAAATACGTCGTGCGAATGAAAATGCCAAAAACCGGCGAAACTATTTTTAAAGATCTGATTCGCGGTGAAGTAAAAATTAAAAATGAATTAATTGATGATCAAGTTATTTTAAAATCGGATGGTTACCCAACTTATCATCTTGCAGTTGTTGTCGACGATCATCTAATGGAAGTATCACACATTATTCGCGGTGAAGAATGGATTTCAAGCGTGCCAAAACATATTCAGCTTTACAAATATTTTGGTTGGGAAATTCCTCAAATGGCACACCTGCCACTACTACTTAATTCAGATAAATCAAAGTTAAGCAAGCGTCAAGGCGATGTGGCGGTAGAAGATTATATTAAAAAAGGTTATTTGCCAGAAGCGTTAATTAATTTTGTCGCCTTTTTAGGTTGGAATCCCGGTGATGATAGGGAATTGTTTACTTTAAAAGAGCTGGTGAGTGAGTTTGATTTGGAAAAAGTGGGCAAAGCTGGTGCGATATTTAACATGGATAAGCTAGCGTGGTATAATAAACAATATATCAAGAAGTTGAGTGATAGCGAATTGGTAGAAAAAGCTTGGCCATGGTTAGAAAAAATAGCTGAAAAAAGTGAATTGTTAACCAAAGCAGTGTCTTTGGAAAGAGAACGGATAGCGATTTTATCCGAATTGCCGAGCGCGATAGAGTTTATATTTAAATTGCCGGATTATCAGCCAGAATTATTGATTTGGAAAAAAAGTTCTGCTAACGAATTAAAGGAAATTTTACCAGCTTTAGAAAATTTACTAGATAGTTTTAGTGAAAAAGAATGGAACAAAGATATCCTAAAAAAACGAATAGGGGAGTGGGTAAAAGAAAATGGCTATAATAATGGCAGTGTTTTGTGGCCATTTAGAGTAATTTTGTCTGGTTTAGAAAAATCTCCCGGGCCATTTGAAATAGCCGATGTTCTTGGCAAAGAAGAAAGTTTACGAAGAATAAAATCAGCAGTTAAAAAATTTAATATTTGTTGATAACATCTTTTTTTAGACACGTCAATTTTGTCCAGCGACAAAATTGACTTAAGTGCTCGACAAAATTTCCCCGACTGAGTCGGGGAGCCGTGCAATTTTGCCTCGCAAACTCCAAAAAAAGATATTATCAACAAATTATAAAAATTATAAAACTTATGCGAAAATTTTCAAAAATTATCAGCCTAGTTATAATTTTTACATTACTTACCCAATGTTTTTTTGTATTTAATCCTTTATCAGCCACAGCTACAACTACTGCGGATGAAATTACCGATTTAAATAAAAAAATAGACGAAAAAAAAGATAAAATTAAACAACTAGAAGACACTATTAATAAATACAACCAAAGCATTAAACAAAAGCAATTAGAAGCTACTTCGTTAAGAAACCAACTAAGTATTTTAGGCGACCATATAGATAAAATTAAAACAGATATTTTGTTAACAGAAGAAAAAATTAAAAAAACACAATTAGAAATTGATTCTTTAAAATTAAGTATTAAAGAAAAAGAAACAGTGATTGAACGTCAAAAAACAATTATTACTAAAATGATTCGCGATCTTAACCGCGAACAGAATAAAAATTATTTAACAGTCATGTTAACTAACAATACTTTTTCTGATTTTTATACCGAAGTTCAGCAGTTAGAAACTTTGCAACAAGATTTGGGGCGTTCTTTAAAAAGTTTGCGTTTGGCAAAAACAGATTTAGAAACCAAAAAAACCGAGCAAGACAAAATTAAAGCTGATTATGAAAAATTAAAAACAGATTTAGAACAAAAAAGATTGAATTTATCCGATCAGACCAATGTTAAAGAAAATTTATTAACTCAAACCGTTTCTTCGGAATGGCAATACAAAACTTTGGTCAGCAGTTTAAGGCAACAGTATCAGGCTATAGAAAACGAAGTGCGTAGTTATGAAAGAGAAGTACAAAAAAAATTAGCGGAAAAAGACAAATATTCTACTAGTGGTCCAACCACTTTAATTTGGCCAACACCAAGTCATTATATTACCTCTTATTTTCACGATCCGGATTACCCCTATCGCTATGTTTTTGAGCATAGTGGTATGGATTTGCGCGCTTCTCAAGGTACGCCTATTCAAGCGGCCGCTTCTGGCTATATAGCGCGCGCCAGAACATGTTCCGCTGCTTCTTGCTATGCTTATGTTTTAATCGTACACACTGGTAATTTGTCCACTCTTTATGGCCACTTAAGCAAAATTACTGTTAGCGCTGATCAGTATGTAAATACAGGAGATATTATTGGTTATTCCGGTGGCACGCCAGGCACGGTTGGCGCCGGGCCGTTTGTCACTGGTCCGCATTTACACTTTGAAGTGCGCGCGAGTGGCATACCGGTAGATCCATTGGGATATTTGAAATAAAATTATCTGTTTAGTTGATAAGCGACGCAGGCGAGTGAAAAGCAAACGAGTTTGCTTTTCCGAGCCGAGGAGTTTATATACCCTGTGGTCTTTGTCACAGGGAAGGGTTTATATAGAAAAAATATGTCTAAACAAAAATTACGTATTGGCGTATTGATGGGCGGTCCTTCGGCAGAACGAGAGATTTCTTTAATTACCGGTAGAGCGGTAACAGAAAATTTAGATAATCAGAAATATGAAATTATTCCAATAGAGATGTCCAAAGACGGTAAAATGATTTTGCTTAATAGTGGAGATTTAAAATCAATTAAGTACGGCGACAAAAAACAGCAAGAAAGTTTTTCCATCACAACAAGCCAAGATAATTATAATTTAAGCGCTACAAAATTAGATTTAATTTTTATTGCTTTGCACGGCACTTACGGCGAAGACGGTTGCTTACAAGGCTTACTAGAGTGTTTAAACGTGCCTTATACTGGCTCCAGAGTGTTAGCCAGCGCTTTGGCCATGAATAAAGCCAAAACCGCGGAAATATATCGAGCGCACGGTTTGTTAACCCCGGATTTTATAGATTTTCAAAAAATAGAGTGGCTAAAAGATAAAAAACAATTAATTAAAGAAATTATTAAGAAAATTGGTTTTCCAGTTGTTATTAAGCCAGTTGATCAAGGTTCGGCTGTGGGGGTTTCTATAGTTAACACGGAAAAAGAAATGGTTAAAATAATAGAAAGTACATTTAAAAATTTTTCTTATCTAATGGCGCAGAAGTTTGTTAAAGGCAAAGAAGCGACTTGTGGCGTGTTAGAAAAAAACGGCATTCCTTTTGCCTTGCCGCCAACAAGAATAATCGCCAATAAAGGTAAATTTTATGATTATAAGTCAAAATACGACGAAGGCGGTTCTACCCATATTTGTCCAGCCGATTTTTCGCCAACTGTAAATAAAAAATTGCAAGTTATCGCGGTTAAGGCGCACCAAGTTTTGGGTTGCAGAGGGATGTCTAGAACAGATATTTTTGTGGCTGATGATGGTAATTTTTATGTGATAGAAACTAATACTATTCCCGGTATGACGGCGGTTAGTTTACTGCCAGAAGCAGCTGGAAAAATGGGAATTAGTTTTAATAAGATGTTGGATTTAATAATAGAAGCGAGTTTAAAATTTTAAAAATAAACCCCATATATATGGGGTTTATTTTTATGTTCCACTATGAAATCGTTTATGAATATCTTTTAAGTGAGGATTGGTAACATGAGTATAAATTTGCGTGGTAACGATGTTTTTGTGTCCCAATAGCTCTTGCACCGAGCGCACGTCCGCGCCGTGTTCTAATAAATCAGTGGCAAAACTATGGCGAAGTGTGTGCGGAGTGGCATCAACAGGCAGCCCTGCCATAACGGCATATTTTCTGACAATCCGTTCAACAGAGCGCGGAGTAAGGCGATGTTCATCATCGTCTTTGTCTTTTTTATAGTTGATAAATAGAGGAGTGTTCATGTCTTTTCTGGTTTTAAGGTATTGTGCCAACCACTTTAAAGCACTTGCGGAAAAATAGATAGTTCTAGTAGAACCACCTTTGCCACTAATACTTAATTCTTGTTCAATAAAATTATTTTTTTCTAAATTTTCAATATTAAATGATCTAATATTAAGCGACGTAAGTTCGGAAACTCGCATACCAGTAGAGAAGAGGATTTCTAAAATCGCCCGATCACGCAAACCCTCGGTCTTAGAAGTGTCTGGCATAGACATTAATTTTTCTAATTGATCAAAACGTAAGAATTTTATTTTTTTATCTTTGTCAGTTATTTTAGGTAATTTAATTTTGTCCGAAGGCAAAGAAATGATATCTTTTTCAGCAAAATAGTTTAGCATGTTGCGCAAAGCTATTAGATAGTAGTTTTGAGTGGTTTTTTTGATGTATTTGCCTTTTAAATCGTTTTTACGCGATAAATATAGCCGGTACTGCCAGATATGCTCTGGAGTGAGTTCATGAGGCCTTAAAAGCGATTTTTTTTGCTCTTTTAGCCAGTTAATGAACACCTTTAAGAAATTATGATAGTTTTTGGTGGTAACTGGACTCAAACCCTTTTCCACTTCACAAAAATCCAAAAAATTAGGAATATGGTAAGTAATAGGCTGGTTTGATTTGTGCATAATATTTTCCACATTGATAAAAGATATATTGTAGCTCACATAGCCCACGTAAAGCGACATTTTAAAAAATGTCGCTTTACGTGGGCAGATTAAGCGACACAGTATGGTTAGCTATTAGTAAGAGTATATTTTTTGATAAAAAAGAACCATACTATGTCGCTTAATCTATCTTATACGACATTAACTATATTATATAATATCAATGAAATAGGTCAAATATACTTATCCCCTTTTTATTTCCAATAAACTCTTTCTCCATGTCTTAGATCAATGTATTGCCACGGTTTATTATCCTTTAAAATTATTCTTAAACGATTCAGCTGAGTAGTTAAATCAATATTTGGCTGAAAAAAGATATTCCATTGTTTATTAGTTTCAATTTCTATGCCAGCGCCAATATTTTCTAAAACATAATACAGCGGTTGGGCTATCCCCTTTTCTGGCAATTGTTTGTTCCAATCTAATATACTAGCTACATGGATAGTTGGCACAACATTATTTAATTGATTGCCGGTAATAGTTAAATTTCTTTTATCGTATAATAAAGGATATTTGCCAAATTGTTTTTGAATTTTTTGGTAATCTGGCACGTGGTACGAAGAAGTTACTATTTTGTTGGTTGAAGTGGTACTAGATGCCAGATTGGCGGCAAAATTAGTTGTTGTTGGTTTGGTACTAGAAACAGCAATTTCAATGATTCTAAATTCGCTGGCGCTTACATTGGTTAAAAATTTTATCACGTTTCCCCCACTATCTAATAAATAATAGTTACTTCCGTTATCATAAATAAGCGTAGAAATTTTTTCTATTAAAGTTATTTCTATTTTATTGGGGAAACATTTTTTTACCTCTATTTTTAAGACCGGAAAATCATTTTCTATTTTTTTTGCTATTTTATCGTTGTTGATTAAAAAGTAGTTTTTCCAAGGTATAACACGGCTATATTTAAAAAAATTATCATTTAAATAGGAGTCTAATTCATTTTTGGAAATATTTTCTAAGCCAGTGTATTTAATTTGTTTGATTTGGAAATAAGGTAGATACATTAAAAGCCCTAACCAAGCAGTAGTGATAGCACATAAAAAAAATATCTTTCCGCCAATACTAAGTCTTCTTTTTGTATCCTCCTTTTTTTTATACGGATTACCGCCAAATTTGTTAGTTTCTATTATTCTGACAACGGGAATTTTTTTGTTTTTTCTTTTTTTCCAAAAATTGCAAAAACGTTGCCATGGATTTTGGTAAGGGCGGTATTTATTAAAAGCATTAGTGGATTGAAAACGGCGCATAAAGAAATCATATTACCAATCTTGGTAAAAGAGGATTGATTCTGGTTGTTATTTCGTAATTTATGGTATTGATATTTTTTGCCAGTTCATCGGCGGTAATTTGATTTTTTTTACTTTGGCCAATTAAAATTACCCTGTCGCCTATTTCTATATTATTAACACTAGAAACATCAACTGTTGTTAAATTCATGCTTATACGACCTATTATAGGACATTTAAGGCCGTTTATAATCACATGAGCATTGTTAGAAAATCCACGATCGTACCCATCCCAGTAACCAATCGGCAGGGTGGCAATTTTGGTTTGCTTTTTAGTTGTATAAGTGCAACCATAGCCTACTTTTGTGCCCTTGGGCACTGTTTTTAGGTGAATAATAGTAGTAAACCATGATAAAGCTGGCTGGAGATTGATTTTTTTGATAGTTTTAGAAGAAGGGTGAAGCCCGTATAGGCTAAGTCCAAATCTAACGGTGTTAAAATAGCTATTTTTAAACAATATCATGGCCGCGGAACAAGTAGTGTGTTTATATTTAATTTTAATTCCGGTCGATTCTATTTTTTGAACAATGTCATTAAATAGTTTTAATTGAATTTTTGTATACGCTCCCCCATTCTCTTCTATGGAAGCAAAATGGCCGAATATTCCTTCGACCTCAATAAATTTATTTTTATATATTTTACTGGTGAAGTTTAAAATATTTTTTGGCAAAACGCCTATCCGAGAAGTGCCAATATCAATTTTAAGATGAACTTTTATTTTTTTTCCCAACATCTCCCCCACCTGATTTAAAAAATTTAGCTGTTTTTCGTTATAAAGAGGAAAAATTACGTTATTTTTGGCTAACTTTAATATTTTATTTTCATTTAATTCGTAGAAACTTAAAATTAACACTGGTTTTTTCAAATTTTCTTTAAGAGAAAAAAGTTGGTTCGCTTCATCATCACAGACTACGCAAATTCGGTCTACTTCTTTATTTTTATTACAAATTTTGGCAATTTCAAAAAATCCATGCCCATAGGCGTTGGACTTTATGACCGGCATTAGAAGAACGTTAGCGCCAACTAATTTCCGGAATTGTTTGATGTTGTGTTCTATAGCTTGCTTGGAGATTTCTAGCCAAGTTAACATAAAAATTAATAGTAAATAAGCTATTAAGTGAAAAATTTATATTTATTTTTTTATTACATCAAATCCGCAGTATTTTTGTAAAACTTCCGGCACCAGAATACTACCATCAGCCTGTTGATTGTTTTCTATAATTGCTATTGGGAAACGGCTCAAAACTATAGCTGTGCCATTTAAGGTATGAACAAATTTTGTGTTCTGTTGTTCGTCTTTGTATTTTATATTTAGTCGTCGTGCCTGATAGTCGGTACAGTTACTGGCACTAGTAATTTCTCCGTAATCACCTTGTTTTTTTTCATCTCCTTTCATAGTCATATATGCCTCCAAATCATATTTTCTGTACGCAGGTCCGCCTAAATCACCAGTAGCAATATCAATTACCTTGTATGGGAAGCCTAAACCATCAGCTATTTCTTTTTCAATAGCTAACAATTCCTGATGAAATTTTTCGCTTTCTTCTGGCCGACAAAAGATAAACATTTCCAGTTTAGTAAATTGATGGACTCGATATAGGCCTTTACTGGCTTTACCATAGGCACCAGCTTCTTTGCGAAAACAATGAGATAAAGCAACATATTTTTTCGCGCCATTTTTAAAGTCCAAAATTTCGTCAGCGTGATAGCCTAAAATATTTATTTCAGCCGTGCCGATTAAATCAAGGTTGTCACTTTTAATTTCATATGTTTGTTTTTCTTCACCACGCGGGTTAAAGCCACTGCCACTCATGGTGGTTTGATTGGCTAAATCGGGCGTTTCCATTAATTTATAATCGTATTTAGCGGCAATATCTAAACCGTAGTTGATTAATGCCTGATTAAGCCTTACCATCTGGTTTTTAAAAAAGTAAAATTTTGCTCCCGCTACTTTTGCTCCGCGCTCAAAGTCTATCAAATCAAGTGCTGTCATTAATTGTTCGTGGTCTTTTGGAACAAAGGAAAATAGGGTTGATTCTTTATTGGTGTAAATCGTTTTAAAATTTTCTTCATCCCCAATCGGGCTTTCTGGATGAGTCATGTTTGGCACTTGGTATAACAATTCCTTTACCTCATCTTCTTTTTTTAAAAGCAATTTTTCTAATTGTTGAATTTCATCTCCTAATTTTCTTACCAGCTTAATATCATCTTCGTTAGGTTTTTGTTTTGATTTTTGTTTGCGTGCGGCCCGTAAGTCGTCTATTTTTTGGACTAATTTTTTTCGTTCGTCGTCTGCTTCCAAAAGAGTATCCAAATCCACCTTGATTTTCCTATTTTTACAATTTAGTAATACGGCGTCTTTATTTTCTCTAATAAATTTAATATCAAGCATATAATTTAGTTATTTATGTTTAATGTATTTTTTTAAAATTTTCATTGTATCTTTGCTTTGAATACTTTTTTTGTTCAAGGGCATTAGATTTTTTTTAAGGGCTTGTGAAACAGTGAACCATCCATGGTCGATAGTTTCTGTGTCAGAAGTTTTAAATTTACCACTCGTTACTTTGCAAATATAAATAAACACAAAAACCTGGTAATCCCCCTTTTTACTTATAGCGGTCCAGGGGTCCGGGAGCTTTTCTAAAATTTTTATATTATAGCCAGTTTCTTCTCTTACCTCTCTTCTTAAAGCTTGTTCTAAATTTTCGCCATTATCTACTCCCCCGCCAGGAAATTCCCATTTTTTATCAAACTCTGGTCTATGATCACGCCGTAAAGTCATAAGCATTTTTCTATCTTTTACAATAATAGCAATGGAAACCAATAATTGTCTAAAACTGTGTTGTTTTATTAAAAAAAGTTTGATTTTTATCAAAGCTTTACCACGATGACTTAATTTATTTTTTTCTGGTAGTGTCATTTCGGCATAAGCTTTTTTAGCGCTAGTTACGTAAAAGATAGGATCATAAGCAAAGCCGGTTTTTATTTTTTTAACTGATTTTGTTAAAATAGTTCCTTTAGTTTCTCCGCTGGCAATAAATAGGTTATCGTTTTGTGGGTCGTAAGCTGCCAAAACTGCTTTAAAAATCGCGGTTCTATTTTTTTTCATTTTCATTTTTTTAAGAACTATTTTTTTTCTTTCAGTATCATTTTTAGCTACGCGAGCTGTAATTACTCCTGGCCAATTGTTTAGCGCCTTAATAAAAAGACCACCATCATCAGCAATAGTTAAAAGACCTGTTTTTTTACCGTAATATTTAGCTTTTAAAACAGCATTACCTTCTATAGTAGGCTCGTCTTCTGGTGGAGTAGCAATTTTTTTATCAAGCTCGTTTAATGATAAAAAAGTAAAAGGTAAATCAGACAGTTCGCTGGCTATTTCTTGAAATTTTCCTAGGTTAGTCGTGGCGATCAGAATTTTTTTCATAAATTTTACAGACCTAAGATTGGTTTAATTTAGAACTTTTATATTTTTCTGGCAGGTATGGACTTAGCTTTACTATCTGTACTTCATCTTCAACAACCTCGCTGAGTTTGTCAACAAAAGCCCTTTGGTCGTAACCCAAAGCTATAACATTTGGTTTTTCTTCGGCGATCGCTTTATATTTATCATCTAGACAGCCTAGCCTGACCTTATCCGCGAGATTAGTTTTTTGTATATTTTCAAATCGTTTATCCTCGTTGTTTGTTGGTTTCTTACCTTTAATTTCACAAACTATGTCGTCGCGCGCTACTACAACTATCAAAAAATCACCATACTCCCTAGCTTCTTTTAACATGTGGATATGGCCGGGGTGTAAAATATCAAATGTCCCGAAAACAATTACTTTCTTCATGTATCAATTTGGTTTTAATGTTGGAAATAAAATAACTTCTTTTAAATTTTCTGAATCTGTTAGCAATTTTACTAGCCTATCTATACCCATACCCAATCCAGCGGTTGGTGGCATTCCATGCTTTAAAGCAGTAACAAAATCTTCATCATACGGCATGCTTTCATCGTCGCCAGCTTCTTGCAACCTTTCTTGTTCTTTAAAACGATTTTCTTGCTCAATAGGATCGTTTAATTCTGAAAAACCATTACATAGTTCGTTGCCACCAACACATAACAATTGCACTCGTTCTACGTATCGAGGGTCGTCCTGCCTTTGTTTGGCAAGTGGCGAAAGTTCTACTGGATGATCGATCATGAAAATTGGATTAACAATATGCGGACGAGCGTAAGTTTTGTAAATTTCATCAATTATTTTCCCCCGACCATCATTTTTTAGAACACCTTCGATATGAAGCCCGAGTGCTTTTTGGTAGATAGATTCCTGATCAGGAAAATCTTCTATGTCTATTTTGGCGTATTTTTTAATTATCTCACGCATTGTTATGCGTGGGTAAGGTGGCGTAAAATCAACTTCTTTGTCGCCAACTTTAAATTTAAGAGGTAAATCAACGGCTTTGATAATAGCTGGTAAAAAGTCTTCTACGAAATTCATTAAATCGTTGTAATTAGCGTATGCCCAATAAAATTCAATTTGGGTAAATTCGGGGTTATGATTATTGTCTATTCCTTCATTTCTAAAACAACGAGCAATTTCATAAACTTTTTCAAAGCCGCCAACTATTAAACGTTTTAAATATAATTCTGGGGCGATACGTAGGTATAATGTGATATCCAAAGCATTGTGATGGGTAACAAAAGGCTTGGCTAAAGCGCCCCCATATAGGGTTTGTAATATCGGTGTTTCTACTTCATAAAAATTTTTGCAATCAAAATATTTTCTGATTTCTTTGATTAAATTACTGCGCAAGTAGGCTATTTTAAGGCTTTCCTCGTTAGCTAATAAATCCAAATAACGTTGGCGGTAACGGATTTCTATGTCAGACAAGCCATGAAATTTTTCTGGTAATGGCAAACACGTTTTTGTTAAGATATTATATTCTTTTGTCAAAACAGAGGTCTCGCCTTTATGAGTTACAAAGATATTTCCGCTGACTTGAACGAAATCACCGACATCAAAATTTTTGATAAAAAATTTAAATTTGTCTTTACCTAATTCTTTTTCTGAAAAAGCTAACTGTATTTTTCCAAATTGATCTTTAAGATGACTAAAACAAAGTTTCCCCATCTCTCTTTTTGATATTAGCCGGCCAACTAAAACAACAGACTGATTTTCGCCTATTTTTAAAGCTTCGGCAGTAGTTTGTAAGCGATTGCTTTTCGCTGGGTAAGGATATATGCCTGCTGACAAAAAATTTTTAATTTTTTCTTGTCGCACCTGTTCTTCATCTAGGGTTGTCATAAAAATTTTATTATTAATTATAAATGGTGTTAACCCCAAAAAATTGCCTAGTTAGGGTTTATCGTTCTTTATTTTCGATTATCATATGCAATTATAGCCTAATTTGTCTCTTTCGTCAAAAACCCCCATAAAGTAAATTATGGGGGCTAGCACGTAGTTTGTTAAATTAATTTATTTCTAAAATTTCGTAAATTTGTTCTCCGAGCGGGGTATTTACCTTTATTACGTCACCTACTTTTTGTCCGAGAAATGATTCGCCCAACGGTGATTCATTTGAAATTCTACCTTTGATTGGGTCCGCTTCTTGTGGACCAACTATAGTATATTCTTTAATTTGCTTATTTTTGTTCTTAAATTTGACAGTACAACCCACGACGACCGCGTTTTTGTTATTATTTGAGGTTTTAAAGACTTGCGCGTTATTTAAAATATAGTCTAATTCTATTAATCTGCCCTGAGCCCAAGCCATTTCTTCTTTGGCTTGATGATATTCCGCGTTTTCTGACAAATCGCCTTGTTGTTTGGCCTCATCTATTTTGTTGGCGATTTCTGGTATTTTATTGTTTTTCAGCTCGTCGTATTCAGCTTTGATTTTTTCATAGCCATTGGGAGTAAGATACTGTACTTTGTCATCGGACATAAAAATAAATATTAATAATATAAAAAAGATATCCAAAAAAATTTAACAGATATTAGCCACAAATAATTTTCTAGTTTTTTTCTTTTCTTATGCCAATTAGTATACCATGGTTTTTTTAAATGTCAATTATTTAATTTTATATTTTTCTCCCCACCATTTTAGAAATTCATAAGCAACAGGCATGGCGACGCTAGCCCCCTCTTCTCCTTCTTCTACTAGAACAGTTACTACTATTTGCGGATTATTAAAAGGGGCAAAAGCAGTAAACCAAGCATGATTTTGTTTATTATTGTTATTCCACTGCGCCGTACCTGTTTTGCCAGCGCTGGCAAAAGGTAAATATTGTAATTGTTGACAACTGCCACCAGTGACGCATTCCCGCATTCCTTGTTGGACAACAAAAATATTTTTATAGTCTATAGGGACAGTTGTTTCGTTGTATTTAATTTTTGTTGTTTTTAAATTAAGAGAATTTTCAATTTTTTCCACCAAATGGGGTTGAATATTTTTTCCATTATTAGCGATTGTTGATGTCCAAGCTGCTACTTGCAAAGGGGTTACCAAAAGATCGCCTTGGCCGATAGAAAGATTATAAGTATCACCTACGTACCATTGTTCTTTTTTAACATTTTCTTTCCAAGTTTTACTAGGTATAAACCCAGTTTCTTCTCCTGGTAAATCAATGCCGGTTTTTTTAGCTAAATTAAAATAGCGCATGTATTGGCTTATTTTATCTACACCCAAGCCGACAAAATTTTCATAGCCGCCGCCAATATAATAAAAAAAGGTGTTTACCGACCAGGCTATTGCTTTGGTCGCGTTAGTAATACCGTGGCCGCCAGCTTGCCAATCTTTAAAAAACCATGTCCCCACACTTAAACCGCCGACACTAAGAAAAACAGTTTGTGGTGTTATTATTTTTTCTTGCAAAGCAGCAGCTACTAAAATTAATTTAATAGTGGATCCAGAAGGGTAAGTACCGCTAATTGCACGGTTAAATAAAGGGTTGTCTATATCATTTAAATAATCCTCATATTTTTTTTGTTCAATACCACCGGCAAAATCATTGTTGTCAAAAGCAGGCCAAGAAACAAGAGCTAAGATAGAACCATCTTGCGGGTTTAAAGCTATGGCCGCGGCTCGTTGTTTATTTTTTTTATTCAGAGCTTCTTTTATCAACTGTTCCATTTTTGTTTGCGCTTCTAAATCTAAACTTAAAATTAAATTATTTCCTGGTATGGGGCTATCCTCGGCTAATATATTTGTTTCTCTACCTTTAGCGTCTACTTCTATTTTTTGTTGGCCATATATTCCACGCAATTCTTTTTCATATATTTTTTCTAAACCAGTTTTACCAATATTGTCAAACAATAAATAACCGTTATTTTTTAAATCAGCGTATTCTTGTTCATTGAGTTTACTAACATAACCTAAAATATGCGACAAACTTAAAGTGCTTGTTCCGTTGTTGCTTATTAAATATTTTCTTTTACTACCTTTGGAAATAGTTATTCCTGGTAATTCAGCGTTTTTGATATATAGCTTAAGAGCAGAGTCGTAATCAAGGTTTTCTTTTAATATTAACGAAGCGTAACTGTACGAACCGTATTTGTTTAATAATTCGTAGATCTGTTTTTCTTCTATATTACCGGCGGCCACTACTTGTTTGATAATTTCTTGTCTTTTGTTTTCATCGGTTGGTAGATTTTGCGGTATCAGATTTAAAGAAAAATTTGGTACGTTTTGTAACAAACTTTTATGGTTACGGTCATAAATAATTCCTCTTTCAGCCGCAATGGGATTTAAACGGATGCGATTATTTTCTGCTAAAGTATAATAAAAATTTCCTTTAATAATTTGTAAATATATCAGTCTTCCCAAAATTATCATTACGCAAATAAAAATAAAAAAAGCTAAAATAACAATTTTTTTCTTTTTAATACTAGTACCTAAGTAACTATTACCGATTTTTTGTTTTTTATTATTATCTGATATGGTAAAAGACTCCTCTACCCAAGTTAGATTATATTTACCGTTTAAATCACTGTCAGAGATATCTTCTTTTTGAATTTCAAATAGACCTTTATTGCTTGCCATAATACGATTCAAAACCTTTTGTTTATTTTAAGAAATGTGGGGTTTAAATTTTTTAAGATATTGTAATTTATCAAATAAATTATCGCGGAAAAAAGGCTGTTAAACAAGACTTCCCAGCCGGCTAATATAAAGATTTCTTGATTTAAAGCAAATAAAGAAGGGATAAAAATATTTAAAATTACAAGAGAAAAATAAAAAATTAATTTGAAAATAACCGTACCCAGAGCGGTGATAATAATAATGGTAAAAAACGACCGGTTGGTAAGGATATTTTTCGAAAACCAGTATATGATCAATAAACTAGCGGGATAAATTACGAGATTTACGCCAAAAGGTGTACTGCTAAATAATTCTAACAAGGAGGCAAAAATCAAAGAGTATCCAATAAGTAGTTTATTTTTATAAATTATTTGCCAAAGAAGAAATAAAAATATTAAATTAATTTTATTAATTGGCACGGGTAAAAAATTGATAGCAACCAGATGAACTAAAAATAAACTTATTATTAATAGTAGCGACCGGCAATATTTAAAAAACATACATCTGTTAAAATGATTTTGTGTTATTTGCTAGATAAGATAACGCTAACGACAGTGATTTTGGACAAGTCTGTGGCTGGCGTTAAAATGGCTTGTTGAAAAGGTTGATAGGATTCGTTTTCAGCCACCACAACTTCGCCTATAACTAATCCACGCGGTATATTTTCTTCCAAACCAGAGGTTATTACCTGATCGCCTATTAGTATTGTCTCGTTGCGAGGAATAAAGTTCATCCTGACGCTTAAACCATAACCGCCTTCAACAACCCCCAAACTTTTATCTTTGTTTAAAATAGTGGCCACTACCTTGCTTTTGTTATCATTTATAAGCCTAACTATCGAAGCGCCATTTTCTATTTTAATTATTTTGCCTATCAAAATACCCTCGCCAACAATTACTGGTTGGCCGATTTTTATTTGTTGTTTTTCATCAATATCAATAATGATTGTCTTTTCTAATTCATTCGCCCCCTTACCGACAACTTTGGCGCTGACAATTGATAATTTTGTTTTACTTTGCCAATTGACTATTTTTTTTAATTTATCGTTTTCTTCCAAAAGAACAGAAATTTTACTTTTTTGTTCATCTACTGTTTTGTTCTTTTCTAAACATTGAGAATATAAATTGCTTAAATCCTGTCTTTTTTTAAAAGAGTTATATTTATCACTCATAACGATTCGCCATTCCAGGGTTGTTTTTGAAATTGGTATAAATAAATTACGGGTTGTTTTTTCCAGCCAACCCAGCCAGCCCAAGTAATGAAAAAAAATGAGCATTATAATTGCTCCTAGGAATAAAATGATCTTTCTTTTAATTTTTAAATTAGTTGCCACCATAGATTAAATTAACACTTATGTTAAAGTAACTGCGTTAATTTTTTAATTAAATATTGTTTTATCATCCGGTTTAATTATAATTTCTTGCAATAACTCTGGTTCATCTAACAATATTCCTCCGCCCCTAACAACAGATGTTAATGGATCGTCGGCTATGCGAACTGGAATTTGAGTGGTTTTGGCGATTAATTCATCTATGTCACGCAACAAGGCGCCGCCACCAGATACTAGAATACCCCGCTCGTGGATATCGGCTACTAATTCTGGCGGGGTTATTTCCAAAGTTTGCTTGATGTTGTCAACTATAATTTTTAAAGATTTACTAATAGCTTCACGTACTTGCGTGTCATTTATCATTATTTCTTTTGGCAAGCCGGAAATCAAATCTCGTCCACGCATGGGAAATTGTTTGTGTTCTTTTTGCTCTATAGCCGAACCAATTTTTATTTTTATTTCTTCTGCTTGTTTTTCTCCTAACAGTAAATTAAAGACATCGCGAGCATATTGAATAATGTTGCGATTTAATTCGTCACCAGCAATTGGTAACGACCGCCAAGTTACTATTCCGCTTAAAGAAATTACTGCTATCTCACAGGTGCCTCCGCCAATTTCTACTATAAAATTACCAACTGGCTCACGAATAGGCATCCTAGCCCCAATGGCAGCTGCCATGGGCTCTTCTATTATCCATACCTCTTTGGCTCCAGCGTTTAAGGCGGCATCTTGGACAGCTTTTCGTTCTACCTCTGTTATGTCTAGGGGAGCGCCGATTATTACTCGTGGGCGAGAGAGAAAAGTAGAGCTTTCTTCTCGTACTTTGTCTATAAAATAACGCAACATCTTTTCTGTTATCTCAAAATCAGAAATGATTCCATTGACCAACGGTCTGGTGGTAACTATGTGTGGCGGGGTTTTTCCCAACATTTCTTTGGCTTCGCTGCCAACTGCTAAAATTTGTTCGGTTCTAGTATTTACCGCGACCACGCTTGGTTCATTAATAACAATACCGCGTCCTTTGACGTAAACCAAAGTATTTGCCGTACCTAAATCAATACTTAAATCTTTCCTAAATTTATTAAAAAATTTATCAAACATAGTTTTTGTATTTTCTGTTGGCAAAAATTATACTTTCTAAAATTACGAATAAAATAACTAAAATTATACCATTCCACCAAGTTAATAATTTTTGTTGCAACAATATTAAAGCAATTATAAACAAAGAAGAAACAAGAATTCCTTGTCTAAAGGTATGTCTAACATGATGAAAAATTATCATATCATTTTTAACAAAATGATGGCGAATCAAAAAACCGATAACAGAAAATGTTCCTGTAAAAGCCAGAAAAAGACTAATATAAAAGAAAGCTATACCCCAAAAGCCTGTTTCTAGTGGGTTGACACTACTGACAACAAAAAACCATGCTAGCCAACACAAGGTAGTCCCTATGGTCATCAGTATTAAGTATTGGCGAAGGGTCATAATTTGTAATTTAAAGTTAAAAGTTATAAAATAATGCAAAAAATCTTATAAACCTTAAAAATTATATAACTTTATAACCTTAATAGTATACTTTTTTACTATTTTTGGCAAGACGTGGCTAATTTAAGCCAAATATTTTATATTTAAAATAGTGTTTAAACCAAATTTTTTGTTTATTTTGAGTATGATTAAATTTTTATTTAGTTTTATTTCTTGAGCAAAAGTAGAGCTAAGGCAGGCAAAGGTTAAAATATTATTTTTACAATAAACAGCGTTAGCATATTTTAACGCTTCTTTGCCGAATAGTTCTATTAATATTTTGTTTGCTTCTTCTACAATCAAAGAGGCATTAACCCCTCGCCATAAAGGAGAAGTGTTTTTGTGTTTTTTGAAAATCTCGGCTAAATTTTGCATAGGGGTCTTTAATTTTACATTCTAGATTCGCAAATATCTTTAAAATGGCAATTCTTACAAGTAAATTTTTCTGGAGTAGGCATAAAATCTTTTGCTTGAATTTTATCAATAGTAGTTGCTATTTTATTCTGCAATTTTTCTATTTCTTTGTCTTTGCCTATAAAATTAGTTTGTAAATTGTCTTTTAGATAATAAAGAGTTAATTTTTCCGGTAAGCCAATATTAGTATATTGTGGCAAGCTAGAAACAGCTAATTGATATAACAGCAACTGATCTTTTTCATCACCAACTGCGGTTTCTTTGCTGGCTCCTGTTTTGTAATCAATAATGTGTAGGGTGCCTTTTTCTAATTTATCTATTCTATCAATCCGCCCGTTTATTAAATAATTTTTTATCTTTATTTTAAATCCCCCTTCTAAAACTATAGGAATCGTCCAGCTGTTTTTTTGGCTATTATAAAATTCTGTTAACATTTTTTTACCATCAGCAAAATATTTTTCACGTTGCTGTTTGTTTAAATACCATTCATCTAGCCATTTTTCTTCGTAAATAGATAATAATTCTTTTAAATCTGGTATATTAATATTATTAGACGGAGACATCTCGCGACTTGTCCCTACCGAATCAAACAAACTGTTTTGTCGCGCGCTGTTTAATATTTGTATTCGTTTATAAAATTCTTGCAAAGTATTATGCATCGTATTACCAAAACTGAAATAATGAGTTTCTTTTATGGGCAACTTGATAATATTTCCCAGCTTGTATTGATAAGGGCAGGTATTATAAGATTTGATTTGTGAAAAAGAAAAATTGGTTGGAACGGAATATTCCAGTCCTTCTTTATTATTGTCATTGTTAGAATTTTTGTTTTTTTGATTAATCAATATTTCGTTTGTTTTTTCCGGCAAAGAATTAATAATTTTATATCCCAATTCATCTAGAAATCTGCTAATTTTTTTAGTTTTAACTCCGCCATAATCACTGGCGCTGGTTAAATATAATTTTTCTTTAGCGCGAGTCAAGGCGACATAGAACAATCTTCTTTCTTCTTGTAAGCGGCTATCACCTTCTGGCAATTGTTCTTTAATAAGCGGAGCTGGCATTTCTATCCCCTCTCCCCTTTTGCGAGCTGGAAATCTGTCTTCTACTAAATTAACAACAAAAACATATTTAAATTCCAAACCTTTTGCTTTGTGCACGGTTATAATATTAACCGAATCCGGCGTATCAACAGGTTGGTAGAGATTGCCTTCATCGCCAGATTCAGCCAAATCATTGTAATGAATCATAAAATCAGTAATATGCGCGTCCGGAGTCGTTTCTTCGTATTTTTTTAAATAATTAAAAAACTGAGTTAATTGGTATATTTGTCTAGTAACTTCTCTGTTATTTTTGTTTTCTTCATGAGCTAGATATTTTAAATATCCTGATTGTTCTAAAAATTCGTACAATACTCGGTGTGGCTTATTGAAACGGGCGTTTTTTAGCCCATCGTGGATTAAACCGATTAGTTTATCACAAATTTTTAGACCATCTGGAGACAAATTAAATTCTGTCGCTCGTTTTATTGTCTCGTAATAGGAAATACTTTTTCGTTTAGCGTTGTAAGTTATTTTTTGCAAATCATTTTCTTTAAAGTTTAAAAATGGTAAACGAAGTAGCCTATAAATAGCAGTGGATTCGTGATAACTATTTAATAATTTGAAAAAATTTAAACAATCTAAAACAATCGGCTGGCGGTATAATCCGCTAGAAGCTAAAAATTCGTATGAAATACCCTTGGCTTCTAAAATATTGATAAAAGGTTGCGCATGGCTATTAGCTCTAACTAGAATAGCAAAATCATCCCAAGTTGTTTCTTTGTTTATTATTTTTAATCTGCCTATTTCTTCTACAACCGCTCGTGTTTCATCGTCCAGAGTCGTTTTGTGGATATAAATAACTTCGCTATTGATTTTTAACGCGGATTTAAGTTTTTTATCTATTTTCAGTTTTGCTTCTAGCCTATCGGGGTTATTATTTTGTATTGACTGATAAGCTGTGTCTAAGATTTTTTGCCCCGAACGATAGTTTTCTGTTAATACTATTTCTTTGGCTTTGAGAAAATCATCTTTAAAGCGCATGATATTTGAGACCGATGCCCCGCGAAAGGCATAAATTGATTGATCATCATCGCCCACAACCGTTAATTGTGACTGATTATTAACCAAAAACCTTACTAATTGATACTGCGCCCAGTTAACATCTTGAAATTCATCAACCAAAATATATTTAAATCTATTTTGTAATTGTTTAGACACATTTTTTCTTTTTTCTAGAAGAATTACGGCATATTGAATTAAATCTCCAAAATCCAAAGCGTTGTTATCTAATAATAATTGATTGTAAGTATGAAAAGCGTTAGCTATTTCTGTAATCCTGCTTTTGTCTTCTGTATTGTTGTCATCTTTATCTAATTCTAAATTTTCGGCGTAGTCTAAGTATTCTTGCGGGGTAATAAGTTCGTCTTTGCATTTGGAAAAGTGTTTTATTAATTCGTGAATATGGCGAGTTGGATTGCCCAGTGGGCGATAATAATCAAGATTAAACTTATCTAAATTTTGTCGTATTAAAATCCAAGCGTCTGTTTGAGTTAATATTTTGAATTGGTTGCTTAAACCAATTTCTAGTCCGTATTGTTCTAAAATTTTTTGGCAAAAAGCGTGAAAAGTAGAAATTTGTAATTCTACGTAACCTAAATCAAGTTTTTCATCTACTCGCGCGACTATTTCTTCGGCCGCTTTATCATTAAACGCCAATACCAAAATTTCTTCTGGCAGGGCCAGTTTTTTTTCTATTAGATAAGCGACTTTGTTGGTAATAACGGTAGTTTTGCCAGTTCCCGCGCCAGCGACAATAATTAACGGGCCTTTGGTATATTCAACAGCTTGTTTTTGATGTGAATTTAATTCACGCATAGATGCTTGACTAGATCACTAAAAAATGATATAAATTTTTATGTTAGGCGGGAATAGCTCAGCATGGCAGAGCGCGAGTTTTTAAACTCGATGTCGCTGGTTCAAATCCAGCTTCCCGCTTTATTTCGGGGCATAACTCAGTTGGCAGAGTGGTGGGTTGACAACCCACAGTCGGAGGTTCGAATCCTCTTGCCCCGTATTGCCTCGGCGTCGCTTTACATTGCGCGCCGAGGCTTCCTTATTTATAAGTGTAAAATTGGTAGTTTTATTTTTTCTTTCTGATACTTTAAAAATAATTGGATAGTTTCAAAATGATCAAAAGCTATGCTACTTTCATCGGGTAAATTATTTAAATTAAACCACTTTACCTCCGAACTTTCGTCATCTGGCTGGGATGTCTGCTCACCAGCTTCAACTAGATAGATAAAATCAACATTTTGTCTATCTTCTCCTTTTCTGTCGGGCTTATCAATAATCCTAAAAAGTGAAATTATTTTTCCTTCGTAACCAGTTTCTTCACGTAATTCTCGTAAAATACCTTGTTGAGTATTTTCTTCTCTATCTAAATGGCCGCCCGGAAGGGCGTATTTGCCACCCTCTAGAAGTTTGCCTTTAGCTCGTCTAACTAAAAGAATTTTATTATCTTTAATTGCTATCGCGTCTATTGTTACGTGGCGTAAATTAGCCGAATTTCCATTTTCAAATTTACATTTAATCATATAAATACACTCAAATACATAAAAACACTCTATTGTAGAGTGTTTTTATTATAACTTAATATAAAAAGTTTTACAATAAAATTTATCTAATAAATCCTCCAGCCTGAATTTTCCACAATTTTTGGTATAGGCCATCTTTTTTGGCTAGTAGTTCGGTGTGAGTGCCTTGTTCTAGAATTCCACCAGCAGCCACGACAAGTATCCTATCTACTTTCATAATAGTAGACAAACGATGAGCTATAACAATGACAGTTTTATTTTTCATTAATACATCCAAAGCATCTTGGATAAGCGATTCGGATTCCGAGTCCAGACTAGAGGTGGCTTCGTCTAACACCAAAATTGGCGCGTTACGTAAAATAGCGCGCGCTATAGCCACACGTTGACGTTCGCCACCAGATAATTTAATACCGCGCTCCCCTACTTTTGTCTCATAACCATCAGGAAATTCAGAAATAAATTCATGACAGTGAGCTAATTTCGCGGCTTTAAATACTTCTTTGTCATTTGCGTCTGGTTTGCCATAGCGAATATTTTCCAATAGTGAACGATGGAAAAGAATTGGATCTTGCGGCACCATAGAAATATTTTGCCACAAACTTTCTTGAGTAACTTTGGCAATATTTTGTCCATCAACAACTATTTCCCCTTGACTTACATCGTGCATGCGCAACAGCAATTTAACTATAGTGGTTTTGCCAGCTCCAGACGGGCCAACTAAAGCGATTTTTTCACGAGGGATAATATTTAAATTAAAATTTTCAAACACCGGCCTGGTTTGATGGTAAAAAAAATTTACTTTATTAAATTTTATGCCACCCTCTTTAACAAGTAATTTTTTGGCATTTTTAACATCTGTTATTCCATGCGGGGTGTTTAAAACCTCGGTCATTTCTTCGGCATCAGCTAAATTTTCATAAAAATTTCTAACAACACGACCAAAATCCCACAATTTCATGAAAATTGTTAAAATATATGATTGAATAAGAACAAAATCGCCGATGGTTAATGCTTTTTTAAACCATAAATTTATGGCAATATAAAAAATACCAATTTCCAAGGCAATCATAAACATAACCTGGAAACCTTCAAAAATATTAGACAGATCCCAGGTAAATTTTCTTAAACGGTTTAATTTTTCTGTGACGCCAGCAAAGTTTTTAACCTCTCTGTTATAACCAACAAAAAGTTTGATGTTTGAATTATTGGTGATGGTGTCGGCTAAAACACCGGTTACTTTGCTATCCCACTTACTTCTTTCAACATCATACTTTAATTTATAAATAGTAAATAGATAATTAATTACGCAATAAATTATTATCCAGACAATTATGGCCAAACCAAGGTAGACACTTCTTTTAGCGAGAATGATGATAATAAGTATAATGTTAGTGAGGATTGGCAATAAATCCCAAGTAAAGCGATCGGCAATACCTTCAAAAGCGCGATAAAAACGGTTAACTCTTTTTACCAAAGAGCCAACAAAGTTATTATTAAAAAAGCCAAAAGAGTGTTTGTGAAGGTATTTAAAGCAGGTAACAGCCAAATCACCCATCATTTTTGTTTGAAAATAAGCGTTGACAAAAGCGGCAATACGCCAAAAAAACCATTCGCCAGTCATGGTTAAAAAGATGAAAAACAAAACATGCAGCAAGTCGCCCTTAGTGCCATTATTTGTTAAGGCATCAAAAAATTTCTTATAAAAATACGGGGTGCTGACGCCAAAAGCCGCGCCAGTGGTAACAGATAAAAAAATGACAATCATCGCTAATTTATACTTTAAAGCGTGTTGCCAAAATATCTTAAATGTCAGTTTTGTATTATATTTCATAACAAAATTAAACAAAAAATGCCTTTTCCTTGTTAAGGCTTACCATAGTAGACGAAAAAATTGCTATTTTGTTACATAAATTAGAGTAGACATTCATATTCATCTATTATTAGAGCTTGCGAGGCAAAAATGCATGGTTTTTTCCCGAAGGAAAAAATTTTTGTCGAGCACTTGAATAGATTTTGCCGCTGGGCAAAATCTATGTGTCTAGTAATAGATAAATATGAATGTCTATTAACAAACAAAAAATAACCCCGAACTGGTCGGGGTTATATACTTTTCTGCTGTTTTAATTATTCTTTTTCAGAGCAAGCACATTCACAATCTGTATCACATTCGCAACAATGAAAGCAAAGTTCGTTATTACAAGAGCATTGTTCGCTCTCGTTTTCCATTGGCATTTCACAATTAGAGCAATTGGCCATATATTAAAATTAAAAATAAACGATATTAAACCCCATTAAAAATTATGGGAGTTTACGATATTTTTTGGCTATCCTTACCCTGTTTACTTCTCTGTCTATTATAGCCTGTAATTTAGCAAAGTCGATATCTTCGGAAATTTTAGTTTGTTTCATTTGTTCCTCGGCTCTTTTTCTAGCTTCTTCGGCACGTTGAATATCTATGTCTTCTGCGCGTTCAGCGTTATCGGCTAAAATAATTATTTCGTCGTTAGAACGTATTTCTACAAAACCACCGGCCACGGCGATAAACTGTTCGCCGCTACTATCTTTTATCTTCAATTCTCCAGCTATCAAAACAGTTACCAAAGAAATATGGTGTGGGAGGATCGTAATTTCACCTGTTGTGGTAGGTATGGAAACTTGAAAAATTTCGTTTTCGTAAGTTGTTTTTTCCGGAGTAACTATTTTTAGCTTCATAGAGTAAATTTATTTAACATCGTCAATGCTTCCCTTCATATAAAATAGCTGTTCTGGTTTACTATCATGCTTGCCATCTAATATTTCTCTAAATCCGCGAACGGTATCTGTTAATTTAACATATTTACCTTCTGAACCAGTAAATGTTTCTGCCACAAAGAAAGGCTGAGATAAGAATTTTTGTAATTTTCTGGCGCGAGAAACAGCTAATTTATCTTCATCGGACAATTCTTCCATGCCTAAAATAGCAATTATATCTTGCAAATCTTTATATCTTTGTAATACCTGTTGTACTTCACGAGCGGTGTGATAGTGTTCTTCGCCAACTATATTTGGATCAAGAATAGTAGAGTTAGAATCTAACGGATCAACAGCTGGATAAATGCCTAATTCTGTAAGAGAGCGATTTAAAACAACAGTTGAGTCTAAGTGAGCAAAAGTAGTGGCTGGAGCTGGATCGGTTAAATCATCGGCTGGCACATAAACAGCCTGCACAGAGGTGATAGATCCCTTGTCGGTAGAAGTTATACGTTCTTGCAATTGCCCCATTTCCGTGGCCAGAGTCGGTTGATAGCCTACGGCCGAAGGCATGCGACCCAAAAGGGCCGATACTTCTGAACCAGCTTGTGTAAAGCGGAAAATATTATCAATAAAGAGTAAAAGATCGCGTCCCTCTTCATCACGGAAATATTCTGCCATAGCCAAAGCGGTAAGAGCTACACGAGCGCGTGCTCCCGGTGGCTCGTTCATTTGCCCAAAAACTAAAGCTGTTTTAGAAAGTACCCCTGATTCTTTCATCTCTCTGTAAAGATCATTGCCTTCACGAGAGCGCTCGCCTACGCCAGCAAACATAGAATAACCACCGTGCTCTTGAGCGATATTACGAATAAGTTCTTGGATGACGACTGTTTTACCTACACCGGCACCGCCAAATAAACCAATTTTACCGCCTTTTAAGAAAGGACAAATCAAATCAATTACTTTAATGCCAGTTTCTAATATTTCGTATTTGGTCGATTGATCTTTAAATTTAGGGGCTGAACGGTGTATAGGGTATGTTTTGTTATTTTTTGGCGCTTCTAAATTATCTATAGGCTTGCCAGTTACGTCAAACATGCGACCGAGAGTTTCTGGACCAACAGGAACCATAATAGGTTTTTCGGTGTCAATTACTTCCAGACCTCTCTCTAAGCCGTCTGTAGTACTCATAGCAACAGTGCGAACATTATTACCGCCCAAGTGTTGTTGTACTTCTAGAACCAAAATGTCACCACTTGGCATTTTACACTCTAAAGCAGTGTAGATAGTTGGTAATTTTTCTGGAAAATTTACATCTACAACCACGCCAATAATTTGAGAAATAGTTCCTTTATTCATATACTTTTAAAAATATTTAGATATTAAATATAAAAGATTAAATATTAATTATCGAGATTAATTTTTAATCTTTATTATCTATCCTAAAGCGGCCGCCCCGCCAGCTATTTCGGCAATTTCTTGTGTTATACCAGCTTGGCGAGCTTTATTAAAATTTAAATTTAATTCTTTAACCATATCTTCGGCAGCATCGCTAGCATTTCTCATGGCTATCATACGCGCGCTGTGTTCACTGGCCGAAGACTCTAAAACAGCTTGAAAAATCTGTGTTTCAACCAAGCGTGGTAAAATAATTTTTAAGACATCAATTTTATTTGGTTCAAAAAGATAATTATTTAATTCTAATTGGCTTTTATTTTTTTCTTCGGCGACAGAAACGGCGTCTGCTTCGTCTTTGCCGATTTCTTTGATCATTTTTTCTAAATCTTGTTCTGATATTGGTAAAACTTGTCTTAATTTTGCTACTTGATTGATAGTGGATTTAAAATCAGTATAAGCAATAACAATTTTATCGTATTTTTTTGTTTCGTAATCGTTGATTATTATTTTACTTATCGGCAAAATGTCTTTAAGACTAGGAGTGTCGGTAAATTCACTAAATGAGGCGACTAAATTATACTTCATTTTTTTGGCAAAGTCAGCGCCTTTTTTACCAATACCAATAACATCTATTTCTATTTTTTCAGCAGGTTCAACATTTTTATTAGCTATTCTTTGTTTGCTAATATTTATAGGGTTTTGCATTTGTTCAGCTGTTTTTTTAATTATATTACTATTAAAACTACCGCATAATCCCCTGTTGGAAGTTACTAAAATTACCAATAAACGTTTAACCGATCGGACATCTAAAAGAGGTAAGATAGCTTTTTGTGTTTTTGATAAATTTACTAACAAATTCCAAGCCACCGTAGCGTAGGCGCGAGTATCCAAAGCAGCAGAAACAGCCTTTCTCATTTTTGCCGCAGCCACCATTTCCATCGCCTTGGTGATTTTTTTAGTGCTGGAAACTGATTTTGTGCGTCGTTTAATTGCCTTGGTATTAATTGCCATAATTAAATATTAGCACGTTCTATTTAGTAGATTTGATAAATTCATCACAAACATTTTTTAATTCATTTTCTATTTTTTCATCCCAATCTCCACTCTCTATCTTTTCTAAAAGCGCCGGTTTTTTATTGATAAATTCATGAAATTTTATTTCCCAATCGCTAATATCTTTAACAGCTATATCGTCGGCAAAACCATTAGAAACTGCAAAAATAATCGCTACTTGATTAGCTACGGACATTGGCTGATATTGTGGTTGTTTTAAAATTTCTACCAAACGTTGGCCTAAATTAATTTGTTTTTTTGTTTCTGGATCCAAATCACTAGCAAACTGAGCGAAAGCTTCTAGTTCGCGAAATTGAGCCATGTTTAATTTTAATTTACCAGCTACTTTTTTCATTGGTTTTATTTGCGCCGCGCCACCAACACGAGAAACAGAGATACCAACGTTTAAAGCCGGGCGAATGCCACGGTAAAACAGATCTGTTTCTAAAAAAATTTGGCCATCGGTAATAGAAATTACATTGGTAGGGATATAAGCAGTTACATCGCTAGCCTGAGTTTCTATAATAGGTAACGCTGTAATAGAGCCACCACCCGATTCTTTGTTCCTGCGACAAGCTCGTTCTAATAATCTAGAGTGCAAATAAAAAACATCACCAGGATATGCTTCGCGGCCAGGTGGGCGGCGAAGTAGTAACGAAATTTCTCTATAAGCCCAAGCTTGTTTAGATAAATCATCATAAATAATTAGAGCGTCTTTGCCCTTATCCATGAAATATTCCGCCATAGCTACTCCAGCGTAAGGAGCCATATAAGATAGAGAAGCTGGTTGCGAAGCTCCGGCTACAACAACTATGGTGTAATCCATAGCGCCCGCTTCTTTTAGTTTGGCTACGATGCGAGCTATTTTTGATTCTTTTTGGCCAATAGCGACATAAACACAAATCATGTCTTTGCCTTTTTGATTGATAATAGTATCTATAGCTACCGCTGTTTTGCCTGTTTGGCGATCGCCAATTATTAGTTCGCGTTGACCGCGACCAATTGGGATCATGGCGTCAATCGCTTTAATACCTGTTTGCACAGGTTGGGTTACTGGTTGGCGCTTCATTACTCCAGGAGCTATTTTTTCTACAGGATAAAACTTAGTTGATTTTATTTCTTTGCCACCATCAATAGCTTGACCTAATGGATTAACAACCCTACCTATCAATTCTTCGCCTACTGGCACAGACAATACTCTTCCGGTGCGTTTTACAATATCGCCTTCTTTGATATGTTCGTATTCACCTAGTAAAACAGCGCCAACTGTTTCTTCTTCTAAATTCAAAGCTACCCCATAAACATTGTTGGGAAATTCTAACATTTCGCTGGCCTGACATTTTGTTAGGCCGCTCATTCTGGCAATACCATCTCCTACTTCTACTACTTTACCCACTTCTTCTACTTGCACGTTTTTTTCAAACGCGGCAATATTCTTTTTTAATTGTTCGACGATTGAATTTACAGACATATTTTAAGTATTAGATATTATATAATGGATATCATATCAAAGCGTATAATAAACAGTATATAATATTTAATATTTTTAACTTTCCATGGCTTCTTTTACTTTTTTTAGCTGTGTTTTTAAACTAGCGTCTAAAATTACATTTTCTGTTTTTATTACTAATCCACCAAGTAAACTGCCATCTGTCTTTTTTACTGCTTCGATTTTTTGCCCTAACGCTGTTTGTATTTTGTTAATCATAGGATCACTCATATCGCGCGCGGTAATAACCTCAACATCTATTATCCCCTCTTGTTTTTTGGCATATTTTATAAACTCGGTGATTATATTATTGATTTGTTTTAATTTATGTTCTTTAGATAATAAAATAATAAAATTTTTAATTATTTTTTCTAAATCATCGCCCTTAATTTCTTTGGTGGCTTTAAAGAATGAAATTGCTAGTTGTTTGTTGCTATTTTTTTTCATAATTTTGTACAGACGCAAAATTTTGCGTTTCTAACCACCTTTCACATTTTTATATTTTAATTTTTTTTAAACTATCTTCTATTAATTGTTTATCTTTTTTTTCATCAATTTTTTCATTTAATATTTTTTCTAAAGCAATAGTTACTAAATTAGCGGCTTCTTTTTTAACTTCGCTAATCATTTCTTGCTTTTCAATTTTAATATTTCGTTTTGCTTGGTCAACCAGCAATTCTATTTCTTGCTTGGCCTTTTCTTTTGTTTTGTTAGTGGCATCTAAAGCATCTACTTGTGATTTAGCGATTATTTTGCCAGCTTCTGCTTTGGCTTCGTCTACTTTTTCTTGATATTTTTGTTCGCTTTTATGCAAATTTTTCTTTACTTCTTCGGCATTTTTTAAACCATCTTCTATCAAAGACTGTCTTTCGGCCATCTTTTTAGTTAGTGGTTTTAAAACCAAGAACCATAATATCAATGCGACAATAGCAAAGTTTATTAATTGAAAAATAAACATTGTACTATTTATACCTAAAGACGCTAAAACATTCTCATTTTTTACAGCACCTTCTACGGCATGGGTCGCCACAGTCTCGGAGGCGTGAACGATATCTATAAGCATAAATTTATTTAAACTAATTTAGTTATACTAGGCCAACAAAGATGACCTAGTATGGATCAAACTATTTTAAAGTAAACACAACTACTAGAGCGTAAATAGCGATAGCTTCGGCAAAAGCGGCGCCAAGTAACATTGGGACGAATAATTTTCCAGCTGATTCTGGGTTGCGGCCGATACTTTCCATAGCTTTGGCCACTAATCTGCCGATAGCCATTGCCGGGAAAAAGCCTCCCAAGGCCATGGTTAAACCTTTGACGATTGTCACGATTGATTCGTGTTCCATATTATTACCTTTCTTGGATATGTTACTGGAGACGAAGAGGGGGTATGTTTTACTTCGCCAGTATCATGTCCTTAATTAAATTATAAAATTTTTTTGTAAAGAATATGCGTAAACGTAATTCATCGCACCAACGAACAATATATCTTTTTTAGAAAAAAAGCAGTTATCCGTTTGCCTTTTTGCCTACGTTTCACTACGGCAAAAAGTTTTCCGACTACTTTTTTTCTAAAAAAGATATATTGTTCGTTGGTGCACCGTAAAAGTTTGATTAGTGTTCCGTCTGTGGTTTGGTTGTTAGGATTGTCAAATATACCAATGTTAATATAGCAAAAACACTTGCTTGGATAATTCCAACCAATAATTCTAATAACATAAATGGCGTTGGTACTATTAAACCTACCAAGCTACTGATAACTGTAATTAAAACTTCGCCGGCAAAAATATTACCAAATAACCTTAGTGAAAGAGAAACTACTTTGGCCATCTCACTTACTATTTCAATCGCGCCAACCGCTAATTCAATAACAGCCGTGAGTATTGCCACCGGGCCTTTGCGAAAACTTTTGACAAAAGTACCTATTTGTATAAATTTATTTAGATGCGTAAAAATTCCAACAGTAAATAGCCCAAATAAATGTGAAGCTAAAACCGAAACAATAGCCATGGCAGCTGTTAAATTTAAATCGGTATTGGCTGGTCGTAGTAACATCTTGCCGCCAAAAGTTATACTGCCTGTGCCAGGAAGTAAGCCTAGCCAGTTAGAAAGTAAAATAAAAAAGAAGACCGAACCAACAAGTGGTAAAAAACGCAAAGTTTTTTTATGGTCTCCGGTAACTTGATCAAAATAGCCCATGAGTCCATCTAGAAAAAATTCTGAGGCATTTTGTAATTTTCCTGGCCGCACGGCCGCTTTTTTTCTGATTATTAAACCAAAGATTAAAAAAATGACAATTGCCAACCAAACATTGACCATGGTGTTGGTTATTGGAAATCCCCCTAGTTCAAACAAAATTTCTGGCGCCAGTGTAGGAATGTGCATAGTTTATTTCTTTTCATTATCAACCATTTTTTGGTATTCCGCTCCGTAACGTTTAGCTTTTTTATGTATTATTTTCGCGGAAATTAAGGCTGATATCATAAAAGCTGAAATGGTGAAAAACGGAGATTTTTGATATTTTTCATCTAAGTATTGCCCTGCTAAAACAAAAATAACTATCGGTACAGCGATGCTAGCCCCAAAATCACCAATTATTCGCAAAGCAAATAAATAGTATTGTCTGTCAGTCGTTTTGGGAGACATGTTTTCCAACATATTTTAAAGTGGCCCGCCTACAAATCTGAGCGTAGCTCTGCGGGCAGGCATTATTTTACAATATAAAATTGAATTGGTCAAGGGATTTTTGTGAATAATTTTTTTGTGTTATTTTTTGTTATTTCTAGCATTTCTTTAAAATTTATATTTTTAATTTCCGCTATTTTTTTAATAACTTCTTCCACCATCCACGGTTCGCATCTTTGTCCGCGATACGCCTGGGGCGCGAGGTATGGTGCGTCAGTTTCTACCAGTATTTTGTTTGCGGGACAATTTTTTATGACTTCAAGCAAATCATATTGAGGTTGAGGATCGGTTTTTTTGGGTGGAAATGTTACTACTCCGGTAAAACCCAAATAAAGCCCCAAATCTAAAAAATTTTGGGCGGTCGGCCAATTGCCGGTATAACAATGAATCACGCCATTAATTTTTTCCTTTTCCAATATCTCTATTACTTCTTGATAGGCGTCGCGCACATGAATACTCATTGGCAAATTTAACTCTAACGCTAATTTTATTTGTGCTAAAAAACTTTTCTTTTGTTTTTCTAATATTTCATTTTTATTTTTGTTTTTTGGCAGATGAAATAATTCAATTCCACACTCCCCAATTCCCACCACTTTCGGCTGACTGGCTAAATTTTTATAATATTGATAATCAAATTCTTCTTCGCGCGACACAAAACTGATTTCTTCTTCATCTACTTCGGTAGAGCTGGAATGAATTGGATGTAATCCAACAATGGCATAGATATTATCATATTTTTGCGCGAACTCTGCCGCTTTCTTACTTGTGTCTTTTTGCGTGCCAACCGCAAACATAGTACAATCTTTTTCTATACATTTTTTGATAATTTGTTCGTAATCATTTTTAAAACCGTTGAATTGAATATGGCAGTGGGTATCAAACATAACTTTTAAGAATTAAACGATGCTTTTTACCGTACTTTGTAAAAATTTAATCGCGTCTGGAATAAGTGGAGCGAGCGTGTTGACCGGCTTGACTATATAAGGAGCGATTTTAGAAATAGACAGGGCGGTCATAAATTTTACACCGACTGGAAATCGAACAATAAAATACAGACTAACACCAACTATAATAACCCCTTCAAATAAACCAAAAATTAAACCCAAAAAATGATTTAAGCCGCTAACGAATGGCAACTTAGTAACAATACCTAAAATTTTGCCAATTAACCAAAAAATAAAACCAACTAAACGCGTTATTATAACAAAAACGATGATAAACATTAATACTTTGGAAAAGTTGCCACTCCAACCCGTAAGATTCATTAACCAATTGGCCATTGGTTCATAAAAACGCGCGGCTAAATATAAGCCAACTAAAGTTCCCAGCAAGGATCCTATAGTATGAATTAAACCAAACCATAGACCAAACAAACCAAACCCCCCGACAATTATCAGAAGGCAGATGTCAAAGAAAGACATAGAGTTAGTTAAAAATTAAAAAATACGAGTAAAATTATATTCCTTGCGTCAGCGAAAAAAGAAGCACCTTATAACTTTTCAATTAAACGCGGAAACAACGGTTCACCTTTATTTATTTTATTACCAACCATTAACTGCACCCAATTTTGTAATTCTGAAAGCGGTTTGCTTAATTCTTTTGACACTTCTAAACCAAGTTGAGCCAGTATTTTTTCCGCTGTTTCCGGCATTGTTGGCCAGACCATAACAGCAATATGACGCAAGGCCTCGGCCAGATGGTGCAAAAGGTCGTTTAGTTCATTGGTTTTGCCTTGTTTGTATAATTCCCAAGGCTTTTTATCAGTAATAATTTGGTCACAATAAGTAATTAACTTCCAAACTTGTTCCAAAGCGTGATTAAAGCTAAATTTTTCCATGGCAGTATTATATTGGGGCCAAATTTCATTACTTAACTTATCGATCATTTCATGATGAATATTTTTTACTTCTGGCACGGTTTTATCACAATATTTTTCAATCATTACTAAAATACGATTGGTTAAATTACCCAAACCGTTTGCCAGATCAGCGTTATATCGCGCGACAAATTTTGTGTAGGAAAAATCACCATCATTGTCAAATGGTATTTCTCGCATGAAAAAATAACGCACAGCTTCTAATGGATATTGTTCAATTAATTCAAGAGGACTAATAACATTGCCAATTGTTTTGCTCATTTTTTGCCCATCAACTGTTATCCAACCATGAACAGCTATTTGTTTTGGTAATTCCACACCAGCGGACATGAGCATCGCCGGCCAAAGTAGAGAATGAAAACGGTTAATTTCTTTACCAATTATATGCGCATCTGCCGGCCAATATTTTTTTAAATTTTTTTCGTCATCAGAGCCATAGCCAAGCGCGGTGATATAATTTGTTAAAGCGTCAAACCAAACATACATTACCTGCGTATTATCGCCTGGGACCGGTATGCCCCAAGGCAATTTTTCTTTGGAGCGTGAAATACTAATGTCTTCTAATCCTTGACGTAAAATATTATACATTTCGTTAAAGCGCGACTTTGGAAAAACAAAATCAGGTTTATTTTCAAATAAATCTAATAATCGTGGCTGATACTTAGAAAGTTTAAAAAAATAATTTTCTTCTTTTAATTCTTCTGGCTCTTTGTTGTGATCCGGGCATTTGCCGTCTATTAAATCTTTTTCTGTTTTAAATGATTCACAACCAACACAATACAGTCCTTCGTATTCTTTTTTATAAATATCTTCATTTTCAAGCGCCACTTGCCAAAATTTTTGCGCACGTTCCATATGCCGCGTTTCGGTCGTACGAATAAAATCATCGTTAGTTATGTTCCACTGGTCTGCTAAATTTAAATACATGGCTGATTTTTCGGCGGCAAATTCTTCTACTGGCCGGCCATTTTCTTTGGCAGTTTTATACATTTTCTGACCGTGTTCATCTGTGCCAGTGAGAAAATAGACATCTTTGCCAATTAACCTTTGATACCTAGCCATCACGTCGGCGTACAAAATTTCTAAAGCAAAACCAATATGCGGATCAGCGTTAGCGTATGGAATGGCGGTGGTGAGGTAGAATTTTTGCTTCATAATGTCTAAATTTATTTTCCATTAAATTATTACTACAAACTCCCCTTTTTCTTTTATAGCCATTTTTAAAATTTCTTCAATTGTTCCTCGATAAATACTTTCGAATTTTTTGGTTAATTCACGACAGACAACAATTTTTTGATCTGTGGGCAAAACAAGCATTAATTCATTTAAACATTTTTTAATCCTGTGATTTGATTCGTAGAAAACGGTTGTGTATTTATTTTCCGCCACTTCTTTAAAAAATTTTTGTCGCTTATTTTTATGCGGCGGGAAACCCATAAAGATAAATTTGTCAGTCGGAAAACCAGAGATAGAAAGGGCAGCGATTATTGCACTTGCGCCAGGTATTGGTATAATTTCTAAATCTAAAATCTTAAATCTTAAATCATAAATTAATTGGTTTCCCGGGTCGCTTATCCCAGGAGTGCCCGCGTCTGTTACCAAAGCTAAATTTTTTCCTTGACTCAAGATATCTTTAATTTCGTTAACTTTTCTAGCGTCGCTATGTTGGTGGTAGCTTATTAATGGTTTTTTAATTTGAAAATGATCTAATAAATTTTTGGTTACTCTGGTATCTTCGCATAAAATAAAATCAACCGTTTTCAAGGTTTCTAAGGCTCGTAAAGTGATGTCGCCTAAATTTCCAATAGGAGTGGCGACAATAAATAATTTTCCACTATCCATAGCAGTGATTATTTTAACAGAAATAACAAAAAAGGGCAAACAAAAAGCCCTTTTTAGATAAAATATATAACGGGTATCAACCCTATAAAATTATCGCTTGTGTTGGGCAGGAATCAGCTGCCATTTTAACTGTTTCCGCCTCATCGCCTGTTTCATTAATAATTTCCGCTTTGCCATCATCATTCATTTTAAAAGTATTTGACGCCAATGCCACGCAAGTACCACAGCCGATGCATTTTTCCGAGTCTATTTTTAAAGTCATAAAAATTACAAATAATTAAATAAACAATATTATTATCTATAGTATTTTTCACTATAGAATTTTATTAATTCTTCAATTTCCGGGATAGCCTCTTTATCCCCTACTCCAACTTTTAATTTTTTTTGTACATCTTCCAAAGTTTTGGCGCCTTCTAAAACGGCTTCTTCTATATCATGATCGGTAATATTTAAAACTTTATCAATAATTTTCGCGCCAGCGGTGATAATTCTACTATGCTGATTGGAACTTCTAAAATAATCGTTAACTGCCGCTTGTAAGGCTTTGTCGCCCAAAACAGAACAATGAATTTTGCGATCCGGTAAACCGCCTAAACGTTTTAAAATATCTTGCGGGCGCAATTTAATGGCGTTTGTTATTTTCATACCGCCTTTTTCTGTCAGCATTTCTGCTAAAACAGAAGTAGAAGCAATCGCCGAACCACAGCCAAAAGTCCGCCAACGACAGTCATTTATTTTTTCTGTCTTTGGATCTATTTTTAGCCACATCACCATTTCATCGCCACAAGCCGGCGAACCAACCCGACCCATTCCATTATATTTGAACTTTTCTTCCTCGTCGTATTGCATGAATTTGCGCGGATTAAAAAAATGATCTTTGACAATACTAGAATACAACCAGCCGCCACCGTCGGTCGAGCGAATATCTACTGGCTTAGATAAATTTTTCTTTTTAGTTGATTTTTGTTTCATATTCAAAGGAAGTTCAGAATGACAAGGTAAAACGCGTAAATTCTAAAGTTATTATTTGTATTTAGCATGTTTTTTAACCCCCATATTCACTGGCGACATTTCGCGCAAAGTCTCTACTATTTTTGGCAAATATTTCATCAAATAATCAATATCTTGTTTGGTGTTGCGTTTTCCTAAACTAAAACGCAAACTTCCATGAGCGTATTCGTATGGTAATCCGATAGCAGTTAAGACATGTGATGGATCTAGTGAATCCGAAGTGCAGGCCGAACCGGTGGAACACATCACACCATATTCATCTAAATATAGGAGCATGGCTTCACCTTCCACGTTCATGAATGTGACGTTGAGATTATTAGGTAGTCGTTCACTGTCATTGCAGAATTCACGAAAATCCGTTTTTGTCATTCCGAACCCATCGCAGGGTGAGGAATCTCTGTCTGGTCGCCTACTGTCCGACGGGACAGAGATCCCTCGTCGGTGCGAACCTCCTCGGGATGACAAAACTGGGCCGTTGAGACGAACGTCTGAAATTTCTTTTTCAATCCTTTGCCAAAGATAATCTCGTAAACCAGCGACTCGCGCGCTTTCTTTTTCTCTATTCTTTTGCGCCATTTCAAAAGCTTTGGCAAACCCCACTATACCGGGCACATTTTCCGTGCCAGCGCGCAATTTCTTTTCTTGCGAGCCACCCAATATCAGCGGTTTAATTTTAACACCACGTCGCAGATACAACATGCCAACCCCCTTTGGGCCGTAAATTTTACTGCCATTGATTGTCATCAAATCTACGTGTAGTTTCTCGACATCCAAATCGCAGTAGCCGGCTGCCTGACAAGCATCGGTATGAAAATAAGGATACGGCGAATTATTTTGTTTACGAATTTTTAAAATTTCCCGGCCGATTTCGGCTATTGATTCTATGGTGCCTATTTCATTGTTGGCGTACATTACTGTAATTAAAACAGTATCTTTTTTAATATTTTTGATAATTTCTTTAGCATCAACAAAACCTTTTTTATCCACCTTTGTGTAAGTAATTTCCCAACCTTGTTTTTTCAAATCTTCTAGCGGATACAGCACAGCGTGATGCTCTATGGGGGAAGAAATAATATGTTTGCCTTTTTGTTCGTGGGCGCGGGCAATACCGTAAATTGCCAGGTTATCGGATTCTGTGCCACTACCAGTAAAAATAATATTTTCTGGTAAAGCATGGATTATGCGCGCTACCATTCGTCTGGCATTATTTATCTCTCCGTTGGCTTCTCTGCCTGTATTGTATAAAGAAGATGGGTTGCCGTATTTTTGGTTAAAATAGGGCAACATGGCATCAAGCACTTCTTTCTCTGTGTAGGTAGTTGCGGCGTGGTCTAAATAAATTTGACGAATTTTTTTAGGTTTTGGTAGCATAATTACTTATTTCGTAATTATTAAACTATTTTAATTGCCTGTATTTTTTGGCAAAAATCTTTGTTTAATTTGTTTATTATATTTTTTAATTCACAATTTTTTCCTTGTTTAGCGCAACAAAAGTTCGTCTGTTTTAAACAAGGCAATAAGCCTATTTTTCCTTCTATTACTTCAACTATTTCTTTTAAATTTATTTTTTTAATTCGCAAACGATAACCTCCTTTTACGCCTTTGCCAGCTTCTATTATTTTACCTGCTTGCAACCGACGCGCTATCTTTTGCATAAAAAAGAAAGAAATATTTTCTTTTTCAGCAAATTCTTTTAAACTGCAAAAACATTTCTTACATTTTGCTAAAAATATTATAAATTGAATAGCGTAATCGGTTTCACGACGAAAGGTAAACATATTTAAAAAGGCAATGTTAAATTTATATTTTTTGTTCCACTGACATTAATTGAAACGGCTGGTAAATCAAAATTTACCGCGAATGGTAAAATTTCTCCTGTTAATGATTTATAAAACAATTGTTTATTTTGCCGGCCAAATTCATAAAGAGCTTTGGTAACATTTACATCTTGCTCGCAGTATTTTTTTATTTCTGCTATCTTTCCTTCGCGCCACCAAACAATTGCCTGCAAGCCATTAGCGCTTTTACTAATATTATCCAAAGTCGCCTCGGCCACATCGCTTAATTTTAAACGCATACCAGCACCTTCTTTTATTTGCTTCATTAAATCTAGGTGGGGTAATTTTAAAAGATCGCCCGGATAATAATTATTTAAAATTGGCAAATCAAAATGTTCGCTATTGTAGCCTATTAAACGATCGGCTTTTTCTAAAATAGGCCATAATTTACCAATTTCATTTTCAACAAAGCTTTGGTAACTATCGGTGGCATAGCTATATATAGAAACAACCGAGACGCGAAATTTTTTAAAATCATTTCCTACTTCGGCAAAAGTATTTTGTGTTTCAATGTCAAAGACTATTTCGTTGAGCATAATTTTGGTAAATAGCCGGCTAATAAAAACTAATTATTACTAATATAGTATGATTTAAAGGTTGTTTTGTCAAGATCCGGCAAAGATAGATTTTTTTCTAGTTTTAAAACGTCATTTATTTTTGCTCTGGTTTGTGGATGTTTGGCGACAAATAAACTGCAACAATCTTCGTATGGCCTGGTAGATATTTCGTAAGTGCCGATTTGTTTTGCCATCTCCATTATATCTTTTTTATTAGCACCAATCAATGGTGAAAATTTTAACATTTCCACCGCTTGGCTGGTAACAGTTAGGTTTTCTACTGTTTGTGAAGCCACTTGACCAAGGCTATCGCCAGTTATTAGTGCTTGGTAATTATTGTTTTTGGCAATATTTTCGGCTATTTTAAAAAATAAGCGACGTGTTACAAGCATGCGATATTCGGCCGGAATACTCATCACTACTTGTTTTTGAAGATCAGCAAAAGGAATAATGAAAATTTTAATTTTAGACTGGTATAAAGATAATATTTTGGCTAAATCAAAAATTTTCTCGCTCACTTCGTCTGTAACCGAGGTTTGATTTTGAAAATGAATCAAACCTACTTCCGCGCCCCTAGTCATCATTTTATAGGCCGCCACCGGGCTGTCTATGCCACCGGACAAAAGACAAAGCATTTTGCCAGAAACACCAGTTGGCAGGCCGCCAGCACCTTCAATTGGATTTGAATAGACTGTGGCATTCTCTTTGCCAATATTAACAGAGATGTTTAAATCGTAATTTTTTAAATTAACTTGCCAACCGTATTTTTGTCGCACAAAATCGCCAATTTCTATGTCTAGCTGTTTGGAAGATAGTGGGTAACCTTTATAGGAACGAGTGGTAGTAACGCGAAAAGTTACAGCATCTTTGTCATCCCGAGACATTTGTTTCAATAAATTTAAAACATTTTTCTTTATTTCCTCCACTCCATTTCCCCCTCTCTCCCCTACCGCGAAATTGGAAATACCAGGAACTTTGGCTAATTGACTTAGTTTATTTTCTTCAAAATTTTCTACCCACAAACCGCTTTCTGTTCTTTCAACTTTTATTTGTTTAAATATTTGCTTTAAATTATTAATTAATTGATCGTAAAACAAGCGCTGATTAGCGCCTTTAAGAAATAGTTCGTCTGGGTGGATTATTAGATTCATGTGAGTAATTATATCAGCATCGCTTTTTCTTGACAACTCTCTCTCTTTGGTATTCTTTCATCCAATTCTGGTCGTACAACCACGTTACAAGAAAGGAAGAAGCGATGGCAAAAAACATGTTGAACGCAACACTGGAAAAAGATGGAAAAAAAACCACCATTTTTTTCTTCGGTGGAATACGGACGCCTTCTACTGAAAAACGGGCGAGAAACAAGGAAATTCTAGCACGCCCGCACAAAAATTCAGCATCGAGGTGGTACTCCTATGACCGCCTCATCTTCCGCTACCCGGGCAGCCTCCAACTCTCCGGGTATAATCTCAGCGACCCCGGAATCGAGGTTGCCGAGCAATAATCTCCTCTCTTAGGCGCGTTCCGCGCCAAAAAAAACCAAATGGGTACTGCGTTCCAGTCCCCTGTATTTTTTACAACTATTCTGGATCCCCCACTTTCGCGGGGATAACAATGTTGCAAAAAATATTCACTGACTGGAAAGCAAAATTTAAAAACACTCTGACTTAGTCGGGGTGTTTTTATGTAATTTTAAGTTTATGATTTTTTGAAAAGGGATTGGGTCGCCACCGAGGTCGACCCATGGGGAGGGAATTGCCTCGGTGGCTAACGACCCGCGTTGTTGGCCGCTACTTTGGCCATGCGCGAATCGCAGAAAAAAGAAGGACGGAGTTGGCCAGCATTGGCCAACTCCTCTAATTTTTCTCGTGAAAGAGGCGGGGGTGTGGGCGGGGATTTTTTTTTATCCTTTTTTTTCATTTCTTCTCCTTCCGTCATAGACGGTTTAAAAATTAAATTGTTTTAATTCTTAAACCGTCTATGAATGGAAATACAATTTTTACATAATAAAACAAAAAAGCCCTTTACCCTAAATATATCACAAAGAAAGAGTAAAAGGCCTTTTTAAAAAAGCGTTTTTTGCCTTGTCTCCGCCAGAGGCGGGTAGACAAGACAAAACTTATCTTTCCCTGTATTTAGGGTTCGGAATTAGCACCCCCGCTTTGGGGGTTGCTGGGTGGTTGTCGGGCCGATTCCCTCGCACCGCTCTTGATATATTTGAAAGAACTAAAGATAGTTTAGATGAAAAGTTATTCTTGGTCAATGGAAGTTATCCACAAAAAAATATTATCTGTAAAATTTTTTAATATAATTATACTTTCGCGCTCCACTTGGCGAATACAACAAACAATATCAAAAAAATCACACCCATAATAATTGGCGCGATAATTGAAAAATAATTTTTTTTACGCGGGTGAAAACGGCGCAGTAACAAAGAATTACTGACAACAGAAATAGAGCTCATGGCCATAGCTAGTCCGGCTAGTTCTGGCTTTAAAATTAAGCCCAAACCAACAAAAACGCGCGCGGCAATGGGGATGCCAATAACATTATAGAACAAAGCAAAAAACATATTTTGTTTAATTTTCCCCATTGTCTCGCGGCTTAGTTTAATAGCGGTGAGGACATCGCGCAAATCATTTTTAATAATGACAATGCCGCCGGTTTCCATCGCCACATCAGTGCCCCCGCCCATAGCAATACCCAAATCAGCTTGCGCCAATGCTGGCGCGTCGTTAATTCCATCCCCCACCATCGCTACTCTCACGCCCATGCCTTGTATTTTTTTTATCTCATTCGCCTTATCTTCTGGCAAAACTTCGGCTAAAACATTTTTTATACCAACTTGTTTAGCAATAGCTTCGGCTGTGCGGCGATTATCACCGGTTATCATATAAACTTCTAACCCACGTTTTTGCAATTGCTGAACCGCTTCCACTGTACTTTCTTTCAAAGTATCGGCCACCGCGATTAACCCGAGAATTTCTTTATCAGAAGATAGTATCATGGTAGTTTTTCCACCTTCTTCCAGTTTACGAATTTTTCTCTCTGTCTTACTGACATCTAAATTCACAATATCGGTCATCAATTTTCTATTACCAAAATAATATTTTTGGCCATTGATAATCGCTTCCACGCCATGACCGGGAATAGCTTTAAAGTTATCTGCCTCTTCTAAAACAATTGATTCTTCTGTCGCGTATTTGACAATTGCTTCGGCTAAAGGATGCTCTGATAATTTTTCTAAACTTGCGGCAATACTAATAATTTCTTCTTCGTCACTTTCCGCTAAGCCAACAATATCAGTCACTTCCGGCTCTCCTTTGGTCAAAGTGCCTGTTTTATCAAAAACAATCGCTTTTATTTTACAAGCTGCCTCTAATGGTTCACCGCCTTTAATCAACACCCCGTATTCTGCTCCTTTACCAGTACCTACCATTATAGCGGTTGGTGTGGCCAATCCCAGGGCGCAGGGGCAAGCAATAACTATCACGGCCGTAAACGCCATAATACTAAAGGCAAAACCAGCGCTTAGTATAAAAAACCAAATTATAAAAGTAAGAATTGCCAAGCCAATGACTGTTGGCACAAAATAGGCGGAAATTTTATCAGCAAAAGCTTGGATGGGCGCTTTTGACCCTTGGGCTTCTTCTATCAAACGAACAATTTGCGCCAAAGCGGTTTCACTGCCGACTTTGGTGGCTTTAAATTCAAAACTGCCGTGCTTATTTATCGTCGCGCCAACTACTTTATCGCCAATATTTTTTTCCACCGGAATACTTTCGCCGGTCAACATTGATTCGTCAACAGACGAGTTACCTTTGGTAATTTCGCCGTCAACCGGAATTTTTTCGCCCGGCCTGACAACAATAGTATCGCCGACTTGAACCTGTTCAATTGGCACGTCCATTGTCGCGTTATTTTTTATAACGCGCGCGGTTTTTGGCTGTAAACCCATTAATTTTTTAATCGCTTCCGAAGTACGCCCTTTGGCTTTTGCTTCTAGCCATTTGCCCAAAATCACGAAAGTAATTAAAAACGCCGCTGTTTCAAAATATAAGTCGGGAATTTTTTCTCCGTTCAAACCGAACACACTCCCGTTATTTATGACGTAAATTATAAATTGAATTAAACTATAAATAAACGCCGTGCTGGTGCCAATGGCGATTAAACTATCCATGTTAAAAGTTTTCATCTTTAAACCGCTCCACAGACCCCGATAAAAACCAGCGCCAATGATAAATTGTATGGGGGTGGCAAGAATTAAAGAAATAATACCCATAAATGGCATTATAAATTCATTGCCGGGTAAAAAAATAAAAAAATCCAACAGCATGAAATACAACATTGGCAAACTAAAAAAAGCGCTTAAAAGAAAATTATTTTTTATTATTTTAATTTCTTGCTGTTTTCTTTGTTGTTCCGCGTCTTGATCTCCTGGTTCATTAACAGCAGCTTTATAGCCAGCTTTTTTTACAGCTTCTATTAATTTTGTGATATTAGTTTTATTTTCATCAAAAATGACCTTTGCTTTTTCGGTGGAAAAATTAACATTTACTTCGTTAACACCAGCTATCTTTTTTAAACCATTTTCCACCAAGCGAGCGCACGACGCGCAATGCATGCCTTGAATTTGTAAGTATAATTTAGCAGACATATTATTAAATTTTAATTATTCTTTACTATCCCACCACAGCCACCACAACCCCCGCCGCTACTCGTCATTCTACAGCCGCCGCCAGAAGACAAACTTTTGTCAGTAGTTGGCGCGGAAACAGCAGAATCATTATCCACCACGATAAATTTCCCGGTATACATGCCCATTGAACAAGAAAATGGAATTTCACCGATTTCTGTTGGGGTAAAGGTGATAATATTCTCGCCTTTTTTAAGCGATTGGCTAATACCATATTTTGGCATGGCAATATAGCTGGCGCAAGAAAATGTTGTTTCCGAAGTAATAATCCATTTTATCGGCACGCCCTTTTTCACGGTAAATACATTTGGCGCGTAGCCATTGGCTTTTTGGGTCATTTTAACTTCTTGTGTTTTTCCATTTGAAATAATATTGTTTGTATTATTAGTTTTAGGGACATTGTTTATAGCAATAAGCTTGCTGGCATTAGTGATGTTATAAATCCCAAATAAAATTACCAACACGCCGGCAGTAGCAAAAAATAATCTTTTACGTTGACCTTTAAATAAAGAACTAACTCCCCCAATGCCCAATAGTCCGGGCGCGGTGCCTAAGGCGAATAAAAACATAATTAGCGCTCCACGCCCAAAACTACCAGTGCTTACAGCGTATAATTGCATCGCTTGCGTAAAGCCACAGGGTAAAAAAAATGTCAGTACACCAGTAACAAACGCCCCCTTATGACTGTATTCTTTCTGCTCGCTTTTAAAACCAAAAAATTTAGAAATGCTTTTTGGCAATGAAATTGTTTTATTTTTTAAAAAAGGAAATATTTCTACTAACTTTAAACCTAAAAAAATCATCACTAACCCAATTATTATTGTCATCATGGCCAACGTGTTGGTAGAAAATTTTACAGTTGAACCAATTAAGCCGATTAAACCGCCCAACAAACCAAAACCGACAATCCGACCAAGATTAAAAAATAAATGCGGTCGAAATTTTTGCATCGACGTTGCTTCGGGGTGGATTTCGGCGTGCCTGGCTGACAAAGCCAACACCAGCCCGCCAACCAAAGCCATGCAGGTAGAAATGCCGGCCACCAAACCAACTAATAAAGAAATAAACAAGCCATCAGATGAAGTGTTTACATTAAGTTCAAACAAACCAAACCATTTAGCGGTTAAATAGCCGATTAATATAATTAAAGCCGCTATTAATAAATTTTTATAATCTTTTATGTCTTTAGAAAAGAATGATAATTTATTAACCGAGCCAATATCGTAACCAGCGTCTTTTACCGCTTGTAAAACATCACTGTCTGCTAAAACATCTCCTGTAAAACTTATCTCTGCCTGTCCTGTTTTGTGGCTAATTTTAACTTCTTTAACTCCATTTATTTTTTTAAGATTATTTTCTATTAAAAGTTCGCAGGACGCGCAGTGCATGCCGTTGATAAAAATTGTTCGTTTTTGCATATTTTTTGTTTAATTACATTCTCAGCATTAAATTATTTTTAGAGTTTGCGAGGCAAAAATGCATGGTCCCGACGTTAGTCGGGATTTTTGCCGAGCACTTAAGTTAATTTTGCCGCTGGGCAAAATTGATGTGTCTAAAAATAATTTAATGCTGAGAATGTATATGTATAATGATAAATTATTTTTATATTATTTCCCCGCCACATTAAAAGTCTGTATCAATTCTTTGACAAATTCTTCACGTTCACCGGCTTTTTTTGAGTTTAATTTACTGGTAGCGCAAGTATTTAAATGGCTTTCCAAAATAATATTATTAGTTTGTTTTAAAATACCAATGGCCGCGTTTACCTGTTGAGCCACATCAACACAATATCTTTTTTCTTCGATCATCTTATTTACCAGATTAATTTGCCCCTGCACTTTCTTTAGATTTAATTTGACTTTGGCTGTATATGGTTCCAACATATTGAGATTATAATTAAATAATTAATTGTTTGATATTTTTAATTATCTGTTTCTATTATACCTCCACCTATGGTGGTGGTGTCAAGAGAAAGGCTGTGGATAACCCTCTTTCAATTGGTGCTTTTAATTTAATATGTTATAATATATTAAAAGTAATAACTAACAAATCATTATGAAAAAACAAACTTTCCATATTTTTAATGTCTTTATTATAACTTCTTTTTTATTTTCTCCTTTCACCACTCTAGCCGCCACTACCTTTGACCCGCACTTTATTGTTTCCGACGAAGAAATTCAAGATTGTAATAGTTGGTCGCGAAATGATATCAGCGCTTTTTTACATAATAAAAATAGCTATTTAAGCAATTATGTTACGGTTGATTACAAAGGATTACCTAAAACAGCTGCTGATATTATTTATGACGCTTCTAAAAACTACAACATTAACCCTAAATATTTATTAGTTACTTTGCAAAAAGAACAGAGTTTGATTACCGACCCAACCCCAGAAGCCAAACAGCTTGATTGGGCCACAGGCTATGCTGTTTGCGACAGTTGTGATACCAGCGACCCAAAACTAGAAAAATATAAAGGCTTTGGCAAACAAGTAGATAATTCCGCTGGGCTTATGCGTTGGTATTACGACAATCAAAGCTCTTCGATAGTTAAGAAAAAAGATCAAGAAACGGTTATAGACGGCCAATCTGTTATACCAAAAAGTTGGGCAACAGCCTTTTTGTATACCTATACTCCCCACTTACACGGCAATGAAAATTTTTGGAAAATTTGGCAAGAATGGTTCCAAATAAGCTACCCAAATGGCACTTTGCTTAAATCAGCTTCGTCTAGCGATGTTTGGTTGGTGCAAAACAACACTCGCCGCAAATTTAAAAACCAATCAGTTTTAATCTCTCGCGCTGATCCCAAAATGATTATTACTGTTACTGACGCTGAATTGTCTAATTATAAATTAGGAGCAGACATAACTTTTCCTAATTATTCGCTTCTTAAAACAGCCAAGGCGACCTATTTATTAGATTATGATACTTTAAGACCTTTTGCTTCGGACACGGTTGTTAAAAAAATTGGTTATAACCCAGAAGAAATAATTACTGTTAATGAAAATGATTTAATCGGCTTAGCCATTGGTTCTACCATTACCGAAGTCGAGTACGCTCCCCAGGGAATTATTTATCAAATTACTGATTACAACAACTCTTATTATTTAATTAAAAATAGTGTTGCTTATTCTATTACCGACAAAGGTATTGTACAAACAGATTACAAAACTTTGACAATTGAAAAGCATGTTTTGGCCGATTTGAACAAATTTAAACTAGCTGACTCCCCATTGCAATTTAAAGACGGTACTTTATTTAAAAGCAAAGATAGTAACAATATTTATGTCATGGAAGATGGTAAAAAAAGAAAATTCGCCGATGAAAAAACTTTTTTAGCCATGGGTTATAAAAAAGAAAACGTAATTTCTGTTGATTCTACGGCTATCATGACCATTTTAAACGGCGAGTCGATTTATTATTCTGGTGGCATCGATGTTACTGATTTAAACAAAACTCAATACGCTTTTTTGGGTGACGCGGCCACTGGTGTTAAAGATTTATACGGCACTAATATGCCAGCTTATATAGTAGCCGAATATCCAAGCGGCAAAGTAATCGCCGGTAAAAATATTGACACCAAAAGACCGATAGCTTCGTTTACTAAAACTTTTGTTGGCTTTGAAATTTTGCAACAAGGTTTTGATCAAAATAAAACCAGTGTTTATGACTCTAAAAAATACGGCGCCGAAGGTTATAGTTTGGCGATAACTGATGGCACAAAAATTACCAACAAAGACGTTTTAAACACTATGCTTATCGGATCTTACAATAACGTCGCTCGTCTAGCCGTGCAAACCACTGGATTAACAGAAAAGCAGTTGGTAGAAAAAATCAACCAACGATTCAAAGAGTGGGGCGCCTCTAACAGTTCTCTTGATGATGTAAGCGGACTGAGCGAAAAAAATGTTTCCACTCCGCGTGATTTACTAAAATTATTTACTTATTCTTTAGAAAAAAGTTTTGATGTTAAAAATATTCTGGGGAAACAAAGACATGATTTTGGCACATCAAATGGACACTATTTTTCGATTAAAAATACCAATAGCCTAGCCTTTAATAATAGTAATTACGAAATTATTTCTAGCAAAACTGGTTATACCGAAGAAGCTGGCGCGGTTTTATTCTTATTAATTAAAAGCACGAGTGACAATAAAAAATACGTAGTAATTACTATGGGTAATTCAGATTATAACAATCGCTTTGTTGAACCGGATAAAATTGCCAAATGGATTTCTACCCAAGATTTAACAATCGCTGGAACTAAATAATTATAACTAACAATATGTCTTTAGTTTTTGCGTCTTTTGTCCCCCACCCGCCGCTTCTTATCCCAACCATAGGTAAAGAAGCTGTAAAAAAGGTAGAGCAAACAAAACAAGCTTTGGAACAACTAGAAGAAGATTTGTATTTGAGCCGCCCGGAAATTATTTTGATTATTTCGCCTCATGGTAGTTATTTTAACGACGCGTTTACAATTAATAATTTCTCTGAATATGAAACAGACCTAAAAGAATTCGGTGATTTAGCAACCAGAATAAAATTTAAAGGAGAAATGAATTTAACCTCAAAAATTAGAGAGTGCACCAGGGACCAAAGTTTTCCAGCCGCCATGATAAGCGAGCAAAATTTAGATCATGGCGCGGCAGTACCATTGTACTACTTGGCCAAACATTTGCCACAAATAGCTATTATTCCAATTGGCTTTTGTAATTTAGATTGGAAAACGCATCTTGGTTTCGGCTATATGTTAAAAGAATGCTTAACGGAATCTAATAAAAGAGTGGCGGTAATAGCTTCTGGCGATTTGTCGCATGCTTTACAGACCGACGCGCCAGCAGGTTTTTCTCCAGCTGGCCCAGAATTTGACGCCAAGATCCAAGAACTTTTGGCCAACAATAACGCCGCCGGCATGTTGCGTTTGGATAAAAAATTCGTCGAAGAAGCCGCGGAATGTGGTTTTCGATCTTTACTAATACTTATGGGAATCTTGCGTAATGTTGATTTTACCTACAAGCAGTACTCGTACGAAGCGCCTTTTGGCGTAGGATACTTGGTAGCAAATTTTGTTTTGAGCTAATTTCTTAAATCCTAAACCTTGCCTAAATTAAAATTTGTTTAGGATTTAGAGTTTAGGATTTTTATTTTTATGGTTATCGCTAAAATTATTTTACCTCGCCGCATGCCGCGTTATTTATCATTGCTGGATTATTTGGTGCCGGATGAATTAGCGGATAGTATTAAGGTTGGGCAGTTAACAGCTGTTCCTTTCCGCAATAAGGAAATTTTTGGCGTTATAGCCGCCGTAAAACAAAAAGAAAATTTTACAGAACAAGCATTGAAGAAAACAAAATCAATTAGCAAAATTATTTTTTCTGGTCCCCTATTATCTTTACCGCAAATTAATTTTTTAAATGATTTGGCAGAATTTTACCACACTTCTTTGGGATTTTTACTTAAAGAAAATTTACCGCCGTTGCAAAAAAAGAAATTGGCCAGTTTAGAACTAAAATTTAAAAATAACAAAAGCTTGAAACAAGCTGTTTTTACGGCCAAACCCAGGCTTTTTATTTATCAAACAGAAAAACAACGGGATGATTATTTAAAAAAAAATTTAGCTGTTAAAGAACAAAATTTAATTTTAGTTCCGGAATTAAAAAGCATAAATAAATTGCCAAAATCTTTGTTAAAAAAAGCAATTATAATTTCTAGTCAATTAAGCCCTAAAGAACTTTTTAAAAAATGGTGGCAAATTTACGAAGGTGAAAAAATAATAATTGGCACGCGTCGGGCGTTATTTTTACCGTGGCATAATTTAGAAAATATTTTTTTAACGGACGAATCTAATCCAAATTATAAAAGCTGGGATATGACCCCACGGTATCAAACCAGAGACGCGGCTTTATTTTTGGCCAAACAGCATAACGCCACTTTGCATTTATTAACTCACACGCCAAGCGTGGAAACATATTTTTTTGCCAAGAAAAAAATATATTTATCTACAAATCTTTCTACTTTAAATCAACAGTCAATCAATAAATTTAAATCAAATTTAGAAAAAGAAAAAAAACAAGACATAAATATTATAGACATGCGCGACGAGCGTCATTATGGCAATTATGGTTGTTTTAGCAATAAATTAACAGAAAAAATTTTACAAGTAAAAAATGGCGACATTTTTGTTTTTCTCAACAGAAGAGGCGCTTCTGGCTATGTTGGCTGTCGTGATTGTGGGCAAGTTTTAAAATGTCCTAAATGTGATTTGCTTTTAACGTTTCACAACGACAATAATTTGCGCTGTCATTATTGCGGTCACAAACAATTTATGGCTAGAAATTGTGAAAAATGTCATGGTATAAACATGAACATGCTGGGGGCAGGCACGCAACTGGCCGAAAATCAAATAAGGAAATTAATGGTTGGTAAAAATAACACGCAAGTAGTACGGATAGATAGCGATCAGAAAGATATGGCTTATAAAAATACTAGTGATGATAGAAATAAAATAATTATTGGCACGCAACTGGCCTGGCCGTTTGTTGATTGGGAAAAGGTAAAATTAATGGTTTTTTTGGATGCGGACACTTCGCTCTTCGTGCCGGAATACAAAATAAATGAAAATTTGTGGTATAATTTACGCGACGCTAAATACAAACTAAATAAACAGGCTGAATTATTAATTCAAACCAGTCATCCTGACCATTTGGTTTTTACCGCCTTAAGTAGTCCACTTAAATTTTATGAGCAAGAATTAAAAGGGCGACAAATATTGGGCTATCCACCTTTTCGTTTTTTGTTAAAATTGCTTTATGGCCACGTAAATAAACAGGTTGTTGAAAATGAAGCTGGTCAAGTTTTTAAAACATTGTCTGAATTGACAAAAAACGAATCTGGTATTAAATTATCTGGTCCTTTGGAAACCACGCCGGAATTTTATGGGGGTAAATATTGGCTGGTGATTTTGGCAAAAATCAGGTATGATAATTATAAAAGTGACGTGAAGATGTTGCTTTCTGGGGTGCCGGAATATTGGAAGGTTGACCCTAATCCAAATGAAGTGTTGCAATTGTAAAGTTTTCGCAAAGAAGCGCGCGTAAATTATATCCATCGCGCCAACGGAAATTAGGTACTAAATTTCTGTCGGCAAGACTCCTTCGCTTCAACGTCAATCAAAAAATCTCGGTTTATGAGTTCGCTCAGTCGCCCTCCCGAGGGCTTCCATTGCCGACAGAAATTTAGTACCTAATTTCCGTTGGCTAACTTAATTTATTATTTATGTTACTGCCAATAATAACCACTCCTAATCCAATTCTCCATACCAAAACCAAACCTCTCACCAAAGAGGAAATTTTGGTTAAGAAAACACAGCGTTTGATTAAGAATATGATAGAAACAATGTTAAAAGCCGATGGCGCAGGGTTGGCGGCAACGCAAGTGGGGCAAGCGGTGGCTATTTGCGTGATCGCAAAAATTTATACGTTAGAAAAAAAAGAAGATTTAGTTTTGGTAAATCCGAAATGGAAACGGGCGTCGTTACTTAAAGAATGGGATGTGGAAGGGTGTTTGTCAGTGCCGGAAATTTGGGGCAAGGTTAAGCGGTATAAAAAAATAAAAATAGAAGCGTTAAATAAAAATGGCGAGGTGATAAAATTTAAAGCCAGTGATATTTTGGCGCGAGTTATTCAGCACGAGGTGGATCATTTGAATGGAATTTTGTTTATTGAGAAGGCAAAGGAATTGCAAAAGATAGAAAAAAAAGAGGCATAGAAAAATACGCGTAAATGTTATTCCTTGCGCCAGCGGAAAAAACTTTTTGAATCGTCCCGAACAAGTCGGGAACGCTCAAAAAGTGTTTTCCGCTGGCGTGACGCGTAAAGACTAAAATTAAAAATATCCCGACTTCTCGTCGGGATATTTTATTTTAACTTTTTTTCTTCGACTCTTAGCCATAAACTTTAAATTATTTTAAAATTTATGGTTAGTGAGAGTCGAAGGGCGCGCTCTCACCGTGGGGGTGGGAGCGGAGGGGGGGGCTAGATCCCGCTGGGATCGCCTTTGAGGCCGGAGGGTACGGCCTCAAGCGTGGGACCGTTTGCCAGATCGGCGTCGAGGGCGTCCTCGACCTTGGGGCTGATGGTAGGGGGGGTGGGAGGGTCGAACTGGCCAACCTCCCGCCGCACAGAGTCCGGGGTGGCTGCTCGGCGGGCAGCCTCCTCGTCGGGGGTGATACAGATGCCGCCGGCATCCATGTTCCCATGCCAGTGTTGCGACTGCGAGGTAGAAGTTCTCCTCTCGTGCATCTGGAGTCGAAGCTCCCCGAGGTACATCCCATCTCCGGAGCGGATAGGGACTACAAGTAGCCCCCCATGCTCTACGTACGCCTCTTTCCAATCTACTAACACAGGCTTTTTATTCACTTCACACCTCCAGTTGTTGGTTGGGTAAAAGATACCTTTGAAACCGATAATTGTCAATATTTTTATTCACATGATATAATTGTAGGGGCGGGAAATGTCCCGCCCTGATAAATATTAAAAAATATGACAAAAATAAGCATCATCTTTTTTGGTACTGGTGATTTCGCGACTGTGATTTTACAAGGGTTAATAAATAATCCTTTGGTTAAGGTTGAACTAGTTATTACCCAACCAGATAAGCCGGTTGGGCGTAAACAAGAGTTGCAACTGCCACCAGTAAAACTTTTGGCTCAAAAACATGGTTTGCAAATAGAGCAACCGGAAAAATTACAGAGATCCCTCGTCGGTGCGAACCTCCTCGGGATGACAAAAAAAATTGATTTAAACATTGTGGTAGATTATGGCTTACTTATTCCACAAAATATAATAGACATTCCCAAACATGGGTCTATCAATATTCATCCTTCTCTACTCCCCTTATATCGCGGCCCATCGCCTATTCAATCGGTTTTAATAAATGGTGAAAGCCAGACCGGAGTTAGTATAATGCTCATTGACGCAAAAATGGATCATGGGCCGATTTTGGCGCAAAAAACGCTTAATATTGAGCCAGATGACACTTATACCACTTTACACGCTAAAGCCGCTAAAATGGCCTCTGAAATGCTTTTAAACACTATTCCAGCCTATGTAGACGGTAAGATTTCCCCCAAACCACAAGATGACAAAAAAGCTACATTTTGCAAGATATTGAAGCGCGAAGACGGCTTGGTTGATTTTAATAAAACAGCCCAGGAAATTTATAATCAATACAGGGGGTTAACGCCTTGGCCGGGAATATATATAGAGGTAAAAAATCAAAGATTAAAATTGTTAAGAATCAAACCATCCGAGGCAAAAATAGAAAACAAGATAGTGGTTTATAAAGATGAAAAGATTTTTATCGGTTGTAATAGCGGCTGTATAGAAATTTTAGAATTACAAATGGAAGGAAAAAAGCCAATGAAAGCAAAGGATTTTATAAACGGGTACAAGCAGCTTAATAATTTTAAATTATAATATAATAAGTAAATATAACATATTTTATTTTTTTCTTATTTACGTGTTCACACGTCTTTTTTCGTATTTTTTTAGCCCGGAAATGTCGTATATAAATTATTTTCTATCTTTTATTATACTCGCCACAACTGTTTACTTACTTTTAAAAAAAGACGAACGTGGTTGGTATATTATTGCCGGTGAAATTATTTTGGGCGGGGCGGGCGGGGTTTTTAGCATTAACTCGACATCATTAAGAACGTTATTGTTAATTTGTTCATTAATAATTTATACAATACAGATAATAAATAATAAAAAATACAAAACAATTTTTAAAGACAGCAAGATCATCTGTTATCTTTTTTCAGCTATTTTATTAATCGTTTTTATTTCTTCTACTCTTGGTTATTATGCTGGCCATAATCCACACCAAATTTTTGCCGACGCTATCCCCTATTTTTTCTTTTTGTATTATTTTCCTTTATGTGAGTTATGGCATTCGGAAAAATTCAAACAAACGGCTTTTGCCATGCTCGGCGCGGCTATTATCGGCAATGTAATTTTTGTTTTACTGACTTTTATTAGCTATTCTTCTGACATTTTAGTGTTGCAAGATAGCTATTATCATTGGTTTAGAAATATTGTTGGCGGCAAAATAACTGACTTAAATAATAATTTTTACCGGATGGTAGTTAATGAACATTTGTTGTTAGTGCCGGTGTTGTTGTATTTTATTTATCAAATAGTTGCAAGACAGGACTGTCATTCCGAGCGAAGCGAGGAATCTCTGTCTACAAATACCAACTATACTTATGTGAACGGACAGAGATCCCTCGCTGTGGCTCGGGATGACAAAAATGATAAAATATTTTATCATTTTATTATCTTGTCTTTACTTATCATTTTCTCTCTCAACCTCACTCGTATTTACATTCTAGCCTATTTGATCGGATTATTATTTTTATTTAGTCGTCAATATTGGAAACGCTGGCTTATTTATTCTCTTGGTTCTATTTTTATTTTTATCTTAATTTTCTCATCTATTCATTTAGCCGCCAGCCGAGGACAAAGTTTTGGTTGGGAATTATTAGGCTTACGAATTGGCAGTATTGCCTCGCCTTCAATAGAAAAAAGCTCCCTATCAAGAATGATGCTACTGCCAAAAATTTGGGAGAAAATAAAACAAAAACCACTTTGGGGAAATGGTTTGGGAGACACGGTTACTGTCTATAGCCCAGTCGTTAAGAAAGAAATCACCACTACTCAATTTGACTGGGGGTATTTGGAAATAATTGATGAAATGGGAATGGTTGGATTTTTGATTTGGTTATCTTTTATTTTTAATCTTTTATTTTTAATATTAAAAAAATATAGGATTAAAAATAAAAGATATATTTTAGCAATGCTTATTTCTCTTTTGATTATCAATCTCACTTCACCGGCTTTATTTCATGTTTTGGGAATTATTCTACTAACGGCAATAATGACTAAAATTAGTTACGACTTAAAAGGCGCATAAACATTCTTTTTCGCAGTCGCGGCGAAGTCCGCAGCGCGAAAAAGAATGTTTATGCGCCGTCTAAATGCTTTTTAAAAATTATTTCTTTGGTTTGCTCATATTCTAAAACTTTTTTACCTTTCCACGGCAATTTATAAACAAAACTGGGCAGCCAATTGCTAATCCCCTTGCGGCCACTAACTATTTTTTTAAATAAAACTTCGGGCACAAAAACGCCTGTTTTATTTTTTTCTAACATTGTTAGCCACAAATCCCAGTCTTGAAAACGTTTTAGTGATTCATCCCAGCCCAAGGCTGGTCCGGCTTTGGCGGAAAAACATTCTACGTAATCTTTTTTTCTAATCAAAGAAGTGGCATCAATATAATTTATTTTTTTAAGTAAATCAGGGTCAAATTCATGACTTTTTATTTTTTTCCAACCAAATTTAAATTGACTATAAGCATAACTAGCCGATGGATTATTTTGTAAAGCATTTAACATTTTTTCTAGCATTTTTGGCTGGGCGATTGTATCCGCGTCCCAAAAAATTACATACTTACCTGTAGCCTCTTTAAATCCCCTATTTCTAGCCGCGCTTGCCCCTTTATTTTCTTGATTTATCACCTTGATTTTTATTTCATTATTTATTCCTCTCTCCATATTCTTCATAATTATCTTGCTCATTACCTTTTCAAAATTATCCGTACTGCCATCATTTACAATAATCACTTCAAGCGGCCGATAGGTTTGCGCGCAAACCGAACATAAACTGCGTTCCAAGATGTGGGCATGGTTATAAACCGGAATAATAATGCTGATCATAAAAAATATTTTGTTAATGCGTTACGCCAGATTCTAATTATAAAATCTTTTTTATCTGTTTTTCCCAGGCAAACTCTTTTATTACTCTTTCTTTGCCTTTTTTTCCCATTTGTTTGGCATACTGTTCGTTGCGCAATAGTTCAACAACAGCGTTTACGACGCCTTCTTCGTGACTAGCATCTACCATTAGGCCGGTAACTAAATTTTCAACAGTTTCGCTAACACCGCCGGCGTTTCCAGCCACAACCGGCAATCCGCTAGCGGCCGCTTCCAAAAATACCGTGCCCCAGCCTTCTTCGGCTTCTATATCAGGATGAGAAAGCAAAACAAAGAGATCGGCAACTTGATAATATTTTGGCAATAATTTTGGCTCTATTTCACCTAAATATCTAACTACATTTTGCAAAGATTTTTTTTGAATTAAATCCAATATCAATTTCTTTTTTGGCCCATCGCCAATAATCAGCCAAACTAAATTGGGTATTTTTTTAAGTATCACAGGTAAAACATGAATTAAACGTGGATAACCTTTGGCTTCGGCTAGCCTAGCTACTGTAATAATTACCTTTTTGCCTTCTAGGGCTAATTGGGCTTTTATTTTTTTAATTTCTTCATTTGCTATTGTCTCTAAAAATAATTCATTGGGTCCTGGATTTACCACTACGACTTCTTTGTTTAAATCTTCAAACTTATCTTTAAATTTATTTTGCAAAAAAACGCTGTTAACTATAATTTTATCAGCCGCAAAGCAAATTTTTTTAGCCATTCTTTTTTTCCATCTACTTTTAGTGGCTTTTTCTAAATCTGTGCCATGAAAAAAAACATAATAAGGAATTTTATTTATTTTTTTTATAATATAAGCGACATAACCAACAGGTAAAACATGGTGTACGTGGATTATCTCTACGTGCTCTTTTATAACTATTCGCCAAATTTGCCATAGTAAGCGTAACCAATGCGGCCAGAAAAAGGTAAAATATGGCTTTTTTCGTATTACTCTCCACTTACTATTTTCATCGTATGTGGGTTTTGTCTTGGGCGCATAAATGAGCAGGTCATTGTCTGGCCAATGACTCGCCGCGTTATATATATATGAAGCAATGCCGCCGATTTGCGGAGGGTATTCTAGGGTAATAATTAAAGTTTTCATAACTATTTTTAATTTTAGCGCAATTCAGATGTTCAAATATATTTGAACATCTGAATTTCATATTTTTATTTATTTATTATTTTAGTTTTTATCCTTACAACCAACTCTCGATCAATGCCGCCAAGCAAAAATACCAAACCCAGATAAATCGCACCGCCAATTGGAATAGTAAATAAAAAATGAATCTTCTCCACTAAAAAATATACCGCGACAGCCATAATAAGCGCTGGCCAAAAAGTTTGGTTAAAATACCCTAATGTATTTTTTAAATTCAAAGCTAGATATGATTTTACAAAGATATAGCCAATAATAAATAATAAACAATTAGTAAATAGAGCGACAATAGCCGCGCCGTCTATCTGTAAGCGTGGCAAAAAAATAAGATTTAAAACAATGCTTAAAAACAACGCGCCAGCAGTAATGCTTGTCTGAATTTTTTGTTTATCAATAGCATTAAGCAAAGCACCGTTGATAAAAATTAAAAAAGTAAAAATCAAGGAAATCATCAGTAGCTGTAGCGGAAAGACAGCTGGTAAAAATTGCTCGCCATATAACCACAAAATAGCCGGCTTGGCTAAAACAAAAATTCCGAAAACAATTGGAAAAACAATAAAAAATAAATAACGGCTGGTTTTTTCAAATAATTGATTAATCAATAATTTATCCTGTAAATAAAGACTGCTAAAAACTGGATAAACACTGGCGGCTAGCGCCACAGGAACAAACTGAAAAGCAGTGCTAATTTTATAAGCTACGCTCCACCAACCTAGTTCGGCAACTGATAATATTTTGGACATTAGCAGTGAATCACTATAAGCGTAAAAACGACCGATTATCGCCGCTAAAGCAAACGGCCAAGCCATAATTAAAAAAGTTTTAATAATTTTAAAATCAAAAATAAAATAATAACGAAGCTTGAATTTTTTAGCGGCAAAATAGGCGACATATAAAATATTTAAACAACTTGGGATTGTAAAAGCAAGGATAAGCATAAATAAAGGCCAACCCATTAGCAAAGAAACAGCGCCAATAACCAAAGTAATAGCTTGCGAACAAGCTATACCGATAGATTCGAATATTAGATTCTTTCGCGCGCGAAAAACAGCGTAAAAAGCGCTGTGCAAATTATCGAAAAACATTGTTATGCCAGCTAAATAAATCAAATGTTTAGTGCCTGCGGAATAATTTAAAAAATTAACAGTAGCCAGCAAAAAAATATAGGTTAACAGGTTGAAAATAACTTTGGTGGATAAAACAGTATTTAAATATCTTTCGGTATTTTCGGGATACCGCGCGCTTTCACGAACTAAAATAGAAGATAAGCCAAAATCAGCGAAAACTATAAAAATTAAAGAAAAAGTAATCGCCAAAAAATATTGGCTAATACTTTCTACGCCAATGATTCGCGCAATTAAAACGAAATAAAAAAAAGAAATGATTTTTTGTAAAATCGAAGCCACTGTTAAAAAAGATGTATTTTGCGCGACAGAGTAAGACATAAACATATTTTACTCTAAAAAGACAACAAAAACAAGAATTTAAAAAGCCTCTTTTATTAGAGGCTTTGCTACGTAAGTTTAACGTTTGGACCATTGCGGTGCGCGTCTGGCGCGTTTAAGCCCTGGCTTTTTTCTTTCTTTGGCTCTTGGATCGCGTGTTAAATACCCCAAAGATTTTAAAGTCTTTTTAAGTTCTTCGTCATAACTAGCCAAGGCTCTGGAAATTCCTAATTGCAGGGCTTCTGCCTGCCCTTTCATGCCACCACCTGCTACTTTGACGCTAAAATCAAAAGACTTTAGTTTTCCAACGCTTTGTAAAGGCGATAAAATAATAGTTTGATATTCTGAAGAAGGAAAATACTTTTTCCAATCTTTATTATTAACGATTATTTCCCCTGTTCCTGGTTTAATTCTAATTCTAGCGGCTGCTGTTTTACGTCGGCCGACTACCTGTTTTTTTTCTGACTGAATCACTGTATTAGTCATAAGTTTTATTTAAAAGAAATTCTTAATAAACGCGCGGTGCGTAACTTATTTTTAGGCAACATTTTAGAAACTGCTTTTAAAACAACCTTTTTAGGATCACTTTGCATTACCTTTTTGGCAGGGACAATTTTTAAACCACCCGGGTGCATACTATGATGTTTGTAAACTTTTTTATCTAATTTCTTGCCGGAAAATTTTATTTTATCTACGTTAGTGATAATAACTTTGTTTTTATTATCTAAATTAGGCGTAAAATGAGGGCTGTTTTTCCCCATTAAAATCATAGCTATTTTGGTAGCTAACCTGCCCACGCTTTCTCCGACAGCATCCAAAGTGTATTTTCCTTTTATTTTTTTATTACTAATCATAAATCTTTAATTAAACAAATTCTATAAGAACTTTTTCCGCGTTATCATTTTTACGATAACCTAAATTAATAATTCTGGTATACCCTCCATGTCTATCTTTGTAACGAGGACCAATAACTTCTAATAATTTTTTGATGATATTTTCTGTATAGACAGTTTTACTTATTTCTCGGCGACTGGCCAAAGTTTGCTCTTTGGCTTTGGTAATCAATTTTTCCACCAAAGATTGCAGGGCTTTGGCTTTGGCTTTGGTGGTGGAAATTTTTTCATGAAAAACAAGGCTGGCGACTAAATTCGCCAACAACGCGCGTCGAGCGCTTTTGTTTCTGTCCAAAGTAACCTTTTTCTTTTGGTGTCTCATATTTTTTTAAAAAACCGGGATAATATTTAAGTTTTTTTCTTAGCTTTATTATTTTTTTTCTTAGCTTTATTATTTGCTTCTTCATCTTCGTTAGTTTCTTCTGTTACTTCTTCGCTGGTTTTTTCTGGCTGAGCAACAGTTTCTACTTCATTTTCTGAATTTAAATTAGTTTCTTCAAAAGTACCTGTATTTTTGGCAATAACATTTAAATGATCTGTTAATATTTTGGTCGCTTCTTTGGCTGCTTCTAGCGGAGTAACAGTGCCGTTGGTTTCAATACGCACCAAAAGCCGTTCGTAGTTAGTAATATCACCGACACGAGTGTATTCTATAGAATAACCAATATCTTTAACAGGATTATAAATAGAATCTATCACCACAGTGCCTAAAGCAAAATCTTTTTTATCTTTTTCTTCGGCTGGTTTAAAACCACGGCCACGGCCAACTATAATTTCCATTTCAAAATTGCGATCAGAAGTTAAGGTGGCAATTAATAAATCTTTATTCGCTATTTCCATATCTGCATTAGCCTCTATATCTTTGGCGGTAACCGCTCCTTTGCCTTTTTTATTAATTTTTAAAATCAATGGTTCGTCGGTATAAACTTTTACAGCTAATTGTTTTAAATTTAAAATAATTTGTATCATGTCTTCTTTTACGCCATCTATCGCGGTAAATTCATGAGCAACGCCTTTTATTCTAAAAGCTTCTACCGCTGCTCCGGGCAAAGAAGATAATAACACTCGGCGCAAAGCATTCCCCAAAGTGGCGCCATAGCCAAAATAACAAGGAGAAATAACTATATTTCCGACATTTTCGGTTTCTCCGGGATCATATTCTACTTTAGAAGGAAGCAATAAATTTTCCATAAAATAAATATTAAATATCAAATATTGTATATCACGCTATTTACGCAATATATAATATTTCAATATTTAGTTATTAAAATTACAATTTTCTTGAGTAGAACTCAATTACCAATTTTATATCAAAACTTGGTGTTTCAACCGATGGTACATTTAACATTTTCGCGGAAACCTGCTTGGCGTCTACTGCCAACCAGCTGGTTGCTTCTATTTTTGCCAATTTTTCGGAAATTTTATTAAACAAAGTTTTTTGTTTAGCGGTTTCTTTGACAGTTATTATATCGCCAACTCTAACACGATATGAAGGAACATCTAATTTTTTGCCATTAACAGCGATTAGGCCATGGTTAGTTATTTGTCTAGCCATACGGCGAGACGACGCTAATCCTATTCTATAAACAACATTATCTAATCTAGCTTCTAAGAAATTTAATAAATACTCGCCTGTATTGCCTTTTTTAGTGGCGGCTTCTTTGACATAATTGGCAAATTGACGCTCTCGTAAACCGTAAATTTTTTGTACTTTGCGCTTTTCGGCTAGTTGCTTGCCATAAACAGAAAGTTTGGCATGTTTTCTTTTGTTACCATGTTGCCCTGGAATAAAATTTCTTTTTAAAAGCAAACATTTTGGCCCTTGGCACTTTTCTCCTTTCAAAAAAAGTTTTTCTCCGGCACGTCGACATATGGCGCATTGTCTATTCATCTTCTTTTTCTGCATAATATATATAATATTACATTACAATAAAAATTAAATCTTATTTTATACGCGTCTCTTTTTAGGCGGGCGACAACCATTGTGTGGAATTGGCGTAACATCGCTGACAGTTAAAACATTTAGTCCATTAGTATTTAAAGCTCTTATGGCACCTTCTCTACCACCACCAATACCTTTGACATATACATGAACATCTTTTAAGCCAAGATCCGCTATTTTTACAGCCATATCCTTTACTACCATGCTGGCAGCGTAAGGAGTAGCTTTTTTAGGGCCTTTAAAGCCAACTTTTCCCGCGGAAGACCAGCACAAAACTTCGCCATTTAAATCGGCCAGGGTGATTATAGTATTATTATAAGTAGCTTGTATATAAGCGTTTCCATGCGCTACTTGTCTACCTGTCTTTTTTTTCTTTTTATTTACCGCGACAACGGCTGTTTTAACAGGTTTTGTTTCTTCGACATTAGGTTGTTTGATTTTGTCTGACATATTTAAAAATTTTATGTTTTTTGTGCCGATGGCCTGCGACCGCTTCCCATGGTTTTGCGCGTATTACCGCGTACCGTACGGCTATTTGTTTTAGTTCTTTGCCCGCGAACAGGCAGGTGTTTCATGTGTCGCACGCCACGATAGCATTTAATTTCTTTTAAACGTTTAACATTGGCCATTATTTCACGCTTTAAATCGCCTTCTGTTTTGTATTCTTTTTCTACTATCAAACGTATTTTATCTTCTTCTTCGCGAGTAAGATTTTTTGTTCGTGTGTTTTCGTCGATGCCAGCCTTTTGTAAAATCTTTTTAGCCAAAACAGACCCGATACCATATAAATAAGGTAGGGACACAACGATTCTTTTTTCTTTAGGAATGTTTATGCCTGAAACTCTCATAATATTGTAATAATTTGTGTAAATTCGTGAAAAAATTAGTGGTTCTATCCTTGTCTTTGATTGTGTTTTGTTTTTTTGCAACGCACAACTACTCGGCCTTTGCGGCGAAGTGATTTGCAATCTTTACAAATTTTTTTAACAGAAGCTCTTACTTTCATAATAGAGCAAATGAATTTATAACTTATTTAAATATAATTTTTTAAAGAAAAAATATCAACCTTGTGCCGCGATATCAACGCTCAGCAATCTTCTAGCCAAGCTACACCGCACCGGTTGATATTTAAAGTGACTATTTAAAAACGATAAATTATTCTCCCTTTTGTTAAATCGTAAGGGGTCATTTCTACTTTTACAGTATCTCCTACCCCCAGCCTTATTTTATTCATTCTCATTTTGCCTGACAAATGAGCTATTATCATTTGTCCACTTTCCAAGCTGACCCTAAAAGTACCGGCTGGCAGTAACTCTGTAACGCTTCCTTTGAACTCGATGGTATCTTTATTTTTAGCCATTTTTTAATTGATTAAAAAGACTGAGTAATATAATAATATAAAATACTATATTCGTCAAGAGTGTTTTTGCATTTTATGCACAAGCTATTTTTGAGGGGTAGCATACACCCAATACCTATACAATAAAAAATTCCAACTAACCGCTAAAATAATATTTACTAATCTGGCTATTAAATAATTATAACCAAATAATTCGTGCCAAAACCATATCCAGCTTACAGCAATGATGTAGTTCATCCCCATAACCAAAACAAAACGAATAAACTGTTTATGAGTTATACCACCATTAGCTTTGAAAGACCAATACTTGTTAAGAGTAAAGACATAGGCGATAACTAATAATTGATTAATCATTACGGCGATAACCGCGCGCCAGCCTAACAAGCTTTTAAAAATGTAAAGTGAGCCAATATCTAAAACAGTGCCGCTTAGACCGGTGATAAAATAACGAATAAATTGAGTTTTAAAATTCATAACTAAATTAACATTGCTTTTATTCTTCTCACTCCCGCGCTAGAGGCCTCTTCTTTTATAATTCTAAATTTCCCTAAAACTCCGGTATTTTCAACATGCGGACCGCCGCAAATTTCTTTACTAAAAGTTAAAGAACCAGCGCGCGCTTCTGAATGATTATTTTCTTCGCCTACTGTATAAACTTTTACTTTGCTACCGTATTTATCTTCAAACAAGCCAATGGCGCCTTTGTCTTTGGCTTCTAAAACTGTCATTTCGGCGCAATTAACTGAATAATTATGTTCAATAGCCTGATTTACCAAATCTTCTACCTGTTTTTTTTCTTCGGCTGTCATTTTCTGTGGATGAGAAAAATCAAAACGCAATCTTTCGACAGTAATATTACTCCCCTTTTGTTCAACATGTTTACCCAAAACTTGTCGTAAAGCCGCATGCAGTAAATGCGTGGCAGTATGATATTTTTTTGACATTTCGGTATCATCTGCCAAACCACCCTTAAACTTTTGTTCCGCGCCAACACGAGAAAGTTCTTGGTGTTTTTTCATTTCTTCGTTAAAACCTGCCACGTCAATTGTTAAATCGCTTTCTTTTGCTAATTCAATTGTCATTTCTATTGGAAATCCATAACTTTGATACAGGTCAAAAACATCTTTATTTGGCACTGCTGTTTTCCACTCTTTACTTCCTACTCCTTTGGTAAAAATTTTTAACCCCTTTTCTAACGTATTCCTAAATTTACTTTCTTCTTTTGCCATTTCTGTTAATATAAATTCTTTGTTTCGTTCAACTTCTGGATAAACATCTTTAAAAATTTTAATTACTTCTTCAACAATTCGCGTACAAAAATTTTCTTTAACCCCCAGATTATGAGCTTGGCGAATGGCGCGGCGAATTAAACGGCGAACAACATATCCCTGATCAACATTGCTAGGAGCGACACCCTTGTCATCGCCCATAATCATCGTCGCTGTACGCAAATGGTCGGCAATAATACGCATTGATTTGGTAACTTCTATATTTTCTATATATTCGCGTCCGGATATCTCTTCTATTTTTTGAATTAATGGCCAAAAAGTATCTATTTGGAAAACATCGGCATAACCATTTAAAACAACTAATGTTCGTTCTAGACCCATACCAGTATCAACGTTTCTTTGTTTTAAAGGTTCATATTTATTATTAATTGTTTTATTGTATTGCATGAAAACATCATTCCAAATTTCTAGCCAATTTTCTTCGTCATTTCCAGGATTACTATTGTCTGACGGATATTCACTTTGGCCTGTCCAATAAAACATTTCGGTATCCGGGCCACATGGGCCGGTAATGCCCGCCGGGCCCCACCAATTATTGGCCTTTGGCAAATAAGCTATTTTATGTTCCGGTATGCCAATTGATTGCCAAATTTTTGCCGATATTTCGTCTTTGGGAGCGTCGGTATTACCAATAAAAACCGAAACAGCTAACTTTTTCGGGTCAAGCCCTAGCCACTCTTTGGCGGTTAAAAATTCCCAACTCCATTTTATAGCCTCTTCTTTCCAATAACTTGCCCCGCCGATGCCATTAGGTGAGGCGGGGTCCCCTATAGACCAGTTGCCCAACATTTCAAAAAAAGTATCATGACGATTGTCGCCCACTTCGTCTATATCTTGCAAACGAACACATTTTTGCACGTTGGCCAAACGGTTGCCTTCAGGATGTTTTTCTCCTAATAAGTATGGCACTAGTGGGTGCATGCCAGCGGTAGTAAAAAGCACCGTTGGATCATTTTCCGGAATCAAAGAAGCCGAAGAAATTATTTTATGTTCTTTGCTTTTAAAAAAGTCTAGATATTTTTGACGAAGTTGGTGTGAGGTTAATTTCATAATTGTTTTAAATATTCATAACTTAATTGAATTTCTTGTTTAAATTCATCCGTCACTTTCTTATCTTTATAATAATCCACCAATCTAGCAAAAAAAGATTTTCTATATGCTATATATTTCGATAAAATTTCTTCTGGCACTTCGGCCAATTCAAGTTTTAACGATGTCAAACAACGTCCTGGCTGTTTCGCTAGCTCGGTAAATTCCCCAATTTCATGCCCTAAAATGAACCTGCGATATTCTTCTGGCACATCCTCTGAACAAAATAAATATTCGCCTTGCGGAAAACCAACGAAACCTTCTAAGTTTGGTTCCAAATTTTTAGCCAGAATATGATAATAATAATTTTTACCGGAGAATTCCATGCTTCCACGCCTTAAAACAAATTTTTTTGCCCACTCTGGTGTTTTTATTACTCGCTGATATATATAAATATCATCAACAGTTCCTTTTTTTCGTGGTAAAGAAAGTAATAATTCATTATCCTCACCAAACGTATCAACAAGAAAATTTTCGTCTTCTTGATTACTATCTTCTAATTTTGTACTCCTTGCTTTGGCTTCTGCCAATATTTTTTTGTATTCTACCACTAATTTCCCATCTTCTATTACTTGTTTTAATCTCTCTTCGCCAATTCGTTTTTTCAAAATGTTTAAAACCATTTTACGATCTGCTCGTGAAAAACTGAATGGCGCTTGTTTTAATTCTTCGTCACTCTGAACCTCCTCCCAATATTGTTCCAAATGATCTGTGACTAACAATTGTTCATCGTCGTCTTTTGACTTTGAAACCACGCCAACCACAATAAAATCTAAATTATCATTCAGATGAGTGGCAGTTTGATGATAATCGTTGCACAAAACGTAACCATCGTTAGCAACATGTTTTGCCGGCTCTTCGCCCGTGCCACCCGGATTTAATAAAATTAAAATATCTATTGGTTCGTTTGGTTGAAATGTTTTTGCGTCTTCTTCTCTGGCGTCAAATCCTTTTTGTCGTAATGCTGTCACACAATTCTTGTCTAGATCAACATAAACAACGTGACTATTTTTAAACGCGGTAGACGGGGAAATATCAATTCCACATGATGGGTAATAAACCAAATTAACTTCTGGACGGAAATGGTCTGTAAATAACCTGCACGCGCCAACAATATTTTCACTCACTTCTGGTATTGGTAAATCTTCTTCTTGGCGACCACGTTTTACTTCTGCTAGTCGCGCCCAAAGTTTTGTTCTCTGTTCTTCGGATGGAGTATAAAAACTTCCAGGTTTAACTTTACTACACTCCTCACACATGAGCAAACCTTCTACCACTTCTTTTCCACAATTTTTGCAATTTGGCATAAAGTTGTTTTATTATTTTTTACGTAAATCAAGAACAATATCCCTTAACGAAAACACAGCCCAAATGATATTTAAAATAACAAAAGGATAAGCCGCTATTAATAAGCCATAAGTAACTAACAACGCGCCGCCAATAAAATTAACTAAATCATAAATTAAATCGCTGTTTTTCCAAATATTTAGTTGCTCTAATACAAAAGCTAGTAAAATTAGCGCGGCGCCAAAAATTCCTAAAAATAATACCATACTTTTAATTATATAACATTGAACGACTACCTACTTCGTCCTTGACTTTAAACCTATTATAATTATACTCTCGCCAACTATAATTTGCTTTTACTTTTGCTCCTTTTATATTGTTAATTTCTTCAAACCCGTCTTTGTAATACATATAAAACCCGAGTTCTTTTTGAGCGTATAAATCATTAAAATTTTTACTATTATATTCTTTTTTGTAATAAATTGTCTTTTTTGTTTTGTCATCGTAAAGAGGGGGTTTGGTTTGCAATTCTAGTGTGTAACCACTGGCAAAAACGCGAGATACTTCGGGGTAAACATCTACAGATAAATTTAATAAATAATTCATGTCAAATTCTTTTTGTTTTTTTGCCAAATAACGATCAACATTCTCTTTGGCAATAACTTTGTCAACGTTAATTAAACAAACAACGGTTAACGCCGTTAAACCTAGCGCCAAGGTAAGATGAACAAACCGATGATAAGACCAATTTATCAATAAGCATATAGCGGCCACGGCTAAAATTAAAATAACAAAATAAATAAACCATTCTACGTACAAGCGTTTAATAGTAAAACCATAAATTTCTTGATATAAATACATTCTTTTTAGAGCCGAAACAGCTATAATAATAGTCTGGGCGGAAAAAAGAAATTGTAAAATGGCTATTAAACGAGAATAGTTTTTACCGGAAAATGAACGGAAGAATATCATGAATATGATAGCGACAAAAATGAGTACCAAAACCAGTTCAAAAAATCCTTTACGCGCGTATTCGGCAAAAGTATAATTACTGGAAAAAACATAAGAAGATGAACCGAATAAATATTTAATTTGAATAAAAACAAAAACCGCAAACAATAAATTAAGTAAAATAAGTATGGTTGAGGCAACTACTTTGTCGCTTTTTAAAGTTTTGGTAACAAATTCTTTTAAAGAATGAACCGGATGAACGATGACGTAAAACAGGCCGCTCAAAAACAAAGTTATGGCCAGTGTTCTAAAAATACGCCAAGGCAATGTTTTTGGTAAATCTTGAAAAAACTTGTCTATTAAATCAGCGAATATTTTATCAGCCGAAATAAATAACCCTGCGAAAACTATTATAATCGGCAAAGCAATAATAAAACCAATGGCAATTTTTTTATAAATAATTTTACCATCGTCTTCGCGTTTAAATAAATCATGATAAATTTCCGCCCATTTAGCAAACGGCAGATCAATACTGCGAATAATAGGAATATTTAAAAATTTAAATTTATGTTTTTGTTCGTTTCTTAAAGTTAAAGTAATAAAAAATATAGCGGTTAAAATAACAACAAACCATGGCGCCCCGTATGTTACTAGATTATTGTTGAAAATTACTGTCGCGCCGCTCATTGAAATAATAGGGATGATAAGTATTAGCGGCCAAAGTTGATGAACTTGTTTTAAAACAACAGCCAAAATTAAAAATAATAAAATACTTAAATTAACAAAAACAAAAAATCCTAAACCAAGCTGTTGTTTATAAACCAAAGTATCGTACAAAATTCCAATAACTAATGCCAAACCAACCAGCCACAAGCGTTTTTGAGGTGATAATTCTACGGATTGCTTGGTTAAGAAATTAAGCATATTATTTTTTAATATTGGCCATTTAAAGCCATGGATTTATTTTATTACTCCCCCTCCCAAACATTCTGTACCTTTGTAAAATACCGCAAATTGTCCAGGGGTGACGGCGCGTTGGGGATTATTGAATCGTACAGACAGGTCACGACCTGTGGGCAGGACATGTCCTGCCTCTACGACAATACAATCCTGCAATGGCTGTCTGTGGCGTAATCTTACCTTACATTTTAACGGAAAATTAGGCCAACGTCCAGCCATCCAATTAACATCTTTAACGGCCGTTTCTTTTTTATAAAGCAGTGGATCGTTTTCGTGACCAACAATGAGTTGATTTTTAACCATATTTTTATCTAGAATATATAATGGTTTATTTTTGTCATCCTGACAAAACAATCCAATTCTCTGCCCTATTGTGTAAAATGGCAAACCATCGTGGTGGCCGATGACCTTCGTAGGGGCAGGTCTCGACCTGTCCCTACAACGGTTAAAATGCAAAATTATATCCCCTTTTTTTATTTTTATTTTTTTCTGCAAAAAATCCTTCATATTCACTTCGCCAACAAAACAAATGCCCATGCTTTCTTCTTTTTCTGCTGTTGGTAAATTAAATTCGCGCGCCAGCACTCGGACTTCGGACTTGGTATAATTACCAATGGGAAACATCGTTTGGCTTAATTGTTTTTGATTTAACTGATGCAAAAAATATGTTTGATCTTTATTAGAATCTTTTGAAGTGAGTAGTGAGTAGTGAGTTTGAGATTTAGGATTTAAGATTTTCCGACGAAGTCTGGCGTAATGTCCGGTAGCCAAATAATCAAAGCCTAGTTTTTGCGCTTTTTCTAGCCAAGCGCCAAATTTAACATATTTATTACACAAAACATCTGGGTTGGGTGTACGGCCAAATTCATACTCACTATACATATAATCCAAAACCATTTTTTTGTATTCTTTGGTAAAATCTAAACGCAATAATTTAATACCGAGTTTTGCCGCCACTCGCAAAGCGTCTTGATAATCATTTCTCCAACAGACACCTCTTTGTCCTTCCTTATTGTTTTCCCCCCTTAATAAGGGGAGGTGCCCCGAAGGGGCAGAGGGGTCTTCGTCATAATTAACCATAAAAGCGCCAGTTACGTCATAACCTTTTTTAACCAAAAGAGCGGCGGCAACGGATGAATCCACACCGCCAGACATAGCTACTAGGACTTTTTCTTTAATTTTTCTCTTCATACAAGGTCATTATAGATTAAAAAAAATAAAAATTCAACCGCTTATTTTGTAAAAAAAAACCCCGCGTATTTCTCGACACGGGGTTTGATATTTCAGATATTAACCATTTCTACGAGCCATCATGCAATCCCGGCAATAAACCGGTTTGTCACCTGATGGTTGGAATGGAAGTTCGGTAATCTGACCGCCGCAACCGGCACAAGTCAAATTTACGCTAAACATCTGGCGAGGGGCACGTGGGCCGCGACTAAAACCACCGCCGCCGCGAGTATCGCGACGATTATTTTGCCTATAAGCGCGGTTGCATTCAGCGCAGTAAACTGGACGATCACCAGAAGGTTGAAAAGGCAACTGGGAAATGTGGGTCCCGCATTTTGCGCAGGATAAATCCACATCGTACATTTGCCTGTCATCTCCAAAAGCCATACTTTTTTTGTTTTTGTTCCCAAAATGTTGTTTGGTTGATTTTAATTAATTCGACCTCACCCACCTTCGCTAAAGCTTCGGCGGGCAAAGCCCGCTATTTTGTACTTTATGCTGAGGTGAGCTCTGGGAACTTCGGTTTTTCGCTACTTTAAAGCGTTGGCTTTTGTTGGCGTTACGATAGTTGCCCAATTTTGTTGCTAAAATAATAGCACAAAAATTATTATTTGTCAATGTTTTTTTAGGGTTGTTATTGGTCTGCTCTGGGTAATGTAAATTTTACCACTTTCCATGGCCCATTCAATGTCACAAGGAAATTTATAATGATTTTCTATTTTTTTACATACTGTAGCCACCTCTATAATCTGTTTACCAGTTAGTTTTTGCTTGCCACCTTCATGCTCTTTTAAATTAACCCAGATATTAGCAACATCGCCATCTTCATTTCGTACTTTCGTATGTTTCGTATTTCGTATCCCATTTAAACGTCTTATTAACTTTCTCGTCTGCGTTCCTACGTTTATATCCATAATACTCATATCTTTTTTACTAATAATGTAACTATCCGGAGTTACCTGGCCACTAACAATCGCTTCACCCAAGCCAAAACCAGCTTCTATTATCATCTGGTCTGGATCTTCGGTTACCGGGTGCACAGTAAAAGCAATACCGGATATTTCTGATTGAATCATTTTTTGCACGACAACCGCCACAGACACATAAGCATCTATTAACTTTTTCTCATGGCGGTAAAAAAAAGCGCGCGGAGTAAAAAGCGAAGACCAACATTCTTTTACTTTTTTCACAACATTTTCGCGAGTAGTGTTAAGATAGGTTTCTAATTCTCCGGCCCAGCTGGCTACTTCGCTGTCTTCGGCAGTGGCGCTAGAACGCACAGCCACATATTTTGCTCCTAATTTATCAAACTCTGCTAAAATTTCTTTTGTTAAATCCGCCGGCATTGGCGTGTCGTGAATAACATCACGCAAAACATTGCTGGCTCTATCTACAGTATTAGTGTCTTCGGGATTAACTTCGGATAATCTGGCCTCTATTTCTTCTTTTAACTTTGTTTCTTCTATAAAACGATCAAAAGCATTGGCTAAAATCACAAACCCAGGTGGCACAGAAATTTTGGCCCTAGTCATCTCGCCCAAAGAAGCTCCTTTGCCACCGGCAATGGGGACGTCTTTTTTGGTTATATTTTTAAATGGTTTAATATGGGACATAAAAATTGGATATTGTAATATAAATCGTGATCATTTACTGTAAGGACAAGTCGCGACTTATCCTTACAAATCAACAACACCCTTATCGGCGTCAACATTAATTTCGTCGCCATCTTTTACCTCGTTTAGCATGTTTTCTGGCAAACCAACCACTGCTGGCTTATTATTTTCTCTGGCAGCAATAGCGGCGTGGCTGGTAATACCACCATGAATGGCTAAAATAGCTTTTACTGTTTTGGCCAGTAAGGCGGTTGGTTTTACTTTGTTTAGTAAAACAACGTGCTCGCTGGTACAATGATCAAACTGTGCTGGATCATTCACTATGCATAATTTACCAGTTACTTTGCCGTTGTTGGCAGAAAGGCCTTTGTATTGCATATTTTAATTATTTTAGGACAGGACATGCCCTGTCTCTACAATATATAAATTCTACCACACCTTATTGAAATTTAACATACCCGTGTCTGGGGCAAACAACTACTTTATCACCATCTTTAAACAGTTTTGTAGCATATTTGGTGCCGATAAGACATGGGATATTAAGTTCGCGAGAAACAATACCGGCATGGCTGGTAATGCCGCCTTGATCTGTAACAATAGCGCCAGCGCGCTTCATGGCCGGAACAATGTCCGGAGTGGTAGCAACAGAAACTAAAATATCACCGTTTTTCATTTTTACCATGTCTTCTAATGAATTAACGATTTTTATCTGCCCATAAATCCAATCACCGGTTTTGCCTAAACATGCTGTCGTGCCTTCTAATAATTTAACTCTCTGCCCATTACTAACCAAATCAAAATCTTCTTTTTCTACTAATTGTTTAAATATTTCGCGAGCTTTGTCGCCAACATAAATTTTATTTTCGTCAGAAGCAATGTGAACAGACTCGCTCATACGCTGGATTAAATCGCTACGAGTGGTTTTTAGTTGGCCTAAAATCATTTGTTTGACTTCTTCTATGGTTAAGTAAGATAACTGTTCACGTTTAAATAGTTGGTTATGTTGCTCTATTATTATGTATAAAAGATAAATTAACAAAAAAGCAATATCTTTACGATAAACTTTTAGATATGATAACAAACTTAGGGCATCTATAAAATTCTGATGCTTTTTATCTATATTTAATATTTTATACATGGCCTGTTTTTTTGTTTCTGTAATTTCTTCTTGATGTTCTATGTCAGACAATTCTTTTTCTAAATATTGTGTTTCTTGTTTTAATAAACCTTGCAATGTTTCATTGAAAAATTCAATAGGTAGCGCCGGCCCGTTATAACCATAGTTAAGCCAGCACCAATTTTGGTGGATTTGCTGGAGTTGAAATTTGTAGTGAGACAGAGATCCTTCACTTCGTTCGCTCTGCTCACTGCGTTCAGGATGACAAAAAGAATCGGAATGACAACGAGAATTTATTGCTAAACGCAATAATTCCATTCTCATTTGTTGAGTTAAGGAAATTTTATTTGGAGCTAACAATTTTTCCATAACAACATTTAATTGCTGTTTGGCTTTTTTGACTTTTGGTTCTAGATATTTTGTTAGATAGTTGGTATAGGGATAATCTCTTAAATCTAAAACAGCAATGGAATTAACGCTGATTTGAGTTGTTATAATATCGGAAAATTTGTCTATCAAACTTACCGCTTCTTCTGTGCTAACTTTAAAATTTTTCTTTTTTAAACTTCCAAATACATCAAAAGCTTCTTGGCCTTTTTTTAATGTTACTGGCAAACTTATTTTTCTAACAAACGACGGATCGGTTAATAATTTTTTTAAAGCCACTTTAGTATTTATAACCCAAGATTTTTTTTCAAAATGAAACCAGGCGTAATTGTTTTTATAATGTCCCAAGACATCCATTGCTTTTGGCAAAATGCCAAATTCCGCTACTTTGTTTGAATAAAACCCGCGTAAGAAAAAATTTATTGGCAATGGTGTTGCCCCGCCTTCTTCATTAGTAAGAAAATATTTTGTTGTTTGATTTTTTAGATTATATTCAGAAAACAAATTAGCTAATTGATTGTGATAAACAAAATCATTATTTAATTGATAATAATTTTGGTTGCCTGATTTACTTTTTTTAACTATCCCCCATTTGCTTAATTTTTCTAATTCACGTAAAACATTGGCTTGGTTTTTGCCAGTGGCCCTAATAATTTCGGTGGTGGGGGTCGCATATATGCGACCCGTACGGGATTGAAATAAAAAAGAAAGAATGGAGAAGAGGATTTTGGATGAGAATAGGTTTTGTAACATAATGTATGGTGTGGTAATTGTTGTAGGGACAGGTCGCGACCTGCCCCTACAACAGATATAAATAACAATATAATATTGGTATACAACAATGCCATACTAGCATAGATTATTTTTTCTGTCAATGATTTATATTTTGGCTAATTAGAGAGAAAAATAAACATACCTAGAGGCAGGTCGCGACCTGCCTCTACAATAAACCATTGACAAAACCCCTAATTTATGATATAATACGCGGTTATAATTATGCTGGGAAAGTAGTAGTGGTCGCACTTGTGCGACCCATTTCTCGCGATTATAGCAAGAGTTAATGTGTTTTTGTTCGTTACAATTTAATAAAATGTTTTTTTAAGAGAGGTTAGAAGTGGGTTTGTGCGTGAAATTTATTATTTGAGTTAAATTTCACACCCGAACCCATCTTTTGACCTCTCCGGGTTCAGCCACCGAAAAGTGGTTGGAGAGGTTACCTGAGCAAAGGAGTTAGCCATGGCCACCGAGGCCAAAAAAACCAGAATCTTCTGCATCAGGCACATCGAACGGGACAAGTCTCGCACGGACGACCCCCAGTGGCCGACCAAAGGTGGCGAAATCGCCGCCTTCGCCATGGGAATCGAGCTCAGGGACAAGTCCCCCAACTTCGCCACCATCACCAGCAGCCCGCAGCCGCGGGCGATCCGCACGGCCATCCTGGTCTGCTGCGGCCTCCGCGGCATCACCAGCCAGCAGTTCCCCACCATCGAGAAGGACAGTCGCCTCAACGACTTCTCCAGCGACGAGCGCCCCGAGATCAAGGCCTGCATCCAGAGCGCCAAGAAGCACGCCAAGCTCAACGGCCTCGAGGTCGAGCAGTCCGCCTACCTGACGGAGGACGGCCTCAAGGGCGTCATGATCAAGTCCGACGAGCTCGTGTCCGTCATCGACGAGAAGGCCAAGCTCGCGGACGACCACATGGTCGGAGGCCTCCACGGCTCCGCCATCGACGGCGCCTACGCCAAGCTCAGCCAGCGGCTGAGCCCCGACGTCAAGTTCGGGATGGGCGCGGCCGGCAGTATGTTCGACAAGGTGGAGGGCTTCATCGCCACCTTCGAGGACGGCAAGCTGGCCAAGCTCGAGATGATCCGCCAGCCGGACTACCTCAAGGCGCTGGGCTGCCTCGTGAAGTAGCGCCCACACCCATCTCGCACACTCTCTGGGCACCCTCAAAAAAAACAAAACACACAAACAACTCACCCGCCCTGACTGGATGTCGGGGCTGAGTACTGAATATATAACTCCCTCCCCCTCTTAATCTCCCCTCGGGCAGGGGGAGAAAAAATGTTATATATTGAGTGTTCAGAAATAAAAAAGAAAAACAACCTTTAAAGGTTGTTTTTTAGTTATTTATTTTTATTTTACGCCATCTGCGCGAAAGGTTGCATTTGTAAAATTCGTTGTGTTTCTTTGTTGTTAATTACTTTTCTTTTAGACAAAATATTTACTAATGATTTTACTTTGGTATCTTCTTTACGTGTTAAAACCACTAAATCACCGCGCAGATCGGCTAACTTTTCGTCTAGATAATTTTTGGTAACCATGGTCGCTTCTATTTTTGTAATCCTCTTTCCTAAACTAGATTCTACCTCTCTAAGACTTTCTTCCGTGGCCGCGTTATCTTTAATAAAATTAACAGTCTCAAAGAGACTATCTACGGTTTCTGTAAGACTACCAACTTTTTTTGTAAGATGTCGCAATTCGCCTTTTGTAGCTGAATTTTCTTTAAGATCGCCCACAGTGTCTTTAAGACCGCTAACAATTTTTGTAAGATATTGCAAATCGCCTTTTGTAGCTGAATTTTCTTTAAGATCGCCCACAGTGTCTTTAAGACCGC
>CAYZYP010000002.1:0-35926 GCA_964482695.1 uncultured Gammaproteobacteria bacterium | reverse complement strand
AACAATTTTTGTAAGATATTGCAAATCGCCTTTTGTAGCTGAATTTTCTTTAAGAAAATCAACAGCCTTTACAAGGTAATCCAACTTTTGTTCTGTTCTATTTCCCTCCATAGAAATATAAATTAAGTAAATTAAAACCTAAGTTGCTAGGTATTCTGTATTATACCTTTACATTTTTTTGCTTGTCAAGATAAATTAGATTATTCCTGTCTTCTGTCCATTTTGCCGGGTTATTTTGGATATATAAACGGATTTTGTTTAACGCGCGGTCGGTGCGGATGATATGGTCATAATATGAACGTTGCCATTGGAAATCGTAAAATCCGTGTTGGTGGATGATTTTGGATGACGTTGTTTTAAACGCACCAATAATTTCCGGCAATGATTTTATTTTTAACGTATGTAGGGACAGGTCGCGACCTGTCCCTACATGATAACCATTATTGATTCCAATGATTCCATGAAAATGATTTGGCATGATAATATATTCATCCGATAAAACATATGGATATTGTTGGGAAATCCACAACCATTGTTTTTTTACAATCATCCCCCATTGATTCAATTTCATTTCAAAATCAACAACATCTCCAAAACAGCATTGTCTGTTTTTGACGCAAATGGTAATAAAATATTTTCTATTTGAAGAATAATCAAAATTTTTCAATCGATTTGATAAACGATGATGAAAATACATGGGTCCCCTCCTTTTGTATGATTATTATTGACCGGGGTCGCACATGTGCGACCCCTACGATTTTTGGGACAGGTCGCGACCTGTCTCCCTACATGATAATATATTATTTTATAATTTTTACCACTCCCTTGTATCCATCCACCTCCACCATATCCCCGTCTTTCAACACCTCTCGGGCGAAACGAGTTTGGATAACAGCCGGGATGCCGGCTTCGCGCGCTAAGGTGGCTGGATGAGTGGTAACGCCGTGCCCGCCGTCGCAAATTAGGCCACCAGCCTTCATAATAGCAGTAGAAAAAGAAGGCACTACCTGAATGCTTAAAATAATATCGCCTTTTTTTACTTTATCGCATTCATTTGGGTTCATAATTATTCTTACTGGCCCACGGGCCACGCCTGGTGAAACTGGCATGCCGGTAAATTCTGTGGCCTGTTTATCTATCTGGCAAAAACGATCAAACAATTCTTGCACTTGTTTACCTGTTACAGGGTGCGCCATGCCATTTTTAAAATACCAAAAAGATAATTTAATTCTTTCATTTAATTCATGCGTTAAATCAACGCCATTTATTAAAGCATTTTTTACATCGCGTGTTGACATAAAGCGCACTTGGCGCAAAGATAAATGCAAACGTTTGCCAATACTTATTAAAACATCGTCAAAATAATACAAAGCCTCGGATACATAACGTTTGCGCAATTCTTTTAAATAGGCGACATCGCGCATGGATTCAAACCATTGTTTTTCTTGTGTGGTAAATTTTAAACTTTCCAGATATTTTTGTCTTAACTCCTCGCTTTCTTTTAAATCTTTTATTAAATTATTGTACTGGACTTTAATATCACCGGTAAAATATTCCGCCAAACGATTAACTACTACGCCAAAATCAATAACAGGATCTTCATAATCGCGCGTTACCCAAAAATATGTTTTAACATGATTTTTTATCAATTTACTTAAGTTCACCTGTGACAATATTTTATCTTTATCCTTGGCTAATATTAACTCTCGCCACTTATTATTCTTCAATATTTTTAAACCCAACTCTAACAAAGCTTTTCGTTCTATCCCAGCCACCATCGCTGTTGGCTGTTTGGTTAAAACATTAGCAATATTTATGGCTTCGGCTTTATCATTAATTTTGGATTCTACCAAACGTAACATCTCGGTCATATAATAATCTTCTGCCATCCAAATCCAGCCATAACGAGCGTAAACCGCTTTGTAATTTTTTTCAAACAAGGCGTATAAACTAGCTAATTTTTTATTAGAAATTTTAATTTTAACTTTTTTCTTGGCTATTTTAGTAAATTTAACTAATTTTTTACCATAAATATGTTGTTCCTTTATCAAACGAGTAACTAGGCCTGAGTTATTTTTAATATCACGCGTTAGCCCATGGCCAATCCTCTCACGATCTTTCATTGTGGAAAAAAGAGTATGCACATTGCCTTGGGTAAAATACATAATATCACGCAAACTATAACCAACATGCTTTTTCATGTCACTGATAACCGTTTCCATGGACATATAATTTGGGAACGGGCTAACTCTTTGTCTTTGCGAGGCAAAATACCAGTCTTGGGGTTTGTATTTGGAGAAATCTATTGGCATAATTTTAAATATTATTTCCTGTATAAACGGATCACAACCGTTAGATGGGGACAGGTTGCAACCTGTCCCTACATCGATATTATTAATTTAAACATTTTTCAATTTCTTTTTTAAACTGCTTAAAATTTTTATACAAAATCGTTTTCATGCCCATTTCTTTAGGCGCTATTAAATTAACTTCTTGATCGTCGCTTATAACAACTTCTGTTGGCAAAACATTAAATTTATCTAACACCAGATCCATTGTCTCCTTACCAGCTTTTGGTAAATCATATTCCCAGGTATTTATTCTATTCTTTCCAAACACAGTTTTAATAATCGGAAACAAATTATTAATATCTTTAAACTGACTACGCGTATTTTTGCTTAATAATAATATTTCATAATTATTGCTCATTCTCTTGGCCAGACTAATTACTGGCCTATTTACTCCCATAAAACCATAATGGATTTTCTTCAATTCTTTCGCAGACAATGGTATATCTACTTCCTTGGCAGCTTTTTCCCAAGCGGCCCCTTGGGTAATTTTTTTTTCTGCCGCTTGATTAAAATATTTAGTGTATAATATTTTATAAATTTCCTGCCAATCGCGCTTAAATTTTTTGGCCAAATATTTACAAGTATTTGGATAACCACCGGATAAAACCACGCCATAGGCGTCAAAAATAATTAATTTTATTTTTGGTTTCATATATTTATGTAGGGGGGCGGGTCGCGACCCGCCATTACAATTATATTTTAATGAATTATTCTCACTATCCCATGCGTGGCGTCTACTTCTACTACATCACCATCTTTAAAAACTTGGGTCGCTATTTTAGTTCCTACCACACAAGGAACGCGCAATTCGCGAGAAACAATGGCGGCGTGGCAAATAATACCGCCCAGGTCGGTAACAATAGCGGCCGCTTTTCTAATCGCTGGCATAATATCCGGGCTAGTGGCGTAAGACACTAAAATATTTCCGTTAGCCATTTTATTTATTTCTTTTGGACTGTTAATAATTTTAACCACGCCTCTGACTTTGCCAACCGACGCGCAATCACCTAAAATTTCTCGCGGCGTCAATAGCTCTTGTTTACTAAACTTAAACTTTTTTAAAAACTTCTTGGCCGCCTCTCCTTCTATTGTAACTCGTTTATCTTCGCTAGAAAAATGTACCGCGTACTGACGTTTATTAATAATTGTTAAATTAGGGCCTTTGCCATTTAGTAAATCACCGATCTCCCATGGATAAACTCGCCTTACTTGCTGAATTGACAAAAAAGTTCGTCTGGCGATTTCTCGCAAAACTCTGTCTATAACATAACAACTATAATACATCGCGTCTTTTCTAGCTGACTTAGAATAAACAAATCTTTGCGCCACTTTGAAAAGAATTTTAAAATGCGGATGAATTTCTAAATCATGATAATATTTTTTTTGCAATTTGGCAGTTTGTAATTTTTTCTCGGCTAATTTCTGTAAATTATTTTTTGGATTACTATTTGTCCGTAATAAACTGACCAGAGATTCAATAAAATATTTTTTATCCCAAGCTGGGCCAACATACATATGCGGCAACCAGCAAAAATTTTCTACGTGTTTATTAAATTTTTGCCATGTTTTTTTATTAATTAAAGGCCAATTATTGGTAATAGCGGCTGTATCACCTAAACGCAACAAACGAACTAACTTCTGGTCCTTTTTTACTTCTGCCAACAAAGAAAACATGTGGTTTGTTTCTTTTTCGGCAAAAGTGTTTTCTAGCGGTGTGGTTAAAATACTAAAAACATCTCCAACTGACACTGAATATTTTTTCTGCTTAATTTTTTGTTTTAAATAATTTAGCAGATGATTAGAAAATAAATTACGTTCAAAATCTACTAACACAGCCGGCCAGCCCGATACCCAAGAATCATAAAAATATTTAAAAAACCAATCATGACTTATTTTTGCCAATTCTTTATTTGATAATTTAGCTAAATTTAACCGGCTAATTTTTTTAGAATAATTAAAAAATTCACGCGCGTTTTTTAAAATTAGGCCATCCATCTCTATGCCCCATTGTGGATTATCTACTAATTTATCAAAAATATTCTGGGCGCATTTTCTTAAACTATCTAACTGATAACAAAAAATAAAATCTTCATTATCAAAAATATTTAAATGGTCGCCTGGGCCGACTGGCAACTTGTATACTTTTTTAAAATATGGATTAACAAAACCAGCATCGGCCAAAGAAAAAATATACAACGGCGCCTGCGGAATCTTTTCTAAAACTATGTAATTTTGATATTTTGGCATAATTTATATTTTTCTAATATCTGTCAACGGGAAGTTAAAATGTCAATATCAATTATAATATTTTTTAAGGTAATTATTTTTAGAGCTTGCGAGGCAAATTAAAATTTTATTTTAAAATCTTGACAATTCCCTTATTAGCGTCCACTTCTACATCATCACCGTCTTTTAGCACTTGCGTGGCGATTTTGGTGCCAATGACACAAGGTTTTTTTAATTCACGAGCAACTATGGCCGCGTGACAAGTAATACCACCTTGATCGGTTACTATCGCCACAGCTTTTTTCATGGCTGGCACAATACCCGGATTAGTCATATGCGACACCAAAATATTGCCAGTATGCATTTTGGCCATTTCTGGAATAGTATTAATAATTTTTACTCTGCCAATTGCTTTACCTTGATAAGCAGTCTGACCTCGCAAAATAGAACCGCTGATAGACTTTTTGTTTTCTTGATAAAAATTTAATTTTTCTTTAATTCTTCTGGCTTCTTCGCCGGCATAAAAGACGGTTTTACCTTTATCAGCAATGTGTAGACTATATTTTTGTCTAGTGGTAGTTATTACCGAAGCGTCATAGCCTTGCAGTAATACTTTTTTAAAATCTAGCGGGGTTAAAAAACGTACCTGTTCCAAAGTAAGATAGCCACGCTGCGCTACTTCTTTAAATAACGGCTCCATTGAATAATAACCAAAAAATTGCGCGTCTTTACTGTAAAGTCTAGTAAACATTGAATCCTGCACTATTTTAAATATCTTTTGGTGCACTGGATGTATTTTGTATTCTTTGATAATTTTTTTCTGCTTGGCTTGGACATTCTTTATTTCTGCTCGCAAATTAATTAAACATTTTTTTGCTCCTTGCCGTAATATTTGTTGTAAATTATTTCTAAAATAATCAATATCAAGAAATTTGCCTTGCAAACCATACTCCAACCATTCATACTTTTTGGCATGAGCTATTAACGCTTTCTCTTGCTGCTTTTTACTCTTTATTAGCGCCAATTGTCCTAACTCTTTTTTTTCTTCCGACCAAATACTTGCTTTAAGTGGTGTAACGAGTATTTGAAAAGCATCGTTAGAAGAAATTTTAAATTTACTGTCACTGACTTTTTCCTGTAGATAGTTATACAAATAATTAGTAACCAAATTGTCTGGTGTTTCTAAAAGCCACATTGGCCCGCGCGGACAATGCGCCCAAGCTTGCGCTTTTTGAAATTTATCAATCCAGAATAGCAGTTGTTTATTATTTAACTTTTTAGCATCCAAACGTTGAACGTGGCGACATAATTTAAACAAAATATCGCTATTTTTTATGGTAACTTGATGTAGTTTGTCCCAAACCTGTGGTTTGTTAAATAAATATTGAAAATATAGACGATTATCAGCGTCGTAAAAATCTTTTAGTAAAAATAAATTACAGGCGGAATCAACATATTCGGCGCTTAAATACCGACCGGGATTAAAACCCCACTTTTTTGGCAAAACTGTAGAGTATGTTTCCCAAGTATTGGTAACAAATAAATAATTGGCGTAATCTTCTCTTTCTAAAAATTTCCATTGTTTGTTGTGTGGGATATTCATATTAATTATTTTTTAATATTCTTACTTTTTTCTTTTTCAACAAAAAATTATCTCTTGAAATTACCGGCCTGCCCAATTTTTTCTCTAACGCTCGCCGCGCGCCACCGGCAATATCACCGCCTGACTTGGCGTCGCTTTTAAGTTTTGGCACACCACGCGAATCTTCATTACGATGAATTTCTGTTGTCGCCCGCTCGCCAAGCATAGAAAAAATTAACTCAAAATCATTCATGTGATCGCGCAAATTCTCTCTTTTTAATCCTTTAACTTTCTTATGCGCGCTGGGAGTTAAATCAAATGTTGCTTTGGATATTTCCGCGGTCAAAATTTCGTAATCGCGCTGGCTCTGCGCGCCGCGTTTTTGCCATTCGTCTGTTAATTCCTCACGAATGGCAATGCCGCGCATTCTTTTTTCTATCCAACTATCTGGATATCCTTTTAATTTATATAGTATCCTAGTCCGTTTAGTCGCTAATTCCGGATTCTCTATTTCTTGCACGCGCTCATAACCAACTTTTGCTAGCCATCTTTTGAATGGTTCGGCTTTAGGCGAAGGAATTGACTGAATAATCCTAAAAATACCTTCGGTATTAGCGCAATTCATTTGCTGACGACCGCCGGCTGTTTCAACCCAAAGGGTATGGACAATTTGTACCCACCCTTTGTTTAATTCCGCATCCCTTAGCCGAATTTTGTTTATATAATCTTTAACATTCACGCTATCTGTAAGCGCCAAAACCACATCTTCTACTACAAACCACCACTCTTTGCTATAGAACGTCTTGCGAATTTTTTTGCCTTTAAATAAGACGATTTTTGTTTCCTCCATAAAACAAAAAGTTAAATTTAAATCTTGTTAATAATTTTAACAAACCCTCTGTTGGCGTCTACTTCCACCAAATCCCCATCTTTTAACACTTGCGTGGCGATTTTGGTGCCAATAACGCAAGGGATGCCGAGCTCGCGTGAAACTATAGCCGCGTGGCTGGTTACCCCGCCTTGTTCGGTAACAATAGCAGCAGCACGCTTCATAGCTGGCACAATATCTGGATCAGTGGCAATTGATACTAGTATATCACCATCATTCATTTTTGCCATATCTTTGGCGCGAATAATAACTTTTACAATGCCACGGGCCGAACCAGGGCAACCTATTTCACCAGAAAGAGTCGTGATATTTTTGTCTATTTTACTGTTAACTTTTTTCAATATTTTTTCTGCCTGGCGACCAATATATATTTTTTGATATTTTTTTTCCGTGTAGCAAACACAATCTTTCGCTCTTTGTGACAACTCTTTTTCATTGTATTTATCATTTAACAACATTTCTTTTACTCCCGCGGGCGTCATAAAACGAATCTGTTTTTCTGTTAATAATTTTCTTTTGGCGATTTCTTTTAATACCCTATCCATTTGGTATACCGCAAATATTTGCGCGTAGCGACGATAAATTTTTGTTACCATAAAATCACCAAAAGCCAAAAATATTTTCTGCCATTTTTTTTCTAACTTTAATTTCTTAATCAATTTATTTTGTTCTGTAATCGCTTTTTTTAAATCGTTTTCTTGCTTTTTAATTAAAATGCTGGGCGAAATACCGCCAACAAAAACATCTTTAAGCTGTTTAATATAATCTGTAACAATATATTCGCCAGTTACCCAAAGATGTTTGGTATAATAATATTTACTGCAATGTTTATTAAATAAATTTAAAATATTATTTGGCAATTTTTTGATAATTTGTTCTGCTTTGTTTTTTTGAAATAATTTTATTAACTTTTTATCTTTTTCTATAACTACGCCTATTTTTAATAATTCTTGTTGTTCGATAAAAATTAAAGATTTTTTGGTTGGTTGCGTGAGAATAACAAAATATTTATTTATTTTTGTTTCTTCTACGCCGTTATCGCGTAAATATTGTTTTAAACGTTTTGTTAGATTATTATGGAACATGTCCGCGGCCACTGGGATCCAACACCAAGTATAATATTGGGTATGAATATCATTATGCGTTTTGTAAATTTTCCACAACTGTTGATTAGTTAGTTTGTTTAAATTTTTTTGCGGTATAGTTTTACTATATTTTCGCAATTTATCTGCTTCAAGCACAATATTTTTATTTATAGATTCAGCATAACCAACTTCGTTAACTATACGATTAACAATATTTTCCGCGACTTCATATGAATCTTTAGCGCCAAAATAAAACCATAAATGATAACCTTCATAACGACATAAAATTTTACTATAAGCCCGACCAGTATTTTTGGCGAAATTATTTACAAAGCATTGCAACCAAATTTGCGAAAAAAAGAAATCCATATCCGGAATATCTTCGGCCAGCATCCAAGGGTCGTTATTTTTTACCGTCTTTTGTTTCATAAATCATTTTATAATTTATATACAAGGTAACACATTTAATTCGGCTCTATTTTCCTCACAAATCCTAGTTCAGCGTCCACTTCCACCATATCGCCATCATGCAAAACCCGCGTAGCAATTTTGGTACCAACAACGCATGGTGTGTGTAATTCTCTAGCAACAATGGCCGCGTGGCAAGTCAAGCCGCCTTGGTTAGTTATAAAAGTAGCCGCTTTTTTCATTATGGGCAGTAATGATGGATCAGTAACGTTAGATACTAGTATATCCCCTGTTTTAAATTTTTCCATTTCACTGGTTCTATTTACCACGCAAACACGGCCCGAAATTTTACCCGGGTATGCGCACTCCCCTTTTAATTCATTAACTTCTTTTATTCGCGGCAAACTAGCTTGAATATCTTTCGTAAAATCATGTGCCTCTTTTCCATAAAGCAAACACATTTCTTTTCCATTGTAATAACGGACCGAATATTTTTTAATTTCATTTATAATGTCAATATTTGCGCCATTTTTAATAACATCTACTAACCAATCATAATAAAGGCAATAAACTTGTGCCAAAGAAAGATAATTATCTTGGCTAATTTTTTTCAGTAAGAGCTCTACAGCCGCGTAGCTCATATAGGTAGCATCCATACGGTGAGCTTTGATAAACAACAATTCTTCTAACAATTGAAATAATTCTTTTATTTTAGCCGGCATTTTTAATTTATCGCAATAATACTTTTTGTCTTCTGCTAATTTTTTATCCAAAAATAAAAGTTTTTCTAACTGTTTTTTGCTATTACTCTGTTGTTTTCTTAAATCCTGGTAAATTGCTTTAAAATATGTTTTGTCTAAAGCCGGCCCTGTCCAGCCATATTGCAGCCAATTATATTTTTGCCAATGATCATTCATCTCTAATATTGTTGTTTCTTTCTCTTGCGTAGCCATTCGCAAAATTTCTATTTCTTGTTTTTGCGCGGCAGATAATTCTTTTGGAGTTGATAAAATTTGAAAAACAGTTGTTACTTCTTGTTCTGATAGGCCTTTTTCTCTTAACCAGCTTTTTAAATAATCTGTTAAATAAGAATTTTCAAATTCTAAAACATTGGGCACTTGTCCTAAAATCCAAACTAAATGATGCTTGCTGTGATATTGCGATAAAATTTCTAATTGCTGTTTTTTGTCTGCTGAACTTAAATTTAATGTTTGTAATTTTTTAGAATAAACAATTAGATCGTCCGCGGCGACGCGAATATCATTTAATAACAAACGCAATTTATCTGGCTTTTCAACCACTTCTTCTAGATATTTTTTACCAACTTCGCGCCATTCTTCTTCTGGGACATATATTCTCTGAATATTTTCTGCTTGTTCGGCAACCACACAGTTTAAACCATAACCAAGCCTATCTTTTATGGCCAACGCCACACCATTTACATAACAACTATGAAACCAAAAAACATCATAATATTCACCATACAAAAGCCAATTTTTATTATTTGTTTTATTCATAAATTAATTATATCGCCCTTATGATATTTAATTAATTATTTTAACAACTCCCTTAGTAGCATCGACCTCTACCCTATATCCATCATGCAAAACCCGCGTAGCAATTTTGGTACCAACAACGCAAGGAACCTGTAACTCACGAGATATAATAGCCGCGTGACAAGTAATACCGCCAGAATCGGTAATAATTGCCGTGGCTCTCTTCATGGCTGGAATAATTTTCGGAGTAGTAGAAGCAGAAACTAGAATATCACCGGTGTTAAATTTGTCTATATCATTTTCATCATCTACTCGCTTAACTATACCACAAGCCGAACCGGGAAAAGCGCAGGTACCTATAAATTCAGTAATATTAGTATCAACCGCCAAAGATTTTTCTATTTCTTTTTCAATAATAGTAGCTCTTTCCCCCACTATTACCTCTTCATTATCATAACCACTAAACATCCCAAAAGACAATTTTATTCTTTCATTAAGTAAATCAACATTTACTTTTTCTTCTAATAAAACTCCTTTTAATTCATTTGGCGCGATCATTTTGGCTTGCGCTTTTGATAACTTTAAACGACGCATTAATTCTTCTATAAATTTCTCCATCATTTCATGGCTTTTTTGATTAGCTAATTTACGCTCAAACTTCCAAAACCCTAGTATTCTTAAAATAGAAAATAAATATTTTTCACTATCGCTTAAATTCAACTCATTTTCTGCTTGTCGTTGTTTTTCTTTAATTTTTTGAGGCGCACTGCTTAATTCACTTATTTCTTTGTTAATCTTATCTATATTATTGTCTAAAGCTTTTAAACGATCTTTTACTTCTTTTACCGACCAACCAGGGCCATCATAACCAAAAGCAATATATGAATATTTATCAGTATGCGCGTTAATTTCCTCGTTTGTTAAAATTCTTTGCAATTCTTTTATTTTCAACTCGCGCAATCTAATTTCTTCCGCTTGTGGTGTGGTAGCTGTGTCCGGCGTAGATAAAATATTAAAATATTCGCCAACTTTAAGCGTGTCATTATTTGATTTTTGTTTTAAAATATTTTCTAATTCATTGCTGAGTAGTGGCTGTTCAAATTCCAAAACAGTACCCATACCGCTGTATTCCATAATTTTCATAAATTGTTCATAAACTTTCACAAATTGCCGATACAATTCTTCACCGCTCTTTAGAGATAAATTACTATTTTTAAACCACTCTGATAATTCTAGTAATTTTGGAATCTCTGTTTCATTTACTATTATTATCTTTACAATTAATTTTTCTTCTTTTAAACGACGTAAAATTTCTTTGCCCATTTTGACCAAAACTCCTTGTTGACAAACATAGCTCATTTCGTGATTTTTGTAATAACAACCAAATACGCCTGGTTCAATACCTGATATTTTACCAACATGCTGAACCATTTTCCAATACCAATAAGTTGGAAACAAGTGAGCGCGCTTTTCATGCGCCAATTCTATCCATTTTGTAGTCATAAAATACACACAACTGTGGATAATTTAATTTATCTTTTTAATAACGCCACTACTGGCATCAACTTCTATCCTATCGCCATCTTTCAACACTTGCGTGGCGATTTTGGTGCCAATAACACAAGGTTTTTTTAATTCTCTGGCCATAATAGCGGCGTGGCATAATTTACCACCTTCATCAGTAATAAAAGCAATAGCCTTTTTCATTATGGGTAAATAGCTTGGTTCTGTCATAGATGCTACCAAGATCTCGCCCGTTTTAAATTTCGCCATATCTTCTCTTTTTCTTATTAATCTAACTCTGCCAATTACTTTTCCCTTGTAGGCTGTTTGCCCGATTATTTTTTTAATATTCTTATATTCTACCTGATTGGGCAACAATCCTTTTTCATCAATATATCTCTGAGCCTCTTGACCACTGTAATAAATAATTTTATTGCCAGGATACTGGGCAACATACATTAATTTTTTCCTATTTTCCAGCTCTTCTACCGTAGGCAATTGTTTAGCAAATTTAATATAATCTTCTAACTCTTTGTACATCAAATACCGCAGATGTTCTGCTTTATAATTCGGTAAAAATTTTTTACTCAGCCAATTTAAATATTTGGGCATAAATTTCATTTCGCCGTCTTTATAGACATTTTCTTCCCGCTTTCTAGCTTTCTGGGCCCATTTTTTAAATTTTGCCGCTTTGTTTTTTTCTAATTCATCAATAACATTTATTGGGTCAATGGCGGCCAAAGAAACATTGGCTAAAATTTTATAGTTAGCAAATAACTCTAAAACAGTTTCTTTACTAAAATCTTTTTCGGTCTTTTTTAAAAAAAATTCGTGCCTGGCAACTTGGCGGTCAAAGTCATAATACGCTTTGTCTAGATCAATTTCTTCGTCATCAATTCTCTTGATAAATTTTTTCGCTATCTTATCTCTCTCGCCTTCAATTTGATAATGGAAATACGTACCATCTTTTACCACTGATAATACTTCGGATAAAATTCCTCCGTAAAAATTAAAAAATTCTTTTTGTTGTAAATAAGAAAACAAGGCTGTTGAGCCAACAACTGAATATTCTCGCGGATGTTTTTCGTAAGTAATTTTTTTAGACATAGTTAATTAATTTTTCTAACAATCCCCTGCCCAGCATCGACTTCTACTTTATCCCCATCGCGCAAAACTTTTGTAGCAATTTTAGTGCCAACCACGCAAGGTATGCCAAGCTCGCGCGAAACAATAGCGGCATGACAAGTCAACCCGCCTTCGTCGGTTACAATAGCACTCGCACGCTTCATGGCTGGCACAATAGCTGGAGTGGTAGCCACTGAAACTAAAATGTCTCCTGTTTTCATTTTAGGGATATCAATTATTTGATTAATTATTTTAACAGTTCCTTTGGCGTGGCCAACAAAAGCGATTGATCCGTTGATTTGTTTAATCTTGCCATAATTGACTCGCTGTTTTGCTTGTTTAACATGTTTATTAAAAAAAACACGCGCTTCTTTGTCGGTCAAAATTAATACCGAGCCATTTTGTTGAGGCAAACAAATATGATATTTTAATATAGAATTTATATAATCAAAATCAATCTTTTTTTCCAGTAAACTTTTTTCTAACATGGCTGGAGGTATAGAACGAACTTGCTCTAAAGACAAAAACAATCGTCGACTAATTTCTTTTTGCAATTTTTCTACTTGATAATAAAATTGTGATTGCAGGTCTTTGCGTCGCGGTTTGGCCCAAACGACCTTACTTGCCAATTTTATAATACTGAGATCAAATTTATTGGGATCCAAGCACTTAATATAGTTTTGTTTTAAATTTTTTATCTTTTTTCTCTCTAAATCCAATTCTTTTATTCTTCGCTTTGGATTAATTTTCTTCTGCAAATAATCACTTATAAAATCTAAAAAATTATTTTCATTATAGGCTGGACCAGCGTAAACATAATAGACCCAAGCATATTTTTTTGTATGTTTTTTTAACTCTTGATAAAACTGCGGATATTTTACACTCAACTTTTCTAAATCTAATTTTAAAATATCTTTTCGCCAACCAGCTGAATTATAATTTTTCATCATTTTTAACAAATTTTCTTCCTGTTCTTGCGCGAATGAAAGATTGGATGGATAAGTAAAAGCGGCGAAAAAAGCTTGTCTTTGTTTTTCTTCAACATTTTTTTGTAAAAATGAATTTAAGCTGCCTTCAACAAAAGAAAATTCCTGAAAATCTAATGTCGGCAAAGCAACTCCATAAGCATAAAGCACAGATTGTTTATCAACAAAATTATTATATAGCACTGCTAATTTTTTATCAGTTAATCTTGTTAAATTAACATTAGTAATATTTTGTTTGGCCCACTCATTGACTTCTTTGCCTAAACGCAGGGTGTTGTCTATAAGCTCATCAATATACCCAAAATTTTTTGTTATTCTTTGCTTTAATTGCTTATGGCATTCTCGCCAAGTAGCCATGTCGGCAACATATTTTAATTCAATACCATCAGAAGCCGTGCCTATAACAATCGACGACAGATTTAATAATTCTGGATATCTGGTAAACGCTTTGGTAAAAATATAATTACGAATAAAAGGAGAATTAAAATCCCCGGCCGCTATTTCCCAATTATACTGATCGCGCGACATAAATATTAATTTAAATTCTTTTAATTAATCCGCTTACCGCGTCAACACTCACTACATCTCCATCTTTCAACAACTCCGTAACTTTTTTTACCCCCACCACGCAAGGAATGCGAAATTCGCGCGCCACAATTGCCGCGTGGCAAGTGATGCCGCCATCTTCGGTAATAATCGCGCCAGCGCGCTTCATGGCTGGTAAAAATGATGGGTAAGTAGTTAAAGATACCATAATATCGCTTTCTTTTACTTTATCCAAATCATCAATACCGATAACAATTTTTACTTTACCATTTACTTTTCCCGGACAAGCGCAAGTGCCTTTAAAGCCATCTGTTGTGTCTATTATTTGCTCTTCTATTTCCATTTTATCTAAAATTTTTCTAGCTTCATCATCAAAAAAATATTGGCAATTATCTTTTTTAGCCACTATAACACTGCGTTTTAAACGAGCATTCAAAATATTTTCATCAAATTTTCCTTCAGCAAAGGCTTGCTCCATTTCGGTAAAAGTCAAATAATTAACTTGTACCAAACTTAAATTCAACCTTCTGGCTATTTCACTATTAATAAAATCCAAAATATAATGACCGTGCCAAAAACAATATTTTCTGTAATCCTTTAGCCAGATAATATCACGGGCAATAGCAAACGAGTGTTCTAAATTTTTTGGGATATTTATTTCTTTTATCAATTGTTCTTGTTGCTTTTTTATTTTGCCATGACGTTTTAATTCTTCTTTTATCGTATCTTTTATCTTTTTAATATCCATTTTATCTAAATTATCCTTTATCTTTTTCTCATAATATTCCAATGTATACGCCGGGCCAATATAGCCATACGGCGTCCAGCGCCATTTTTTATAATAATCATAAATTATTTTATCTTTTTCAACGGCTGGTAATTTATTTATTTTCTGTAATAATTCTAAAAATTCTATTTCTTCTTCTTGCGCGAAATTGCTTCTAGTAGGGCTGGTGAGAAGAATAAAATAATCAACTTCTTTTGCTGAGTCAACGATGCCTTGTGTTTTAAGCAAATCATTTAATTGTTGACGTAAATAGTTAGAGTACACTTCGCCTTCACTGTCCATAAACCAAGTAGTAGAAACAGCGCGAGCATGGCTGTTGCCTGAAAATTTACGTAATTTACGATAAACTGATAATAATTTACTGTCGGAAAATTCCTTAAAATCAACATCTACCAAACTTTTGGCAAAATCAAAAAATTCTTTGTTTATTTTCTCTGTTTCTTGGTGCAATTTATCCGCCCACTCTGGGTTTGAAACAACTTTTTCTTTTATCCACTCCACCGTTACTTTTAGTTCATCAAGCGGCATATATCCGATCAAGGTGCCGTTTTCATAGCCAAAGTACATGAGTTGGATAGTTGGTTGGCCATTTTTTAATGGAATGGCATTGATAAAAGCATTGGCCGGATGGTCAATTATATTATAATTACAATTAGGAATAACAAAATTTTTCCGCCATTTCATACGCATTTACTCTAACAAAAAAAGAAGCCAAAAGCAAGCTTCAATTAACAAAAAATTTTGACGTTTAATTACCTGCTAATATTTTTTGCGCTTCTGGTATTAATTCCGAAGCGCTATAATAAAAACCTGCTTTCTTAGATAACCTATCGCCAGCTAAGCCGTTTATATAAACCGAGGCTTTAGCGGCCAAAAACAAATCGTTTTTTGTGGCCAGAGCTGCCAACAGGCCGGTTAGCACATCGCCAGTGCCACCCTTTGTCATACCAGCGTTACCTGTGTGATTGCTAAAAATTTTCTCTTTTTGCACCACATAATCAATGGCTCCCTTGGCAACAATAACAGCTGGACAATCCTTAGAAATATCTAAAACATTTTCCGGCGTATCTTTCTTTTTAAATAAAAATTTAAATTCGCCAGCGTGCGGAGTGATAATGCAATTTTTATGCAGCCACCTTAAATTAAGCGCCCGTAAAGCACCCGCGTCTATAACTATCTTTTTATTTGGATATTTTGTCAAAATTTCTCGTAAAATTTTTTTGGTGTTACTATCTGGCAAAATTCCTGGACCAATTAAAATAGCGTCTGCTTCTTTGATAGTGCTTTTCAATTCATTAGGAAAAATATAAATAAATTCGGCTAAATTTTGACGTGACTTTTTTAATAATTCCTGATTATTTTTGGTAGTTGCTAAATAAACCATGTCAACCACTTTGGCCGCCATGGTAGCGCACAAAACAAAAGAACCGTGATATTTTTTTGAACCAGCAATAATTAAAAGACGCCCGTTTTCACCTTTATGGCTAGTGGGAAAAGGCCGATACAATAAATTTAGAATGTTTTTATTAATTTCGTTAAACATGCGATTATAAAATTGCAATTAATCAAATTTTACAACGCGTCCTTGTTTGACGTCTCTTACGTGCTGGTCATCTGTTTGCTTACTGAGAGAGTTATTGGTATTAGAGGCTGGTGATTTATAATTTTGATTATTTATTGGATTAATTGGTGGCAAAGAAGCCTGGTTTTTTTCTATTGGTTTTTGTTCTTGTTTTGGAAGCAATGTCTGCAAGGAAATACCTTTTTGTTGCGGATCGGTTAGAAACACTTTTTCACCTTGCCTAAAATTTGGCGGATTATCTTTCTTTTTATTTTTATTCTTATTTTTGTTATTTCTTGAACCTTGATAATTAGTAAACTGCGGTTTTGTCTCTTTAATATACACTTTATCTTTTGTCTGTGGCAATTGATTTCTAATAAAATTTACTTCCTGTTTTTTGATATTTTTGTTAATATCTATATCTAATTTTTTCTCTGGCTTTTTTTGCTCTTGTTTTTGTTCCTCGATAGTAAGTAAATCATCACCATCTAAACTACCGTCTAAATCAACATTTTCTTCGTCTTCACTGGCACTTTCTTCACCAATTATTTCCATACCGCTCCAACGAGCGATTTTATCTTCTATTTTTTCACGCTGAACGGCATATCGTTCGCGCGAAACACGAATTACCTTGTCACTGCTGTCTGTTGCCGAACCAACAGGCGGTAATGTTAACGCGCTAAACGGCCGCGAAGCAACGCCATCTATCATTAATTTTAAAAATATATTATATTTAGTCAAATTAATTAAATCTGTTTCTATAAAAGTAGGCGTAAATTCTTTGGTTAAAACATCGGCATCAGTAGACCCAACGCGAAAAGTTAAAATACTGCCAACGTTGCCAACAACCGCCGCCAAAACTTCTTCATCTAATTGCTCCATGTACTGATGAGCCATTATTAAACTTAAACGGTATTTGCGCGCTTCGGACAAAATATTGGCAAAACTTTCTGTGGCAAAATTTTGAAATTCATCAACATAAAGAAAAAAATCTTTACGGTCGCTTTCGGGGGTGTCTACGCGTTCCATGGCAGATAATTGCAGTTTGGTAATTAACATACCGCCTAAAAGACGTGAGTTATCCTCGCCGATTCTGCCTTTGGATAAATTCATGATAAAAATCTTTTTATTATCCATAATTTCGCGGATATTGATTCGCGATTTTACTTGAGCGACAATATTGCGAATAACCGAAGCTGATAAAAACTGACCAATTTTATTTTGAATAGGAGCAACCGCTTCTTGGGCGTAACGTTCGTTGTACGAAGCAAATTCGTTTAACCAGAAAGCTTTAACCACCGGATCTTTGACATTTCTAACAATCCGCCGACGATAAGCGGCGTCGGCTAACATGCGATTAATACCAAGCAGTGTTGTGCCAGGAAAATCTAATAATGCCAAAATGGTGTTGTTTAAAATATATTCCATTCTGGAGCTCCACATATCTATCCAGATTTTTTTGAAAATTCCCATTAGCCCAGCAGCCACCAAATGTTTGTGGTCTGGATTAAAGGTTTCTAAGATATTAAAACCGATTGGATAATTAATATCAGCTGGATTAAAATAGACAACATCATTGATACGTTTAGGTGGAATGAAATTAATAATTTTTTCCGCGAAATCACCATGAGGATCTACCAAACCAACACCGTGCCCGGCGTAAATATCGTTTAAGACCATATTTTCCATGAGTGTTGTTTTGCCCATGCCAGTTTTGCCAACAACATACATGTGGCGTCGGCGATCATCTGTTTTAATGCCAAATTTCCGGTTTAAATTACGAAAATTAGCTAAACCAAAAAAATTTATGTCCGGATTGGCGCTATATAATTGCTGAGCGGGTTGTTGCGGTTGTTGTGTCGCGTTAAGCATATAGCTACTATTATACAGGAAAAAATGAAAATTATAAAGTTAAAAGTTGTTCTGTTGCAACTAACATAAAATTTTTTTTAAACACTCCCCTAACAATTATAATTTAATTGAACTCTTCACATAATCCCTAGCTATTGCCCAAGCGGCCAAAGTTTGTCCATCCCAAATTTCACCACGCTTAATCATATCTTCAAATTCATCTAATCGACGATACAATATTTCCATTGATTCGGAATGTTCGGGAGTCGGAACGTCTACCTTTTTTAAATCAACGCCTATATAAAGGCTTGTTTTATCTTTACACAAACCATTGGCGCCTTCAAATTCACCTAATTTAATTAAATCTTCGGCTTGGTAACCGGTTTCTTCTTTTAATTCACGCCTAGCGACATCTAACGAAGTCTCGTCGTCTCTAGCGCCTCCACAAGGAAATTCTACGCTTTGTTTATCGTACAAATAACGATATTGTAAAATTAAAACCAACCGGCCATCTTCTAGAACAGGAATAACCATTGAATTACCCTTTGTTTCGCCATAAAAATAATCGCTTTCTTCTGTGTCTGATAATTTATAACGATCGTGTTTGTATTGCCACCAAGGATTGGAATGAATTATTTCTGTAGAAATTTTTTGGAAACTACGCATAGAATTTAGGAATTAAAACATTTTAGCTAAATCTTCTACTTTTATTTCTCCTGGATTTTTGATTATGGAATGTACTGAACCGCCATTATCATTTTCGTAGCGAGGAAAGATGTGCCAATGAACATGCGGCACCACTTGGCCGGCTACAGGACCATCGTTTATGCCAATATTAAAACCGTTTGGATTTAAAACTTTTTGTATTTTTTCTGTAGTTTTTTTTATGCCAACACTCATATTCTGCCATTCTTCTGACGACATATCTGATAATTTTTCGTAATGTTGTTTGGGAATAACCACTGCGTGCCCTTTGGCGTGGGGAAAAATATCTAAAAAGGCTAAAACACAACTGTCTTCATAAACAGTGTGGTTAGGAATTTGTTTAGCGGCTATTTTACAAAAAATACAGTCCATAATATTTAAATTAAAGAATAATTCAAAAATAACTCCAAACTATTATATCACCAAAAAGCGTTGCTCGCGCGCTGCTTTTCAAAAAATAATCATTGATTTTTAAGCTCTGATTACTGGTAACCAACCAACATTTTGTGGCATTTGTTAAAGACAAGGCTTTTTTCCATGCCTGTTCGTTTGAATTGTCGTTTAATTCTTGAAAAAGTTTTTCTCTTTCTGGTTGGGCAAAATTTTGATTTATAGAAAACCCGCCGCCTATTATATTTTTAGCAGAAAAATATTCCAGAGCCAAGAGCGGATAAGTGTCGGCAACAACACACGATTGCTTTTCTGTTTTTACTTGCAACCAAACATATTCCATTGCTTTATATTCGTTAACGCTAACTGTTTTGGCATCGGGGCCAAAAGAATAAGAAGCGGTGATAGTAATGCTCAAAATTAACAATAAAGGAACTAGTAATTTTAATGGCTTTTTAATTTTAATTAAAAAGTATTGCAAACCGCCAAAAAACATTAATATTAAAAATAACGCCAACACGCTATCTAAACGCCTTGATAAAATTTTATCGCCAGTAAATAAATAAAAAGAAATAAAATAACCAAGCCATAATCCATAAGCTATAAGTGCTGTATGTTTTTTAATTAAATTTTGAGAACTGATAAATTGTATTGAACCAACAATCGCGATGAATAAAAATATTATCATAAAAATTACCAACCACCATCGCCATTGGGTAAAAAAATTAGCGACAAAAGCATAATTTGGAACTTGATTAAAGACAATATTACCACCGCTAATATCATGTGGCCGCGGACCAGTAGCCAAATAGTAAGCGGTGATATTGCCAAAAAATTGTTTCAATTGGGAAAGAAAATTAGTTTTAGAGAAATGGCTGTAGCGGGAGAAAAGTTCAATAACAGGGATAAAAAAAACCGCGGCTACTGTCATCGCGGCCCTCGATAAGATCTGGATTCTTTTTGTAGCAACAGTTTGTTTCCCAAATTCCATTATTACCCACATCAAAACAAACAATAAAAAATATAACGTATAACCAAAAATAGACAGGAGTAAACCAGTGGCTAAAACAATTATTTGTTCCCAACGTGGTTGTCTAACTCTTTTTAATATTAAAATTAAAAATAACAACCAAATTAAAAATCCGTAATTACTCGGCAAGGTAAAAGAACCGCCAGCTTGCCAAGCAAACGGTAAAAAGCCTAGCCAAGAAAATAAAAGCGCTTGTTTTTTGTCATTAAACAATATTCTGCCTAATTCAAATAAAAGTAATGGAAAAACTATGGACCAAATTATTGGCAATAGCCATTTATTAATTAATAATAAAGATATGTTAGTCAGCCGAGATAATATTGTTTCTGTTGCCCAGGTTTGTGAATAAGCCAACTTACCGGGATTAAAGGCCTGGATAATGCTGGCTGGATTTTTATCAAAAGAAATAATATTTAATGGCTTTTCTTGTAATAAATTTGTTTCTACCGCTAAATGACGCCACTGATCCGCGCCATAAATTAAATTATGGCTTAAGGGCAAATAACTATGCAACAAAAAAGAGTGAATGATTAATAAAAACAAAATAATTTTTGCTTTTAGTTTTGAAAAAATTAATAAACCCAAAGTTAAAGTAGCTAGAAAAAAAATAATAATATACCTTTTATCTATTGTCTGCCAAGGGCTTTCTAAAATTAGTGAAGATTTTGAAATAAACAACAAATAAAAACCTGTCGTGGCTAAAATAATATATAATAAAACTCCCAATTTAGCTTTTGGCATTTCATCCAATACTTTGAATTGGGGATTATCAAACTCGGCAGGCGCTATTTTGACTTGTCCGGCCCATAATTTTAATAAAATATAAAAAACACCATTAATAAAAAAAATAACAGTGACGCTTAACGCCGTTAGTTTGTAAATTAAAACAACAAAACCTCCTAGCCAACCTAAACTAGCTAGGCTTAAAAACATAGCTAATATCCTTGGCGCTTTGGCAGTAACGGAAAAATTAAAAAATTTAACAAGCACTGTTCTGGCGCCAGAAGAGGTGTGAAGAAGATAAATCACCAACAAAACAAAACCAATAATGCCATTCTGCCAGCGGGAAAGGGAGAGATAGATGAGAAAAGATGAAAGAGATAAAAAAAGTAAATTTTTGATTAAAAATCTCATATTTCCAGTATAACACGGACAAAAGGGGTTGACAAATGAATATTATTGCGCTATTAAGCGATTGATAACTATGGGAGGCCGAGGAAATACAATAAAATACTCCGCTAAAAGCGGAGTATTTTTTATGCACATTTTACCCCCACTTCTTCCCCACCCCAAGGCTTGCGGAAAAAGAAAGGTTGGGATAGAATTTATCTGTGGTAAGGGAAGGACATGTCCTTCCCTTACAATAATAATTACCAAATTATGCCTGATATTTTATTAGACAAAATTCCACCTCAAAGCCTAGAAGCCGAAATGTCACTACTAGGCTCTGTTTTATTAGACAAAGACGCCATGTTAAAAATTGCCGACATTATTTCTTCGGAAGATTTTTATAAAGATGCTCATGCCTATATTTATGAAGTCATGGTAGAACAATATCAAAATAATGAACCGATTGACCTGCTTACTGTTTCTAACCGTTTAATGGAAAAAAAACAATTAGAAAAAGTTGGCGGGCAAACTTATTTAGCTTCTTTAACTAATACTGTTCCCACTGCTTCGCACGCTGCCCAGTATGCCAATATTATTCACCGCAAAGCAACCAGAAGGAGATTATTAGCCGCTTCACATGAAATAACTCGCCTTGGCTACGAAGAAGACGAAGATATTGAAAATTTACTGGACAAGGCACAGAGTAGTTTATATGGTGTTTCTAAAACTTATTTAAAACAAAATTTCCTGCCAATTAGAAGTGTTTTAGCAGAAGCTTTTGATAGAATTGATGAATTACATCGCAATAAAGGTCAATTGCGCGGACTGCCGACTGGCTATTCTGATTTAGATAATTTATTGGCAGGACTACAAAAATCAGATTTAATAATTTTAGCAGCAAGACCAAGTGTTGGTAAAACTTCTTTGGCTTTGGACATCGTTCGTAATGTTGCCACCAAAAGAAAAGTGCCGGTTGGTTTATTTTCTTTGGAAATGAGCAAAGAACAACTTGTTGATCGTCTGCTCTGCGCCGAAGCAGGAGTAGATTTGTGGCGTATGCGCACTGGGCGACTTAGTGAACGCCCGGAAGATGATGATTTCCCGCGTATTGGCCATGCTATGGGAGTACTGTCAGAATCCCCTATTTTTATTGATGATTCGGCAAATGTTCATATCACACAAATCCGCACCAAGGCCAGACGTTTGCAAATGGAACATGGGCTGGGGCTAATTGTAGTTGATTATTTACAATTAATGGAAAGCCGCGGCAATAGTGAAAGCAGGGTATTAGAAGTGGCCGAAATTACTCGTGGTTTGAAAAGTATCGCGCGTGAATTAAATATACCTGTTTTAGCGCTTTCTCAGTTATCGCGCGTGGTGGAACAAAGTAAGCCGGCTATCCCGAAATTATCTCATTTGCGTGAATCCGGCTCTATCGAACAAGACGCGGATGTGGTATTATTTATTTATCGCAAATCAGCTGATCGTAATTATCGACCAGAAGATATTCCACCAGATGAACGCCGCTTGGCCGAAGTGCATATTGCTAAACATCGTAATGGTCCAACAGGATTAGTAAAGATGTTTTTTGACGAACAACTGGCTTCTTTTCGCACGTTAGGCAAACAATATGGAACGCCATCTGCCTCTACTCCGGTAGCGCCAACTTTAAAACCAAAATCTGATTTTGTTAAAACAGCGGCAGTGCCACCGATGTAAAAAATATGTATTTTAATAACTTTTAACTACTCAAATATGTCAATGATCGGAAAACTAAAACAATTCCGCGATTTGCGAGAACAAGGTAAAAAATTACAGGGCGCGCTATCTGGTGAATCTACCACTGTAAAAGAAGGCGGAGTAACAATTACGATGGATGGTAATTTGCAAATGACAACTATTACTATTGAAGATGACATGATGGTGTTGGAAAAGAAAAATAAATTGGAAAAGGAAATTAAGGACGCTTATAGCTCTGCTTTGCGTAAAATGCAAAGGGTGATGGCTTCTAAAATGCAGGAGATGGGGGGAATACCAGGGTTGAAGTAATTTTTATCGCCTACTTCGGCTTATTTTAACATGTATTCAAAGTCAATCAACAACCTAATAGAATCATTCAAACGCTTGCCAACTGTGGGGCAGAAAACAGCCGAGCGGTATGTTTTTTATTTGCTTAAATCTGGCAAAAAAGAAGTGGCGGAACTCACATTGTCTTTAAAAGAATTAATTACTAATGTTAAAAGTTGCGAAAATTGCTGGAATTTTAGCGATACCTCTCCTTGTCGTATCTGCCAAGACAAAAATCGTAACAAAAATCTACTTTGTGTTGTCTGCGAACCTCAGGACATTTTAGTTATTGAGAAAACCAAGGAATATAATGGCTTGTATCATGTTTTACGCGGTGTTGTTAACCCGGAAGACGTGGAGGAAATAAAAAAATTAAAAATAAAAGAATTGTTATTAAAAATTAAAAATAATAATAACGAACTACAAGAAATTATTTTAGCGTTTAACCCGGATTTAGCTGGTGAAACGACAGCCATGTATTTGCAAAAAGAAATAAAAAATATCAACCCTAAATTAAAAGTTTCCCGTTTGGCGCGCGGTCTGCCGATGGGTAGTGATTTACAGTACGCGGATGAAATCACGCTTGGTAGCGCGCTGAAAAATAGAATTTAAAAACACACAAAATAAAAACGTCCCTATGTGGGACGTTTTTTAATATCTACATTATTTTTACTTGGGTGAAACATTGTCTGTGACCATACACTTTGTGGTATCTAACCTTACGTTTAAATTTTTCTACTCTTACTTTTTTGGCTCGGCCTTGACGCTCTACTTTGGCTTCTAAAGTAACACCATCTAGATAAGGAGTGCCAATTTTTACATTATTACCATCGTCTTCCGCTGTTAAAATCACCTTGTCAAAAGTAACATTTTCGCCTTCTTTTACTTTTAACTTTTCTACTTTTACTAATTGGCCTGTTTTCACTAAATATTGTTTACCGCCAGTGGCTATAACTGCTAACATATTTAATAGATAATTAATTATTAAGTGGCTGTTAGAATAATATATTTAAAAGGAAAAGTCAATAGCGTCCCCTATTTTTACTCCGTATTTACTTGTAAATCCAGTTGGTAATTCTAATACCAAACTAGATGGCAGTCGTGAAAAATATGGGGTTAGCTCATCTTCGCTTTTGTTTGGCTCTGGTTGCAAATTAGGCGCAATATCTACTATAGTGCGGCCATCTAGCCAAACAATATCTAGCGGAAATTTCATGTCGCGCATTACCATAGTATGCTGGCCGCGGCTAGGAAAAACAAATAACATGCCACCGTATTTTCCCATGTCTTTTTTATCACTCCAGCCTTGATAACGATGATTGTTGGTGTCAGCAACTAACACGGTTAATTTTTGATTGCTAATAGTAATTTCGGCTTTTGCCCAACGGGCATGATAAATTTTCAAACACAAGGATAAAACTACGATAATCAAAAGAAATATCCACTCCCATTTTTTAACTTCACGTTTGTGATTTTTTTTAAAAAACATAAATAGGTTATAAGATTTTTACTACGCAGAACTCGCTCGTTTCTGGTTGAGCCAAATACTAGTGACTAACATTGCTACTACTAAAACCACCAAAATCAACAATTTAAACTTACTTTGTAAAAACAAAGTTGTTAAGCCAAAAAGCAGGGCGATTAAATAATAAAGAAAAACTACTTGGCGCTGGCTCCAGCCGATGTCTAATAAACGATAATGCAAATGTTCTCTATCGCCTTTGAAAAGCGGCTGTTTATGTTTAAGGCGCGTATAAATCACTCGCGCTAAATCTAGTACAGGCACAGCCATTACCAGTAGCGCGGTGGCTAATTTTCCACCAGCAATAATCGCCAAAACACCCAATATAAAACCAACAAACAAACTGCCTGGCTCGCCTAAAAAAATTTTTGCCGGATGAAAATTAAATATTAGAAAGCCTAATAAACAACCGGCGAAAATTAAAGCGATTAAACCAACATTGGGCTGAAAATATTTCTGCGTGTTAGTGAGAAAAAAAATCATGACAGCCGCGATTAAGGCAATTCCAGTTGTCAACCCATCTAAACCGTCTAAAACTTTGGTGGTGTACATCATGCCCATTAGCCAAATAAAAACTATTAGGTCGGCTAAAATAAATAGACTGTTAAGTTGAATTATGCCGCCAAAAGGATTGGTAATTTTTTCTAAAGATAAACCGCCTAAAATAGCTATTATGCAAGCAACAGCAGTAACCAGTAATCTTAATTTTGGCGATAATTGTTTAATGTCATCAAATACGCCTAAAATTATTAAAATTATACTAGCGATAAAAACCCAAAAAAGTTTACTGGCTAAAATGTCAATGCCTAAAATTGGGTTAAAAACAGCTAAATAACCAACTACCAGCCAAAAAGACAAAAAAATAGCTATACCCCCAAGCAAAGCTACTGGCCCTTTATGTACTTTTCGTTGGCCATCAGGCAGGTCAACTATTTTAAATTTTAAGGCTAGCTTTCGCGTTAATAACGTTAAAAATATTGATAACGAAAACGCGAAAAAAAAATAAAGCATATACTCTTTTCCGACGATTAAAATTATTCCAATTACCTTGAATTACGAAGCTCTTGTTTGTCATTCCCAGTGGAGCGATAGCGAAACGAAGAATCTTTCTGTGCTAAAACGCGCTCTTATGGAAAGATTTTTCCTGTCATTCCGAGAACCCCGACTTTAGTCGGGGGACGAGGAATCTCTGTCTCAATTTGGCTATATTGGCGATTTGGGACAGAGATCCCTCGCTGCGGCTCGGGATGACAATTTAGGGTTTCGTAATTCAAGGTAATTTTTAATTAATTCTCCACCCTTATATCCCCTCTCTCGCCAATTACCACTGTATCTTTGCGACGGAGTTTGCCGCCTAATAAAAGTTCGGCAAGCCTATTTTCTAATTTTTCTTGAATCGCGCGACGCATTGGGCGAGCGCCAAATTCCGGGTCAAAACCAACCTCTGCTAAAAATTCTAAAGCGCTTTCTTCTACTTTTAATCCTATTCCTTTGGCGTCTAAATCCTTGGCCACTCGTTTTAACAACAGTCCGGCAACCTTTTTAATATCTTCGCGACTAAGAGACTTAAACAGCACTATGCCATCAAAACGATTTAAAAATTCCGGACGAAAGTTTTGTTTTAATTCGCCATGCAGTAATTTTTCTTTAATAATTTCATACGACGTGCCTTGTCTCATTTGTTCTTGAACATAACTAGTGCCGGCGTTAGAGGTGGCAATAAGTATTACATTGGTAAAATCCACTACTCGGCCAGTGGAATCGGTTAAACGTCCATCATCCATTACTTGCAAAAATAAATTTAAAATATTAGGATCGGCTTTTTCTATTTCATCCAAAAGTAAAAGTGAAAACGGATTATTGCGCGTTGCTTCGGTAAGTATGCCAGTGCCTTTTTCGCCCGGAGCGCCTATCAAGCGATAAATACCGCTTTTGTCTTGATATTCACTCATGTCAAGTCGGATGGTGCGCTCTTCGCCGCCAAAATAAACTTCGGCGATGGTTTTGGCTAATTCTGTTTTACCAACACCGGTTGGACCCAAAAATAAAAAGTTGGCGATTGGTTTTTTGGTAGAACGAATTTCGGCTCTGGCGCGGCGCAAAGCATTGGCTACAGAATCAACAGCTTCGTTCTGGCCAATTACTCTTTTGTGCATTTCTTGTTCTAAATGCAATAATTTAGATGACTCGTCGCTAGAAACAGTTGTTACCGGAATTTTTGTTTTTTCAGCGATTATTTTGGCCACCTCTTCGCGCGTAACCAATGAATTTGCGCCCTTTTTATTACGCGCGAAACTGGCCGCTTCGCTAATAATTTCCAAGGCATTGCCCGGTAAATAAGTTTCGTGGATAAATTTATGAGCGAATGAAACAGCTTTTTCTACGGCGTCATAAGAAAAAAATACTTGATGTTTGTACTCTACGCCACCAATTCTTGATTCAATTACTTGAATGGCCTGATCTTCGGACATTTCGCTAACATCTACTTTTGTAAAAACATTGCCAACTGCGGAATTAGTAATTAAGCGCGCGAAATATTCTGGCGTGGTATCGGCGATAGTTAAAAATTGTCCGCCTCGCAAGTGTTCGGCCAAGGTGTCAGAAATATCCAAACTGCCCTTGCCGCTGCCAGCAGAAACGCCAACTAATTCGTGTAAATTATGGATGTATAAAATAACATTGCCGGCACGGCCGATTTCGTACATTAAACGCTGTAATCTTTCTACCGCGCCACTAGGCGTAGTGCCAGCGAGTAAAGAAGAAATATTTAAGCGCACAAATCTTTTATCATTCAATCTTTGTGGTACGTCATCTTCTACCATCTTTTGGGCAACACCTTCAACAATGCTTCTTTTGCCTATGCCGTGATCAGCAACTAAAATTACGTTTTGTCCGCCGCCTTCTATAATTCTAAAAATTTCTTCGATTTCTTTTTCTCTGGCAACACATGGTTGTAGATGGTTAAATTGCGCCAGTATGGTTAAGTCATCACTAAATTGATTAAGATATGGCGTGGCAACCGCTGTCATGGCCCTGTCCATGCCATGGGTAGAACGATGTCTGGCGGCACGGCGGAATTTTATATATTGATGATATAATTTTTCTCTTATTCGCGCCCATTCTATGGCATTTTTTAACTTTTGTTTTTCTATACCAATATCATAAAGCATCTCGGTTATTTGCGGAGAACACTTTACAGTTGTTTCTAATAATTCGGTAACAGAAACATATTCTTGATGCGCCTGGTAGGCTGTTTCATAAGCTTGGAAAAGAACCTGTTGAATTTCTAGACTAATAGCTGGCTCTACGTGGCCGGCAACTTTTTGCTGATTGTCTGGATGAAATAATTTAGACAGCTGTTCTTTGATAGTACTGGCTGGAATACCTAGACGAATAAAAATATTACTAATACGATTAAAGCCTAATAATGTATAGAGCAAATGAATTGGCCGTACTTGTGGGTGGTTACTTTTGTCAGCCAAATTATAGGCGCTACCAATAACAGCCATTGCTTCGTGGGTAAAAGCGTCGGAAATATCATGTTTTTGCCTACGCGATATTTTTTTGGCTACTAACCAATTATCTACTATTTTATCTGGTTCTATTTGTTGTTGATAATTATAAATATAGTGTTCTACTTTTCCTAAATATTCTCTTTGGCGAACAGAGCGATACCACATAAAGCCAATGGTCAAAATACCAAGCCAAAACAAAAAAATCGTGGCTGGCGTGAAACTTTGATACGCGGTTAACCAATATTCCGGGCTGTTTAAAAATAATTCATAAGCTCTTGTTTTGTAAATTAAAAAACCAAACCAAATTAAACAATTTAAAAATAAAACCAAAGCGGTGATCATTTCTATTTTGTACAAAATCCGCCGGCCTTTGGCCAAAGCTAATTGATTGCGAGTTAGGGGGTAACCCCAATATAGCCACTTGGAGCGGGAAAAATAGCCCATTTGCATACCCCGACATTCTGGACATTTTTTCCAGCCAACATAGCCTGTTGATTTGCAGGTTGGGCAGGTTAAAATTTTTATTTCTGATACTGGTTCTGGGGGCATAGATATTTAACTATAAAGCCTCATAACTATTAATTTTTCTGTCGTCAAGACTCCTTCGTGGTCCCGACTTCGTCGGGACTCCTCAGTCGCCCTCCCCTGCCCGCTATGCTACGCATAGCGTTGCAGGCGGGCGAGGGTTTCCATTGCCGCCAGAAAAATTAAAAGTTATTTCGGCTTACTTTAACACAATTCGTCAAGGGATATTACTTTATTCCACTCCACAAACCATACACTACAACCACTGGCGCGATTAGCCATAATAAAAATAATAAAACACAAAATATCGTAGCGACAAAAAGGGCGATGGCGCGACCAATGATTTGGGCAAGACGCATGAAAAAAGAAATTATCCTACCCTGCCAGTCGTATTGGCCAAACATGGGCACAAAAATATTTTTTAACCATAGTCCTGGCGCCAAAACTGCATTAGCGGATTTGAGTAAACCAAAACAATAACTAGCCGCGTGACCAGCGCCGCGAGAATACCACCAAAGTGGAAAATATATTAAGTCTAGTGTGGCGTCTAATAGTAGACGAGGAAGAATGAGGGCAAACATATTTTCTTGAAATCTTAGATCTAAAATCCTAAATTGTAAATTGGCATGGGGTGTCAATTTAAAATTTGAGTTTGTATTATTATACCACAAAATCCGCAATTTTTTTATATCATTTCCTCTCCCACCATAAACCCTTCTAACCAACCACTGTCTACCACAACTATCCCCTCTTCTTTCCAGCCATATTTTTTAAAAATGCTGGTGGTAGTTATTGGATAGCGATAATTGTCTTGCAAATAATAAACAGTGGAGCTGTTAACTGCCTGAACTAATTTTGGATAAGTAAACAAAACACGCGGAGGGCCAGATGCTTGGCGTTTGTTAAAATCAAAATCATGCAAAGTTTTCATAAATAAATCATAAGAATAGCGATGTTCTTTACCAGTATATCTATCGCCTGGATCGTTAACAATAAATTCTTGGGTAGCGTCATCATAACCAATTACCGGCATAACATGGAAAGAAGAACCAGTGGCCAAAAAAGGAATATTTTTATTTTGTAAAGAAAATCCGTGATGAAGAGTAATTACCGGACGTTTTTGTTGTAATTCTTTTTTAATATCATCTACTGTCGGATTTTGTACCACTTTGGCGCGGAAATGAGTTTGTTTGGTAATAATATAAACCGAACGCCAAGAATCAGCGTCGGCGTTTGAACCATAAACACGATCCTGAAAATTAAACAGCCTTTGCATGTAATTTTTAGCATCCGCAATACTTATGCTTCTATTGCCTAAATAATAATTTTCTACCATGGCAAAAGTAGCTTCTTCGCAGGCGTTTTTCCATGGGCCGTACCACTGATCATCGGGCGCCTCGCTAACGTATGGGACAGTTAAAGTTACCTTAGCTAGTTTGGTATAATTATCTTTTATTGGTGAATAACCATTTAACACTTCTGTATTATCTTTGTAACCATCACCGTCTGTATCTGTGCTAGAAACACTAGATTGATAAACAACTTTTTCTTCGTAATCAGACAAACCATCGTAATCTGTGTCTTTTTCTACTTTGGCGTAACAAAAGTACACATAGGTCAATATGCTTACAAAAAATAATATTATGAAAAAAGGAATTGTTTTACGCATACTATAATTATTATATCACACTTTTCCTCTTCACAGCGAAACTAACTACTACCATCATAACAAAAGAAACCGATAACATTAAACCGTATAAATTAAAAGTGATCGACGCTAAATGAAATAGGGTGCGTAAAAAAGGAATAAAAATAATTAAAGTTAAAGCTAATAAAGTTAAACCAGAAATCAAAATCAATAATCTATTACTCTTTACCTGTTCCCATTCACGAGTTAAGAGTATCAACATGCTTTGCGAAACTACCAAAGAGCCAAAAGCCATAGTACGCCCCAAGGCAATATTATTTTCTATCACCCCAAAATAATAATAAAAGCCTAAACTTATAAACAAAATGCCTAGACCTTGAATAAATATTCTGCCCCAAAGTTTTGTTTCAATTAAAGGTTCTTTTCGCGCACGCGGTTTTTCTTTCATGAGTCCCTGACGCGCCTTTTCTCTTTCAAAACCCAAAACAGAAGCCGGATCACAAATTAATTCTAAAAAAATAACATGAATAGGTAAAAAGATTAATGAGTGATTAAATAATACCGGGATAAGAGCCAAACCAACAATAGGCATGTGAAAAGATAACAAAAAAGTAAACGACTGGCGCAAATTGTCATATATTCTGCGACCTTCTTTAACAGCACTAACAATAGTAGAAAAATTATCATCCATAAGTATCACGCCAGCGGCCGCACGCGCCACTTCTGTCCCCTTTTGACCCATAGCAATACCGATGTTGGCTTTTTTAAGAGCTGGAGCGTCGTTTACGCCATCACCAGTCATGGCAACAATTTCATCATTTTTTTGCAAAGCTTCAACAATAGAAAATTTTTGTTCTGGCCGCACGCGAGCGAAAATATCATGTCGACGTACTGTTTCCTGCCAAGCAAGTGGCGATAACTTTTCTAATTCTTCGCCACTAATCAAATCCTCATTATGTTTTAAACCAATACTTTCGGCAATATTATGAGCGGTTAATTTATTATCGCCGGTAATCATGATAATTCTAATACCCGCGTCCTGACAAACTTTAATTGCCTCTTTGACTCTTTGTCGTGGCGGATCGCTCATCGCTAGTAAACCAATAAATTCTATTTCACTAGGATCTATATTACTACTCACACTAACTTTTTTTCTGCCAACACCAACCAAACGATAACCTTCGCTGGCCAAACTCTCGTAATTTTTCATTGCTTTGGCTTTTTCACTGGCAGAGATTTTACAAATAGCCAGTAATTTTTCTGGCGCGCCAGCGGTATATTGATAACAATCTTTTGTTTGACTATTTTGCCAGATATGATGCACCATTTTGCTACTAGCATCAAAGGGCGAATCTTTTATTAAACTATTCTCGTGATATATTTTTTCTTTGTCTATCCCCAAATTAACGGCAAAATTTTGCACTTCTACTTCTAACGGATCAATGGCTACTTTTTCAAAAGCCAGCAAGGCGGTTTGAAAAAAATTTATAAAATCAGTATGTTGTTTATTTTCATCATTTTTATCAAAAATTTTTCCTTGATAAAATATTTTTTCCAAAGACATTCTGCCTTCGGTAAGTGTTCCGGTTTTATCCGTGCAAATAACAGTGGCCGAACCTAGTGTTTCTACCATGGCCATTTCTCTTATCAAAGCTTTTTGCTTGGCCATGCGCCAAACACCCATAATTAAAAAAACACTAAAAACAACTGGAAACTCTTCGGGCACTAGTGACATCGCCATGGTTAAGCCGCCCAACAACCCCTGCTTCCAACCCGCGGTAATTACCAAAGCAACAGCTACCATTATAGCGACAATCAGCGCCACGATAGCTACTTGTCTGATTAAACTATGAATTTTAATTTGTAAGGGAGTTTTTTGATTAGCAATTTTCTCTAACAGATTACCTAATTTGCCATAAGCGGTGTTAGCGCCAGTTTGTTCTACTTTCATATAGCCTTCGCCTTGCACGACTAACGTACCTTGGGAAAGTTTGTGTTCTTCTGATTTGGCCACTGCCATTGACTCGCCTGTTAAAATTGATTCGTCTACTAACAATCCGGGTGAATTAATTAAATATCCATCGGCCGATACTTTGTCGCCGGCTGTTAAATAAATTAAATCATCCGGTACTATATCTTTGATTTCTAAAGTAATTATTTTTCCATCGCGATAAACTTGCGCGTGTTCTATCATCATTTTATCCAAAACTTCTATTGCTTTATCAGTTTTACTTTCTTGAAAAAATTCCATCAGACCAATGGGAATGATGGAACATAAAAAAACAATTGTTTCTGTAAGTTCGCCAATAAAATAATAGACAACCGCGGTGGCTAAAATCAAAAACATCATGGGCTCGGTAAAAATTTTCCAAAGCCTTTTGACCCAAGTTCTTTTTCTTGTTTTTGGACGGGTGTTATAGCCAAACTGTTTTAAACGTTCTTGGGCTTGAGAAGATGTGAGACCGTTGTACATATTAACCAAAATACTTTTTTTCTATCTCTCCTACTTTTACTTCTACTTCTTCTTTGGTAATGGGCGGAATTTCCCCGGATTTTTCTATGAGTTCAATAACAATTTTCATAAAATATTTTACGCCCGGTATGACATGGGTATTTCTGTCTTCGGCGTAAGAAAAGCGAATAAAGCCGCTACCGCCATCGCCAAAGTCACTGCCAGCCAGAGCGGCAAAACCTTTTTCGTACAACAGCCATTTGGAAAATTGTTTGTCATTCTCTATCTTTAATTCATTTTTGACATAAGACAATTCTAATAATTTGGTAATTTTGGGGAAATCATAAAACGCGCCTTCAACATCGTTTGGCACGACGTATGGTTTGAGTAAGCGCAAAGATTCTACTAAATAACTGCCTTTTTTCTCGTATTCCACAAAATCTGCTTTAATAATTGGCGCGATTTTCTCGGCTACACTGGCATATTTAAAACCATCAAGTTCCACGTCGCCATAAATTACACCAGCCACTATCTGATGGGTTTTGTTAACACAACTCCATTTATTGATAGCTAAGCGGCCAAAAATTTCTATCAGCCACTCTGGGGCAACTATAAAGCCAAGTCGCCAGCCTGTCATGGCGTAATTTTTGGAAAAACCGTTTAAATTTATTGTCCGTTCTAACATGCCAGGAATAGATAATAAACTAAAATGTTTTTGCCCGTTAAAAGTAATTTGATCATAAATATCATCAAACAAAACCATCAGATTATATTTTTTGGCTAATTCAGCGACATGCGTTAATTGTTCCGCACCCATCATCATGCCTGTTGGGTTTTGTGGTGTGTTTATCACTAATAATTTTATTTTCTTGCCACTTTTTAAAATTTCTTCTAAATCACTAACATGAAAAATTAATTTTTCTTTTTCTTCATTATAGCGAGCGGTCCAGGGCAGATATTTTCCTTTGGTATAAAATCTAGCTAATGATTCGTAAATTGGGTAGCCTGGATTTTGGCCAATAACATAATCATCTGGCCCTAAAAGCGATTGCATGGTAAGTTCTATCGCTGGTTTACCGCCGATTTGTAAAATAATATTATTAGCAGTTATTTCAACGCCGCGTGTTTTAGACATGTATTTAGCGATATTTTCGCGCACTTGCGGGTAGCCCTGAAAATGGCCGTATTTGGTTTGTTTGTCTTTTAGCGCCTGAATAGCGACGTCGATTATTGGTTCGGGTGTTTTAGGGCCAGTATCACCAACATGGAATTTATAAATCTGGGGAAATTTGCCGGATTTTTCTACTGCTAGCACTTCGGCGCCAAAACCAAAAGCGGTTTCTGTGCCTATTAGATTAAGATCGGGATTAATATCCACAATCGGTTTCAAATTCTTTTCCTCTAAAAATTTTGGCAGCTGGGGCATAAGATTAGTTAAAAATTAAATATTTAATTATCCTAAATAATACCATACCCATTTTCTCTTGACAAACTTTTTTTTTATTTATAATACACTTATAAACAAGGAGTCTGGGACAAATCCCAGTGGGAAAGTTATACGAAAATATAACTACCAGACTTTCTGACCCCGTATTAACGGGGTTTTTGTTTTGTTAATTATTTCTGACTTTGTCATCAATGATTGGATTTTTAAATTTTTAATTGATCCACTCCTTAACAAAAATAATTCACTTAATAGATCCCCTCCTTAACAAGGAGGGGGTAGGGGGAGGTCTATCTGGACAGACCCCTCCCTACCCTCCCCTTTATAAGGGGAGGATTCAATTTTATTTACTCCTTTATAAAAGGGATGATTTGATGAAGACAAATTTTTACACGTTTGCGACAAATCTTGCAAGACATTTTCTAAATCATTAAATATTCTATCACCGTTAAATCTTATTAAATTTATACCTAAAAATTTTATATATTTTTCTTTTCTTTGATCTCGCTTAAATACTTCTTCTTCAATATGAGTGCTACCATCTATTTCTATAGCTAGTTTTATTTTTGGACAATAAAAATCAACTATATAATTTCCTATGCCATACTGCCTTCTAAATTTAAAATCTAACTGATTGCCTTTTATAAATTTCCACAATACAACTTCACTTTTTGTCATCGTAGACCTTAATAGTTTTTGGTATTTCAATAAACGCCATTGATTATAAATTTTAGGCATAGCCCCTCCTTTTTAAAAAATTTGCTTAATTATTCTAAATACTACCACACCAAAATTCTCTTGACAAATCTCTCTCTGCTCGTGTAGTCTGCAAAGAGTTAATAATTACGCTCTTTTACAAAGTGGCTATGTTTGCGTAGTTAGCTGAGAGGTTTCTTGTTTAAAAAATTTCTCAGCTGGCTACCAAGCTGGCCCAAAACTCTTTCACACCTCTTAGGGGCCTAGGAGGTGTTTTGAAATATACAAAACAAACCTCAGTATAAGTAATAGAAAGTTAACCCACCAAAAAGGAGCGACGAAGATGGAGACGAAGATGGAAAAGATGAAAATGCGAGTCTGTATAATATTTTGTGTAAATGGGATAATAGAATAACTTTTATTCAC
>CAYZYP010000001.1:0-203376 GCA_964482695.1 uncultured Gammaproteobacteria bacterium | reverse complement strand
TCCACCAAGCCAAACCTCATTTCCAAAATTTTCTGCTCGCGTGGCGACAAATCTTTTACAGCTTCTTTGACATAGTCGCGTAAAATTTGTAACCCTGCCACGTGAGAAGGCGAAGCATTTTTAACATCCTCAACAAAATCTTTTAAAGCATAATCATCATCGTCATCGTCACCTACCGACATTTCCAAAGAAACAGTATCTTGTGATATTTTCATGATATGGTGAATTTTATCTATCTCTTCGCCCAATTCAGCGGCTAATTCTTCGGCTGTTGGATCACGACCCAAATCTTGCAATAAACGACGTTGCACTTGTTGGAAACGATTAATAGTTTCTACCATGTGAACTGGTATGCGTATAGTGCGTGATTGATCGGCCAAAGCACGAGTAATAGCTTGCCTAATCCACCAGGTAGCATAAGTAGAAAATTTGTATCCTTTGCGATAATCGAATTTTTTCACCGCTCTAAATAAACCAATATTTCCTTCTTGAATTAAATCTAATAGCGATAACGGTTTGCCAACAAATTTTTTAGCGATAGAAACCACTAAACGTAAATTTGCCTCAATTAATTTTTTCTCCGCTTCTTTGTCGCCGCGTTCTTTACGTTTTGATAAAGAAACCTCCTCTTCGGTAGTGAGCAGTGGAATTTTACCTATCTCACGCAAATACATTTGGATAGAATCAGAAGAAATCTGGCCTAAATCAAAAGGCACGTCCATGTCTGGCTGTTCTCCTTGCAATTGCTTTAAAATTCCTTGGCTAGTTTTTTTCCCGCCCAGCAAACCTTCACCGCTGCTTTCGATAACGGTCACGCCATTTCTATCTAAAAGGCTTAAAAAACCCTCATAAAGATCCAAATAATATTCCGGGCGACTAAAGACACTTTCTAATTCCAACTGGGTAATAAATCCTCGATTGCGCCCCTTTTTAACCAAACTCCAAATTTGATCGGCATTTGGCTCGATTATTTCCTCGGCAATAATTTCTTGCTTCTTGATTTTTTTTCTTTTAGAAGCTGGTTTTATTTTCTTTTTTGCGATTATTTTACTTTTTTTTAAATAACTTTTTGGTTTTAATTTATTTTTTTTAACGCGTGCTTTTTTAACTGATTTTATTTTTGTTTGTTTTTTAACCACTTTTTTTGTCTTTTGCCCACGCGCCTTTTTAGCCCGCGAGATAGACGGCTTTTGTTTGGTTGTCCGCTTTTTGCTTTTGGACATAATGCTAATTTATAAAATTTTTAAAATTGTAAAAAGATTAATCACTCTCTTTTTTGCCTATTTCCGTTATTTTCTTCATTATTCTTTCCACATCTGCCTTATCCCCTTTTTCAGCGGCTAATCTTGATTCTTCGATCAATTCTCGACGGCATTTTTTTACCCATAATTGATTTAACTCTAACAAAATAATTGCCAATTCTTTTTCGGCTTTCTCTTGATTAAAATCTGTAAATTCGCTTTCAACCTTTAATATCAAAACGTCTATTATTTGCCTCTCTTCAATTGGCAATGAATCACGCAGAAAATCGACTTCAACCTGGCCTTTATTATTATACTGCTCTATGGCTAATTCGTAAAGTTTTAATAATGGGCTAGCGATAAAATAATCTGGCTGCAAAGAATTAATATTAGCCAAAAGTAAAGCAGGATATTTTAAAAATAACGACCATAAATTTTGCAATAAAATCTGATGACGGTCTATGTTTACCACTACTTTATAAAGATCTTTATCTTGACTGTAAATTGGCGCATGTTTATTTTTGTTAACATCAGCCAATCGACGCGTTTCTTCTTGCAAAATTTTTAAATCTATTTTAGTAACTTCTGTCAATTTTTTTAACCAATGATCACGTTCAACGGCAAATGGCAAACGAATTATTTCTTTCAACACAATTTCAACAGCTTCTTGTTTTTCTCGCGGTGTTTTTTTGTCTATATCTACCAAATTATTAGCAAAATACCAAACCATTATTTCCTGCGAATTTTCTACAGCTTTAAACCAAGTGGCGCTATTTTTTCTAACACATTCATCCGCGTCTTTGCCAGCGCCTGCTGGTATTTGTATTATTTTTACATCCATTCCTTGCTCTAAGGCAAGATCAATGCCACGCTTGGCCGCGTTTTGGCCAGCAACATCAGCGTCAAACGCCATGACAATGTTGTTGGTATATCTTTTTAACAACTTGATTTGTTCCAAAGTAAGCGCGGTGCCAGAAACCGCCACTACATTTTTCATGGCCTGCTGGTGACAAGCAATTACGTCCATTTGACCTTCTACCAATACTACTAGATCTTTATTCTTTATCTCTTGCTTTGCCTTGTTTAGTCCATAGAGAACACGTGATTTATCATAAACAAGTGTTTGCGGGGTGTTTACGTACTTGCCCCCAGAATTTTCGCTTTCTACCAAAATTCGACCAGTAAAACCAACTACATTATTATGAACGTCCCAGATAGGAAACATAACGCGCCCGCGAAAACGATCGTAAAATCCACGGCCGCTTTTTATATCTGCGCCATCTTTTTTAATTGTCAACCCTGACATCAAAATATCATCTATGCTAAAGCCTTTTTTTAACAAATAACGCGTCAATAATTCCCACTGATCGGGGATATAACCTATCTGCCATTCTGCTATCGTCGCACCGTCTAAACCCCGCCTTTGTAAATAATCACTGGCCATTTTAGCTGCTGACATTTCTAATAAAAAATGATGAAAAAAATAAGCGGCTTTATTATTAATTTCTAAAATTCTATTTTTTTGACTTTTATCTATTTCACTACGAAAACCATCAATCTTTACGCCGGCTTTATCTGCTAATAATTTTAATGCTTCGGGAAAATCCAAGCCTTCTATTTCTTGTATAAAAGTAAAAACATCACCGCCTTTTGAACATCCAAAACAATGCCAAATTTGTTTTTCTGGATGCACCATAAAAGACGGAGATTTTTCTTGATGAAACGGGCAGTTCGCTTTCCAGTTGGCGCCGGCTTTCTTGAGCTGAATATATTCCCCGATCAACTGAACAATATCAAGACGATCTTTAATTGTTTGCGTGTCGGACATAGAATCACAAATTTATTCACGAATTTACACTAATGAGAGTGTTGAATAATTTAGTATTATTTATCGTAAGAAAATTTCTAATTAATTTATTCTCTTATTTGTCCCTCGCCTTCTAGTATCCACTTATAACTTGTCAAAGCCTGTGGTCCCATTGGCCCACGAGCGTGTAATTTTTGTGTACTAATACCAACCTCTGCCCCTAATCCATACACACCGCCATCGGTAAACACGGTGGCGCAATTAGCGTAAACAGCGGCCGCGTCTACTTGTTCTAAAAATGTTTTAATATTTTTCTTGTTGTTAGAAATTATAGCCTCTGTGTGTTTAGTACTGTACTTAGCGATATAATCCAAGGCTTCTTGCAAATTATTTACTATTTTAACAGCCATTTTTAGAGATAAAAATTCCCGGCCAAAATCCTTTGCAGAAGCTTTCTTAAGCAAAGTAGCTGGATATTTATTTTTTAAAACTTTATAAGCCTTATCATCAGCATAAACCTCAACTTGATGGCTAACCAACAAACTTATCAACTCCGCTAAATTTTTCAGTTCACTTTTATGCACAATAAGAGTATCCAACGCGTTACAAACAGCCGGCCGACTAACCTTGGCGTTTTCAATTATTACTTTACCCATCTGTACGTTGGCGCCAACGTCAAAATAGGTATGCACCACGCCAGCGCCAGTTTCTATAAAAGGTACTTTGGCATTATCTCTAACAAAATCAATTAAAGAGCGGCTACCGCGCGCTATTGCTAGATCCACCAAACCACGCGCGTTTAATAAGTCATAAACCACTTCCCTATCTGGAGAAAGCAACTGAACGCAATTTTTATTTATTTTATGTTTTTCCAAAATTTGCTTAATTAATTTTACAAAAATTTGGTGAGAAAAATAAGCGTCTTTGCCTCCTTTTAAAACACAAGCGTTGCCAGATTTAAAACATAAAGAAAAAATATCCGGCGTAACATTTGGCCGCGCTTCGTATACCACACCAACAGCTCCCAATGGCACTGACACGCGAGTTAAACACAAGCCATTTTTCAGAGTTCTTTTTTCTAAAACCTCACGCAAAGGACTTTTTAATTTACTGACACCACGGATGCCTTTGGCGATATCAATAATTTTTTGTTTTGTTAAAATCAAACGACTTAATTTTGAATCTGATTTACTCATTTTAATCACATCTTTTTTGTTTTCCACCAAAATCTGTTGTGTATTTTTTTCTATTTCAACAGCCAGCGCCAATAAAACCTGATTTATTTTTCTATCAGTTAACTGGACTATTTCCAAACTGGCCTGCTTGGCTTTTTTGATTTGATTGATGGTTGTAGAAAACATATTTTTTATCCTTTTCCCAACTCCCCTGCTCTTTTACAAGCCTCGTCTATTGCTTTGAAAAAAGTACTTTTAAATTCACTGGCTAATAAAACTTTAAAAGCCGCTTCGGTTGTGCCACCTTTGGAAGTAACAGCTTCGCGTAATTCCTTACTATTCTTTTTACCCTGTTTAAGTAGCATAGCACTGCCAATTAAAGTTTGCTCGGCTATTTTACGCGCTTGTTGTTCTGTAAAACCAAAAGAAACTGCCTTTTCTGATATTAACTCGCTTAAATAATAAAAATACGCTGGGCCAGAACCACTTAAAGAAGTTATACTGTCTAATTTACTTTCTTGAAAAACTTCTACTTCCAAACCTAAATTAACAAACAGCTGTTCTGCTTCGTCTTTATCTTGTTTGGTTATCCCCAAAGAAGCGTACCAACCAATCACTCCTTGGCCAATTTGCACTCCTAAATTAGGCATGATTCGTATTACTTTTTCACAATCTGTTATTTTTTTAATACTATCAGTATCCACTCCAGCCATTACAGAAATTATTAATTTCCCCTTCATGCTCAAAGTATTTTTTGACCAATTTAAAAAAGATTGCGGCTTTATCGCCAAAATTATTATATCAACCTTATTAATAACATCTTCGGGATTTAAAGAAATAAATTCTGGCTTTAACATGTCTATTTTATCTCTATGATGATCACAAACATAAAGTTGATTTATAGGAAACCTGATAATTAACTGCCTATAAATCGCACTGCCCATATTGCCAAAACCAATAATGCCAATTTTTTTGTTCATATTCAAGTAATTAAAACTATAGCTGAGCCGCTTGGATAAATAAATAATTATAATGAACTAATTCTTTTTTTTGTTTTTTACCTTTGTATTCATTCGCTTTTTTAGAATCATACTTGGCAACACCCAAACCAATAGCCACACCATGCTGATTTTTAATCTTAATTAAATCGCCTTTTTTAAAATCACCAATCACTTTGATTATTCCTACAGGCAACAAACTAACGACTTTGCCTGATAACAAAATTTCTTCGGCGCGTTTATCAATAAAAATTTCCCCATGTTCCTGATCGCGCGAAAAACCCAATCGTCGTCTAATCCCAGATACCTTTTCTTGTCTTTGAACGACAAATTTGGTGCCAACTTCACTATTATTAAGTATTAAATTAACAATAATATTAGAAGATTTACCGTTTATAATATGAGTGGTTATTCCCATACTAGCCAAACGAACGGCTACCGCGCATTTTGTGTTCATCCCCCCTCGGCCAAACATAGATTTTTCTGATTTAACGTTAGGCCGCCATTCTGTTGTCTTGTCTACAATTTTTATTACTTCTCCTAAACTATTATAAACACCATCTACAACACTTAATAATAACACAGCGTCCGCTTTAACCATGGTGGCTATAAGTCCTGCCAATTCATCGTTATCGGTGAACATGAGCTCATCTATTGCCACAACATCGTTTTCGTTAACTATTGGTATTATTCCTTGTCGCAACAAAGCGGTAAAACAATTATTCATATTAGCATAATGACGCGCGTCTTTAAAATCTTCTCTGGTCGCCAATACTTGCGCGCAAATAATTTTGCCAACAAATAATTTTTTATAAACACTCATCAATTCTGCCTGCCCTACCGCCGCCAAAACTTGGCGTTTGGATATATCGTCTTTAACGTGTAAATCTTTTAAAATTTCTCTGCCTGCTCCCATGGCGCCAGAAGAAACAATTATTACTTCTATGCCATGACGCTTTAATTGTTGAACTTGTTTTACTATGTTATTCATTACAGCCAAATCCAACTTGCCGTTATCTTTGGTAATAACATGGGTACCAATTTTTAAAACTATTCTTTTATATTTTGTATCCTTCATAATACCGGTAAAATATCACTATTTAAATGAAAAAACAAGAGTTTGCTATTCCTTACGAAGCGCTTCTATTGGATTTAAGCCAGCTGCTTTGCGCGCTGGGTAAAGACCAAAAAACAAACCAACCAACATAGAAAAAGTAATTGCCAAAATAACGGCAGAAGCTGGGATAACATAAACCCAAGTTAAATTATAATAATTAGCAGCCAAATAAATAATAAACGCCAAACCAGCGCCAAAAATTATTCCTATTAAACCACCACCAGTTGTCAAACAGACTGCTTCTAATAAAAATTGGGTCATGATATCACGATAACGCGCGCCCAAAGCTTTGCGTAAGCCAATTTCAAAAGTGCGTTCAGTTACCGAAACATACATAATATTCATAATACCCACACCGCCGACTATTAAAGAAATACAAACCAGAGCTACTAATAAAAAAGTGACGCCATTGACAACTGTACTCAACATTTTTCTAGCTTCTTCCATTGTACTAACGGCAAAATCATCTTTGTCTGGATCGGTAATATCGTGATTTTCCCGCAAAATATTTTCTAGTTCACTCACTGTTTGAATTAATTTAGTATTATCTTTAATTTTCGCGCCTATGGCCGAAACATAATCTGTGCCTAAAATTCTTTTCTGTAAAGTATGAGTTGGCAAAGTAATCACATCATCCATATCCATAAAAAAAGCGGCGCCTCTTTTCTTGGCTACCCCAATAACTCTAAACGGCTTGCGCTTAATATATATTGTTTTACCAACTGCTTCATCATCACCAAATAACTTTTCTTTTGCCGTTGATCCTAAAACCGCTACCGCCGACATAGAATCTTCTTCTTCTTTGGTATAAAATCGGCCACTAACAATTTCGTACTTTTCTACTAGCGGCATTTGATAACCTTGACCAACAAGCATCATTCGCCGGCTAGCGTCTTGATAACTCACCACTTCTTGCCCCATGAGCCAGCTATAGGCCGCGACAATATTATTATGTTTATTAACAGATTCTACGTCCTTGTTTTTCATGGTAGTAATAGTAATACCAGTAGCCTGGCCAATAGCATTTTCATTAGAAGTTTTTTTAACACTTGGCACTTTTACTTCTATCCAAACCATATCCGAACCAAATACTTCTAACTGACTAGCTAAATAACGATCTAAACCACGCCCGGCCGACATTATCGCGATGACAATCGCGATGCCAATACTAATACCAAGAATAGTTAAAATAGAACGCATTTTTTGCACTTTTAAAGCTGAAATAGCAAAATGTAAATTTGTAAAACGCATATTATTCGTGCCTTAATGCTTCTATTGGATCCAATCGGCTAGCGCGGAGGGCTGGCATTATGCCAAAAATCAAGCCTATAGAAATAGAAACAACAACCGCCAGAAATATAGATGGCAACGAGATAATTAAATCCCACGAATAACCAATGCTCTGCGCTATTTTGGCAACCATAATTGTAATAAGCACGCCTAAAATAATACCTATTAAACCGCCAATAAAAGTAATGATAACTGTTTCTATTAAAAATTGACCAATTATATTTTTATTTTTAGCGCCAACAGCTTTGCGCAAACCAATTTCTCTCGTTCTCTCGCGCACAGCCGCTAACATAATATTCATAATGCCGATACCGCCGACAACAAGCGCAATGCTGGCAATAGCAGCCAAAAATACTCTTAAAGCATTGGTAATATTGGTAAAAACTTCTAATCCCTGAGCCATAGAACGTACCGAGAAATCATCGTTTTCTGGCTTATCTATATTATGCAATTCACGCAAACGAGCGGTAATATATTCCATGCTTTTATCTATATTCTCTGGACGGTCAACTTTTAGACGAGCGAAGCTAATATAATCTATGCCCAATAACAACTTTTGCGCTGTGGTGATGGGCACAAAAATTTGATTATCTTGATTTTGAAAACCGCTCACTCCTCTTTCTTCTATAGTGCCAATAACTAAAAAATTAGTTTTTTTAATTTTAATTTTTTGGCCAATAGGATCTAAACCATTAAACAAATCTTTTACTACCTGACTACCCAAAACAGCCACTGGCGCACTGCTGTTTTCGTCGGCTAATGTAAAAAAACGGCCTTTTTCCACCTTTCCATTTTCTACATTTATATAATCAGCGTTAGTGCCAACAAAATTAGTATCTACTTTATTAAATCCCCAAGCTACTGTATCAGTGCCGCGTACATAACCAGCGCCTGCTATAATTGGCGCGTATCCCTTAACCAATTCTTGGACATCTTTGTACTTAAGCGAGGTTATTAAAATCCCCATAGCCGATGCTGGCGGACCGCTTTCGTCGGATTTGCCAGGCAAAACGCCAATCAAATCAGAGCCCATGCTTTTTATCTGATTAAGAATCAAACTCTGCGCCCCTGCCCCGACTGACATTATAATAATAACAGACATTACGCCTATTATAACACCGAGCATTGTTAAAAACGACCGCGCTTTATTGCGGCCAAGAACATGCCATGTGTTGTAAACATTCTCTAAAAAATTCATAAATTTAATTTACTGTTGTTTCCACGTCACGCCAAAGAATATTACTTTTTGGGCGACGGGCTATCCCGCCTTGGCGGGACGATCCAAAAAGTCATATCCTTTGGCGCCATGCGTAACATTTTAGCAAACTTTATGCTAAATTATTTTATCAACTCTCCATTGTTCTCCGCCACCAGTCTATTTTTCACCGCGAAATCGCCTACTAACAACCCGTCTTTTATCTGCAAAATACGCTTAGCGTGTTCGGCAGTATATTTTTCGTGTGTTACTAAAATAATCGTACGCCCTTCATCGTTTAATTTTTGCAATATTTTCATTACTTGCAAACCAGATTTTGAATCCAAATTGCCTGTTGGTTCGTCGGCAAAGATAATATCTGGATCATTTACCAAAGCGCGCGCGATAGCTACCCGCTGCTTTTCACCGCCAGATAATTTGTTTGGCGTGTACGCCAATCTATGAGACAAACCAACCGCTTCTAGCACAGCTTTGGCTTTTTGTTCTCTTTTGGTTGGAGAAATTTTAGAATAAAACATTGGCAACATTACATTTTCCAAAACAGAAGAACGCGCCAACAAATTAAAAGCTTGAAAAATAAAACCAACTTTCGCGCGACGCATTTCTGCTAATTCATCGTCTGTTAAACTGCTAACATCTTGACCGCCAAAATTATATTGCCCAGAAGTTAGAGTATCTAAAAAGCCTAAAATATGCATTAAAGTTGACTTGCCAGATCCGCTCGGCCCCATAATAGAAACAAATTCACCCTTTTCTATATCAAAAGTCAACCCGCATAAAACATGAGTTATCACCTCTTCGTTTTGATAATCCCTAATTAAATTTTTAATTTCTATTAAAGGCATACGGTTATTTTTTTTCACTTACTACCACCACATCTCCCTCTTTTAACCCACTACTTATTACCACCATGCCGTTGTCGGCCTTTAATCCTAATACGACGTTTATTTCTTTCAACTGATTATTTTCAAGAAGAACACGAACATATTTATTGCCATTTTTATTTAAAACTGTTCGCAAAGGAACATACAATACTCCTTTTAAAACACCGGTCTTGTCTGTGTTAATGGTCGCATTAGCTGTCATGCCTGGTTTTATTTGTTTATCTTTGGTGTATTTTATGGTTGAACTAGCGTCAATGGAAATCTTTACTTTATAATAAACCACATCTTGTATTTCTGTTGACTGAGGATCTATGGTTATTATCTTACCCTTAAATTTTAAATCATCTCCAAAAGCGTCTAATGTAAAATCAACATCATTGTTAAGATTAATTTTGGAAACATCTGTTTCTGGTATATCCACCTGAATTTCATAATGCGGTGCCACCATTTCTAACATCGTGTCGGCAATAGAAACATATTCACCTTTTTTCTTGTTAACTTTTGTTATTGTGCCATCCATCGGCGCTTTCAAAACTGCTTTGTCGCGATTAGCTATTACCTGCGCCAAAGCGGCTCGATAATAAGCCACATCTACTTCGCGCGGCGGATTTAATTTATTTTTGTAATTAGCCGTGGCTTGATTATAAGCAGCTTCATAAACTTTTATACTGGCAGCTGTCTGATTTTTGGCTGTTGCTAAATCATTTAACGCCTTATTATACGCGATTAAATAATTATTATAACTATTTTTAGCGGTAGCAATAGCCTGTTTTTGCGCTATGACAGATGAATATTGTGTAGTTACAGAAGAACGAGAAGTGGTAATAGTAGTTTTTTTGGTATCAAGCGCCGCGGCGCTTAAAGCGCCAACTGGCGGCGTATAATTTAAAACATCGGCTGTATAAACCAATAGTTGATTCATTTTAGACAAGGCTGTTTCGGTTTCGTTAAGGGCTTTGTCAACGTCAGCTTGAACGCTTAAAGTTGTCAGCGGCAAAATTAAGTCATTAGCTTTCTTTTTGGCTTCTTTGGCGTAAGGAAAATAATTTTTGGCTGCGTTTAATTTAGCAGTATCTTGTGTAGATAAATATTCTTCAAAACCGTCGTTAACTATAGTGTTGTCAACACCTAAAATATTATCTGATTGAATTAAGGCGTCGTCTAAAATAGAAGATATTTTTTGGAGTAGAGCAACCGCGGTCTGGTATTCATTGCTAACTATTTTACTACTGTCACCGCCTTCGGCTAGTTTTAGATTATTTTTAGCTGTTTCCACCGCCGACTCGGCCGTATTTATTGTGCTAGAAGCGTCTGCGCTGGCTTTATCCAAAGCAGCTTTGGCGTTTTCCATGGCAGCTCTCAAAGAAGACAATTCTTCGCTTGTAGAACCAGCTAACTGTTTATTTAAATTAGCTTGTGCTTGCGCTACGGCCGCGTTTAATTCGGCTAAATTCAAATTTGCCAATAAATCTCCGGATTTTACTTTATCACCTTCTTTTATTTTTATTGTTTCCAAAGTTCCTGCGGTTTCAAAACGCAAAGATAAATCGCTTGTTGATTGAATTTTACCGGTAGCGTCCACTGTGCTAGTCAAATCTCCTTTCAAAACTTTAACTGTTTCGTATTCAATTGGTTTGTTTGCTTTTTTATACCGAGTGTAAACATAACCGCTAACAGCCAACAAAATAATAACGATAATAATATAGAATGATTTACGTTTAAAAATAGACATAAATAATTTAAAATTTAAGATTTAAGATTTCCCAATCAGCTGCCTTGTTCAAATACTGTCCTTTAATTTTACCAAGGTACTTTTTTGCCGCCTCATATTCGTTGGGGATTTTCCCATCTAAAATAGCTTCTTCTATCGCTTCTTTTATCTTACCAACTGTTGGCCCTGGTTTTAGGCCGCACTCTTTTATTATTTCTTCTCCGCGCACTGGCGATTGAAAAGCGCGCAATTTATCTTTTTCAATTACTTCTGTTATCCTTTTTCGTAGACGAACGTAATTTTCTTGCCGTTTCTTTAATTTATATGGATTACCTGTTGTTATATCACTCACTCCCAAAATTAGCAAATCTTCTAATTCTTCGCCTAAATTAACAATTAAGCGGCGAACAGCTGAGTCGGTTATACCCTCGTCCATTAAACTAATCGGCTGTTGGTGCCAACGCACTATTTTGGCCAGGTAAGAAATTTTATCATTGGCAAAACGCAAGCGCTTGCCAATTTCATAAACTAATTTTCTGCCAACATGTTCGTGTTGATAAAAAGTCCAACCAATTCGTGGAATAAACTTTTTGGTAGTATATTTTCCAATATCATGCAGAAGTCCGGCCAATCGCAATTCTGTCTTTTCTGTCCTTTCGGCAATATTATCAACCACTTTAAAAGTATGCACTAAATTATTTTTATGTTGGTGGCCATATATTTCTTCTACACCGTCAAGTCTTGCCACTTCTGGTAAAACCGCGTCCAGTAAATGAGTTTGAAACATCAAAGTAAAGCAGATTGACGGCTTTTGGCAAGCCAACATTTTAAACAATTCTTCTTGTATTCGTTCGGCGGAAACGATTTTTAATCTTTGACGATTGCGATAAATCGCTTCCAAAGTATGTGGCGCGACCGACAAATTCAGCTGGCCAGCGAAGCGAATAGCGCGCATCATGCGCAAAGGATCGTCTAAAAATGTCTTATCTGGATCAAGTGGGGTGCGCAAGACACCCTCTTTTAAATCATTCTGCCCGTCAAAAGGATCAATAAAAATTCTTTTATTTATTTTTCTATCATCATTTCTTTTTATACTTATATGTTTTTGATATTTTACGACATCTATGGCCATCGCATTTACCGTAAAATCTCTGCGCGATAAATCTTGTTCTAGGGTTGTTTTTTCTACTTTTGGTTTGCGTGAATTTTTATTATATTCTTCTTTTCTAGCCCCAGCAAATTCTAATTCTAATAAAATTTTATCGTTACTGTCTAAAAAAAGATATCTGGCGGTATCAAATTCCAAAAAAGTTATTAGTCTGCCAATTTTTTTCACCTCTTGATCAAATTTTTCCGCGAATTCTATCCCGCTGCCTTCTACAACAAAATCAATATCTTTGCTATTTTTAACGCCTCTTAACAAATCTCTAACATAACCGCCGACAATATAGACAGGGGTTTTTTCTTTTTTAGCTAATTTAGTTATTACAATAAAAATTTTTAATAAATCCACAGTACGTTTCTATAAAATCAAAAGTCCAATTTTTTTACAACTCGTTAGCGGACTTCTTTGTTAAAAACTCTTTTATACTTTCTTCACTCTCCCTGTTCTTCTGTCAGCTATATCTTCTGTTATCCAGCCATCTTTTAGTAATTGTTTAACCGAATTTTCCATAGTGATCATGCCTTCTTTGGCGCCGGTTTGAATAGCTGATTTGATTTGGGTGATACTATTTTCACGTATTAAATTAGCGACCGCCGGGGTATTAACTAAAATTTCTCTGGCAGCTACTCGCCCACCGTCTTTAGACGGCAAAAGCTGTTGAGCTACAACAGCCCTTAATACTGTTGATAACTGAATTAAAACTTGTTTTTGACGCGAACCTTCAAAAACATCAACAATGCGCTCTACCGCTTCGGCCGCGCTAGGCGTATGCAGAGTAGAAAATACCAAATGTCCTGTTTCCGCCGCTGTCAGCACGGTGGCAATTGTTTCTGGGTCGCGCATTTCACCAACAAAAATTACGTTTGGGTCTTGGCGTAAAACATGTTTTAAAGCGCTGGCAAAAGATTTGGTATCAGTGCCAATTTCTCTTTGTTCAATCAAACTTTTTTTATCGGTAAAAACAAATTCTATGGGGTCTTCTACTGTAATAATATGGGCTCTACGAGTTTTATTAATTTCTTCTATTATAGAAGCTATGGTAGTAGATTTGCCGCAGCCTGTTGGACCAGTTACCAAAACTAAACCATCTAAAGTTTTTGTTAAATCTATCAAAGAAGGTACAAAGCCTAAATCTTCTGGCGATGGCACCTCTTGGGGTACTAATCTGGCGCTTAAACCTATATTTTCGTTTTGTTGATGTAAATTAACGCGGAAACGCGTGCTGTCTACCTCGTAACTAAAATCTAACTCCATTTCTTCTTCGTATTTTTTTTGCTGTTCTTTAGACAACAAACCCATTATTGCCGTCTTTAATTCGCTATTATTTAATTTTTTGCTTTCTAATTCTTTTAGTTCACCTTCTATTCTAATCATTGGCAATTCATCGCCAACCAAATGCAAATCAGAAGCTTCTTGTTTAATGGCTTGTTTGAAATAGGCTTTTAGATTCATAAAATTAAAAATTGTTTGTCATCCTGAGGGAGCACTAGCGACCGAAGGATCCTTTTTTTGATGTTTCCGTCAGAGGCAAGTCTGCCTTTAACAGAAAGGGATTCTTCCTGCCCGCCATCGGCCTGAGCCGAAGGCGATGGTAGGCGGGCGCTTTGCTCAGAATGACAAGTGAAAAAACTGACTATAAGTTTTAACTACGCTAATTATATCACACCATTCCCCTCTTGAAAAGCGCTAAAAAAGGTGTTATTATGCCATAAACGGGTTGTAGCGCAGTTGGTAGCGCGCATGGTTCGGGACCATGAGGCCGCGGGTTCAAGTCCCGCCAGCCCGACTAATTTTAAAATTTTAATTTATGTTTAACAAACCTACTGCTTCTGCCCATTCTATCCACGGCCTGCCTCAAGACTTTCATAAATTTACAGCCAAAGCTGGCGCTGGTCCAAGAAGCAGTAATTTAGCAACCTCTTTACACCACCTAACCAATAGCGGCTCAAATGTTTTGCATCCTCTCAAAGAACACGTTGGCGCTATTACCAAAATATTTGACAAGGATTTCATTAAAAGAAAAATTAGAAGCGGCGGTTTAAACACCAATGAACAAAAAATAGTTTTCAGAAAAATAATGGCAGAAGATAAAGAAATTGCTAATAATACATTAGTAAAAAACACAGTTAAAAAAATGATCGCTCATTTTGGCCACAATACCACTACTGCCAGTGACAGAATTGAACGTTTTATAGAGCAAGGCAAAGATATAGAACAGGCGCAAGGTATTTCTAGCGCTAATAAATTAAATACCAACGCGCAAACGTCGGTGCAAAAATACCATGCCGCTGGTGAAACTTTTAATCGTTCTTTAAATAAATCATTTTCTAACGCTAATAAACTAAACACCTCTTCCAATCGCTTTACTAGCGCCAACAAACTTGGCAACCGGCCACTGCCTTCTTCGCCTTCTAAAACTTCCTCCCCAACACCATCGAGGGTTAGTCTGGCGGTATAAAATTTTATAGGGGCGGGATTACCCCGCCCCTATATTTTAATTTATCTCTCTTACTTCCACCAAGTTCACCTTGCCCGCTTGGCCAACAGGCTCGCCGGCTACGACAATCATTAAATCATTTTTCTTGGCTATTTTATTTTTTTTGATATACATAATAGATCGTTCCACTAATTCTTCTATAGAATGACAAGGTTCTAATTGAAACGGTTTTACTCCCCAAGTTATGTTTAATTGCCGCCAAACTTTCTGATCGCTGGTTGCCACTAAAATTGGCAACAGAGGACGAACATGGCTAATAAGCCGGCCTGTTTCGCCGGTTATAGAGGCCGCTAATATTAATTTGGCGCTAACTTCTTCGGCTAAAACGCGCGACAACTCTGTGATAGCGGTATCTACTGCCGTGCCTTTTTTACGAATAGATGGCAACGAAGTGTCGTCGTAAACAGATTTTTCGGTGGCTAAAATAATATTAGTCATTGTTTCTACTACCAACAATGGAAAGTCTCCGGTGGCTGTTTCGTTGGTTAAGAGTAACGCGTCTGAATGATCTATAACCGCGTTAGCCACATCGCTAACCTCGGCGCGAGTCGGCCGGCGATTAACACGCATAGAATCAAGCATTTGCGTGGCAACAATCACTGGTTTGGCCGCGGCATTAGAAATATCTATAATCATTTTTTGCGCCAACGGCACTTCGGCCGCCGGCATTTCTAGCCCCAAATCTCCTCTCGCGACAATAATACCATCAGTCGCTTCCAAAATTTCTTTGATATTGTCAACTGCTTCGTGCCTTTCTATCTTAGCAAAAATTTGAATTGGCCGCGCGTTAGCAATTTTTAATTCTTGCTCGCATTGTTTAATCAAAAAACGCAAATCCAAAATATCTTTAGCGCAAGTAACAAAAGACATCGCTATCGTGTCAACTCCATTTTTAATGCCAAATTTTATATCTTCTTTATCTTTTTCGCCCAAAGGGCTAATATTTAATTTACTGTCCGGCAAATTCAAACCTTTATGCGAATAAAGCACGCCACCTTCTATTACCTGACAAATAATTTTAGCGCCTTCTATTTTTTTTATCACCAATTCCATGCGGCCATCGTCTATTAGCACCCGCTCTTTTTTATTTAAAAACTGGTGCAATACTTCGCAGTCAATTGGCAATTCACGAGCAGTATAATTTTTTATAGCAGTATTCAAAACCACTTCTTTATCTTTTTCTATTTTAACCCCCACCCCAGGCAGAATCCCCAAACGTATTTTAGGGCCGTGCAAGTCTTGCATAATAGCTATTGGCTCGCCAGTAATTTTTTCTACCTTTCTGATATTTTCTATCATTTTTTTATGGCTATCGTAATCGCCATGAGAGAAATTCAATCGCGCAAAATTCATGCCAGCTTTTACCATGTTAACTAAAATCTCAACCTCTTGGCAAGAAGGCCCAATAGTCACTCCAATTTTTGTGTATTTAAACATACTCTTGTAACATTGTTTACACGTCACGCCAAGGGATATTACTTCACAAGTCCCTTTATCTGGCCCTGTTGCGCTGGTGATAAATTAAACATTTTGAGCAAACTTTCCAAAGAACTCTTTTGAGTGGTGGTACTGCTACTGGAAATACCTAATAAATCGCCATACTGTTTCCAAACATCTTTCATCAAAGACGGTAAAAACCAAATTGCCAATGCCAATGGCACCAAAATAACTAGCAGTCGAAACCACGAAAAAATCGCCGCCCACATCAATTTATGATTTATCTTTCTATTCTGCTCATAAATAATCTGCGACCATTTCAAATTCTTTTCCATGAGTTCCTTAATAGATCCCAAATCTACTTGCCTATTCTCTTTAATTTTTACCTCGCTCTCCACGCCTGTTTCTTCTATCGGCTTTTCTTCTTTTGGCGCGGAATGATTTTTGTGTTTAAACATATACTTCATTGTTAACAAATGCTGAAATATATACTAAAAATTATTTTATTTTCCCAATTTCTTTTTTAAATGATTCCACATCTCTAAAATCCCGATACACACTAGCAAAACGAATGTAGGCCACCTTATCAAAAATCTTTAAATGCTTCATTATTATATCCCCCACCTCATTGCTAGAAATTTCCCGCTCTTTCTTTTTCTGAATATCACGCTCTATATTATGCACTAAACGATGAAAATTGTCTTGGGTATATGGGCGTTTGGTAAGCGATCTTTTTATGCCGTTTTCTATTTTTTCTCGCATATAACTTTCTCTAACACCGTCTCTTTTCACAACAATTATGTCCAAAAGTTCTATGTCCTCTATGGTAGAGAAACGATAATGGCATTTATCACATTGCCTGCGACGGCGGATAGAAAAACCATCTTCGGTAGGGCGAGTATCAATTACGCTGGTATCCTTGTGTTTGCAAACCGGACAACGCATATATTATTTCTTTGTGCTAGTTGTAATTGCCGGAATGTTATCTGTTAAATCAGCTAGTTGCAAAATCTTTTCTACCACTGGCCAGTATTCTTGTTTATCTTTGTCAACAAAGACTCTAATCACAAAGCCATGGTAATTGTCAAAAATTATATGAATATTTTCATCATCATATTGGTTAACAGTAACAGGCTTTGAATTTATTTTGGAACTATATGATTTTATGGGAGTTTTATATAATTGCTTATTAGCATAACTAAAACCGCCTTCTGGGAAAAAATAAATATAATATTCATCTGATCTGCTTACAGCTAAACTATATTTTTTGTCTCCTTGCCTTAAACTAGAAGTGGCATTGTAATCTGTAGAGCCACCAACCATAACATTGTTCGGCACTTTTAATTTATAGCCAAAATATTCGTAAACGAAATCACGCCATTTACTGGTATCTACTTTTGCCACTTCGCTAGAATCTATTTTCAAAATAGTATCTGCTTGTTTGTCCGGCTTTATAATTTCGCCTATCTTTTTAATATTAAGTATTCCAATATTTAATACTTTGTATTTCACCAACACCAAACAACCACCAACAATTAACAAAATAACAACCAGCAAAATATACCACCAATATTTCTTCTTTTTTATTTCCGGTGTTTTATTTGATTGCAAATTTACTTCTAATTCATCTTGTTCCATAAAAAATATTAATAAAAAAAATTTACGCTTTATATTAGTGGCAAATACATATTTTTTTATAAAAAAGTAGTCGGAAAACTTTTTGCCGAAAGGCAAAAAGGCAAACGGATAACTGCTTTTTTATAAAAAAATATGTATTTGCCACTAATACTTGATGTTATTTTAAACTAAAATCCTCTAACTGTCAAAGCAAAAAAACAAAACACCCCCCGCTTGCGCGAGAGGTGCTTGTTGGTTGTAGGACAGGACATGTCCTGTCCTTACGGTGCTAAACAGGTTAACCCTGCCAGCATTAGCAAAACCTATGATTAGGCCTTGCTGAAAGCGCCACCGTATTTATCACCACGGAAAATGATATCGCCCTTGTTGAACGAACCAGAACCGTTAATACCCCAATCAATGTCGCCAGCAGTATCATCTAACCAAATCTGGATAGAATCACCACTGTCTTCAAAACTGGCAGTATCGGCATAGACATAGATAACCTCTGTCGTGCCTTTGGCGACTGTTAACGAATTGGTAGAGAAGTCGCAAGTCCATTCGGTTGTGGTTACAAAGCTATAGGTGGAAGTGGAACACAAAGTGTTGCCATTCTTGTCTTTGATGATTAAATCATCAGTACCACCCGAAGCATCGCCTCTAGAAGCGGCTACTTGCAACAATAAGCTGCTGCCATCACCGTTCTGGAATGTAATATCATCATTACCATTAGCGGTAATATTGATTTTGGCTACCAATAAATTGGCATTTGGAATCAATGTGCCGCCTGGTGTATCGTTGGCGAACGCTACGCTTGGATAAGCGTTATATAAGGTGTGGATAGCAGCATCTACACTAGTCTGTGTGCTATCAACAGCCGCGCCAGATGACTTTCCGGTGGTATCAATATCACCAGCGGCAGCCACAGTAACTACTGCGGTATTGCCATTGGCAACAGTTGAACCATCAACAGTAGACATGTCACCTTTTACGGTTACCTTGATATTGTCGTTAGCCGGTACATAAACGGTGTTATCAGCCAAGAAAATTTCGGCTGTCGCACCACCAGAAATTGTACCTAATAATGTAGTGCCGACATAGAATTTATATGTGGCAACAGCATTATCACTGCCGTCATCGGTAATCTTAATGCTATCAACATCAAGATTTTCTACGTTGTTAGCAGCTAAACGGAATATAGCTAATTCAACATCGGTTTGGCCACCATAAACTAATTTGGCAGATGGAGAAGATCCATCAACAGTTAATGTTAAGGTGCCATTGGCGGCAACAGTCATTGTCTGACCAGCGCCAGTTGGTGTAGCATTAGCTGTTATTCCTGTAGACTTGCCATAACCAGATACATCACCACTATCAGTATCAAAACTAATAGTATGGGTATCAGTGGCTGTGGCGCCAGCGGCTAAATCCGCAAGAACAGCTATCTTTATTTCACCGTTCTTTGGCACAGTAATAGCCGAAGACAAAGTGAAAGACAAAGTTTCGTCGGTAGCAGCTGAATCAACAAACTGTTCGGTGTTAGACACTTTTGTTTCATAGACATCACCGCGAGTTGAACTATCATTGGTTAAGTCTGCCCAAATTTCTACGTTGTCTATATCATTGGCATTATCACCCGCATCACCCAAAGTATCTTCTAATACAACGGTTGTAACCACGATATCCTCGCCAGAGTTAGAAGCGCGCAAAGCACCAGTCATCCAGACCATATCTTGGACGCCAGGAGCAATATCACGCAGCGCTGGGGTGGTTAATGTAACAGCTTGTAAAGCAGCTGAGCTAACTGTCAAACTGGCAGCAGCCGCACTACTTACGGTTGGAGTAATAGATGTGCCTGTTGAATAACCTTTGCAGGTAATATCACCGGCCGCATCAATATCAGTCTGGATTATATCGCCAGCACTAACATTTGTTGAAATTGTGGCATAAACGTAATAATCGTTCTGGCCAATTGGTACTATAAAACTATCAGAAAAAGTAACTTCACCACCACCCGATACGGTAGCAGCGTCTACTGGACCAGCAACTATACTGCCAGCACTATCTTTTACTTTAACAGCGGTAACTTCGCTATAAAGCATGGTAGTGAGATCAAAGTTGACAACTAAATTAGTTACCAACACTTGTTCACCTCTGGCTTCAAAGCTGAAAGCGCCTACCAAAATATCATCGCCAGCGGAAACATTGCCAGCTGCCGGAGATTTGGAAGAAACACTTACATTTAGACTGCCACTGTTAATTGTTTGGTCTGTTACGGTAGCACCGCTTCCGCCTTTACCTGTCCAAGAGCCTGTTACGCTTGGTGTTAAGTAGAAAGCAAAACTATTGCCTTTTACGCCCATGAGTACATCACTGCCGTCTACTAAGTCGGCGTTCATAGTTAAACCAGAGCCGCTTAATACGTCGGTGCGTAATTCAAAGCGATAAGATTTACCTTTTTCTACTTTGATATTTAGATTCTTGAAATGAGCTTTGCCTTCGGCATTCCAGGTGGAAATTTCACCCAATGATTTGGCCGCGACAACATCCCATAACTCTAAATTTGAATAGTCACTAATAGAAGCTGTGCCAGATTCCAAGAAAGTCATGTCTTCTATTGTAACATCTTCGGTAGAACCAGCGGTAACTTTGAATTTATTTAATACTACATTGGTATCACCAGCATCTGGGGTAGTGTCTGTTACACTGCCATCGTTTGTTACAGATACAGAGCCAACTGTAGTAGCTACGATACTAAAGGTATTACCTTTAATTGGATAAGTACCACTTACAGTACCGGAATCCAAGGTAACATCAGTAGCAGCGGCAACACCCAAAATAACGGTATTGCCGGTTGTGCCGTTGGTAGAATTAATACCAGCGCGCACATAATAGGTCTTGGTGCCATTGGCAGCAATATCTATTGGTGTTGGGAAAGTAAATACAGCTTGGCGAACGCTATTGACAGCGCTTACCAAATTGCCTATTAACAAGCCTGTTTCATCAACGACTTTTAAATTTTCCAAGTCGTTGGTATCAGACAAGCCATATTGGGTAACAGCAATTTTCTTTATTTTTACGGCTGTTGAGCCAGCTGTTAAGGTAAGACCTAACATGTTGGCATTCGCGCCAGTCGCGATACTACCGCCGGTTGGGGTGGTAGCAGACAAGCTAACAGACAAGGTGCCTGTGCCTGTTACTGGAGGAGTTACTACAACACTTCCACCAGCTCCCTGTGTCCTATCAGTCATTGTCGTAACCTCGGCGCTAATCTTGGCGGACGAGATTGTCATACCAGTGATATACTTTGAATCCAAAATGCGGACAAAAGCAGTTTTAACTCTATTGGCAGTTAGGCCAGCAGAATCAACTTCTTTCAAAGTGCTATTGGAATCAACATAATAGGTCACAGTACCTACTTTTACGAATTGACCTTCTTGTGGATTGATGATACCGCTGGAATTTACGTCAATCGTGCCAGTGGCAGTTGTGACGTAGTTTGGCCAGAAAGCATCACCGACTGTTTTTACAGTATAGCTAGTACCATACAAAATCTTGGCAGCGGCCACGGTAATTTCTTTCTTGGTGTTGTTTGGCATGACCACATACAATTTGTCAGATGAACCGCGTTTAACTAAGTATGAACCAGCGCGATAGTTTACGCCACCTGGATAAGTAGATGGTAATGCTAAACTATCAAAACATGTCTGAGTTACTTTTGTATAGTAACCAGCGTATTTTTCATCGGTATTCCAACTCTTGAATTCATCGCCAGTTGGGTAATAATAGACTTTCATGTCTGCACCAACAGAGTAGATAGCAGGCTTGGTGACATCGTCTACCTTGACGTTGTCGCCAGCTTTTAAGGTTGGGCAGGAAGCGTCAGCCGCGTTTGCCACGGTTGGCACCAATACTGCCGCGCCCAATGACCACAAAATTGTGGTTACTACTACGCCGACGGTAAAGACTTTCTTTGTCATTTTGTATATATCGGACATAATTATAAATTAATTACCTTTGTCAACTGCGCGTTTTAAACAGTGTAAACCGCTTAAAAGTCAGTCGGCTAGGCATGTGTACCCGCTTTTGTTAATTTAACAATTAACTTCAGCAAGGTTACAATGGCTTGGCGAACTCCTTATGGAGCCCTCGACCTTTTGGCCATGGCCGCTTTCCCCCACCAAATTGGCAAGAGACAAATTATTAACTTTTCCCTCTCCTAAAATAGATACAAATTCACTTTTTCTATCCACATTTAGGAAAGAGAATCTTTTTAATTTTAATTATTTTTTACTTCTACTTTTTTAGCCTCTATTGCTGTTGTGGTAGCTGTCTTAATACCAGACGTAGAACTAGAAACAGTACTCGTGTTAATTTTTGCGACATCATCAACTGTGCCGGTCACGGTAGTTGTAGGAACACTCATGCCAACTATTTTGGCTATTACAGCTGGCGCGGCAGTTTGCAAAGCTTTCATTGTTTCTCCGGCTACTTTCTCTACTGTATTGGTGGCTTCGCTTGCTTCGCGCACCACTTTTACAGCTTGGGCCAGATCATTTTTTGATAATAAATTTTCTGTTTCAGTAGTTTTTTTATCCACACTCTGCGCCACTTCTTGTACTTTGGTAACTGCTTCTTTGGTTTGTTTGGCTACTTCTTCTATTTTGGTTAACTTATCGTCAATTTTGCTTTCAACGTTTGTTTTGCTGTCTTTGCTTTGTTGTTGATCTTCTTTTTTAACAGCCGCTTCTACGGCTTTTTCTACCTTCGCCATATCTATTTTATTAACAACAACTTCGGCTTGCACAGATTTTACCTGATTATTTATAGCTTCTTTTACGTCTTCGTTAGTAACAGTATTATCACCTTGTAAATGCTTACCAACCAAAACTTCTACGGCTTTAATAGCGGTTTCTTTTGCCAAGCCTTTTGCCTGCGCCACATTATCCGCTAATAAAGTATTTTTTTCACTTGAACTTGCCGCTATAAGGCCAGTTTTAACTTCTTGTAAAATAGTTTTAATTTGTTCGGTTTCTTTATTAATATTTTTTACCGCTTCTGCCGACACGTTATTGCTTGCGGTTGATTCTTTTTTAATTTCTTCTAAATTGGCGTTCACCTGTTTTATTTCTTGTTTTAAATCTTCTACCACTCTTGGCGCTTTTTTGATTTTTTCCGGCTCTTGGCTAACCACCAATTTTTTTGTTTCCACCGCGCGGCGTTTGGCAAATTCTACTCGCAAGTTTGTTTCTGTCTTTTTATCACCAACCACAGTAGCGGCCGCTACCTGGGTTTTCTCTGTGACTCTTTTAGCCGGATAAAGCCATTCGCCGGGCAAAGAATCTTGAGACGCGGCCACTGTGGCTATCCAACCGCTTGAACCAACGACAAAAATTAAAAACACTACTGCCAAGGGGCGGACTACGCCATAAACAAAATTGCGAGGCAATAAAATACTCATCGCTAACCAAACTTTATCTAAATTGAATTTTTCTTCTTCTCTCGGAGCTACAGTGTTCTTAATTTGAGACAACAAAAAATCACGGTTTTTTGTCAACCATTCTTCTCTGGGATTTATCGCCCCATGTCTTAATCTTTTTAATCCGTTTTTAAGCTCATTCATAAATATGTATTTTAGCAAAGTTTTTATTGTAAAGCTTTTAACCTTTTTAACGCCCTGTGTAACATCACTCTCACCGCTACCTTGCCTTTACCGGTTATTTCCGCGATTTCATTCATCTCTAATTCATCCACAAAACGCAAAGTAATTATTTCTTTATATTCGTGTTTTAATCTCTGTAAAGTTTTTAACAATCTTTCTGTCTCTATTTTAGTTTCTAAATCTTTTTGCCATTTACCTTCATCGCCTATTGCTTTTTTTATTTCATTATTGTTTTGTTTTTCACTTCCAGTAATAAATTTTTCTTTATTTAAATTTTCTGTAAAACTTACCTCTGGTCGCTTTGCTTTTTGCCTATATAAATCTACAATCGCGTTTCGAGCTAATCTATAAAGTAATCCGCTAAAACTATTTATTCTTTTATTGGCATTGTTATTTATATAACGCCATGCTTTTAAAAAAATCTCTGATGTTATATCTTCTGCTTCTTCGTGACTAGAAACTTTAAAATAAACAAAACGATAAATTTGTTTGACGTATAAATCATATAGCTCGGCGTAGGCTTCTGGGTCTGGTTTTGATTGCAAGCGGAACAGTAATATTTTTTGTTTTATTTTGCTTGCCATGTCGTTATATTAATGTAGACGAAAAAAACACCAAAATGTTACACCCCTCACTTAACATCAACGGTGTTATTCATGATAATAGCACGGATTATAGCAAAATAGTAGTGGGAAGTCAACGTTTTAATGAAAAAATACTAAATGTTAATATATCATTCCCGCGTAAGCGGGAATCCAGCCCATACTATTTTACTAACTGAATCCCCGCTTACGCGGGGATGACACTCCGTGTCAATTTAGAATTTAAATTTAAAATTTATAAAATTTGTATACACAAGCCTATACAATTTTATATCTAATTTAATTACCTAATTTTAGCTTATTTTTATAAAATTTGTATACACAAGCCTATACAAAATAGTTATAAAGTTAAAAGTTTTTAAAGTTTATCATGTAATATAACTAAGCGGTATTGACTTTATCCACATTATATGTTAGTATTTGTCTAGACTATCCTATACAAATATGGATCAACCACTAATTATCCAACAAACTACTAACTCAAATCAAAAAGACACGCCAGAAGCAAAAGAAATGATTAGAGTATCTGTATCAGAAGCGGCTAGGCTGTTTGGTGTTACTTCGCAGACTATTAGACGCGCTCTGGCTAATCAAGAAATAACATATATTATTGTTGCTGATAGATATAAAATTAATTTTGAAAGTTTGGTTAAATGGTCGCAAAAAAGAACTACTATAAAAAATAAATTAGCTAAAAAAGGTATCGGTCAATTTGTAGAAAAATGGAAAATAAAAAATCCGCTTTATTCCCCACATCCAAAAACTATTAAAAATTCAAAAACCTAAATATAGAGTTTTTAATTTGCACTTCTCTCCCCCGCTTGCTATAATACTAGCAAGCGTTTTCTTTTATGTACAACCTTCTTCATCGTCATTTTCATCTTCGCTATCATGGTGTTTATCGCCATGCTAAAAAATTATTTGTTTTTGATTTAGCGCTTTTAGGCTTAGCCACTGTTATGTTTAGCGCTAGTTTATTTTTCTTTTTCTGGAAGCCGGGTATAACAGAATTAATAGACCTAAACATTTCTTTGGGTACCGATAGAATAAAAAGCGGTGAAGAAATAAAATTAACCATTAATTATACCAATAACAGTAAAATTAAATTAGCAAAAGTTATTCTCTCTGCTCATTTGCCTGCCGGGTTTATAATAGATAAAACACGCACTCCTGAATCTATTTTTACATCCGAATCTATTTTTACGCAACCAATAGAAATTTTACCAGGGGCCAAAGGGCAAAAAGAAATTTATGGTTGGTTTTGGGCAGAAGCAAACAAAGAAGAAAAAATTACTGCCAATCTTACTTACCAACCAGAAGAAACAAATCTCCGAGAACAAAAATTGAGTCATCTTCTTGCCAAATTTTCCGAAAGTGTTTTACAAGGCAAACTTGCTATTTCTTCGTCTACCTTTCCTAACCAAACTTTAAAATTTGTTTATAGTTTAACCAACAACTCTACCAACGAGATAAAAGAAATAAATCTTACAGATAACTTGTCAAACAAAATAATACCTAATAACTTAAAAAAGTTTTCTTTGCAGCCTAAAGCAACAAAAACTATTAATGGTGAATTTATTCCTACTCAACAATCCGGCAAGCTAAAAATTCTCGTCACGCCGCGAATTTTGATTAACAATCAAGTTATAACCCAACAACCAAGCGAACAAGAAATAACAATTATCTCGCCGAATATTATTTCTAGCGCTAGTTTCCCAGTAGGTACTTCTTTTGCCGATGGCGGGCAAATAATACCTGTTGAATTAAGCTGGCAGAATAAAAGTAATTTTCAAGTAAATAACCTACGACTAAAATTAAAAGCCAATTACCCACAAGCTGTTAATTGGTATTTAACTGCTTTAAATAACAATGCCAAGGTAGAACAAAATACTTTGGTAATAGACAGTTCTAGCCGCACAAAATTAAGCGACGGCAAACCAAACAGCGGTGATCAATTCAAAATTAATTTATATCTTAATAATAATTTTAATTTGGGGCAGAATGAAAAAGTTTATCTAGAATTAACCCCTGTTATAGAAGCATCGTTAAACTCTGTTAATAGCCAAAAATTTAGCCAAGAAGGTAGTAAAGATCGACTGCCTTTGGTTACACAAATTAATTTTTACAACGAAGCCAGATATTACACCAGCTCTGGTGATCAATTGGGGCGCGGGCCATTACCGCCTGTTGTTGGCCAAACTACTAAATATTGGGTCTTTGCTCAAATCAACAATACCTCTAATCCTTTAAAAGACGCTTTTTTTAAAACCAGTCTGCCAAATGGGATAGAACTGACAGGCAAAGATAGTGTAACTATTGGCCAACCAATTAAATACAACTCTAACGATCGTTCTATTACTTGGAATTACTATAATTTACCGGCCAACAGCCATACTGGTATTTATTTTGAAGTGGCTGTAACACCAACAGCTAGCCAAGTTGGCCAAAAACTACAATTAACAAACGAACTCTACTTTTCTGCCACCGATGAATTTACTAGTAAAAAATTTAATTTTAAACAAAGCGGCGTGAATAATATTCTGCAAAAAAATGACAAGGGAAGCGAGAAAGGATATTTAATTAGTTTGTAAATTTTTTTAAACTACTTTTATACCAACTTTTTCAACTCTTCTGCTTTATCCGTCTTCTCCCAACTAAATTCCGGTCGGCCAAAATGGCCATAAGCGGCTGTGGCGCGATAAACAGGTTTAAGTAAATCCAAATGTTCAATTATCTTGCCAGGTCTAAAATCAAAAACTTGGCTTATAATTTCTACTAATTTTTCGTCACTAACTTTGCCAGTGCCAAAAGTATTTATATTAATACTGGTTGGCTCGGCTCGGCCTATTACATAAGCTAATTGCAATTCACATTTTTCGGCTAGGCCTGCAGCGACAATATTTTTGGCTACATAACGAGCCATATAAGCGCCAGAACGGTCTACTTTAGAAGGATCTTTGCCAGAAAAACAGCCACCACCATGCCGGCCCATACCGCCATAAGTATCAACAATAATTTTCCTGCCTGTTAAACCTGTATCACCCTGCGGGCCGCCAACCACAAACCGACCGGTCATATTAATATGATACTCTGTTTTTTCATCTAGATATTTTCCACAAACCGGTTTAATCACTTGTTCCAAAATATCAGCGCGTAATTGTTCCAAAGTTGTATTATCGTCGTGTTGAGCGGCAATTACTACATTATGTAAACGCGTTGGTTTATTATTAACATATTCTACCGCTACCTGTGATTTGCCATCAGGGCGCAGATACGGCAAGATTTTTTTCTTGCGTACTTCCGCTAATCTTTGCGCCAATTTGTGAGCTAACAGTATTGGCAAAGGCATAAGTTCTGGTGTTTCGTCGCAGGCATAGCCAAACATCAAACCTTGATCGCCAGCTCCTTGCTGTTCAATAGAAAGCTTACTCACACCTTGCGCGATATCCAATGATTGTTCGTGAATAGAAACTAACACACCAGCATGCTCAGCGTCTATGCCATACGCTGGATCTGTATAACCAATATCATCTAACACCTGACGAACTATTTTCTGCACGTCAACATAGCCGTTGGTAGTTACTTCACCGCCGACTATTACCAAGCCAGTGGTAGTAAAACACTCCACTGCCACGTGTGAATTTTTATCTTGTTCTAATAACGCGTCTAATACTGAATCAGAAATTTGATCACAAATTTTATCTGGATGCCCTTCGGTAACAGATTCCGAAGTAAAAAGATATTTGTCCATATTAATAATATATTTATTAAAAATTTTACTTAATTTTTCTAAAAATGGATTAATTCAGGGTTAAAAGAACATTAAAGAAGATAGAAGGAAGTTTTTGACAAGTAATCGCTTGATCGACCATTTTCAAACGATACGACCAGCCAACAACAAACACCATTTTCTTAAAATAATTTTACTATACTATACACCGCCCCTATAGATAAGGCAAGCGCTAATAACATCATCAAAATCACCGTATGATGCAATCTGTACCTACCTGGCTTTAAATCACCTTTTTCTTTAGCACGCCAATAAATAAGCAAAATAATAATCATCTCTAAGCTTAAAAACACACCACCAATTATATCTATCACCATTACAAACTGTCTCAACCCTAACAAAAAAACCAACAAGGGCAATCCACAAACCAGCGCCGTAGCCGTGCCAGAAGATAATTTATAATCCCAACACAAAGAATCTTTGGTAGACAAACCAACCATTAAAAAACCAGTGGCTAACACTAACAAAGAAAAAATATTACCCAAAACAGTCATAATTGGCCCAATTTCTTTACCCAAACCAATGGTAGCAATTTCAGTAGTATTTTGCCCGGTAGCTCCTAAAACAGCAAAGGTAAACAAGCCGTAAGCCAACATTACTATTATGCCAGAAATAATAATAACTTTTTTAAATGTTTGTTTGTGATTAGCTAATAAACTATGAGCTTCTAATACCGAAGACATCCCACTATAAGCAAATAAAACAATGCCATAAGGAAGAAATAAACTAGCTAAATTATTATATTGATAATTGACAATCTGCGCATGTGGTAAAATAAAGCTGGTAATAAGTAAAATAACAGCCAAAACTAACAAACTTAAAATAAAATCCAGCAATTTTACTGTTTTTAAACCCAAATAGATAAAAATACTGCCAAAACAGAAAAAAACAATAGACCAAATAAATTCCGAACCACCAAAAAATTGCGCCAATACTCTGCCCTCGCCAATCATATATATAACCATCACGCCAACAACTACGACATAAACAATAACTGTCATTAGCCATTGGCCAAAAGGGCCTAAATATTTTCTAGCTAAACCTACAAATTGCATATTTCCCTGTGTTCGCACAGCTATCTCGCCTACCAACAAATTTAAGCCCATCATTAACATTCCTATACCAATTATATAAGCCAAACCAACTACAACGCCCACTCTTGCTATAGCATAGGGCAAACTCAAAACACCAGCGCCTATTGTGGAGCTAACTATTAAAGCTACCCCCTCTAAAACATTGATCTGCCGACGAAAAATACCTTGGTACTGAACCAAAGGAAAACGTTCTTTTAAATGATCATTTTTAAAAAACATACAATTCTAATATTGACTTTTTTTTCTTTTTTCTTTATTATATTAATCACTCGCGCGCCTAGCTCAGCTGGTTAGAGCGTCTCGTTTACACCGAGAAGGCCAGGGGTTCAAATCCCTTGGCGCGCACAATCTCTAAGTTCTGGTGTTTCGTCCGGGCGATTATAATCATCTTCAATTCTATACGTTATTCCTACTTCAGGAGTAGAAACTTCAAATATATCGCAATCTGTTATAGCCTGGTATCTATGTTTTTGGCCTATTTTTATAGTATAGCCACTCTCTGATTTTAATTCTACAGTTTCCAAAACCCCTTTTGTATTCTCAACTATTAAATCACAACGCCCACTTATCAAAAAACAGCTTTCCTGTTTTGCGTCATGAATTTGTAAACTTAAACGTTTGCCAGCTTTAATATGCAAAATTTTTCCAGTATAAGGCAAACTTTCCTGAGTAAAAATTAACTCATGCCCCCATGGTTTTATTATCTTTAATACAAATGGTGAGTTAATAAATTTACTTTTGTCAAATTCTGCTGGCTTACTCATAACTTTATTGATTATTTAATATGTTCCAATTTACTACTCTATTACGGGTAAATTATTAAGTTCTTCTTTCTTAATATTCTTATATCGAAAATTTCTCTTTAAAGCGGGTTTCCCATTGTATTCCACAACGTAATAAGCAAACCCTCGCATCTTCTTTACTAGTTCATAGTCAGCATGGCCTGGCAAACTCGCTTCATCTTTTTCGTTAAAATCAACTGGGCTATCATCCGCGGTTACAAAATAAGTTTTTCCTGTGTTTACCACTAAATGACCATAATTAGAAGGAATAAATAATTTCTCTCCTTGAATAACAGGAATAGCTTTAAATTCTTCTACCTCTCCGGCAATCATTTTTCCTGCCCTATCAACTGCTAATTTTTGCATCAAAGCTATGCCTTGACCAAAAATAAACCAATAAGTTTCGTTTAACTCACCAACATGGTAATGCCCGTATGTTTTAATATATTCGCCACTTACCAAGCCTGGTTCCCAAATAGTGATATTTCTTTGATCTGCTCCGCCGCGAACCATATAATAATGAATCGCTGGGCCTTTGCCTTGGGGATCCATTAATACTTCCTGCATTTTTTCATGCGTTCTAGGAGCGTAATGTTTAAAAACATTAGTAAAATCTATATTCATAATTTTATATAAATTATTTTTTAATAACAAACTCTTTTTTATTAAATTTCTTGATATGTGTCGTCAATCTTTCTTCAATGTTTTAATATAATCAACAAATTCGCTTCTGTTCTGCTTTTCTTTTATCCAATACCACCATTCCGCGCCCCATAGATAAGCGCGCGGCATACCTGTACGCTGGGCATAAATAACATTATTTTTTAAATGGATTATATCCATTGATTTAAATTGTTCTGTCAACGGTAATGCGGTTAATTCGCGATTAGGCATCCATGGCTCTGCTTGCAATTCTACAATATAAGCTGTTTCAACGCTACGGCCAAGTATCAGTAGCTTAGCGCGATAAAAAAATGCTGGCAACCAATTATAGCTAAAATAACCAATGTATTTGTTCCAAACAACGCGGTACATGGTAGTGCCAAATAAATCCGTGGCCTTGGCTGTTTTGCGCCAAGTGCTAAGTTCGCCACTGTCGGTAACAATAAGTTGACGCGTACTGTCTAATTTTTTTACTAAATCAATTTCTTCTTTTAAATCTTCTTGGCTAATTATTTTGCATAAACCAAACGGTAAAAAAGGTTCGTTTTCTACCTGCCAAATTTCTAAAGCTGAATGGTTTTTGTATCTTTCCACCGCCACCTTCATAAAATTAAGCAATGCTGGCCGATATTCTTGGTATGTTACTTTTTTTGCCCAATCCGGCAAATGGCATTCTGGCCAACGGGGAGTTTTACGGCCAACAACCAAAGTTACTTTGGCTTTGCGTTTGGCCGCTTCGTTCATATACCAATCTAAATCACTGAAATCATATTCGCCTTTTTTCTTTTCAATCGTATCCCATTGCGCCGACAAGCGAAGATACTTAAATTGCCAATCATCTAGAATTGTTTTATAAACTTGGCCAGCGTCAAGACCTAAGTAGCGCGCGTATGCTGGGCTAAAACTAGTGCCAAAAATCATCTCTTTATTCGGCTTGGTATGAAATGACATAAAAATAAAAAATGAAAGCACTATTAATGCTATAATAATAAATAAAAAAATTATTTTTTTAGACATAAATTATTATTTTTTACGCCATTTGGCCAATAGCAGTATATACTGCTATTGGCCGTGATAAAAAATATTTTCACACGCTTCTATGTTATAACCATTGTCAGCCCAACCGCGATAACTACTACTGCCACCAATTCCCACGCCATTTCCCCTTTATTATAGTCTTCTTTAAATAGTTTAGGCAAAAATTTTGAAAGCAAAGCTACTATAATAATTAAAAAAGCAAACTGAACACCAACTAACGCGTTGACAATTGTTACACTGCCAATGGCAATAGCGTACTGAATTAAAAGCGTACCAATGACGCCTAATAGACGGCTAGAGAAAACAAGGATGAATTGCCTGATTTTCGTCGTCCCCTCCTTAGCAAGGAGGGGGGAGGGGGAGGTCTCTTCTGCCAGACCCCTCCCTATCCTCCCCTTAGTAAGGGGAGGATTTTTTATCTTAAATATTTCTCGTCTCACCTCTGGCCAAACTAATAGTAGTATCCCAAACAATCCCATAAACCCACGCGTCCAAACCAGGCCGCTATAAAAACCATAAATGTCATAAATATATTTAGAAGCAACATGAGAAACGGCATATAATAAACCGGCGAGAATTAACCACAACATGCCGCTATGCCAGCCATTATGATCTTTGCTTTTTTCAACAGAGATAATCAACGAGCCAATTATTAAGATAATAATGCCAACGATCTGATAACTTGTTAATTGTTCTTTTAAAAATAGCTGGCTTAAAAATAAAACAAAAAATGGCGTTGTGGCGCCAACAAGCGGCCCGGCGTGGCTTATTTCGCTTTTTTGAAAACCAATAAACATGGCCCACAAAGCAAGGCCGAAAAATACACCCCCCACAGCGGCAATTACATAAGATAGCCAATTTCCCAGATAACCGGCGCCAAAAGGTACTAATAAAAATATTGGAAATATCAAAGCCGTGGAATAAAAAACAACCACAATTGGCTTGGGGATCGCTTTGGTAAGGATAAATTTATCAAAAATGTTGACAACAGCGAGAAAAATGTAACCGAGTATGGCTATAAATAAATACATATTTTTCTTCTCTTAATAAGAGTACAGCATTAGGAATACACTCTTCTCCCCTTACAGAGGGGGGGGGATTAAGGAGGAGTCTAAAACGAAATTATTATACCATATTTTAAACATTTTTAAAACCAAAAAATTACTTTGTTTTTACAAAATATCATATAAAGGAAGTTCGTACCACCCCGACACGTTTGGTGTCGGGGTGGATTTTTTACTTCTCCTTTTTTGAGCTTGAAGCCGAAACTCCGTTTTTGCAACCGGTTTTGTCATAACGACATCGGCCGCAAACTGGGCACCTGTTCCCATGCTTCTTTTTGAACTGTTGCCCGCAATGCGGGCAGACTTTGCATTTCTCTTTTGCCAAGTTTTTTTCTCCTTTCTCGGCAATTTTTATTATTTTTTGCCACGAACATACAAAGTTCCTGGCGCCATTACAGAATATAAACTAACAATCTAATTATATTCTCTAATGGGACGGCGCACGATGTTTTGCGCGCCGTTGCCCAGACCACGTGGCCGGCTTCCTCTGCTCAGCGCAGAAGAAAGGCCGGAACCTCCAGCACCTCACCTGTGTACGGATCCACCTTGAGCTGGTGGGACACTTTCTTCTTTCCGAAGAGAAGTATCACCCGCTCGTGGTGAGCGTCCAATACAGGGCGAGGTGACTGGTTGGTGGTCTGGGGGGTGTTTTCGGTGGTTTCCATGATTCGCTCCTTGATGGCCGGCTTTGTGCCGACCTGAAATGCTAGACTCAACTGCCCAGCCAAAGAAAAACATTTTTTAAAATCTTTTCCTCTGGCTAAACACTTTTTTGTAAAGAACGAACCACAAATTTACACTAATCACGAATTAAATTCCATATTTGTGTTAATTCGTGTAAAAATTTGTGGTTTAAAAATCACCCTGACGCTCTATTGGCCTTCAGGGTGATTGTGTTTATTTATTTTGTAAACTTTTTATTTTTTAATTTTACACACCTCACCCCAAAAACCAAAATAGCGTTTTACCAAAATAGTACGCTTTGTCCAGGTTGGGGTTGTATGTAAATTAAAATTCATAAAGTCTTAATATATTATTCTTAAACTATCATACTGTTACAGCATAGTCAAACAGAGTTATCCACATGCCTTCGTTTCGCTTCGCAAAGCTACGGCATGCGAGGCAGAACGAACAACCCCATACCGCCCGACGCAAGTCAGCCCTCGAAAGGGCCAAGAAGCGCACGAGCGGTATGGGTTTTGGATCCACCTAGGAACGCAGCCGCCGCGACGGCTTGGGCTTGCAGGTGAGCAACCCAGCCTGTCCTAAGGTAAATCCTTTGAAACCTTCTTTGCCGAGCACTTCGTCCAGATCAAGATCTGGAGGCAAAGTAAAATCATTTGCCCGGAGATCTTCTAGCTGAGCCAGTTCCAGATCGAGGTGGTCTCGTTCTCTTGTCGTCGGTCTCGACATTCTTTTTCCTCTTCCTTTCCAAGAAAAAACGGTTAGAGATAGAAAACTTGTGGCGAATAATAGCATATTTTAGCCAAACTTGTCAACCCCACCCTTGACAAAAAGGCTAGGATGTGCTATTGTTGCCTGTTTTAAGCACAAAAAACATGAAAATTATCATGCTTGGACAAAAAGGAATCCCGGCTATTTATGGCGGCATAGAGCGCCACGTAGAAGAGCTGGCAACAGAATTGGCAAAAAACGGCCATGATATTTTGGTTTACGCTCGTAAATGGTATAGCCCAAAAAATATTACTAAAATTAATGGTATAAAAATAATTTATACTCCTAGCTTGCGCACCAAACATTTAGACGCTATCACCCACACTTTAACTTCTACCATCCACGCCTTATTTCAAAAACCGGATATTATTCATTATCATGGTGTTGGTCCGTCTTTGTTAAGTTTTATCCCTCGTATTTTTTTGCCAAGCGCCAAAGTAATTACCACTTCTCATTGTTTAGATCGTTATCATCAAAAATGGAACTGGCTGGCGCGCTTAATGTTGCGCCTAGGCGAATGGACAGCTATAAAATTTGCTCACCAAACAATTGTTGTTTCCAAAACATTGCAAAGCTATTATTTAAATGAATACAAAAAACAAACCACCTACATTCCAAACGGTGTTAGAACACCAAACTTTTCTATCCTCCCCTTAAAAAGGGGGACTGTAGGAGGGGTCATAGAAGAGAAATGGAATTTGCAATCAAACAAATACTTACTCATGGTCTCTCGACTTGTTAAGCACAAAGGAGCGCATTATTTACTCACCGCTTGGCAATTTGTTCGTCAACAATGTCCCCAACTTTTACAAGACTACAAATTAGTTATTGTTGGCGGTTCTAATTTTACCGATAATTATTTAAATGACCTAAAAAATATCGCCAAGGGCGATAATAGTATTATTTTTACCGACTGGCAAAGCGGCCAAACGTTAGAAGAACTTTATGCTAATACTGCTTTGTTTGTCCATCCTTCAGAAAACGAGGGGCTACCAATAACTGTCTTGCAAGCCATGTCCCATGCTCGCCCGGTCTTGGTTTCCGACATCTCCGAACACAAAGAAATTATTACCGACGATCAATTTTGGTTTAATAACGCCAGTATTGCTTCTTTGGCTGAAAAAATTATTGAACTAATAAAAAAACCAGCTCTCTTAGAACAAGCTGGTGAAGAAAATAAAGTTTTAGTGGAAAAAAATTATAATTGGCAAGATATTACCAAACAGACTTTAAAAATTTATAATTTTACAACTTCTTCATATACCTCTTCCAACTTCTTAAAATACCCGTCCACATTGTGATTATCCATTACCAACCTGCGCCCATTGTTAGCAATTTCCTGCGCCTCTTCACTTTTTAATTCCATTGCTTCACGAATAAAAGTAACAAACGAATCGCTATTTTCCGCTTCTGCCAAAAAGCCGGTTTCACCATTGGTAATTAGTTCACTATTTCCACCTCTATCCGCGGCCACCACAATACGTCCATAAGACAAAGCTTCTAAAACAGTCATTGAACAATTTTCGTAAAACATCGATGGCACCACCACTACTTTGGCCTGAAGCATTGCTTCGCGCCACTTTTCGCCCTGTACCCGGCCAATTAATTCAACGTTATTTAAACCATACTGACGAATATTTCTTTCTACTAATTCTTCGTCCGGGCCATCACCAGCAACAACTACTTGATACTGGCGCAACTGCCTGATAGCGTTCATAAACACCCTAATACCTTTTTCTTCGTGCAAACGACCCAAATAAACGATTTTTTTACCCAATGGCGGGCAATCTGCTGGCACAGTTTGTGGATTGCGCGCTAAACGCAATTTACTTTTAGGAAAACCCCATTCTGTCATTTTATCCAACATAAACTGGCTGGGGCAAATAAATATATCTACTAAGCTCCAAACTCGACGCAAGTAATAGTAATAGGCTTCTATCATTCCGGCCAAACTTTTGGCTCGTGAATTGTCAATGCATTTGTGTAAAGCGCAGTTATAATATTTGTGGCAAAAGCAACGTTCACACAATTCATGCTTTGTAATCATGCGGTGGTTAGGACACATTGGTTGAACATCGTGCACAGTCATGATAATAGGAATTTTTAATTTTTTTAAAGTAATAAAAGTAGTAGCCGACATCTGTCGCGAAACATTATGCAAATGAGCCACTTGCGGTTCGGCGGCCATTACTAACGCGCTTAATTTGGCATCAACTTCTTTAGAACTAATTAAATGCTTAAAAATCTTCCACGAAGTAAAAGCGCTGTATTTAATGCCAGTTAGTTCCGGCTCAATGTTTATAAAATACGAAGAATATTCCGAAGGTAAATTTTTTGTGTTAGCAACCGAAAATTCCACCACCTCGTGCCCGCGCGCTTTCAGCCCGATTATGGTATCCAATAAAACCGCTTCCGCTCCGGCGCGACGATAGAAATATTTGTGAGCTTGGAGAATACGCATAGCAAATCTTAAATTTTAAATCCCAATCAATGTCATCCCGAACCGCAGTGAGGGATCTCTGTCTCGATATATTTAAAATCAGTAATTGAGACAGAGATTTCTCGCTTCGCTCGAAATGACAAAAATAATTAAAATTTATTTTACAGCCACGGCCACCAAATTCCGGCTGTTTTTTTTGTCTTTAGAAAAGGTGTTTTGATTAAAATAATCTAAGCTTTTAACTTTAAACCCGGTTATTTTTAGCAAATCACCTAGCTCTTGTTTAGAAAAATGATGATAATATCTTTCTGTCTCTATCTCTCCTTTATTGTTTTTCCAAGGAATAAGATATTCGTTCTCCCCTATTTTTTTAAAATCCAACTTTAATTTCTTTTTAGCCCAATCACTTTCCAAATTCCAAACAGTAATTACTAAATGACCTTTTTTTCTCATTTCATGGTAAATCTTTTTTAATAAATCTAATCTACTTTTTTCGTCTGGCAAATGATGAAAAGAAGCTATCATAAAAACCAAGTCAAAAAAATCAGCTGGAAATTTTTTTTCTCTACTTCCTGTACAATAAAATTTTGCCTTACCTTCTTTAACCAAAGCTTTCCATTTTTTACGCGCCAATTTAAGCAACTCTTTGCTAATATCTAAACCGTGGTATTTAATTTTTTTTTCTTTCAAAAATGTTAAGAACTGGCTATTGCCACACCCCCAATCTAATATATTCTGCCCGTCCTTTATTAGATCTTTAATTTGTTTTAACTCCGGCCACACCCAATTACGAGTATCAGAAAAATGCTTGGCGATCTTATTATAATCATCGCGGGTTTTCTTAATAATCGCGTGAGTCATATTTTTTAATTAACGACACCGCCTTGTTTTTTCTTCAAAGAGTCAAGATGCGCCCTGTGCAAGGAAATCATTTCATCAAGATTGCTAGTATTCCCTGACAATTTAACTTTTACCTGCAAAGTCCCATCGTCTCCTATCCCAACTATCTCTTCATCGGTCAATCCACGTTGTTGGTCTGCAAAACTCATATTATCCCTGACATACTTAATTATATTTTCGTAATATCCGGACAATATTTCCGTTTGCGCGACCTTCTGCGTTTTTAATTCCTCTCCAAATAAACGTCTGTTCATATTGCAAAAATAATGAATTAATATATAATAACCTGGCGCTACGCGAATTATTTACACGTGTATAAATTCTAGATATGTTAACTGATTTACTAACATTAATAATCAAAAAATTCCCAAAAACCGCTGATGAATTAGAAAATATTAAACGGCAATTTTTGCGTTCTCTCCCTGATTTTAACCACATTCCCACCAAAAAAGAACTGCTTAAATTATACCATGAATTAGTAGCTAAAAACAAGCTAAAAAAGAACCTGGCGCTAGAAAGATTACTTACTAAAAGAGCAGTGCGCACTCTGTCTGGCGTGGCAATTATTACAGTACTGACCAAGCCATTCCCCTGCCCTGGCAAATGTATTTATTGCCCAGACGAAAAGCAAATGCCCAAAAGCTATATTGCCGACGAACCAGCGGCCGCTCGCGCTTTGATGTTAGATTTTGATCCTTATGAGCAAGTTAAACAACGAATAATATCTTTGGAACAAAATGGCCACCCGACCGACAAAATTGAACTAATCGTTAAAGGTGGCACTTGGAACGCTTACATGCAGGATTATCAATATTGGTTTATTAGCAGGTGTTTTGAAGCGGCCAATAAAACAAATACTGAAAAAAAGGGGGGAACAATAACAAAACTAAAAAAATACTTAAATAAAATCCAAATAAAAAATGAAACCGCCAAACATCGCATCATCGGGCTGACATTGGAAACGCGCCCGGATTTTATTAATGAACAAAATATCCATGTAATGCGTGAGTTTGGTTGTACGCGAGTAGAGTTGGGAGTACAGACTACTGATGATAAAATTCTTAAACTTATCAAACGCGGGCATGATAGCGAAGCGGTAAAAAAAGCAACCGCACTGCTAAAAAACTACGGTTTTAAAGTTGATTATCATTTAATGCCACAGCTGCCTGGTTCAACTCCTACAAAAGATTTAAAAATGATGCTGGAAATTTTTGATAATTCCGACTATCGACCAGACATGATAAAAATTTATCCTTGCACGGTAATTAAAAATTCCGAATTATTTAGTTGGTTTAAAAAAGGCAAGTACAAACCATACAGTGATAAAAAATTAATAGAAATAATTAAAAAATTTAAAACCAAAATCCCTCGCTATGTGCGCATCTCACGTCTAATTCGCGATATCCCAGGCCACCACGTTCAAGCTGGCAACAAAGTCACTAACTTGCGCCAAGTTATTCAAGCCGAGATGAAAAAAGAAGAAACAAGGTGTAATTGTTTAAGATGCCGCGAAGTCGGACATGTAGACAAATCTGCCATCTACAATTTAAAATCTAAAATTAAACTGTTCACCGACAAATACCAAGCCAACAATGGCACTGAGTATTTCTTAAGTTGTGAAGACGCGAACAGAAATATTGTCTATGCCTTTTGCCGTCTACGTTTGTCACCAAAAAAAGAATACCCCGCTTTTATCCGCGAACTCCATACCTATGGACAGCTTATAGGCATTGGAAAACAAGGAAAGAAAAATAGCCAGCACAAAGGAATGGGTAAAAAATTATTAGCCGAAGCGGAAAAAATTTGTCAGAAAAAGAAAATAACCAAATTAGCGGTTATTTCCGGCATAGGCGTAAGGGGGTATTATCGGAAGTTGGGATACAAGCTGGAAAATGGATATATGGTGAAAAAATTCTAATACTTTTCTTTGAACAACTTCATTAATTGTTTAGTTTTTTCATTAGCACCACTCGAAACTCGCGCGCTATCAATCCAACTCACTGGCATAATCTTCATGGTAGTGGCGGAAATAAAATACTCGTCATACTTAGTAATATTTTTTAAAGCAATATCTTCTTCTCTAACAGTCAAAATCTTGGGTGCTATTTCCAAGATTATTTTTTTAGTTAAACCACCTAAAACTTTTTTAGCCGGGGGCGTAATTAAAATATTATTTTTTATGACAAAAAAACTACTACGCGTGCCCTCGCGGATATTTCCATCATTATCAATCAACAAGGCATCCAAAGCGCCGGCTTTGTGCGCTTCGTTATACGCTAAATAACTCATCAGCAAATTTTTGGATTTTACCTGAGGCATAAACCGCTCGCCATGATAGGTAATGAGTTTTACCCCTTCTTTATAATATTTATCTGGATAATAAGTTAAGCCAACCGCGAACATAAATAATTCGGCCTCGCGATCTTGTTCTTGCCCCACAAGTAGTAGGCGAATTAAGGCGTCTTTTAGATCATTTTCTTGTATAAGTAGTCGCGCCCAAGCCAATACTTCTTCACTGTTATGTTTAAACTCAATTCCCAAGACATTGGCTGATTCAAATAATTTTTCTATTTCTAATTCCGGCAAAAACATTTTTCCAGCCATCACTTTTATATTAGAATAAACGCAAAAATCAAAAAATAGCGCTTTACTATAAACCGAAACACCAGCCTGCTCGGTTGGGATTAGTTGGCCGTTTTTAATGACAAATTTTGTTTGCATATTAAGTATTTAACCACTTAACTAAAATTAAATCAAGCCGATAAGATAATTGACACAACTTATTATTCTTGATATACAAAACATCAGACAAGGAGGCAACATGTATTGGTTTTTCTTTTTTCAAGCTGTGGCAGACTTTGTCTGCTGTAGCGTGGTCGGCGCCGAGCGAGCCATGCCATGGCTTTTGCTTGGCGCTTACGTAGTGATCTTTTTTCGGTCGGCGATCCGGTTGATCGTCGACGCCCACAAAGAGGAGGGATTATTATGAAACCCCGGAACGGACCTATCGCCGCCCGGGGTTCGTTCTTTTTATATGAATTTCAATTAAAAGCCAAGACTAAAATCCCCGCGATCATGAGTATTAAAGCTAATATTTTTAAAATTAAATTTCGTTTGTCTAACTCTTCTTTAATTATACTCGGCAAAAATATAGATAACAAACTAGCGATAATAAAAACAAATAAAACCTGAAAGCCTTCAAAAGCAAACACCAAAGCGGCCGATCCCAAAGACAGAGCCCATTGATTAAAAAAAGCGCCCATGTGAGCCACGGTAGCCAAAATCAATATTAAAAATAATAAACCAGTATTGGCGCGCTTAATCTCATAACTAAAATCCAAACGAAATTTCTTTTGAATAAATAATGTAAAAGAAAAAACAAACATAATCAAATGCGTCCAAACAAAACCATTGGTAAATGAAGTAAACCTCATACAATAACGAAATATAATCGCGTACAAAGCAAAAGCTAAACAAGCAATTACCATATACCAAACAGCTTTAGAAAATATCAATTTTTTGCCTCGCGCGTGAGCGGAAACTATAAAAGCTCCTAAAACCAACAAACTAAAGGCAACTATTTGTGATTGGGTAAATATTTCTCCCAAAAATATCCAGCCAATAATTAAACTAAAAACAGGTATTAAACTCCACCAAACACTAATTCTGGTCGGCTCTTCCATTTGCATGGCTTTAATATATGGCAAACCGCCAAAAAAATACAACGCGCTGGCAAGCGTTAGATATAACAAAATATTTATTGGAGGTATGTAAAAATTAATAAATGGAATAGCTAGTAAAACAATTACGCCAGTAATAGTAAACCAAACCAAATAAACATAAGGATTTTTAACCCTATGCTCGACGAAGTATTTATTCCCGATATCACCTATAGCCCAAAAAAAATGCGACAAAATAGCCAAAAATACCCAAGACATAATGAATTTGTTAATTGATTAAAATTATGATACCATAAATCCACTTGTAAGTATATTAAATATGCCTCAAAAACCAGAAATCATTATTGCCTCCGGGTCAGTGATTATTGAAAATAACAAAGTTTTACTCAATAAAGAACAAAAAGATTACGGCGTTACTCCATGGCTATTTCCTGGAGGCAGAGTAGAAGATTTTGATGCTAGTTTAGAAGAAACTTGTCGGCGGGAAGTAAAAGAGGAAATGGGAATTAAAATAGACATAATAAAGCCATTAAGAACTTTGCTAACGCGCAAAAACGACAAAATTTATGTGTTGGTTCATTATTTAGCAAAAAGAATCGGTGAAATTAAACCGGGCGCGGATGTGGTTGAATGGAATTGGTTTGATATAAATAATTTGCCAGCGGGATGCGCGGAGAATGTTTATGAAGTAATTAAAGATTTAAAAAAATAATATGATCTAAGTTTTAATATATAATTAAAATAATTATTTTTTATTCTCTATCTTTTTTTATTATGAACAAACAAACATTGGCTCAATTTGATCCGGAAATCAAACAGGCCATTAAAAATGAACTTAAACGTCAAGAAGAAGGGCTAGAGATGATTCCTTCGGAAAATTTTGTATCTCCGGCGGTGTTAGAAACTTTGGGCTCGGTTTTAACCAATAAATATTCAGAAGGCTATGTTGGCCGACGTTATTATGGTGGTTGTGAATTTATTGATGAAGTGGAAAAAGCGGCCATAGATCGGGCAAAACAATTATTTGGCGCCGAGCATGTTAATGTTCAACCATTATCTGGAGCTCCGGCTAACATCGCGGTGTATTTTGCTTTGCTTGAACCTGGCGACACGGTACTGGGCATGGATTTATCTCATGGCGGACATTTAACTCACGGACATCCGGTGACATACATGACAAAAATTTTTAAATTTATCCGCTACAAAACAACCGCTCAGGGTGAGATTGATTATGAAAATTTGCGTCAAATGGCTATAGAACATAAGCCAAAAATAATTCTAGTTGGCTATTCTGCTTATTCGCGAGAGATTGATTATGCCATAATTCAAACTATTGCCAACGAAGTAAACGCTATTACCATGGCCGACATTGCTCATATTGCCGGGCTAATAGCTGCTGGTGAAATGAATAATCCAGTGCCGATTTTTGACGTCGTAACAACAACTACGCACAAAACATTGCGCGGGCCAAGAGGCGGCATGATTATGTGCAAAGAAAAATGGGCCAAACAAATAGACAAATCAGTCTTTCCCGGCTTCCAGGGCGGGCCGCACGAAAATAATATCGCGGCCAAAGCTGTTGCTTTCAAAGAAGCGATGCTCCCAGAATTTAAAGAATACGCTAAACAAATAAAAAAGAACGCCAAGGCGCTAGAAGATGAATTTAAAACGCGTGGCTACAAACTTTGTTTTGGCGGCACTGACAATCATTTAATATTGATGGACGTAACACCCAAAGGAGTTAGTGGCAAGCAGGCACAAATCGCTTTGGATAAAGCCGGTATAACTGTTAATAAAAATATGATTCCCGACGATCCGCGTTCGCCAATGGATCCTTCTGGAATTCGTTTGGGAACACCGGCTCTTACCACCCGCGGTATGAAAGAAGCAGAAATGAAAATCATCGCCGGTTGGATTGACGAAGCAATTTTAAATTTTCAAGACGAACAAAAACTTGCCCGTATTAAACAACAAGTAATAGAACTAACGAAAAAATTTCCATTATACCCTAATCTCTAAAAAAATATTAATACTCAAAAAGACGCCTAATTTATAGGCGTCTTTTTTATATTTTTCTTTAATCTAAAATTTAAACTTCTCTGCTAAACCGCCAACTACCGGCAATGGTTCTTGTTTGCCGTTTAAAGCGTTCACAATTCCTAATACCACCAAAACTAACAAACCAAGCTGTAAAAGCCAGCTGATCATCCAAATAAACGGGCTGAGTACTGCCACCGCGATGCCAATTAAAAATACTACCAAACCTTGCTTAACATGATATTTTACAAACGGATCGTTTTTAGCTTCTGTTAAGAGTGGCACAAAGAATAAAATATATGCTACCACCGCCATAGCGGTATTTTTTTGATCAATCTTTTTTGGCTCCTCGGCCTTTGGCTCTTGTGGAGCAACTGTTTGTTTGTTTTCTTCCATAAAATATGATTAATTTTTTAAACGCAGATACTACGAATGCGCTTTCGACTTCGTGAATGACACTATTTTATTTATGTAATTCATTGGTACTAAGCGCGATTCGTTGTATCCTCTGCTAATATTATACAGCTTATTTATAAAATTAGCAATGATTCTGTTTACTAATTCATTCTACCACTGTATTGTCTCCTAAAATTAGTCGGTGAAGTTGGCCATCGTTTTTCTTTACTCGCGAACCTTTGCCAATAATACTATCCTCTATACTATAACTGCCGTCTAAAACACAATCATTAAATATTAATGAATTTTTGATAGATACATTTTTAAAAACACAATTATCGCCCAAACTAACATGTTGACCAATTTGACAATTTTCTAACTGACAATTTTTACCAATAATAGCTGGCCCAAAAACTTTTGTATTACCAATAATCTGTGTTTTTTCACCAATCAAATAGCCGTCTTTTGGAAATTCTAATTGATCCATAAGTAGCCCATTAGCTATTAGTAAATCATCTGGCTTGCCGGTGTCTTTCCACCAACCGGTAATCTCTTGATAACCAACCGGCAAACCTTTTTTAAGAAAGTAGGAGTGAATACTAGAAATTTCGTATTCACCGCGATCACTTTTTTTAATATTATCATATGCTTCAAAAAATACGCCTTGGCCATATAAATAAATACCAGTAACCGCCAAATTATTCGGTGGTTGGAGCGGTTTTTCTACCACATCAATCAATTTCCCTTGATCATCAAAAAAGGGCACGCCAAATCTTTCTGGATCTAATACTTTGGCAAAGGCCAACATACAATCATAACTACCAGAGACAAATTTCTGCACCATTTCATTTAAATCAGCTAGAATAATATTATCAGATAGATAAAACATGAACGGGTCATTGCCAATAAATTTCTGTGCACGACTCACAACGTGCGCGATGCCTTGTGGCCCGCCTTCTTGCTCAAAAAACACTATTTTTACACCCCACCGACTACCATCGCCAACTTGCTTTTGCAGTTCAGTTTCTCCTGGATTAATATTAATAAAAATTTCTTTAACACCGGCTTTAACCACTTTTTCAATAGCGTGAAAAATCATTGGTTTGTTCGCCAACGGGATAAGGTGTTTGTTTATTGTTGTAGTAATCGGCCGCAACCTTGTCGCCCTGCCACCACCGGTTAAAATTGCTTTGGTTATTTTTGACATACATCATTAAATTAAAATGCGTTTGTCTCATTCATAAGACACATTCATACTGTCATCCCGAGCCGCAGCGAGGGATCTCTGTCTCAATCAACTCTTTGTACAAATCTTCCCACCGAGGATTAGCGCTTCTAATTAAATTTATCTTCTTTTCCCTACGCCAACCTTTTAATTCTTTTTCTCTTCTAATGGCATCATTGATATTAATAAACCATTCATAATAAACTAATTTTTTTGTTTTATATTTTTTACTAAAACCATCTAATATTTCTTGTTTGTGCTCTTCTGCTCTTCTAATTAAATTATTAGTAACACCTATATACATTATAAAACTTACACTGGCCATTATATAAACATAATAATTATGGTTCCTCCTTTTAATCATAAATAATTGAGACAGAGATCCCTCGCTGCGGCTCGGGATGACAATGATAAAATATCACCACCAAATTAATATTTTCGTTATTATCCAATAAATTTTCATTATCGGATTGCCTAAATATTTTAATAACCAATTATCAATATCTTCAAACTCTATCTTACTAACCGCGAACTTTAATATTTCTTTATCACTTTTTACTCTCTGCGTTTGTATTTTTTGCCGTTTATTAAGCCATTTTTGCCAATTTTTATATTGCAACCAATAACTATAGGCCATTAACTTATCTTTTATCCAACCACTTTTTAAGGCAAATAGCAAGAGGCCTGATTCAACCACTAGAGCCATTGGCAATAATAAAATCAAAGTCGGCCATTTAAAGTACATCAACATCAAACCATAGCGGTTGCGTTCCATTAAATAATATTTGTCTTTGTTTTTACCAAAATTATATTGATGATAAAAAATAGCGGTTGGTACTAACACTGCGCGATAACCAACCGACTTTAAACGCAAACAATATTCCAAATCCTCGTGATAAGAAACAAAATCTTCGTCTAATAAACCAAATTTTTCAAGTAAATCCGACCGCAACATCATAGCCGCGCCACTGGCATACCCAACGTTTGTTGTTTCTCTGAGATTAAAACTATTTTTTTCTACTCGATAATCGCCGCTATAACCAAAACCTAAATAATGGAAACAATTGCCAGCGCTATTTATCAAATTATTTTCTGGGTGAAGCAAAATCAACGCTTGCGCCACGCCGATTGTTTTGTCATTCTCCATTACTGTAATTAATTTAAAAATTGTATCTTTTTCTACAAAACCATCTTGATTATGTAAAAAAACATAATCAAAGCCATTGTCTAATGCCCATTTAATACCGATGTTATTGCCGCCGGCAAAACCTAAGTTTTTTTCTTGAGGCAAGATAACAACTGGCGGTATTTCTACGTTAGCAATTGGTAATAATTTTTCTTTTAAAACACTTTCCGAAGAGCCAAAATCTGGATGAATTTGGTCAACGACCACTACTGTTAAACTTTCTTTTGGATAATCTATATTTTTCAAGCCACTGATAAAATTATCCAGATAATGATCGGGATGATAAGAAAGATAAATCAAAGCCAATTTTTTACTAAACATAGAAGACAATTGTCATTCCGAGCCAAAGGCGAGGAATCTCTGTCACAATAAAGGGTACTCTCTCACTTCACTGCGTAAATAAAACCGTTGTTGATTTGAGACAGAGATCCCTCAGTCGCTGTGACGCTCCTTCGGGATGACAGTAAACTAAACTTTAGACATAATATTTATGCGTCTTGCGCCACTTCCACATATATTTTAACCAACTCATCAAATGCGTCCGCGCTAACTTGTTTTTAATGAGTGCTTTAAAAATACCTTGTATTTTGGCCGAATCGCGGCGGTGTTCGTGATGAATAACCGCGTCATGAAGATAATATACCAGCCAACTTTTTTCCCACATTCGACGGCACCAGTCGCTATCTTCGGCATACATCCAAAAACGTTCGTCAAATAGACCAACTTCATCAATCGCTTTTTGCCGAACAAACATGGCTGCGCCCATTACCCAGTCTACTGGCAAAGTTTCATTATGATCAAAATCACGCATAAAATAATAATCAGCTGTTTTTTTGCCTTGGCCAATAGTGCCTAATTTAGTACGACTGTAAACTGGCTGTAAAAATTTAGGAAACCGATAACAAGAATTTTGTAAATTGCCATCTGGATGGATAATTTTTGGCGCGACTATACCCACTCGCGTGTTGGCTTCCATGAAATTATACAATTTGCGCAAAACTTCTTGGTTTTCCGGAAAAAAAGTATCAGGATTAAGCACGAAATGGTATTTAGCGTCTAGACCTTTTATCCCGGAATTTTGCGCTTTGCCAAAACCTAAATTCTTCTTATGTTTAATAATTTTTAATTTGGCGTCTGGGTGTTGTTTTAAAACCGCCAAATCTACACCGTCGTCAGAGGCGTTGTCAATTATAGTGACGTGGATACTAAAATCGGAATTTTTTACATCAGAAAACAAAGAACGCAAACAGCGCAAAATTTCTTCTTTGCTTTTATAATTTACAATAATAGTGTTTATATCATGCATAAAATTAACCTTGACTGTTTTACTTAAAACCTATACAATAAATTTTACTTAAAATAGCTAATTTGGGCTATTTTAGCTAAAAAAGAGGAAAAAGTCAACTATTTAAAAAACGAAATTTACGTATAGAAAATGTACTTGTTCTGTTCGCGTTTTAAAATAATTAAACTTTAATGATATAATATATTAAACTAATATTTACGCGTTTTAAATATATACAAAAAATCTATGAAATACGGTTTATCTTATACTTTAATCACTAGAACAACTGGATTTTTAGCTAGAACAATATTATATTACAGAAGCACTGAATTAAACTTTATTTGTGAACAACTCAAAAATGAACAAAGCATCCGTATTCTTGATTATGGCTGTAATACCGCTTATCTACTTAGAATGATAAATAAAAAATACCCCACAAAAAAATTTACACTCTGCGGCGCCGACATTAATCAGTTCGCGTTAAAATACGCTAGAAAAAAATACCAAAATTTTACCTTCTACGATATCAATGACAATTTTTTTAATAAAGAAAAATTTGACGTTATCATACTTTCGCATGTTTTAGAACATGTGAAAGACAGAGACAAATTTATTTTAAATCTTAAAAAATTAATGACTGACAATGGAACGCTTATTATTGCCGTGCCACAAGAACGTCTTAGAGGCGATTGTTCTCTGGTTCAATTAATATACAATATTTTAAGATTCCGCTTTGAAAATCCTCATGTTGTAAAAATTAATTATCACGACTTGAATGAATTACTAGCTAAACATGGATTAAATATTAAAAATTACATTTATACTCACTTTCTTTTTCCTTACAAAACAAACAAAAAAAGATTTGATTCGTGGAGCTTGGTAACTACCGCAAAAAAACTTTCATCCTAATATAGGATAACTCTAAAACAATAATTAATAAAAAAAAGCCTCTTCTAAAGAGACTTTTTTCTTTACCGCCACCAGCTTCTTGTGTCTTGCCAATCAACCTTTCTTAAACTTTTTATTTGGCGCCTTTGTTGTTTTAATTTTTTCCTATTTTGCCACAATTCTTTTAAACCGCCCAAAATTGGCCTATCAAATAACAAAAAATAAATAAACTTCTTTAATTCATACCACAAAATCCACGGGCTATCTAACAAAAAATTCTGCCAATATTCATTTTTATATAAAGTAGCCAGATGATTTTTATAACTATAATACTTTACCAAAGCTGATTGTTGGCGCTTGTTAGAAATCGCGACATTATCATGCGTCTTTTCTGGTGTGCCAGCCGAACGGCTATGAAAAGCAATAACATCCAATAATACGCGCGAATCATATCCAGTGTTTTGTAAACGAAAAGCCAGATCTACGTCTTCTTTGTAAGAAGTATAATTTTCGTCAAAAATTTTCTCTGGCGCCAATTCAATTTTTTCTAAAATATTTCGCCGATAAATAGCCAGCGCGCCGCTCAACCCAAATACTTTCATCGCGCCATTTTCAGTATGATACGATAAATTTAACTTTCCTTTAATATCTTCCCACCTTTTTTGCGAATACTTATCCATCACTCGCCTATTTCTTAATACTTTCAATCCCAAACTATCAACAATATTAGTAAAATTTGGTTTTGCTCCATTTAACCCGGCATTCCAATTCATGAGCCTTGGCGCCACTGCCGCTGTCTCGCTATTTTCATCTAAAAATTTCACCATTTTCTCTAAACAATCGGGTTCTAAAAAAATATCCTGATTTAAAATTAAAAAATAATCTGTTTTAGAAAGACTATATAATTTGTTGTGTCCACCGGCGAAACCGATATTTTCTTTATTTTCAATAATCTGATGCTGAACATCAAAATTATTCAATTCTTTCTTAATTAGTTCAATTGTCTTATCCCGCGAATTATTATCTAACACCAAAAGTCCCCAATCTTGAAAAGTCTGCTTTTTTAAAGATGCGAAAAGATAAGGGATATATTTCGCGCCATTGTAAGTGACAAGATTTATTGATAATTTCATAAAAACTATCCCAAGATTAAAGAATTAAACCAAGCTAACATTATCCCCACCGGCCTAAACAAGGCGATCCATATCCATTTCCACCAAGGCTCCCACTTCTGAAAGTACAGTAACATACTTTTGGTAAATTGTCTTTGTCGCCACACTAAATTCATCTTCTTAAAAGTCTGCCCAACCAAATCAAGACAAATAATTTCGGGATTATATATTATTTTATAATCCATTTTTTTTACTTCGCGACACAAATCAACTTCTTCAAACCAAATAAAATAACGCGGATCAAAAACTCGTCCACCGAGTTTATTTACAATCGCGCGACGGATTAACATAAACGAACCACGCACAGAATCCACTTCTTGGATTTTATTTAAATCAATATCTTGATAATGGTACTTTCTTAATATTCGCGGAAACAGATGAGGAATTTTTAAAATAATAGCTATTTGTTCCCATACTTTTGGGAAACGCCGTGGGCCTTCGCGCACATTTTCTTTACCAGTGTTATCTACTAATTTACAGCTCATTATACCCGTCTCACTATGCGCTTCTAACCAATTAACAGCCTCTTTTAGAACACTCTCGCCCATTAATCGCGTATCTGGATTTAAAAATAAAATAAATTCTCCACCAGCTATTTTAACTGCTTGATTATTAGCAAAACCAAACCCTTTATTTTCTTTATTCTTAATTAATTTAATATTAGGAAAATCTTTTTCTATTAATCCAACAGTACCATCCGATGAACCATTGTCTACTATAATTTGTTCAAATTCAATTCCCTGACAAGCAAAAATAACCGAGCGTATCTGCTCGGCAATTAAATCTTGGGCGTTATAAGTGACGGTAATAATTGATAAATTCATAACCCACTTCTTTTTAACTTCGCGTATTTTTCCATCGCCTCTTTCGCCGCTTCTTTCACCGACCTCATCTTGATACCTAATTTTTCTAAATTTTCCGATTGCATTATGTTATTGGATCGTTTTTTCTTGGCCAAACCGGAATTAACCAATTCTTCTTCGGAAATCCACTGACAATTATGGTTCTTATCAACCAACTCTTTATACATTTCCAAAATTTCCTTATGATGGATAGAACCGGAATTAACCACATGAAAAATACCCACCGCTCTTTTTTCTAATAATTTATAAAAAACATTAACCATGTCTTCTACGACTGTAATACTATTTTCTACATCCACAACCCTTTTAAAAGAAGTTAATTTATCTATTAAATTGCTAGGCAATGATTTGTAATCCAAAGGCATTCTAATACGAGCTATGCCGACATTAGATAATTTAGACAAAACCAAATCAGCGGCGTATTTAGCGCGTGTATACATAGCTAGCGGGTTGGCAAAATCACTTTCGCGCCAACCTTTTGGATCTGGCGACGCGCCATAAAAAACACAGCCAGTGCCCATGTGCAATAAATATATATTTTTCTGCTGGCAAGCATCGGCTACTTGCAAAGGTAAAATCGTATTACCACAAATAGTTTCCAACTGATGTGTTTCACACCAATCTACATTTGGTTTACCAACCACACCAGCGGCGTTTAAAACCACATCTGGCTGATGCTCTTCTAACAATTCTAAAACATCTTCAACTTTATTTACTCTTTTCTCGGCCATAACAGCCTCTGGCCAACTTTCTAAACATCTATTACCAAGATACCCATTGCCTATTATTAATATTTTCATACTTCTTTGTATTGTTTTTCATAATACTCCAAATACTCCCCTGTCTTTATTTTTTTCCACCAATCCACGTTATTTTTATACCACTCAACTGTTTTTTCCATGCCATTGCCAAAATTAGTCTGCGGCTCCCAGTCTAACTCCTGTTTAATTTTTGTAGAATCTATAGCATAACGTCTATCATGGCCTAACCTATCGCGCACATGCTCTATCATGCTTTCGTCTTTGTTAAGTAGCTGCAAAATCTTACGAGCTACTTCTATATTAGTTTTTTCACAATTACCTCCTATACAATAAGTTTCGCCTACTTTACCACGATGAATAATTACGTCTATGGCCGAACAATGATCTTCAACATAAAGCCAATCACGCACGTTTAAACCATCGCCGTAAAGCGGTATTTTTTTACCTTCTAATAAATTGGTAATAAACAGTCCGTGTAATTTTTCTGGAAATTGATAAGGCCCGTAGTTATTAGAACAATTAGATATGGTTATTGGCAAATCATAAGTATGATAGAAAGCTTTTACCAAATGATCAGAGGCGGCCTTGGAAGCGCTGTACGGGCTCCGCGGGTCATATGCAGTACTTTCATTAAACGCGCGGTCTGTAGGCCCCAAAGAGCCATACACTTCATCGGTGGAAACATGATGAAAACGTATTTTGCTATTCTTCTTTACTACTTCCAATAAACTATGGGTGCCTAAAATATTTGTCCGCAAAAAATCCGCGCTACTTATAATTGATCTATCAACATGGCTCTCCGCCGCAAAATTTACTATTAAATTTATATTATTATCTTTTACTAATTTTTCTACTAAAACTTTATCCACTATGTCCCCCTTTACAAAACTATAATTTTTATTTTTTTCAACGTCGCACAAATTTTCCAAATTTCCGGCATAAGTCAACAAATCCAAATTAACTACTCTGTAGTCTGGATATTTTTTTAAAATATAACGGATAAAATTTGAGCCGATAAACCCAGCTCCGCCGGTAACTAATAAATTCATAAATTAAAATACTAACTTTTTATAACTTACCAGCGAACACATACATCTTTTTAGGAAAAAAAGTGGTCGGAAAACTTTTTGCCAAGTGTAAACGTAGGCAAAAAGGCAAACGGATAACTGCTTTTTTTCCTAAAAAGATGTATGTGTTCGCTGGTGCAAGAAATAACATTTACGCGTGCTTCTTTGCCAAAATTTTAACCTCCTTTATATCTGCTTACTCACCCTGGCCACTATCCCCACCCCCATGAGCCCTACCATTAAAGCCGACCCACCATGGCTAATAAAAGGCAAAGGCACACCAGTAAGCGGAAAAACACCAACCATCGCGCCGATATTAAGCCAGGATTGCCACATAAACCATATCATAATTCCTGACACTAGTAAACGACTAAAATCATCTGGCGCTTTTTTGGCTATTTTAAAACCTCTTAAGCCAAAAAAAGTAATTAGTAAAACAATCGCTAGGGTGACTAAAAACCCCATTTCTTCGGCAATAATAGCGAATATTGAATCAGCGTGTACTTCTGGTAAATATTGAAATTTTTGTCTAGAGTGCCCTAAACCCAATCCCCAAATACCACCAGAACCAATAGCTAAAAAAGCTTGATTTGTTTGGTAGCCAATTCCTTTAGGATCTAATTCTGGGTGTAAAAAAGTGGTTAAACGAGCCACGCGGTATGGAGCTAGCAGCAGTAAGCCAACAAAAGCAATTAGACTAACTAAACCTAAAATTACTAAATAAATTTTACGCAAACCGGCTAAATAGAGAATAACAAAAATCATTACTACCAGAATAGACAGGGTGCCAATATCCGGCTGGCCGGCTATTAAAAGAATCATTGGAGCTATAACAGCTAAAACCGGTAAAAGCCCATTTTTCCAATCATTTAAATCGCGACGTGGTTCTGATAATAAGTTAGCCATTATTAAAACAACTGCTAATTTACCAAATTCAGCTGGCTGAAAAGTATAACCAAATATATCCAACCAACTACGCGCGCCGTTTATTATTACGCCTAATCCCGGAATAAAAACTAATATTAATAATATTAGAGATAAAAAATATACTAACCAACTAAATTTTTGCCAAAGACGATAATCTATTTTTAGACATAAATAAAATAATATTATCCCGGGCAATAAACCAAATAACATTTGTTTTTTAATAAAAAAGTAGGTATCACTAAATTGGGCATAACCAATAGAGGCGCTGGCCGAAGTCAACATGATTAAGCCTGTTAATAAAAGCACAAAAAAGGCTGATAAAAAAAGACGGTCCACGCCTTGTCTATTTGGCATAAATAATTGCGATTTTTAAAGTAAATTTAAAAATTTTATAATTTATATATTAAGCCCCACTAATAATACTACCGCGACTAACAAAAAAATATGAATCAAAAATATCCAAGCCGCTAATAAACGGGCCAAAAATCTATCGAAGTTATAAAAGAAATAAGACAGCAAAAAATTAAATAAAAACATAATGCCGCCAATAATCGGTAAATATAAAATTTTCCACCAAACACCAACTAAATCGATACCAAAAATAATATTATAATGCAAAAATATTTGTTCATCCGAAGGCTGAATATTGGAAAAAATATACCACCAGATAAAAAACTGCATTAGCAAAACCCCAAGCAAAGGCATATTTATCCACCAATCACGAAAATATATTTTCGGAGAATAAAACATAGCGAAGTTATAAAGTTGAAGGTTGTAAAACGCCCTTATATCTGAATTATACCTTAAAATTCACATAAAAACAACTGGCCGTGTACATTTAGAAGATACTGGAAGATATTGACAATATTATGTTTTTATATTATAATTTTGCCATAATCAATACTTTTAACTTTAAGAACTTTATAACTAATAAATATGGCACATAAAAAAGCAGGTGGTTCTACGCGGTTGGGTCGTGATTCAAACGCTCAACGGCTAGGTGTTAAAATGCACGATGGACAAGCGGTTAAACCTGGCATGGTTATAATTCGCCAAAGAGGCACGAGATTTCATCCTGGAAAAAATGTTAAAAAAGGTAAAGACGATACTTTGTACGCAATGGTAGTTGGAAAAATCAAATTTACTCAACGCAAAAGAACTCGTTTCGACGGAACAAGAAAGATTTCTAAATTTGTTAATGTATTAACAGATTAATTGAACTGAATCGTATCGCAAAATACAAAAAATGCCTGGGAGTTAACCAAGGCATTTTTTAATCTTTACTTTTCTAAATTTTCCATTCTTTCTTTAACTCCTCTACCCCATCTGGCAGAGCGATAGTTGGTTCCCAGTTCAACAATTCTTTAGCTAAACCAAAATCTGCTTCTGTGTGGCGCGGATCACCTGGCCTGGGTTCAATAAAAATAAACTCACCACCTATCAATCGAACAAGTTCATTAACAGAATATGGCCGGCCATTGCCAATATTTATAGTTTCTCCTTTTCCAACATTAGAACTATTCATTGCCAAAATATTAGCGCGTACGATATCTTGAACATGCGTATAATCACGATAATACTCGCCATCACCGCAAACTGTCATTGGCTTGCCAGCTAACTTCTGTTTCAAAAATTTGCCAATTACCAAAGCATAGGCTCCGTCTGGATCCATGTATGGACCATAGACATTGAAATAGCGCAAAGAAACAGTTTTTAAACCATATAATTCATAAAATAACCGGGCATATTCTTCGCCAACAAATTTTTGTAAACCATATGGGCTCATTGGTCTTGGTTTCATTGTTTCTACAAAAGGAGTTACTTTTTGATCGCCATAAGCAGAAGAAGACGCGCTATATACCACTCTTTTAACTTTGGCGTCTCTGGCCGCTACCAAAACATTTAAAGTACCGGTAATATTATCCTCGTTAGTTTCCACTGGATGTTCTACTGAATAAGGCATGCGAGGCACGGCAGCAGTATGAAATACACCGTCTATACCCTTCATTGCTTCTTGCAAAGCAGTCAATTCGCGAATATCGCCTTTAATATATTCTGCGCCTTCTTGACGACGCCCTTTGTGTTCGCCAGAACTATAATTATCAAAAACGCTAACTTGGTGACCATCTTTTAAAAGCTGCTTCGCTATATTGGTGCCGATAAAACCAGCGCCACCAGTGACAAGATAATTCATAAAATTATATATAAATATAAAATTTTAGCTTGTTTACAGTCTCCAATAAACAATTCCTAATTCACTTGCCTCTTGTGAATTATATATACCTTTAACATCAGCCAACAGCGATTGTTGGCCAGACATTAATTTTTTCCAATCGTCTATTTTTTTATCTTTAAATTCATTGTGAGACACTGCCACTACTACAACATCAAACAACTCACTGGACAAAGAATTAACTAAATCAAGTCCATATTCCCTCTTGGTTTCTATTATGTCTGCGATAGGATCATACACCACAGGTTTTAATCCAAGAGAAATTAAGGCTTTGTAAATATCAAAAACTTTAGAATTACGAATATCCGGTACGTTTTCTTTAAAAGTAAAACCGGCTATTAAAACTTTTAATTTACTAATATTTTTGCCAAGCTCGACAGCTTTTTTAATCAATTCATCCACTATCCATTTCCCCATAAAATCATTAATTCTGCGTCCGGCTAGAATAACCTCTGGATTGTAACCAATTTGTTCTGCTTTATAAGTTAAATAATACGGATCTACGCCAATACAATGTCCGCCTACTAAGCCAGGATAAAATTTTAAAAAATTCCACTTTGTGCCAGCCGCTTTTAACACCTCTTTTGTATCTATATCCATTTTATGAAAAATAACCGATAATTCATTCATCAAGGCAATATTTAAATCACGTTGAGTGTTTTCAATAACTTTGGCTGCCTCGGCCACTTTAATAGAACTGGCTTCGTATACAGTAGTAATAGCCCCATAAACCCCGGCAATTATTTGTAATGATTCTTGGTCCTGGCCAGAAACTATTTTAATTATTTTATCTATCCCATGTTCTTTGTCTCCAGGGTTCACTCGTTCTGGCGAATAACCAATTTTAAAATCAATACCACCTTTTAACCCCGACTCTTTTTCTAAAATTGGCAGACAAATATCTTCTGTTACTCCTGGATAGACAGTTGATTCGTAAACGATTATAGCTCCTTGACGCAAATTTTTCCCTACCATGACAGTGGCTTTTTCTACCAAACCTAAATCAGGGCGATTATCTTTATCAACTGGGGTAGGAATAGCTAATATAATAAAACTAGCTGTTTTAATAATTTCACTGTCTGCAGAAAATTCTATATTAGTATTTTTTAATTCACTTTCATTAACTTCTCCTGTTTTATCAATACCTTTTTTCAATTCTTCTATTCTTTGCTTGTTAATGTCAAAACCAACAACCGCAAATTTTTTCGCCAATAAAACAGCTAACGGCAAACCAACATATCCCAAGCCAACTACGCAAATTTTTTCTTTTTTTGATAGTAAATTGTCGAAATTCACCATAAAATATTTTAATAAAAAACTCATTTACACACGCTTTGTTAGGATTTACCTTTTATCAGCGGACTCCCAACAGCAATAATATCAAAACCAGCATTTTGTAAAATATCATAACGGTGCTGCAAAATACGCCGACCATCCATAATCAATGGCTTATGCTCTAGCCGAGCTATAATTATATCTGCTAAACCACGAAACTGCGGCCAATCAGTGGCCAAAATCACAATATCGGCTTCTTTAACAGCGGTAAATTCGTTGTCAAAATATTTAATTTGTTCCGACTCTGGATGAACTTTCTTAAAATTAGCCATGGCAGCTGGATCGTAAATATTAATTCTCCCTACTTGCTTTTCAATTAAAAAATTCACAGTATCCAAACTAGAAGAATTACGAATATCGTTAGTATCGCGTTTGAAAGCCAGGCCTATTAAAGCAACTTTTTTGCCTCCCCAATCAAATTTTACTTCTTTTTCCGCTCTGGCTAAAAATAATTCTAACTGCCTCTTGTTGGCCAAATGAGTTTCGTTTATCATAGTAGCCCCTTGGCCGGCTGTTTGCAACTGGTGCGACAACGAACGAGCATCTTTGATAAAACAACTACCACCAGCATATAGGCTGTTATAAAATCCCCACTTGCCAATCCTGTCGTCAGAAGTTAATATTCTTCTAATATTTTCAAACTTAGTATCAGGGAATGTTTCGCAAACACGTCCAATAACATCAAAGCAAATCATTAATTTGTTAAATAAATAAAAGTTGGCCAACAGTTTACCGGCAGCTGCTTCTTGCGGGTTAGTTTCAATATATTGCACTCCTGGCGCGTCATAAAAACGCTGATACAGACTACGCATAATTTTAAAATCAACTTCTTTTTCCGCGCCAACTACTACCCTGCTTGGCTTCATGGAGCCTTCAATAGCTTTGCCTTCTACCAAAAATTCTGGATTAGAAACAACGCCATAATTTTTAACACCAATTTTATCCATTATTTCTTTGGTTTTGTCTATCATGCTTATCGGCACGGTGCTTTTATTAATAATAACAATATATTTTTCCTGAATATTATTATTGCGTTTTAACAAACTTTGTGCTAATCTTTCCGCGGCAGAGAAATAATAGCTTAAATCACTCTCGCCTGTTTCGTCTATTTCTGGCGTTGGCAAACACATAAAAACAACATCGCATTTCTCTAAAAAAGCTTCTACTTGAGTGTAATCTGTGGTAAAATTAATACGATCTTTGTGGCGCACCAATAGATCGCCCAAACCGTTTTCAAACAAGCAATTTTTAATAGTATCCCGATCGCCAGAACCAAGGCTTTTTATCTTATTTTCATCTACATCATAAACCAAAACACGATGGCCACTGTCGGCCGTAATAGCCGCCGAACAAGTACCCACAAAGCCAGCGCCAATATATAAAACATTCATAAAATAGTTATAAAGTTAAAAATTGTAACTGATTATGCCTTATTTTACCACTACCCAGGAAAAAATCAAGAAAATACTGCTTTGGAGCCAAAAATACACTAAAACAGATATGATTTATTTGGCCAGGGGTGGGTTTTGGATATCTGCTAGCAGAATCTTCTTAATACTCTCTGCTTTTGGTTTATCTATATTATATGCCAATTTATTGTCGCCAGAAACCTATGGAATATATAAGTACATAATATCAGTTGCCGGCATCATAGGTATTTTCTCTCTGACTGGGCTAGATGATGCAGTTGCTCAAACAGTGGCGTCTGGATCAACAAAAATCTTAAAGGACGCGTTTATAACATCTTTAAAATGGAGTTTTGGCATAATTATCGCCGGATTATCTGGTGCTGCTTACTATTACCTACTAGGCAACAATTTGCTGGCTATCTCACTTTTAATAATGGCAATTTTGTTGCCACTTCAACAAGGCGCCAATTTATCTGACCCTTACTTTTTGGGGAAAAGAGACTTCAAGACCAGAGCCTATCGTATTATATTCCAAAATTTAATTTATGTTATAGCAATAACATTTACTTTGCTTATTACCAAAAATCCACTTTATCTGATTATTGTTTACTTTACTATTAATACTACTACTTCTTTAATTATTTACTTACTAGCCAAAAAACAAATAGACCGACCAGAAAAAATAACAAAAGAAAGCATTGATTTTGCCAAACGTCTTACTGCTAATAAATTCATTGGTTTGACAGTAAAAAATATAGATAAAATATTGGTATTCCACTTTCTAGGTCCAATACAATTAGCTGTATACACTTTTGCGGTCACTCCTGCCCAACAAATAATTGATTTTTTAAAACCAACTCTCAAAGATCTTTTGCTGCCAAAATTAAGTCAAAAATCTTTAATTGAAATCAAATTATCAGCAAAAAATAAAATAATAAAACTTCTTTTGGTACCGCTACCTATAATCATTTTTTATGTTCTGGTAGCGCCTTTAATTTATAAAACTCTTTTCCCTGCTTATCAACAAGCTGTTATTTTTTCACAAATCTTAATTTTTAATCTTTTATCACTACCAGATGTTTTGTTTTCTCAAAGCTTAATCGCCCATGTGAAAAAACGCCAGTTGCATTATCTTAATTTTGTTAATGGCCTTGCCAATTTAATATGTCTTTTAATTTTATTACCGCTTTATGGTATTTGGGGAGTAATCTTAACTAAACTAATTACACAGATAGTGACTTCATTAACTTTATTTATATTATTTTATACTTTGCCAAAAAAAGATTTTATCGCTATTTCTTAAAATAAACAATAATCCCCTGGGCGAACAAAGAAGGAAAAATTTTATTTAATATTGGCAAACCTTCGTATAAAATAATCTTTGCTGATTTAACTCCTATTGATTTTAACCAAAATTTCATATCTTTTACTGTCCAAAAACGTAAGTGTTCGCCAGGATGAGCAGCCCATTGAAGCGGAAACTTGCCAAACAACAAACGAAGTCTATGAGAATAATAACCTGTATTTGGTACAGAAAAAACTAATCCCTTTTTGGCTTTATCCAGTAAATGATAAATCAAACTTTCTGGGCAAGGCATGTGCTCTATAATCTCAAAACCTAATATATAATCTACTTCTGGCAAGGTTTTAATTGACTCCAAGTTATTGATATCCATTTGTATTGTTTTTACACCCAATGTCGAAGCTTTTTTTAACATCTCTAAATTTATATCAACACCTATGCCATGTATATGAGAATGTTCCTGTAAATAATTTATTGTCGCCCCATCTCCACAGCCTAAATCAATCACTCTAGAATTGGGTTCGATAATTTTTAGGGTTATATCGGCTCGCTGCCTTTGCCATGATGAAAAAAAAGCTTCCTTTTTTCCCCTTCTTCTTCGCCAATATACTTCATAATCAACACTCATCTTCTCTCCATATTCCACTCGCGGATAACCAAATAATTGTTTTACATCCGCCTTAATTTTTGCTAAAAACGATAAAAATATTTTCATAGTTTAATAATATCATTTAAAACATCTTGTATCTTTGGTGCCGGTGGCCAAGCAAGTTGTTTTTTACTCTTAAAATTGTTATTTATTGCATGGAGTAAAAACTCTGGTTCGAATTCTTTGGCCAACTCGACAGCCAAACCTTCTGCCAATAAATCATCACCCAAGACAGACGTTGTTTCCAAAATAAAAACCGGCTTCTCATAAAAAATTATCTCATATAAAAATGTTGTGTACACTCCTACGGCGGCATCAATTTCTGATAAAACTTTGCTGTCTAGAACATTGACAATTTTTACCTCGGAAGAAGACAGGCCGTACTCCAGTAGTTGCTTTTTAACATTCACATCCGGTCGAGTTTTAAAATAAATTCTTATGCCCATTGTTTTAAAACGTTCAATATAAAGCTTGATTTCTTCCTTGGGCGCCAAACTTTCATACGGTACTAATATTGTTAGGTTCGATACATTTCTCGGCTCAATCTTTTTACCAAACGATAAATCACTGGGCCGACGTAATTCACCACCTATTTTAACATTAGTGGCGTTATAATGACTACTATATTTAACTAGTATTTTTTTCCAATATTCATTCCAAACATACAGGGTGTCAAAGGCGACACATAATTCTTTTGGGATGCCATAATTCAACCAACCAACGTGATATTTGGTAAAATGACCATGTTGAAACCCTACTGATTCAATACCACAAGTCTTGCAAGATACTAAAATTTCTTGTGTGTAACGCGGATCGTCTATGGATATAAATTTTTTTAACGAACTGTGTTTAAATAAAAATAAAAAAACCCGTATAAGTTTCTCGCTCTTCTGAACTTTTGATTCGAGTTCCTCTAATAAAAAACGCATTACTGACCGGCTTGGTTCGATAAAATCTTTAAGATTTAAAACTGATTTTTTTTCTAATCTACCTCTACCCAAAAAATAAAATACATCCAAGTATATCGCCAAACGGCGCCTTTTAAATAGATTTTTAAAGAAATCAACGCCAAAAGTTGTATGAAATATTTCAAGATAAGAATATTTTTTATTTCTTAAATGATCGTAAACTGCCTTAACACGAAAATCCCCATCGCTTTGTTTGTTATATTTGTCTGGTGTGTATATTAAAAAAACCGGTTTGTTTTTCCACAACTTTAATATCGCTAAAATAGTAATTATACAAGCAAAAAACCATGCGGTAATTTTTATCGCCCATCTTAATAAATTATTTATAATATTCAATAAATTCTGACCAACTTTAACAGTTACGCCCGCGGCTTCTAAATAAATTTTTAGCTTTTTAGAGCCAGCTGGAAGTATCACTTTATACTCATCTCTATTATTATACAAAAAGCATATCAACTCTTCGTACTTTATATATTCAGTTAAAACTGGCAAAAAAAATAACTGCTGATGAAAACTCCAGATGGAAATTCCGTATGCTAAATGAGTTGCGTATATAGATACGCCCTCTTTAGTTTGCAAACTATTAATTTGTCTTAGCGCGAGCAACGCTTTATCTAAATCATCTCTTACTAAAAACTTGGCAAAATTTTTTTTGTTTATATTTTGCAATACATAATTATTTTTTTCTTCTAACAATAGAAAAATATTTTTTTTAAACTTGGGCATAGTTGTGATATTTACGCCTCGCCAAAATTTTTACTTTAATATTTACCCCACAGAGAATCTTTTACTATATTTTGCTCAACAAGCAAAATATCTTCTGGCTTATCCACAGCAAAGGATGGTTTAAATGGATATGGAGCCATTCTCTGTTTATGACCATGGTCAAAAATCCTATTACTATCACACGACTCCTTTATCTCCAATGGCGATTCCGGCAAAGAATTAAACTCTTGAAGAAAGCTCCAACGAAAAGCTAAAATTCCATATATACGAAAAGCTCCTAAAGAAGGATCGAATTTTTTTGTGTATGGTATCGGGCTGCGCGAAGTGTAAAGCACATCTCCCTGCAAATCATGAACTATTTTTACAACATCTGGACTTAAATAATGCTTTTCAGATAAAATTTGCATGGCCAAAACTGTGCATTTTACCGTCTCGTCTTTCAAAAGAGGATCTATAGATGCCTGCACCATGCCCGGATGAAGCATCGGTTCATCACCTTGAACACATACTACCACATCTTCTCCGCGGATATCGTAGTCCATGTTCTTAATAGCTTCGGCCACTCTATCTAAACAACGTGTGTGTGTTTTTGATGTCATCACCACAGGAAAATTATTATTATTAGCAAAATTTTTTATTTCCTCATCGCAAGTCGCTATAATTAAATCATCCCACAACTTAAACATTTTTGCTCTGCAAAAAACATGTTCAACCATGGGACGATCACAAATTAAATGTAAGGGCTTACCAGGAAAACGACTTGATTCCATCCTAGCTGGCACCACTCCGTAAATCTTCATATAAATTATATTAATTAAAGTTAATCAAAGAATTAGTTACCAAAATATCAACAGTATTTTTCTTAATTTTATTCATATATTGAATCTCTCCGCCTGCGGCTAAAGCTATCGCCACACCACCAGCTATATCCCAAATCATAATGTCTCTTTCCATATAGGCGTCTACTCGTCCGCAAGCTATATAAGCCAAAGACAAGGCAGCGCTGCCCAATAATCTAACTTTTTTAAATTTTTGTACTTTAGTTACATAGTCTAACAAAGCTTTTTCATCATAGTTAGTCTGAGAAGGAAAACCAGTGGCCACCACCGCTTTCTTTAACTGATTGGCCGTTGAAACCGTGATTAAAAAGCCATTTAACCAAGCCCCTTGACCTACCACACCACTAAACATCTCTTGCCGATTAAAATCATAAACAACGCCTAAAATAGGCTTATTTTTCTCCCACAAAGCTATAGAGATACAGCTAGCAGGAAGCTGCCGAGAAAAATTTAAAGAGCCGTCTAAAGGATCGACAATCCAACATAAATTGTCCTTATTTCCCCCCACTATCAAGCCGGCTTCTTCGGATAGAATAGAAAAATTAGTTTGTTTTTGTAAATTATCTATAATTATTTTTTCACTCTGTTTATCTGCATTAATTTTAATATCCTTGTTTTTGTCGTAATAAATTTGCAAATTACTATGCGTATAATTAGCTAAAAAATCTCCGGCTTGTTTAGCGGTTTTTTTAGCGATAGTCAAATATACTCGCAAATCTTTAGCTAACATATACTCAATTTTTATTTCCCTGCAACTTTAAAATTAAATAGGAAGCTAACATATGATCAAGTATTGTGTGGACGTCTTCTACCGGGCCGTATTCGCCTGATTTGGTTTCTATTTGCACGACATAATCGCAAATATCTTTTAATTTTCCACCGTCAAAACCAACAAAGGCCACTGTCGATGCTTTTTTTGTCTTGGCAAATTCAGCTGCCTTAACTATATTTGGCGAATTACCGCTAGCCGAAATAAGCACCAAAATATCCTTTTTACCCAATAAATTATTCAGCTGATTGATAAATATATTTTCATAACCACTATCATTACTAATCGCTGTTATTAAAGAAACATTATCTGCTAAATTAACTGCTTTTACCAATTTACCTGTACCGCCTACCAAACCATGCGAAAAATCGGTCGCAAAATGAGAAGCTGTGGCCGCGCTACCGCCATTGCCAGCAAAATAAATTGTGCCACCTTTTTCTGCTGTTGCAACTATCAACTTGGCAACTTCATCAATAATATGAAAATTTAAATTAGCCAATAAATGAGTAATGTATTTTGAATATTCTTTAAAATAATCGATGGAACGCAGGTCTTTAATATTTTTCTTTAACATAAAAATTAATTTTTAATAGCAACGGCTCGTAAAAATGAACTTAGATTGTTTAATTGCAAAAAACTTTGCAGCGATCGACAAACACTTTTGTCTCTATGCTTGATTATATATTTTATAAATTCCGGTAAAATAATATCTGGATTTTCTTTATATTCATTAATAATAATATCTAAATCTAATTTTCCTGGCGTACTAATATCTAAAACTGTAAAATTATTTTTGGCTAGCAAGTACTCTACTGCTTCTACTGACAATAAATTAAGTCTATCTGGAGGAACCAAACGCGAAGCTTGCCCGCCTAGAACTTGGTATTCCAATCCGCTAATAGTATTGGCAGTTAAAAAAAACAAACCGCCTTTCTGGCACTTGTCAGATACTTCTCGCAAAAATTCATCGGGATTGGCTTCTTTGTCCAACACATTAAATGCGGTAAATACACTAACTTGATCGATAATTTTATCCAATTTATCACACGTTTTGATCGCTTGGTCATCATTGTTTACATACAACGGATCAACTAAATTTATATTGGTAAAATCAAGATCTTGCCTACTTAGAAAGATACTATTAAATTTTGGCTGATAATCTACTACTACACTTTCTTTATTAACTTGGTGGGCTCTTACAATATCCAAGAACCACCTTAACAAAGGATTGTGGCTGTATTGTTGGCGTTTTTCTTGACTAGCTGGGATTATTTTCTCTTTCCAAAATTTAACGGCCAAAGAATGATGATAAAAATCTCTTAAGTTATCTCTTGTTGGACGAGTAGCAGCAAAAACAGTGCCGCAGTCTTCGCATTTTTTATACCTAACACCAAAAACAGTAAAAATCTCTTGATTATTCTTGCTATCGCATCCTGGACAATCTATTTTTTGTAAATTAGCAGTTATTTGCCATAATTCCCCGACTTCTTTTTTTAAAATATTTTTCCATTCTTTATACAAAGCCGGCGGACGCATGGCTGCTTCTGACAAATCATTATTTTGTTTTAAATTAAATATCATAATTATTACTTAAAAATTTCTATTGGCTCTATACCAGCCAAAAAAAACTCGTTTATCTTTGTTTGGTAAGCTAAATGGCGCACGTTTAACACAAACGATTGGACTTTTAACGCTTTTTGCTTTAGATTAAAAGTAAAAGGACTATTATTTTTTGAAATTTCTAAACCACTTCTAACAACTGAATAATATTTAGAATCCGACTTTTTAGGAAAAGTTAATATTTTTTCTTCTTTTCCATTGTTAATAATTGATAAACTGCAATTAGAAAGATCCATTTTAACCATATTTTTATCTCCGTAAATAACTATCTGCCTTCTATTTTTGTCTGGCAGAACATATTTGCCCACAATCACATTAATCGGTATGCCTATTTTTGTATTCATTTTAATTTCGGCACAAGTTTCGGCTACTTCATTTTCTGGTAATAAAAATTTTTCTTTACACATCTCTATGTGCTCTTTACATTTTGCTGCCCTTACAAAACCACCCAAAAAGGATACATCTATTTCCCCTAGATAATCTTCTAGAATAAATAGAGGAGCGAATGCGTGGATACCTAAATCCAATATTACTCCACCGCCAATTTTTATATCACTAAGATAAGCACCACGATGATCTAGCCTGCCTGTTTTTCCTTCTCCTTCTAATAATTCCACAACTACTTTTTGTGGCTTACCTATTATCTTCTTTAGTTGGCCGACGAGGTCGTTTACGCTTTTTGCATAAACTAACATTCCTTCTTCTGTTTGCAATAAATTTGGTTTTGTTAAATAAAAACTGTCTTTCTTTATCTTACCAGCTAAAATTAAAAGAGGAATAGTTTTCATCTGTATGTAATATTCCAATAAAATCAGTTGGTTTAAATCATTGCTACCTATAATATTTTTTACTATTTTCGATTGGCTATTATTTAAAAAATACGGTTTTTCCAACATTACTTTAAAACCATTTTCTGTTAAATCTTTAGCATCACTAGCGTGCAAATTATTCACATGGCCAAGCAACACAATTGTTTCTGAGTTTCTTAAATCCTTTAATAACTCGCTTAAAGGCTGGTTATCTTGTCGTTTACGAAATTCTGCCTTAGAAAAAAAATTTTTTGCTTTTTTGCTTAGTTCTATTACGTCTACTAAACAAATTACTTTTAATACACCTTCTTGTTCTAATAATTGCAAGGATGGCCCAACTATATCTGTATAATATTCCCCCACGCCCACTACTATGACATTTTGCATATGACCTTTAATTATGATCTATTTCATTTTCTAACTTTTCACCGCGGTGAAAACGAACAACTTCTTCTACCGCGCCTAGTTCCATCAGTCGCCTCGATTCTTTGGTGCCAGCACCAACATGAGCTGTTAGTAAAACATTGTCTAATTTTGTTAACAAACCTTGATAAGGCTCTGTTTCATAAACATCCAAAACAGCGCCGGTAATTGTGTTATCTGACAAAGCTTCAATTAATGCCTGTTCGTCTACTACCCCGCCACGAGAAGTGTTAATTAAAATTGCGGTGTCTTTCATCTTTACTAAAACCTCTTTGTTGATTAAATGGTGAACAGACGGTGAGCGGGATAAATGCAAACTTACAACATCGCTCTGGGCGTACAATTCATCTTTGCTGACATATTTTAAATTATATTGCTTAGCAAAATCATGGTCTTCTTTTTCTGGCAAATCATTCCCTAAAATATTTACTCCAAAAGGTTGAAGTAATTTTATAACATTTTTACCTATCCTACCGACGCCAATTATACCAATAGTTTTACCGCGCAGCTGATCTCCCATATACTTATTCCATACTTTTTGCCGCATATCACGATCTATCCAAGAAAATCTCCTTAAAGAGTCAAGCACCAAGCCAATGGTAAATTCGGCTACTGCCAAAGTTGGCGCATCAGGTGTATACGTTACCTTAATCCCTCTTTTTTTGGTTTCCACAAAAGGTATGTTGTCCAAACCAACGCCAACCCGAGCTATTAAACGCAGCTTTGGCGCCTGATCTAATAATCGTGCGGTAAATTGCGATAAGCCGGCCACGACATAATCAATGTCGGCTAAATAGCCTATTAGTTCATCCTCAGCCATTTTTTTGCTGTTTATTATTTTTACCTCCAACCCCTCTTTTTCTAATAAATCCAGTGGCTCTTTGGAAACTGTGCCAAAAGGAACGGTGGTAACTAAAACCTTCTTTTTTTCAATCATAAAATTACTTAATTTACCTATATAATATAATAAAAAAAGGCAAAAAAAGCAAGGTTTAATGCTTTGTAGCTTAACTTCCCAAATTAACCATTATCTGCTATGCTATTTTTATTAGAATATACTAAAATATCATGAAAAAAATCCTTATTATTATTACCAAAGGCGAGACCGGCGGCGCGCAAGTATCGGTGTTTAATTTGGCCAAAAAACTAATTGAACAAGGTCTCGATGTGACAGTTGGCTTTGGTTCGGGAACATTCTTGCAACAAAAATTAGAAAAACAACAAATACCTTACACCAAATTTCCCGACCTTGGCCGGACTTTTAACATAATTACTAATTTACGTTTTATTTGGAAATTTAAAAAATTCTTAAATTCTAACCACTTTGATGTTGTCCATTTTAATAGTAGCAATGCTTTGCTAGGGGCGTTATCAGCCAAACTAGCTAAAAATAAACCAAAAACTGTTTTTACCTTTCGTGGTTTATCTATGCTAGATACAAACTACACTCAGTCTAAAATAAAGATTATTTTTTATAAATTAATCTTTAAAATCCTATTAAATTTTATCGATAAACAAATATACGTTAGTAATGAAAATCATTATGCAAGCCAAAAGCTTGGCTTAACGCGCGATGCTGTAGTAATTTACAACGGGCTGGATCAAAACGAATTAAACTTCTTTTCACGCGAACAAGCTAAAATAATGTTAGAAGAAAAATTGCGTGCATCTTTTAAAAATAAACTCGTTATTGGTTCCATTGGTCGGCTGGCTTATCAAAAAAATTATGAATTTTTAATTAAACAGGCGTCTGAATTAAAAAAAGATTATCCTAATTTAAATTATGTTATTATTGGTAACGGACCTGAAAAGAAAAAATACGAAAATTTAATTACCAACCTAGATTTAAAAAATACAGTTTACTTGGTTGGCGACATGCCAGATGCTTACCAATATCTAAAAGCTTTTGATATTTTTGTTCTACCTTCTAGATACGAGGGCATGTCTATTACTCTAATAGAGGCTTTGTACGCTGGCTTGTCAATATTAGCTACGGATATTGGCGGCAATCATGAAATGATTAAAAACACCGGTTTGCTTTATAAATTAGATAGCCCCCAAGATTTTAACGAAAAAATAAAATTACTGGTCAATAACAGTAATTTAAAAAAAGAATTATCTTTAAAGGCTTTAGAAAAAGCTAGCCGGTTTGATGTTAATAAAACTGCCTTTTACTATACGTCTGTTTACCAATCACCATAAAGCCTCGCGGTCAAACCTGCGGGGATCTATGTTGATATTTTTTTAGCAATAACCCACTGATAGTCTAATCTGCCTAAAACCTGCACTGCCTGACTTAGAATAAAATTTAAAAAACGGATACTATTTTTCTTTAAACCTACCGGGCGTAAATTAACCGATGGCACTACGGAATTAATATTTTCACATCCATCTATTAAATTTGAACGTCCAGAATAATTTTTAACTTTAAATTTATTATTAGTCAACCCGAGCCGCCACAAACATTCATGAATACCTAAGTAATTTTGATTAAAGTCGCGTTTGCCATTAGCCACAACATTAAAACCTGTTTTATTAAACATCTGCAAAAAATTGTGAGTATTAAAATAAAATAAATGTTCTGGATATATTAATTTATGTCGATAACTACTCTTTTTCATGGAATAAGCTTCTAAATTTGGAGTTTCCACCACCACAATACCTCCGCTAGGCAAGGCACTTCTAATTTCACTTAATAAATCGACAGGATCTGGGATATGCTCAATCACATGAAATAAAGTAACAACTTTTATTTTTTCTCTCTCAATTAAATCCACTATTTCCTTTGTGCTCTTAGCATTAAATACTCGTAAATTATTTAATTTCCAAAAATCTGCCATTAGCCTATTTGGTTCTATACCAACACAGCGCTTACAACCGTGTGTTTGTAAAACTTTTAAAAATACCCCTTCGCCCGTCCCGACATCGCAAACATCTTCAAATAACACATGTTTTTTAAATTGTTTTAGTCGTAAAATAGAATTTTGCTCACGCTCTTTTAATTTATTACTTCCTATATCCGTTACTTTATTAGCGTAATGATCCGCTGGTAAATCAAAGTTCTGCCGCCAAACCAAACTGCATTTTACGCACTGTCGCATGGCTAGTTCGTTTAAGAACAAATCCTTGCTGGCGTTACCACATAATGGACACTTCAGATACATAATTTAAATTATAACTATTAATTAATTTAATTTCATCTTTCGCACTATAATTAAAAATGCCTTACCTGCCGAGACTATAGCGCTTTTATCTTTTAGCAAGATAATCCTGCACATATTCTGCAATCCCTTTTTCTAATGTAAAAAAACTGTTATTATATCCAACTTTTTTTAATTTTTGCATATCAGCCTGAGTAAAATATTGATATTTATCTCTAATATCAATAGGCATATCTATATATACTATATGTGGCTCTAATTTTAAAGCCATAAAAACACTTAAAACTAAATCTTTAAACGTGCGGGCCAAGCCAGTACCAACATTGTATAAACCAGAATTAATTCTGTCGGTGTTTTGACGTAAAAATTCACAAACTTTTATTACGTCCTTAACATATATAAAGTCCCTCTTCTGCTCACCATCTTTATAATCAAAACGATGGGAGCGGAATAAAGACACCTTTCCTTTAGAAACAATTTGATTATAGGCATGAAAAATAACTGACGCCATTCTTCCTTTGTGATATTCATTGGGGCCAAAAACATTAAAAAATTTCAACCCCGCCCAAAAAGGCGGTGATTTTCTCTGTTGCAACACCCATAAATCAAAAAGGTTTTTAGATTGCCCGTAAAGATTTAGGGGCTTCAACAATGGCACTATATCGTGGTTATCAATATACCCCATTTCTCCAGCTCCATAGGTAGCAGCTGAAGAAGCATAAATAAATGGTATATTATTTAAAGAACAGTAATTCCAAAGATTTTGGCTATATTTTAAATTTAATTTATCAAGAATATCCCAATTATTTTCGGTAGTATCTGTTCTGGCTCCAAGGTGCATTATGCAAGATATGATCGGCTTGTTCTTATTTAACCAATCTAAAAAAAATTCGCGTTCAATTTTTTTTATATATCGTCGACCTATTAAATTACAGAATTTATCTGGTCTAGTAAAATCATCAACCAAAATTAGATCTTCTATTTTCTTCTCATTCAGGTAATTAACAAGAAAACTACCAATAAACCCAGCTGCCCCTGTAATAACGATCATAAAATATAAAATTATTTTAAAACTAAATGTAAGTTATACATCAGATCTCTCATCGTAGATATTACCATATCTGCAGTAATTAGATCAACTTGTTTCTTGGCCTCGACAGAATCGTAACTACGAGCATTCATGATATGAATAGCCGACTTTTTACGAATAGGAGAAACTACTATTCTATGAGAGGAACCGCGTGGCGGTTGTTCGTTCTCATCCATCGGGCCTACAATATCTACCGTCGCCACACCAAAAGCTTCGGCTATATATATTGGGCCAGTATCAACCCCGACTAACATATTAAGATGTGATATAAAACATTTTAACTGATCTATGTTTAACTTACCCGCCAAATTATATACCCTATTTTTTATTTTAATATATTTTTCTGTTTCATCTGCTTCCATACGATCAGCTTGCGATCCTACAAGAAAAATCTTCGCATCATAATTAAAAATCAAATAATCCGCGACCGCAGCGAAATTTAGCGGGCTCCACTGTTTAATTTTATTGCCGGCCGATGGAATAATACCTATCAGCAAATCTCTATGGAAATCTATTTTATATTCAATAAATAACTTGTCAACATCACCTGCGGCAGCGGCAGAAAATGATAAATACTTTGTTGTATTATCTGTAAAAATACCTATTGGCTCTAAAAGGCGTAAATATTCTCGTGGCGCGTATTGACCCATTGTGTGAGTCTTAAGAATCACATATCTTCTTATTACTCTAAACCACCATGTTTCTAAAGGACTCCAACCACCACTAACTTTTGGAGTCGTAATACATGGAATACCGGCTAAAAATAACAATGCCAAGCCGATAAAATTCGGCGCACACATGCAGGCAAAATCGGCCTGTTCTGTTTTTAATTTTAATAATAATCTAAAAAAATTATGATTATAAATAAAATAGTGATCTACATCTTTATTTTCATCTAGAATAAACTTGTTAGTGGCATTGCCGATAACATACAACTTAACTTCTGGAAAATGTTCTTTAACTGCTCTGAACATGGGGGTAGTGCACACCATATCTCCCAATTTAGAAAATTGAGCTATAACAATCTTACGCGGCACGCCAACACTCCTGGTGGCCTTACCGTAAACTACACGTCTAAATACCACGCAGCACAATAATAGTGTTAATTTTAAATTTTTTACTAAACTTTTTAACATAACTAAAATAAATGGTATTAATCCGCAGGGCAAGCCCTGCACCCAAGCTCGCTTTCGCTCGCATATGCATAGCGGCAAGCCGCGGTGTATTTATCTTCGCTTGCTCGGAAGAGAAAAATATTTATATTTTTCTCTTCACTCGCTACGCTCGAAAATAAAATTAATTATTAACCAATCCTCAACCACCTCTCATACCATAATTGAAAAGCTATAAGTAGCCACAATTTATCCGGATTAACATATTTACCCTTTTGCCAGCGCGTTACTAAAATTTGTATATAATCTATATTAAATATATTTTGTTTTTTAATATAATCTACTGATAAATATTTATCTATTAAATCAGCCCAATCTCTTTTTAACCATTCATATATTGGCGGTTTAAAACCTGTTTTTGGTCTGTCTAATAATTCTTCTGGCAAATACTTAGCCAAAATTTTCTTTAATAAATATTTAGAGCCGATATTTTTATAACGTATTTCTAATGGCAATTCTGTAATAAAATTCCAAATTGATTGATCTAAAAATGGCTCGCGGGCTTCTAGGCCAACTGCCATTGTTGTTCTGTCGGTTTTAACCAAAATATCATCTGGCAAGTATTGCTGTAAATCCCATACCTGCATTTGTTCGCGAGGATCAACAATCTGCGATACAAAATTTTCTTGGCTAATTATATTATTGCTATTAGACAATAAACTTGTAATTTCGTTTGGCAGATGATAAGAACTGCTGTTTGTAAACATTTCTGAAAAATTCCTAGCTGATAAAACATTCCTCAACTTATTTATTTTTTCTCTAAAATTAGTATATTTTGGCAAACCAAATAATGGGGCCAAATTTTTATAAATAGAATCAATAATTATTGGACTGAAATATAGTAATGAAAAAGCTGAAATACGGCCAACTCGGCTGCGATGTTTAATAAAATCTAACGCTTCGTATTTGCTATAACCAGCGAATAATTCATCGCCGCCATCGCCAGACAAAGCCACTTTTACTTGTTGTCTGGTATTTTTAGCTAGCAAATAGGTGACCAAAGCCGAACTATCGCCAAACGGCTCATCAAAAATTTCTACGTATTCATTTAGTGAATCTTTAACATCATTAGCCGAAAGATAATACTCATGGTGGTCGGTACCAAGATTATTAGCTATTTTTTTAGCAATTTCTGCTTCGTTATATTCCTTTTCCTTAAAACCAATGGTAAAAGTTTTTATCTTTTTGTTGTTATCTTTCTGTAATAAAGCCGCTACCAAAGAAGAATCAACGCCACTGCTCAAAAAAATACCAACATCAACATCTGCTACCATGCGATATTGAAAACTGGTTTCTAAAATTTTCTCCAGCTCAATAGTTATTTCGTCTACTGTTTTGTCTTTTATATTCCTTTCTTTAATACTATCCATTGGCTGCCAATAATTATATTCCTTATAATTACCTGCTAAATCAACCTCTAAATAACTCCCTGGCTTTATTTTAAAGGTATTTTTAAAAATAGTTAGTGGCGCCGGTATATAGCCAAACTGTAAATATTGACCTAAAGCTAAATAATTTAATTCTTTCTGGTAACCGGGAAAACTGTAAATTGCCTTTAATTCTGAAGCAAAGACAAAAGACGCTTCGTTTTTATAATAATACAAAGGCTTAACGCCAAAACGGTCGCGAAACAAAAATAATTTCTTTTTTCTATCATCCCAAATAGCAAAAGCAAACATGCCGCGAAATTTTTTGACACATTCTACCCCCCATTCTATGTATGATTTTAAAACTACTTCAGTATCAGAATCACTAGTAAAAACATAACCTTTCAAAGACAAATCTTCCTTTATCTCTTTATAATTATATATTTCGCCATTAAAACTAATCCACGTCTCGCCGCCTTCTTTAACGCTCTTCATTGGCTGACTGCCTCTAGACGATAAATCTATAATAGATAGCCTAGTGTGGCCTAAAAAAATATTATTTTCTTTATTATAAAAACTGCCGCTACCATCTGGCCCGCGATGCTTTAAGCTAGAAACTATTTTTTCAATCTCATCTTTTTTAATTGTTTTGCTGATACCACCAACAATACCGCACATATTACTTTACTTTTTTAAAAAATTTAAAATATTATCAGCGCGGCCACACCAAGTATACTGCTTAACTTGCGAAAATGCCAGATCGGCTTTTTCTCGCGCTTTTTTATAATTTTCTTTGATTTCTTTGATTTTTATCACACTGTCTTCTTTTAAGTCTGGGGAAAATAAGTAAGCATTTTCTGTGTTATAAATTTCAAGTACAGAACCTATGCCAGAGGCTAGAATAGGTGTTTTAGAAGCCATGTATTCAAACATTTTTAAAGCCGAATGATATTGCCATGTTTTTAAATTTTTTGTAAATGGTAAAATAAGCAAGTTCGCGCCTGCTAAATAAGTTGGGATTTGTTTACTTGTCTTACGCCCTAAAAATATTATATTTTTGGGGATATCATGGTTAACCTTATCTGCCACAGTGCCAACAATAACAAAAAATATTTCCGGTAATTGCTTGGCTGTATTTATTATTATTTCTAATCCTTTACCAATGTATAAGTTGCCGCTATATAAAACAACAAAGGCAGGCAGTGGTAAATTAGTTTCTAATAAAAGTTCTTGACGACATTTTTGTTTATTTAAATTTATAAAATCCTCCAAAAATACCCCGTCATGAGCCACCAAAATTTTATCCGACTTTATTTTATATTTCTCTATCACAAAATTACTTAAAGCTTGCGAAATGGCTACTACCTTTATTTTTGAAGCTAAAAATGAAAATAATCTATAACCTATCTTAGTTTCAAATGGTTTGTGAATTTCGTAAATTACCTTGCAACCTAATAAATGATAAAAAAAGATAACTCCAATATCCCGGCTATAAATATAATCTGGCTTAAATTTTCTTACCATTTTCCAAGATAAAAGAGTCAGCCAAAAATATCTTATGGACCGACGTTCGGAAAAAGGAGATTTAATTTTTACCCACTGGTACGCGCTTCTAAATTCTTTATTTTTTTCATCTAACGGAGAAATAAACAAAAAATCATCGCCCAACACTTTAAAAAAGGTACGGCTCATTGCTTGCACCTGAATAGACTGTGCGTCTCCGGCTGGTGTTTTAATGTTGGTGATATAAGCTAGTTTCATAGATTTATATACTCTTTAGCCACTTGCTTGCCATATTTTTGCCAACTATATTCCAATGCTAATTTGCGAGCTCGTTGCCCAAATTCCATAACCGCTTCTCTATTCTGATAAAAAAATAATATCTTATTTTTAAGCGAATTAACGTCTTGAGTAGGCACAATAAAACCCTCTACGCCGTCTTTAATAATAGATCCGGCGTTATAAGTGGTAACAACCGGCAAACCACAGGCCAAGGCCTCGTAAACAGCTTTGGAAGAGCCTTCTAGTAGAGACGGAAAGACGAAAATGTCGTTTTTGGGCAATTCCTCTACAATATTTACAAAACCATGAATAAAAATACTATTTTCTTTTAATTCCGACAAATACGCAAAAGCTTCGGGGTAAACTCTGCCATATAAATGTAATTCCGCTTTTTCTAATTTAAGTTGTTTCCATGCCTCTACAAGATAACTTGCCCCTTTACGATTATTTACTGCCCCAGAAAAAGCAACGCGGAAAATTTCGTCTTGAACTTTTTCTTTTGGTTGAAAGACAGTGGCGTCAACGCCAAAAGGAACTACCGCAATTTTATTTTGATCAATGTTTTCATTTAACAAAGAATCTTTAACAAAGGCAGACGGTACAATATATTTATCTACATATTTAAACGTTTCTTTTATGTAAGCGGGAATAGATAGATCTATTTTGTCATAAACTTCTTCTGTTTTTAAAACACGCTCCAAAATAGAACTAAACGCCATTGGCACATCTTGAAAAATTTTAATTTGTGGATTATTTTTTTTCAGCCAAGCATATGTTTTTGGCAAAAAATCCCAAGAATGGACAAAATCAATGTTCCGTAAATTTACTTTTTTCAATTTCTTTAAAAGGAAATATTGGAAAATATCAACCTTTAATTTATTAAGGTCAATTCTATTGACCAATGGAAAATAAATATGGAGCGCGTTGATAAATTTCATTAAAACGGCTCCCCCTGGTACAACCTTTTTTACAAGCGAGCTCGGCAAAGTGCTTCTACGGTAATTTCGACAAAAAACGTTCACACCGTTTTTATAAGTCAATCTTTTCCAAATTTGATGAGCCCTTGCCCCAATAGTATTTCTAACTCCAAAATCGGAATTAAAAATAAAAATACCTCTTTTTGTCTCAAATGATCTGATCGCCTCAATCCATTCATCCACATCATCAATGTCTTTCAAAATATAAATTTTCCGGCTATCGACTTGAGCGTCTGGAATCGACGAGCTAGAGATAACAGGTATACCCAGACGTCCAGCCTCCATGCCTACTCGTCCAGAAAATGCGTTATTCCATCTGGAGATACTAATAGCCACCTTTGTTTTTTCATATATCTTTCGAACGTCATCCTGCCTCGGAGCAAAGGTAATGTTTCCTTTTTTATACGAACCATTTCTTTTTTCAACGACCATAAATTCATGCTCTGGCATTTTTTTGGCAGTGCGAAGAAAAATTTCATACGCCTTGTCTGAGTCTCTGCCTCCAATCAACGTAATAAATTCCTGTTTAGCCGAGTCTAAAACAAAATTTGTTATTTTATTAATGCAAACCTTCGGATAAACCACTTCGGTTGCCTTTAAGTCAAAACGTTGGAATAATAGTTCAGCCATTTTATCAGAGTTAGCTATAATTTTAGATGCTCTTTTTAAGGCATTCCTATTGCCAACGCGAAAATCAATTATAAAAGGCATCTCTATGAATAACTTTAAGTACTTACGCAGTCGTCTAAGCCCACGCGCCTGATTTAAAAAAAAGTTGATACTAGCTCCGTCTCTTAAATAATAATGGTATTTAATACCGTTATTAAAACACCATTTAGCAATATACGGCGTGTATAGTCCTTGTAAAATAACAAACTCCGCCTGTTTAATATTTTGCTTTTCTTTTTCTAAAATTCTATTAACTCGCGAACGATTAAAAAATAAATAAGCCAAGCGAGAATGGCGAAGCAAAAAAGAAAAAGATAAATGAAAATTTTTACCTTGAATACAGCCAAAGTCGTAAGAATTGCTTTTAAACAAATTATCAAAAGTTAAACCAGTTATTCCATAACCTTTTGTTGTATATAATTTAAACTCCTCTAAAATAGATTTTTCCGCTCCGCCAGCAAAAGAAGGGAAAAAGGCGGAAAGAAAATAAATTTGTTTCATACAAAAAATGACTTCATGGATTTTATTACGTAATCTATCTGCGCGCCTGTCATTTCTGGGTAAATTGGCAAACTTAAAATTTGTTTGCTCACCTCTTCGGTAATAGGAAAATCTCCTTGCGCGTAATTCAGATATTTAAAACAATCCTGCAAGTGCAGTGGCAGTGGATAATAAACACCGGCAGCCACGCCATTTTCCTGTAAACGAGACAATGATTCGTCTCGTCTGTCTGTTAAAACCGCGTACTGATGATAAATATGTTTTGCATAATCATTTCTCTGGGGTGTTCGCACAAAATCGCTTAATTCTTTTGAATATTTACTGGCTATTTCCCTTCTTTTCTCATTCCAATTATCAACATACGCTAATTTTACATCTAGAATAGCCGCCTGAATGGCGTCCAAACGAGAATTTATACCAATATATTCATGAAAATATTTATTTTTAGAACCATGAACTCGCAACTTTTTAATTAATTCATAATCAATTAATGACTTACAAGTAATCAAACCACCATCGCCAGCACCGCCTAAATTTTTGGTAGGGAAAAAAGAAAAACAGCCAAAATCACCTATCGTGCCAACTTTTTTACCTTTATACTCCGCGCCAAATGCCTGACAGGCGTCTTCTATTACTTTTAAATTATGTTTTTTAGCCAATGACATAATGCTATCCATGTCAACTGCCTGGCCAAAAAGATGAACAATCAAAATTGCTTTGGTTTTTTTGGTTATAACTGCTTCTATTTTAGAAACATCAATATTAAAATCATTTTCATTTATATCCACAAATACCGGCTTGACTCCCAAACGCGCGACAGCGCCAGCGGTGGCAAAAAAGGTAAAGGGTGTGGTAATCACCTCATCACCCATCTTAATTCCAATAGCCATCAAAGACAACAGCAAAGCATCGCTACCAGAAGCGCAGCCTAAAGATTTTTGGCCTAAATAATCAGAAACATTTTTTTCAAAATTTTCCACTACCTCTCCCAAAATAAAAGAGCTCTCTTCAAGAACTTTCTCAACTCTAGGTGTGATCTCTGATTTTAGATTCTGATACTGCTTTTTCAGATCGATAAAGGGAATAGTTTGCATAAAAACTAAATTCAATCTATTGATTTTCCAATAACTGTTCATTAGGAACATCTTTCAAATATTTCGCGGGCACGCCCACAACTACTGTTCTCGCCGGAACGTCTTTTGTTACCACAGAGCCAGCACCAACTAACGCGTCTTCATTAATTGTGATTCCTGGCAATAGCACCACGCCCACTCCAATACGCGCGCCTTTCTTTATATGGACCCCTTTGAACTTCGTCAATCTTTCCTTTGTCCTGCCCACATACACGTCGTTAGAGGTTAGCACGCCCGGCGCAATGAAAACGAAATCTTCTATTTTTGAATACGGAACAATGTGAACATTTGATTGAATTTTACAGCGACTTCCTATCTCGACTTGATTTTCTATCAAAGCCCTGCTACCGATTATAGTGTTATCTCCGACAACAACATCCTCACGAACCGTGGCATTATCCGCTATCAAACAATTGTTTCCAATTTTCGCACCAGCATAAATAGTTACTCCGGAACCAATCAATGTGCCATCACCAATAATTAATGTCGATAATTTTTTTTCTTTTGTGGTGGCGGAATTTTTAGATACCAATGGCGATTTACCAAGGATAACGTTGTCATCAATCCGAACATTATCTCTGACAACAACCCCTTCGTAGACAATAACATTATTGCCGATAGAAATATTTTGACCTGTATGCACATTCTTCCTGATCTTTGTACTTATTTTTGACTTCATATATCTAGATTAAGTTGCGTGTGATAATAGATTTGATGCTACTATATATTATTTCTTTATACCTACGGCAAATCTAGTGCCGGAGATAGCGCATATATCACTCATCTCCTGTTTAACTTCATCCACGGCTTTCGAAACATGCCTTATCTGACCATAATCATGCCAAATTATGCTTCCTCCTTTTTTAACATGCTTCATAGCATTGAACGTATCATTTTTTACATATTCATAAAAATGACAGCCGTCAATAAATATGAGATCAAAAAGGGGTAAGGCGTCATAATCTAACGCGGCTGAATCACACAAAATTTGTGTTATTTTTTTTTCATAAATAGTATTCTTGAATTGGCGTCCAGTAATAGATCTATCGGGTATATGGAAATAATTCTCCGGCACTTTTATCTTTGGCAATCCATCCCATTCAAGCGGCAAATCTACCGTGAAAATTTTGGCATCAGATGAAGAATTTGCCGCGATATTTAAAGCAGTGTTGCCATCATAAGTTCCTATTTCTAAAATATTATTGGAATTGGTATATTTTACAATACTTGCAAGTATCACCATCTCTAAAGTATCTAATGACGTTCCTATCATACGATCAAACGGATTTAAAATTTTTATTTCGTCTACAATATCCTTTATATGCGGAAAAATAATATCTAAGCGTTTACGCTTCAGGCTGCCGTGACTCCATTTACCTATACGGTAGGCCTCGGGATCTTTCGGTTTTAATGCGACGCTCAATAAAAATATTTTTCTAAAAAAATCCATTAAGTTGCGTTTCATTTGAATCAAATTTTTCATACTACGTTGTTTAATAAATAAATTGATTTTATAATTAGCACACCCTGTGGTGTGCCCTCACAGGCACCCACAGGGTTGTTCACTATTAACTTAACGAGATACCATTTAATATCTGGCTGCTGTTTTTACCACAATTAAAAAGTAAATCAATAATTGAAAGATTACGAATAAAATTTTTTGAAAGTTGAGGATAAGTTGAATGAACAAATTCTTGCCAGATCAAGTTTATATTTTCAGGTTTAAATCGAGCTTCGTCGATATATCTTTGTGAACCCCTTCCAGAACCAGAAAGATAGCTATCAGATTTTAGAATTTTATTTATCTCAAGTATTTTTTCCAAACCAGTTATTTCCCTATTTAATGAAATTTCAGATGATTTTATAAATTCCGTTTTTAAATCCAAATATTGAGAAATTTTTGTTATTAATGGCATATTATAATCAATCAAATACTCGGAATCATCCTCATAAACATTATTTATAATATCTATAACTTCATGGAAAAATAGACTTTTGCGGTAATTTAATTCCAAAGTTCTAAGATGTTTTTTTTTCCAATTTAAATTATTATTTACCTTCACATCTTTAATTAACAACATCTCTGATTTATTTAAGATAGGTATGGTTAACCATGCTTCAGAATTTTGTATTAAAATTTTAGTTCTTGAGCAATAACTTTTACCTCGGGGAATTTGGACATCATCTAAAAAAACAAACTTATCTACTGATTTAATTTTATGAAAATAACTAATCCACGGTAAGAAATTCGGTTGATGAATTCCAATGATCATACAATTGTCTTTCAATAATTCTTTATTATTTTTATTACGCTATCAACCACATATTCAATTTCTAGGTCTGTCATTTCAATAAATATTGGAAGGGCGATCGTCCTATTTAATATATCCTCGGCTACAGGAAGCATACCTTTTTTAAATTTAAAAAGATCTAGATAAACAGGTTGAAGGTGACAAGGAGGCCAGTAAATAGAACCAACACCTATATTATAATCCTGCTTTAATTTAATACTAACAAACTCCCTATCAATTCCCTTGTTTAATATGAGCGGAAATTTATAATAACTGTGTCTAACGTCTGGTGGAACTGAAATTGTATGAACGCGTTCACAATGTTTGAATTGCGAATTATATATTTCTGCAATATGAATTCTTTTATCAATAAACTGATCTAATCTCCTTAACTGATATTTTCCTAAAATAGCATTAATTTCGCTCATTCTCCAATTATACCCAAGACGAACAAGCTCACCTCGTGCATCACCAATACCATGATGACGCATGCTACGAGCCAATTCAGCAAGTTCCTTGTTATTAGTAGTTATCATTCCCCCTTCCCCAGTCGTCATTACTTTCGATGGGAAGAAGGAGAAAGAACCGGCATCACTTAAATTCCCAGCTTTTACACCTCTCACTGACGCACCATGTGCATGGGCAGCATCCTCAATTAAAAACAAATTGTTCTTATTACATATCGTCTTTATTTCCTCCAAGTCAGGACAAATCAGACCTGCCAAATGAACAATCATAATTCCACAGGTCTTGTCAGTAAGTTTATTTTCAATATCTTTGGGATTTATACATAAAGAATCTGCCTTTATATCGGCTAAAACAGGTTTGCCACCTGCAAATATAACAGCATTCGATGAAGCAATAAAAGTATTCGTCGGTACTATAACTTCTTTATCTTTAACATTAAAATATCGCAATATTATTTCTAAAGTAGAGGTGCCCGAATTAGTAGCAATGGCGAATTTTGTGCCAACATATTTAGCAAACTCATCTTCAAATTGTTTTACATTTATTGATTGAGCGAGCATGCCTGTCCGAAACATTTCTCGAATATCGAGAATAATATTTTCAATATCTTCAGCAGGGAAATAAGGTTTTGTTGAATTTATATTCATATTTATATTTATTTTGATGCATTTAAATATTTATTCATCATTTCATTAACACCTTCTTCAAGAGAGACTTGCGGTTGCCAGTGAAGGAGTTCTTTTGCCTTATTGATTGATAGCCATCGATCAGGCCAAATTTTATCCGGAGGAGCTGGTTTATAATTTATATTGACGGATCGATTATAATTCCTTTGAGCGACATGAGCTACAGTTAATCCGACTTCTTTAATCGATGTCCCTTTGCCGCTTCCTACATTTATTATTTCGCTCTTAATTGTTTGATTTCCTAAAGTTAATAATAAAACTTTAACAACATCATTTATATGAACGAAATCAATTTTCTGTTCACCCGTACCAAAGACAGAAATTTCAGCATTATCACAACCAGATTTAATGAATTTGCCTATAACACCACCCCACTGAGCGCCCAATCCACTTCCATAACCATATACATTAGCAAAGCGGAATATAACATAATTATTAAACAGATCCATAATTGTCGCTTCAGCACATGTTTTTAAAGCCGCATAAAAATCGTCGGGTTCCTGTAATTTTTTTTCTACTAAAGGCATCTCTCGTTCTGAAAATGTTCCGTATACCGACTGAGTTGACGCAAAAAAAAATCTTTTTATTTTATATTGGAGAGCCTTTTTGAGTAATAATCTTGTACCTAATACATTATTCAGCAAAGATTTTGTCGGATCTTCCAAACAAGCTCGGTTGCCTCCTCCTCCTGCAAAATGAATAATTACTTCAACCCCTCTTAAAATTTCATCTAATAAATCTTCATTATTTAAGCTACCTTGAACAAGTTCTACATTTGAAGGTACAATACTCTTCAATTTCGGATAGTTTGTACCATGGTCTAACGATATTACTTCCATTTCTTTTGTGCTATTTACCAGAAAAGCACTGCCTATGAAACCCCCACCACCTGTAACTAGAATTTTTAATTTATTCTTCATATGTAGTGTTTAATGTTTAAGACTATATTATATTTAAAAAATTTACTCACGGCAAGACCACAAGAAAAAGCGGACATTCAGCCACGCGCTCTTTTACAAGCCTCGGGCTTTTAATAATACCGGGCGCGCTTACACCTATTTTCAACACGATTATCGATTTCATGGTTAAAAAATTTTATTAACGTAAATATTGCTATCCAAACGCATGGATTCGTCCAAGTATCTAAATTCATCATTTAAGAATTTCTGCAAATGAATATTAGCGTTTTCAATCCTCTCCACCCACCAAATTGGATGGACAAGCATTTGTATTTTTTTAATATCTGTTGCGTTAATTTGACATACACACTCATCACCATGCCATTTCCCTCTTGAATCAGAAATATATTTTGTTTTATTGACAGGATCTTTGGCATATTCTTCATCAGTGGAAAAAAATTTTGGATCATACGCACTCAATACCCCCCCCCTCAATGTGCAGCCAACCACCAACGGTTTGATTTGCCTTGGTCTATGAAAAGAAACAACCTGTTTCATGTAAATACCCAGATCATTAAATATCTTAATTTGCTTTTTTATCTCTTTTTCAACAGTCCCTAGACTAACTGATTGACTTGTCATTTGTCCTTCGTAGTGCAACCCTACACAATGACCCATTTCCTCGATTTCTTTAATAGCCTCTGCATTCGTTGAATCAAATACATTATAAAATGGTGCTCGTAACCTGAAAAAATACGTAGATTTAACTTCATGTCCTTTCTCCGCCTCTGCCATTTTTAAAGCGACTCGTGGTGAATAGTCCACATCATGCCTTATATACACCTGCCTCTCTTTACTATCCTGTCTATCAGTAAAGAAGCTAAAACGGTAATTGTGTTTCTTAAGCAATTTTAAAATATCATTATAATGTTCCAATGTAAAATTACAAACCGACCGATGTGACTTATTCATATTTTTGTCTTTAAATTGCTTGAGAAGACGATTCTGACATGTGATAAATCTTTTAAAAGAATCCTTTCGTTATTACAGAGTTTCTTATATCATGTGCCAACTGAATTGAAGGTCGCACGTCTTCAAGTCCGTAACCTTTTCCGCGAAGCACATTCTCATATACCTTAGTATGCAAGTCAGTGAAACCGTCAGAAAAAACAATCTCCTGGCCGTCAACAGTGATGGAACGATACGCCCCGCCTCTTTCTCTTTGTACTTCCGATAAATCACTCTTATCAATAGATAAAAACCATTTAACAGTAGCTCTCTTTAGCTTGATGACCCCGGCTACCTTCTTGTCGTTACGCTCATGAACTTCTTGACCTGATACTTCACCAAAAATCCAAATCAACATATCAAAAAAATGAATGCCGATATTAGTAGCCACGCCACCGGATTTATCAAGTTTGCCTTTCCAAGAATTATGATACCACTTTCCTCTGGGTGTAATGTAAATTAATCGGATATCATACTTGTGGTCGGCTGGCGAGTTTTGAATCTTTTCCTTAAGCGCGATAATAGACGGGTGCAGACGTAGTTGTAATATGGTAAAAACTTTTTTGCCACTTTCTTTTTCTAATTCAATAAGTGGATCAATATTCCATGGATTTAATACCAAAGGCTTTTCACAAATAACATTAGCGGCTATACGCAAACCAAATCGTATATGTGCGTCATGCAGATAATTTGGCGAACAGATTGAAACATAATCTATTTTTTTCGCGCTCTTTGGATCCCTTTTGTGTTTTTCAACATAACGATCAAATCTCTCAAATTCAGTAAAAAAATCTATATCATCACCATATTTATCCAATACACCAACGGAATCATGCGGATCATAAGCGGCAACCAACCTGTTGCCTGTAGCCTTAATAGCTTCCAAATGTCTGGGGGCTATATAACCAGCCACACCGATAACAGCGAAATTTTTAATTGAATTAAACATACATTTTATCCTAACTTGTTATAAATTATTACTTACATAAAAAATGCCAGTAAGGCTTATTATCAGAAATAATAACTTCATTAAAAGTATCTTTTAATTTTAAAATATCCAAACGCGCCACTCTTTGTTCTATGCCAGTAAAAAACCTGTCATAAACATCTTGCTTTATTCTTAACATGCTTTTTTTATTATAAAATTCATATAAAGGAACAAATTTGCCTAATTTAATTAAGTTTAAAAACCGTCCTAAAATAATAAGCGGCGCATAAATTAGATAGGCGACAAAAAAACAAAAAATTTTGCGGAAAAATTTACTTTTTACCTTGCTAGCAATAACACGCGCCTTGGTAACTAACTTTAATAAAATACGAAAATATATTGGCCGATTGTCAAGCGCGTAATAAAGATAAACAAGCAACTTTGGGGAATACTTGCGCAAAACACGCACCTCGTCTAAACAAGGGGTTGGTAAATGATGCAACACGCCAATACTAAACAAGAAATTCACAAAATTATTTTTAAAAGGCAACGACTTTAAATCACACATAAAAAACAAACAATTGTTCACTGTTGTTAAATTCTTTCTAGCAATAAATATGGCATCAGAAAAATCTACCAATATTATCTCTTGACACTGTTCTCTCAAAAAATAACTCCAGCGTCCATTACCGCAACCCAAATCACAAATCGCGCTATTTTGTAATTCTTTTAAATCCACGATGTCAAAATATTGCAAAAATTCTTTCTGGTGTTCTGGCAAAATCTTGCTATATTCTTCCCATTCACTGCCAAATGTGTATTGAATGTCTTTGGAAAAATCTTTTTCTTGCTGACTAAAATCAGCTTTAATAACCAACTTTTTTCTAACAAAATCAGTGTATTTAGTCTGATCAGAAAGTATAATAACATCGTCTATAATAGGATAGTTTTTATTATCAACTCGCAAGGACTGCTCTTCTAAAACAATATTTTCTGTGCCAAAAATCCTTTTTAGTGAGTTAATTTTATCAGTATAATACATAAAACCCTATTTAGTTGTCCTGTAAACAATAAACTTACCATTTTGATATACAATAGGCAAGTTTAAATCTCCGCGTTCCTTATACATTACCACATACCAAGGCCCTTTGTCCAAAGACTGTTCTTTGATTATTCCTATAAAATCCTTTTCAGCTAAACTCATGTAGCCACGCTCCAAAGAATCCCTATCCCCTTTTTTATAACCTAATTTTTTCATCCTTCTAAGCCATTCTGTGCCAAACTGAGGATTAAAATTAAGTAATGTGCCATCCTTCCAGTCAGCATATATTGTTCTTTCTGATTCTACTCTAAAACCTTCTATGCTGGGCGGAACAATAAACATAGCGGTTGAGCTGGTATTTTTGTTGGCCCAATACTGAACATCTAACCATAATTTATCTTGAGCGTTGTAAATAGTAAAATTTTTCTGCATAGCATAGGCTACGCCACCAACCGCCAAAGAAAAACAAACAATAAAATAAATAAAACCTTTTAATAGTAATTCTTTTCTTTTTAAGAATTTTAAAAATAAAAACAACAAAATAAAACCTCCTATAAATCCGGCGTAAATAAATAAGGAATAATCAGTTAAACGTTTTTCCGAGGTATTATAGAAAAAAGCGATTGAGCCAATAACCAATAATAACCATGGTAATATCTTTTTCCCTTCTTCTAACTGATTAACAAAATAATTAGAAAAATAAATTATTGTTAGATAAACAAAAAATTGCCAACTCCTCAAAAACTGTAATTCCAACGCGAAAGAAGCTGGCCAAATTTCGGTAAAAATTATACCAATTATCATCATAGTGGCAATCGCGACAACAAACATACTGGTTGCCCGCTTCCTGCTACCAAAGGGCACACGTCTGAAAGAGAAAAAAAATAATACAGCTGTTAAAACTGCTTTTAAAAAAATATCTAAATTCCATGAAAATGGAAAAATATGATGACTAGAACGTAAACGTAATAGTTCCAACCAACTGGCATCTACATGAAGCAAACCAAATGACTGCGGTGAATATACTGTTTTCCAAACTATTAATGGCAGTATTGTAATTAAAAAAAATCCACCGGCAGAAAATAATTTTTTAGCTCCTATTTTTTTAATATTTACTATTGAAGCTACAAAAATCATTGCAAAAACGTATAAAGCAGTTAAAGGATGAATCAAAAAGCCAATACCCAAAAGTAAATAGGTAATAAAATACTTTTCTTTAAGAAAAAAATAAAGGGCAAAAAGTAAAAATGGCAAAACAGCTGTTCTAGTAACCAACATGTCATCCAAAATATTTGCTCCAGCTAAAGTAGTATTGGCAAACAAAAGAAAAAATAACGATAAAAAAGCCACTTCCTTTTTCTTAAAAATTTCCCGAGCAATTAAATAAATAGCTGAATATAAAGCAACCACTAATAAAAAATAAGTGATAAAAAAAATAACAGGGGTACTAAGATGCAGATATTTGATTATAACAGCCAAGCCAAACCACAAAAAAGTATAATAATACGGGATTTGCGTTAATAAATAATCACCAGAAAATAATTCTGGATTTAGAAAAAATTTGATAAAAGGGATAGTTATCGTTTGGTCGCTCCAACCATATCTATATTGATTAACGCCAAATACCGAAGCAATAACAAAAACTAATATCACCATTACCGTGCCTTGCCAACGATTAAAGATAAAATTGTCTATTTTCAACCATTTCATAAGCCATTAAAAAAACAATTTAACAATTTTCAATACCCCCTGCCCCCAAGGCACGCGATGAGATACCCCTTTTTGACCTTTAAATTTTTCTAAATTAGCCAAATACCAATCATAATTTCTAACAAGCGCTTGCTTATTAGAAAATTTTGGCGAATAGCCTAATTTTTTTTCTGCTTTTTCTATAGAAACAAAACTGTCGTGGCTGGCTGTTTCATATACCCATTTATATAGTGGTGACAGATGTAATTTTTCTAAAACTCGCAAAAACCAAATTGCCGGACCGGCTGGGAAACCAATTATTTTCTTGTGTTTGCCAGCCTTATCCAAAACAGCTTGATAATCTTCTTTCATGGTGGTAAATTCTTTAGCGCCTATGTTAAAAGTATCATTAACAATATTTTTTTCTTTGGTGGCGCACAAATAAACCGCATCGCACAAATCTTCTACATCTAATAACTGATACCTATTGTTGCCACTGCCAATCATTGGGAAATTTTTACCATCTTTAGCCCAATCATACAATAAAGCAAATACTCCTAATCTTTCTGGACCAATGAATGATTTAGGGCGAATTATTGACACACACATGCCGCGGCGGGCGTATTCTAGGCAAAGATATTCGGCCATTATTTTGGATTGGCCATAAGGGCCAACGCCTTCTAGCTTATCTTCTTCGCACAATGGGTGGTGGTCAGGAATGCCATAAACAGCGGTAGAAGAAATATGAATAAAGCGATCAATTTTATTTTTATACGCGGCTTGCAACATGTTTCTAGCGCCTTCTATATCAGTAGAAAAAATATCTTCTTTTTTGTACAATGGCAAAGCGGCGGCACAATGTATCACAATATCTATGCCTTCCAGACTTCTTTCTACTGTTTCTTTATTTCTAATATCTCCCAAGATTGTTTCTACTTTATCTTTTTCCGGATAATCAAACGGCACAATGTCTAATGAACGGACTTTGTGGCCGCGAGATAACAAATGGCGGATTAAATTAATTCCCAAAAAACCTGATCCTCCTGTGACTAAAAAATGTGACATAAAATTTTTACTTTAAAAACAATATTATTCTGGCTTAATTTAAGTTAATGATAAAAAATTATATACATATACAATAGCCAACAAACAATAGAGCTCAATAATACTCTGTCAGTCAAAATTAATTTTTCTGGAAATTCTGTTTTGTCGGTAGTATATACTAAAAAAAGAAAACGAAAAACGCCTAAAACTATAAACAAAGTTGAATAAACCATCCAGGGGGAACTAACGCCCAAAAAACTATACAGGCCATAAGAAACCAGAGTTAATCCAGCGCTAACAGAAAGCAAATGTTCTAGAAAATTCAAACTGTATGATTTTAAGACTTCCCTTTTGTTAGGCTGTTTAAATTCCGCTATTCTTTTACCAATGATGATAAGCAAGGTAACGAACAATACGCATAATATTAACCAGTGTGAAATATAGGTATTGGTAGCGATGCCACCGGCCAAAACACGTAATAAATAAAACACGGAAATAAATAAAAGATCCAAAATAACCACCTTTTTAAAATAAGAAGAATACAATAAATTTAAAATAACATAAATAGCCATCACCGGCCAAATAGTCGGCAATTTATAAAAAATAATCGCCACGGCCGACAATAATAACAAAAATAGTATAATAATCGCCTGCCAAATCTTTAGCCTGCCTGTCGCTATCGGCCTTTTGTTCTTTTTGGTATGAGCCTGATCTGCTTTTTTATCAAAAATATCATTAATCACATACATGGCGCTGGCTGTTAGACAAAAAACAATAAACGCCAGAAAAGCCGTTGATAATTTAGTTGGCAAAAAAATTTCCTTGGCAAAAAATATCGGTACAAAAACAAAAAAATTCTTTATCCATTGCCAAGGACGCAATAATATAAAATAATCTTTCACAAAATAGACAAAATTATCTATCAAGTAAGTTAATTTAACGAACAAGCTATCACTGGCAGACTTTAACCTTTTTACTTTAATAAATTCCGCGCCGATATTTTTCGCGAAAAAGCCATCGGTTAAATATTTATCGCCTATTATTAGCAAAGGCAGTGATTCTTTGTTTTCAATATATCGTAAAATTTTTTTACTTGGCTTGCGATGTGGCGCGTCCAAACAAGACACGCCTGTTAAATTCAAAATATTTTCTCTTTGTTTACAAGCACCTTTGTTAGAACAAAAATATAATTTGTTATTTTTGGCTAATTCTTTTATCTTCAAAACTGCGTCCTCTTCTATTTTTTCACTGCCATCACAAACAATTGTGCCGTCAATATCAAGCAGGATTAAATAATTATTTAATTTTGTAATATCTAACTGGTGAAAGAATAATTCCGACATAGTTAAACCTTTCTAGCTACTACTACAAAACTTAAATAGCCATCTGGTAACGTAGTTGCTAATTCAATTTTCATCTTTAATTTATCAACCAAAAATTTCTGGCATAATTCGCTGTCTGGCGCCCACAAATGTTGTTTATTTACGCCAACGTGCCACATTTCGCAAACCGGATGCGGTAGATATAAAAAGATAACACCGTCTGTTTTCAATACTCTAAACCATTCTTGCAGAGCGTTTTCCCAATCTGACAAATGTTCTAAACTATGAGAAGAAAAAACAAAATTACAACTATTATCTGGCTCGGATATTTTGTAAGCATTTTCTTCTTTGCTATTTTCTATTGGTCTAGATCCTGTCAAAGCCCACTTACCAGCGCCAATATCCAAGCCTTTGCCTTGGCAATAAAACAAAGCCAAAGATTTAACCGCTTCGGCCATGTTTCCTTTTTTTAAATAACCGGGATAAGCTTTGCTTGTCTGATAATATTTTATGTTTTGTACACGCGAACGAATATCGCCAAAGAAAAAATAATAAACATCGTACAGTAATGATAATAAATAATTAAATAAATAACGTAAATATTTCATAATCAAAATTAAAATTTTACAAGTTCAGCAAATTTTTTTAAAACATCGTCTACTGTAATCCTCTCTTTGTACTGCTTAACCACCTTTTCCGGCACTGGCATTAAACCATTATACAAAGAACATGGTGGCGATGGAAAAGGATAAACAGTTTTAATTTTATCTAAACCAATAAACAACGGCAAACGTAAATTGGGTTCAACAGTGATAAAAATAGCTACCGGCTTTTTAGCCAAAAAATAAGCCAAATGAGCCGGCCCGGAATCAGCACCTAAAAATAAATAACTATTTTTAATAATATAGGCTGCTTGGGACAAACTACATTGACCGGTTAAATTTAAGATAGCTGTTTTGGGCAAAGTTAAATTATCAATTAATTTTCGCGCTGTCGCGGCGTTATTTTTACTATCATCGCCAAGCAAAACTATTTTTTCAACATATTTATTATTATAAACCTGCTCTATTACTTGCGCGTATTTTTCTATTGGCCACAATCTATCCGGTATTTTAGAAAATACAGCCACTGCTAAATAGCGACTTTTTAACAATTCGTTTTCTTGATAATCTTTTAGTTCTCCAACTTTTATTTCTGGGTACGACAGACGCTTTTTTTGAGCTAGCTCTTGCAGCTTTTGTCCGCTTTCTTTATTAAGAGATTTTATTAAACAAACGGATCGCCAAAAATAATGTTCATTTTGCGGATCATAATCGCATTTTTCAATTTTAAAATTCGCCTGTAATCTTTCTTTGGCAAAGTAACCAACCCAATATTTAGCAGAAAAAATAAAAGGTAAATGATGCAAATTCAAAGTGGGCGAAATTAATAAATCAAATTTTTCCTGCTTAATTTTTTCTTTTTGATAAGGTACAAATTCTATTCCATTGAAATTGATAATAGTTGGTATCCAAGTTATCAAACTTATTTTTGCTTTAGGAAAAATATTTTTTATTTCTTGGGTAGCTGGCGATAACATTACTAAATCGCCTATGCCTAATGGCGGTAAAAATAAAATGCCAATTTTTTCTATATCTTTAAGCTGATTTTGCTTTAATTTCCCCCACAATTCTAAAAAACTATAACTCAAATTCATTACTATCTTCTTCAATATCAATTTCACAAAAAACATAAATTCTTAGGTCTAACTTCACGCGTCACGCCAGCGGAAAACACTTTTTAGCTCCACTTGACTTACGTCAAGTGCTCTAAAAAGTGTTTTCCGCTGGCGCAATGCATATAATTTACACTCTGCTATTTACGATTCATCGCTAAAATTTTTTTGATAATTACTGAACTAGATATATCACTGTATTTTTTTAAAAGATAAATTTTACCGCCATTTTTTTCCACTGTTTCTTTTTCAACGCAATTTTCACCATAATCAACGCTATTGGTATGGACATCTGGCTTTAACTTTTTAATAAATTTAATTGGGTTAATTTCGGAAAAAATAAAAACATAATCAACGCAGGCGAGCGATGCCACTAATTCTGCTCGCAATTTTTCTGGCACAATAGGCCTTTCTTTTGATTTGTATTTTTTTACCGAACTATCGCTATTTACCCCTACTATTAAAATATCTCCTTGGGCTTTGGATTCTTCTAAACTACGAACATGGCCAACATGAAAAATGTCATAAGAACCATTGGTGGTAACTACTTTCTTCCCCTGCTTTCTTAACTGCTGTCTGATTTTAACTAATTCATTTATTTTTTTTATTTTGTTCTTTGTCATATCTAAATTATTAAATAATAGTCTTCGAAGCGTCAACATCAAGGAATATTTACTCGTTGTATGACTATTCAGATAAAATAAAATCAACAGCCTGTAAAAAATTTTCAACAAAATAATTAACTGATTTATTATTTTTTTCTTTTGCTTCAATAGACAGTTCATCATTGGTATCGTAATTTTTAGGCAACAGAATACCTCTTGCTTCGGGATGGATATTTTTTACTGTTTCAATATCCCTGATACTGTCTCCTATAACCCAGCTTTTTCTATAATCAAACGGCCCATCTTTTTTTTCTGCCTGCAACAACAAACCTGATTTTGGCTTACGGCAATGACAATCTTTTTTATACTCCCCTTGCCCATTTGTTGGATGGTGCGGACAAAAATAACAGCCTGCTATTTTTATGCCGGCTGAATTTAAATCGGATAATAGATAGTTAGTAAATTTATAATAATCATTTTCTGTGTAAAAACCGCGGCCTATCCCCGATTGATTAGTTAAAACATATAAGCCAAAGCCCGCTTTTTGTAATTTTTGTAATCCTTGTTTAACACCGGGCAATAATTCGTAATCAAATATTTTAAAAGTATAACCGCGATCTTTATTTATTACGCCATCCCGGTCCAAAAAGATAGCTCTTTTCATAAACTTTTGTAAATTCTTATTTTACTAACACTCTTCTGCTCTTTATTAAACGATAAGAATCTTTTTCTTCGTGATGAGTGCTAATTTCTAAAATTTCTGATTCTTCTAGCCCAGTAAAACGATGTTTGTCGCCGGGTTTTATGCGTATATAATCTCCTGGTTTTAAATAAATTGTTTTTTTATTCACTTCCATTTGTAAATAACCCTTAACCAATAAAAAAGTTTCGTCTTTAATTTTATGAAAATGCAAACTGCATTGGAAATCTTTTTTAATCACTAAAATCTTACAACAATATTTTTCATTATTTTCCAACCATTTTTCATAACCCCAAACTTTTGGCACTATTTTCGTAGTGGCTACATTATCAATTTCCGCCAAACTAGAAATCAGTTCTGCCGCCGACAACACTGATGTCCCGGGCTTTTGTACTACTATGCTACCGGCATTATTGGCCAATTCTGCTGACTCCTTTAAATTAAGGCCACTAGCCAAAGATAAAGCTAAAATGGCTACTACCGTATCACCTGCCCCGGTTACGTCAAATACTCTGTGCGCTGATTTTGCCGGCACGTGTTGAACCAAATTATCTTTATTAAAAATCGTCATGCCTTCCGACGATCTGGTTAACAAAATCGTCGCTTTTAATAATTTAGCTAATTTTTTACCGGCTTCTTCTACATTTTCTTCGCCAGACATTTCTTGCGCTTCTTTAATATTAGGTGTAAATATGTCCGCTCCTAAGAAAAAATCTCTGTGCATTGGCTTGGTGTCTACTATCACCCTTTTTTTATGTTTTTTCGCTAATTTTATCAACTCTCTGGCTATATTAAAAGTTATACAACCTTTGCAATAATCGGACACAATTATTATATCGCATTCTGGTATTACCTTTTTTAACTGTTTTAAAAATGCTGTTTCTTCTTTTAAATTCATTTCTTCTGTGCTTTCTTCGTCTAACCGCAACAACTGTTGTGTTGAGCCAACAACAAATCTCTGTTTTATGGTTGTTGATCCATCTTTACTAACAAGAACAGAACGCGAAGATAACTTTGCTTTTTTCAATAAAGAAAAAACTCGTATTTTTGCTTCATCCGCTCCTACCATGCTAACTAAAAAAACCTGCGCGCCCAATGCTTTAATATTACTGGCAACATTTCCAGCTCCTCCCAAAATATATTTATCAGCTATTTTCTTTAAAACTGGTACTGGCGCTTCTGGAGAAATACGAGAAATATCACCATAAGTAAATTTATCCAACATCATATCACCAACTACCAGAACTTTTTGTCGAGGAAATTCTTTTATTTTCTGAATAATTTTATCATCCTGCGGCATAAAAAATTACGTTATATTCTATTTTGTTGTTGTCGCTGTTGTTAAAATTTGTTTGATAATTTCTTTTTCATTGTCACTAAATTGAATATTATTTTTATAAGCCAGATCTATAGTTTCTTTGGCTTTTTGCGATTGGCCAATAGCTTTATAAGTATAAGCCAAACGCCAATAACTTTCGGCTATTTTATAATTGTCTTTAATAGTCTGCTCCATCAATTGAACCGCTTCTGTTTGTTTATTAACTTGTAGTTTAATACTTGATAAATTATAAATAATCTGCTGGCGTTTAGGAGATTTTTTTAACGCGTCTTCTAAAAATTTTTCCGCTTCTAACAAATAGTTGGCATTATTTTCTAAAATTGCTTTTGTCTGTGCTAATTGAGCAATAGTTAATTGATTACGAATATCCAAAGGATGCAAAGTTAAATTTTCCGACAAAGCATTATAAGCAATATCTAAAATTTCTTTGCTCTTGTCTAATCCTAACTTTTGATAAGAACTGTTGATTATTTGCCCAACTGTACGACCTATATCAGCGCGAATATCATCTATATGCGGAGAGCTAAAAGCCAAAGCCTCTTTCATTGGCTCTACACCCAAAGATGGGTATTCCGAAGAAATCATTCTTAAAGCCTCTAGGGTTTTCATGTTAGCTCTGGCTGGCTGGATATTAAAAATAAAAATTAAGAGCAAAGTTAAAGCGCTAACTGTAGAAAACGCCCAATATCCAATCTCTTGGTCTTTTCTGCCGTTTTTATTATCTGCCCTGTTGGCCGTTTTGTATTCGTCTACTCCACTATTTTTTTCTAAAAATTTAGGACTGGCAATTGTTAATTGATTAATCATTGCCAACCAAAACATAAAATAAAGATATGAAGTTGGATTTTCAAACACTGTAACATTCTGTACTAAATGAGCCACTAAAAAAGCAGCGCCAGCAACAACTAAATGTTTATTAATTCCTTGATGATAAAAGGTTTTCCACAAAACTAAAATTGATAAGACAAAAATAGATAAATAAACAACCAAACCAAATATCCCTTGTACAGCCAAAGTATTGACAATAATATTGTGTGCGTTGTCAAACCACGTTTCACCATAACCAAATTCCAAAGAACGTGGATTGTAATTATCGTTAAAAGCGTAAAAAAAGTTATTTGGCCCCCAGCCAAATATTGGCCGTTGCTTAAAGCTGTCTATGGCTATTTCCCAAGCTATCCAACGAGGGCTGTTTTTTAACGAGGTCAAACTGGTGTTAAGCGAACGACCAACTGCTGGGATACTGCTAACAAAATTAGTTTGTCGATAAGTATAAAGAATCCCCAATAAAACTATTCCTGCCAAAATAATTCCGCCTATAATTAAACGTGTTTTGGGATGTTCTCTTAAAACAATGACATAACCAACCAACAAAACGCCGACACCAGCTACCAAGCCAAGCATAGAACCGCGCGTGCCACTATAAAACATGGCTAAAACCGCTAATAATCCCAAAAATCCCTCTGCTAAACGCCAAATAGTGTATTTTTCTCTGATAATTAATAAAAAAGCGACAAAAGATAAAAATAATCCATAACCGCCTAAATAAATAGAATTGCCTAATGTGCTGGCAACACGAGTGCCTCCCTGATTGAGCAATAAATACGGATTACCTACTTGCAGCAAGCCAATTATTGCTACCAAAGTGCCGGCAATTAAAAAAATGCGCAAAGCCATTTGCCAATCTTTCCAGTTTTTAAAAACCGCGGTACAGACAAAATAATAGGCAACATAATGAAAAATAGTAAACAAACCCAACATGCGTTCGTGATTATCCCAAAAGCTGTGGTATGCGTCTGTGCCAACAAAAGTAGAAATAGCAAAACTAAGTAAAAAAGCGGCTAAAACTATATTTAAAATTGTTAGTTTTGGCTTGTATTCCTGCCAATTAATTATCAAAAGCAATATATAGCCAGCAAGCATGGCTGTTACCAAAGAACGGAAAATTAATATTTTCGGCACGATAAAGGGAAATATAAAAGAACTGGGTATAACTATTAAAGGGACAAGAAAAGTGGCGTAAATTAAAATCTTAACAACTAGTTCAATATGTTTTTTCATAACAAAATATTAGATATTAAAATATTAGATACTGGATATTTTAATATTAAAACCGCCAAAAGTCAAACAGCAAACTTGACTTTTTGGCTAAAATATAATATAAAGTAGCTATGTTCTCCCAAACACAGGAGGTTGTAAAATGATAACGGCCAAAAAACCGACAGTAACAGAAGCATTGAAACTGGTAAGGGAGGCTTTGAGCCGGCTCAAGCCGGCCGAAGTAGGAGGATCAATCCAAGGAGGTGTGGTACTGCTGACGGCGACTCACCTCGATAACTACATCGAGGGGAAAAGAGGCTCTGAGCCTCTGAATCGCGCAGCAACAAAAATGTACAACGAATTGAAGAAGGCTCTCTCGATGAGCCAGGAGGAGTACAACGCTCAGTACTAACAGCACCACAACCGGGTTCCGGCTGGCTCAAGACAATGGCGATTTTGCCTTGTTCAAAAGCCAGCCGGAGCCTTCAGTATCTCTTTTAAGAAGCAAATGGCACATAGTGCCAAGCAACCCAAGGTTCCCATTGATTGTAAACATTGATAAAATTATCCAAAAACATATCTTTAATTTTAATTATTGGCATTTGATTATTTAACTGATGAGAATAAACACCAAAATTTAAATTCTCAAAATTCGTACTCTCTAAATAAATTTCTCCACCAGTTAAATCAATGCCAGTAGAATAAGACATACCTGGGAAAAGCGGGTTGGGCCAACGATTGTCCGCGCCAATTTCACTAACTACTAAGTTCAAAATTGAATTAGTTGCTTTTATCACGTTCCCTGGCTGGCGGTGATTCCACAAATAACAATTATTTAAATTAAGATTAGAATTATTGACTAGTAACGCTGTGTTATAAATTTCTGGAAAAGCGCCACCACTAATAATATTTGTATAATTTAAAGTTGAACTAGTATTATTAAATATTATATAAGCCCACGAGCCAGAAAAAGGTAAAATATTAATTGGCTTATCTGCGGTTCCCAAAGACTCTAATTGGCCTTTGATATCAATAACTCCACGATTATTTAAATAAATATTAGTTCCCTCTTTGATACGCAAAGTAACACCTGCTTCTACCGATAATTCACTAAACAAATATTGCCAATCATTAAACAGGGTTATTACTTTACTATTGTTAACTACGCCACCATCTAAATCGTCATCTCCAATAAACGCCGCCGCTATATTCAATAAATCATCTGGCTTCATTTCTATTTTTTCAAATTTAAACAAATTATTTGTTCCTTCTCCGGCTACTAAATTTTCTAGTTTAGGCCAATCACCGCTAATTGATAAAATGCCATCAATAGCGCTGTAATAATCAAAGTTAAGATTAAATAAATTCAAATTACTGTCTTTTGATTCTATTGCTACTTCTCCGCCAACAAAGGCGGTATTTTTAATACTAGTAAAAGTATTATCTAAAACTACTGTTTTAGACCCATTGTAATAAAATGTGCTGCTATTTATATTAATATTGGCTCCATCCGCCCTAATTGCTTCGGAAACTGTATTAGCATCGTTATCTAGTAATTTAAAATCTGCTCCGGCATAACGCATTTCTAAATAATCTATTTTGCCTGTTGACTCTGGATAAAATCTAAATCCTTGCCAATCTTTGCCAACAGCCAGTTCACTGTTCCATTGGCCGACCATTGTATCATACAAATCGTAGCCAAAAGTATTATCCCGGCCAGAAGTAAAAACTACTGGCTCGGCAATCGTACCGTTTATATTTAACTCCCCCTTAACATCTATTCTAGCCAACTGGCTATAACCCTTAACAATCACTCCTGGCTGAATATTTAATATTTTTCCAACGGGAATTTCGTAATTTTCTAACACATAAGGATTATTTTCATAAGTTAAATCAACAATATTGTTTTCTTGCGCGCCACGCAAAGAAATAAAACCAAAATTAGGCATGCCTGGCGAGCCATAAATTGGTCCGCCCAAATAAGTGCGCGGCTCTGCCCGCGGACCATAATTACTCTGCCAATTATTTATATCATTACCATCAGCCAAAGAATCTAATCTTTCCATAGAACGATATTTAACATTGTCGCCAAAAAACCAGCCATTAGAACAATCTACTTCATCTATCTTTACACCCTGTTCATTAAATAATTCTATTTTAGCCCCTTGATTATTAATGCCGTAAGTTAGGTCATACAAAGCATCCGGCTCTAGGCCGATCATCCGCTCTGTTCTGTTTGCTTCTAATAAATAATATCCGTAAGGCTTTATTATAATATTTTTTATATTTTCTAACTTAATTTCTCGGCCAGACACTAAAATTTTCCAATTAGTAATATCTATCTCTTTATCGGTATTATTATATAATTCAAACCACTCATCTTTGGGAAAATCGCTAGATACACCTGCCCAAGCTATCTCATTTATTATTACCTCCATACTTAAATCATCGCTAACTGTTGAGGATGGAGAAACAACGCCAGATTGATTAGTAGAAGTTGCGACATAATAATCATCGGTAGTTGTTGCTGCGTCAAAAACAAGAGAGCTGTTAATAATACTGCTGGTAGAAATTACAATAGTAGAAGTAACAGCTGTAGTGGAAGTAACTAAAGTAGAGGTAACAAATATTGTTGTTGTAGTAAAAAGAGTAGATGTCGCCACTATCGTACTACTAGCAACAACAGACGCCACTGTATTTGAAGCTGTTAAATTATCACTATCGGCCGCTATCGCGGTAAATAAATAAGCATAGCTATTATTTTCATTATTTTCCAAAATAATTGATGGCAATTCTATTAACTTTACCTCTTCTTTACTTGTCTCAATTGGCACGTTTTCTATATTATTTATATCGTCATCGTTTTTTTCTTTATCTTCTACTACAAAAAATTCTGCCATACTTTCGTTTGGGTCTAATTTGTCACCTAGGTTTAAAACATTTTCGTAAATAACATCTTTTTGGTCTTCTAATAAACTAATTTTTTCTATTATTTCTTCTCCTTTACTAACTACAGCGCCAACCGCCTGATTAACTTGCCCCAAAACATTAACACGCTCTGATGATAAATTTCGTGGAACATTATTTTGTATTTCAGCAAAAAATAAATTTATTACACTAGCGCTATAACTGATGGCTTTTGGCAAAAGAAATCTGGCATAGTCAGACAAAACAGACGCGTCTAGTTTGTAAATAATAAAACGCTGATCAAATATAGATTGTCTAAAACGCGCTAATTTGTAAGCTAACTTATAATCTTTATTGTCTAAATTACTGATTAAATAATCACCTTGGACATCTAAAAATTCTAAACTTGGCAGTTTATACTTAGAATCTACTATTGTATCATCGCTAAAAAAATTATTATTGCTGTAAAAAGCTAATTGATCAAAAATATTTTCCAAATTATTGACAGTTAAATTTTCTTGATCTAATCGCGATTTTAAAGCATGCCAATTCTGCTTTACAAATTCTTCGTAAGAATCGCTGTAAATATGAATATCGTCGCGCGTATGAGCCGGCACAGATACGTCGGCTATTAAATGCAAAACATGGCCTAAAGCTTTGAAAGCCTGTTCATAATTCCCTTTTTTATAATCATCTATTGCTCTAAGCCAACTATTGTCGCCTAAGGCATAATTTTTCTGTTTATCACTGTTTTTAGCCCATTTTTTGGCTGACAAATAAATACCTTTTAAGCCACGGCTACTTACTGGATCATAAAAATGGTTAAGCCAGCGAGTAGGTGTATCTTCTAACTCTGCTCCTTCGGCCAACCAATTTATTTCTTGAAGTGTTAATTTTCTTTCCGCCTTGTCATTATGTAATTTAGCCGCCAGAACAACAATTCCAGGATGCGTTAAAACAGAATCATAACTACTAGCGCGCTCGTAAATTACTCCCACGACTATGATTAAAACAATACTAAAAATAACAAAAAATATTTTAAATTTATCCCTCCTCATATAATTTAAAATTTATGATTTAAGATTTTAGATTTAGACGACAAATCTTAAATTATAAGGCTTCTACTCGCCACACTCCATTCTCATCCTTAATAAAATCAATCTCTACTCTGCTGTTTTCCATAATGTAGGTACAATGAGTAATCAAACAATCAGTAGCTGACTTTTTTATCTTGCTATCTAACTTGCCGGCTAATTCTTTTAATTTATTTTCTTTTTTAGCCTGAGAAAAAATTTCTTGATATCTACTCTGGTACTTGCCTATAAAAAGATCGGTTGCTTTGTTTATTTCTCCTTGATTTAAATATTCTCTTAATTTTTCATAAGTTTGTTCCGGTGTTTGCAAAGTCGCTACGTTTTCGTTTATATATTGTGTAGATAACATTTTATTTGATTCGTTCAGCCTTTCTTGTTTGTTTGTGAACCAAAAATACAAAACCATAATTAAAATAAATAAAACTAAAAATATAAAAAGTGCTACTAAAAAAAATTTGCTACGCATATTGCTTAATTATTAAATTAATTCGCCCTTTCCCGCCGCTTAAGCGAACAAAGCAGAACAAAAAACCCTCCTTTTTCTGCCCGCTGCTTGCTCGCTATAAGCGGCCGGGTATTTGGAGGGGTACTAAGGACAATGTAAAAAATACTTTTAGAAAAATATAAAGCACTTGCTATATATTTTCCCCTCCTTAAATATTTTTTACATCATCAAAATTTTTTTGGCAAGTAAATTTTGGGGATAAATTATGAAGTTTTATTAAAACAATATTAAAAAAATTATGAAATCCATTCTTCTCCCTGTCTTACCAACAACTTTTCCGCTAATAGCGGTTCGGCCATAACTTCTTTTACTATTTTTTCCATTCGCATACTCTGTGAACCTTTTACCAAAACCACATCGCCTTCTTTTAGTTTTTCTTGTAAAAATTTACCAGCCGAAACACTGTCGCTAAAACTGGCAATTTTATCTTCGTTTAAGCCAGCTTCTTTGGCGGCCAAAGCAATATGCTTGGCAGCTTCACCAACAGTTATTAAATAATCTATTCCAACTTCGGCTACCTTAAAACCAACCTCGCGATGAGCATTTTCAGTTTCTTTGCCAAGTTCTAACATGTCAGCTAAAACAGCTATTCTTCTGTCACCTGGTTTTATATCAATATCTTTTATGGCTGTTAGAGCTGCTTTGGTTGGTTCTGGGCTAGAATTGCAAGTATCATCTATAATTAATGTATTCTTGATGCCAGGCACAATAGTTAAATGTCCAGCTAGAACCGGCAGCTCTCTTAAAGCCTGAACACCTTCTATTAAATTTACTCCCAAAATTATACCTACTGCTAAAGCGGCCAAAGCAGAGTTTATCAGTGGCTGAGCGATAACTCCAGGCAAAAATACCGGAATAATATTCCCCTTATAGATCACTTTAAAATTCAAACCTTTTGGCCAACCGGTTGTTTCGTCTTTTATCACTTTAACATCAGAGGCTCGCAAATCAGCGCCTTGCTTAAAACCATAGGTTATTACTTCGGCTTTGGTGGTTTGAGCGCATTGCAAAACTAATTCATTGTCATAATTTAAAACCGCGAAACCATCGCGCTGTAAATGAGAAACAATCACTCGTTTCTCTTGGGCTATTTTCTTAATTGTCTTAAAAAATTCAGTGTGCGCGTGTGATATAAAAGTTAAAACACCTATTTTACAGGGTGCTATTTCGGTAAGATATTGGATATCTCCCGGTTTATCCGCGCCCATTTCTAAAACTAGAATGTCTGGGTAATTCTTATCACGCGTGCAAAGCAATTTTATAGCCTTAAATAAAACCCCCAACCAACCAAAACCAGAACTATTGGGGCTTTTTTCCACGCCTATTACAGCTAGTGGCAAGCCAAATTCATTGTTATAATTTTTATTACTACGACGAACAAAAAAACTCTTGGTCAAAACAGCAGTTATAGCTTCTTTGGTCGAAGTTTTGCCGATAGAACCAGTAATTCCAATTACATCTGGCTTATACTTCTTTATTATTTTTTTTGATAACACGCGCAAGAGATATTGAACAAGAGATCTAAACATAAAAAAATAAAAATATTATAAAATAGTTATTTATCTCCTTTCACACCATAATATTTAAGAGCAAAATCAGCTATTTCTTTAAATGTTATGGCAGCTGTTGATTCTGCCCATTGACGTTGCGGCGCTTCGTATTTTACCACTAAAACAAATTTAGGGCTATTAGCAGGAAAAAAACCAGTAAAAGTATGATTACTAGCTTCGCTATAGCCGCCAGTAGGGCTAGCTATTTGCGCCGTGCCTGTTTTGCCAGCTATATAATAATCTTCTAGTTTAGCAAACATGCCGCCGCCATTTTCTACTACCGATACTAACATGCCGGTAATTAATTTCTGAGCGCGGCTAGAAATAATTGTTCCAATAGTTTGCGATTCGGTTTTTTCTATCCGACCATCCGCGTATCGCACTTCTTTTATTATATATGGTTTTAATAATTTTCCTTCATTGGCTAACGCGCCATATGCCATGGCCAACTGTAATGGGGTCGTGCTAAATCCTTGTCCAAAAGAAGCGTTAGCGCCATAAATTTCTGCTGGTTGATCTAGTGGAGAAATATCGCCAGCAACTTCTGTATCCATTTTTATTCCAATTTTTTGTCCAAAACCAAAATTTTTCAAATATTCTTTAAATCGCTTAATACCTATTTTCTCTTCTACCCAGATCATGCCTGTATTAATTGATTGCTCTAACACTTTTGTCATGCTAACTGTGCCATAGGTTGCTTTTAAAGCATTGTACACTTTATAGCCACTAACTAAACGCATGCCTGGATCAGTAAATAAAGTAGTTGGATTAACTAAATTTAAATCCAAAGCAATTGCCATGGTTATTGGCTTAAAAACAGAGCCAGGTTCATACGCGGTAAAAATAGCGGTATTATTATAAACATTAATATCACTCACTTTGCTATATTCATTTGGATCAAAATCAGGCTGGCTGCACATTGCTAAAATAGCTCCGGTGTTAGGATCTAACATTACCAATGCCGCGCTCTTGGCTTTGTAGCTAATATAGCCATTTTTTAAAGTAACGCAAGCTTTGTTTTGTAAAGCGCGATCAATGGTTAATACTAAATCAGCGCCATTTTCTGATGGTTTAAAAGTACGCCCGGCCAAAGTAATTAGCCCTCCTAGCGCGCTCTTTTTTCCAAGCATAAAACCACTACGCCCAGCCAACTCTTTTTCCCAAGCCCCCTCTAATCCATAACGACCAATAGCTTGCCCGTCTCTTTCCATGCCGACAAAGCCAGTTATGTGCGCTATTGTATTGGCTTCGGGGTAATAACGAAACTCCTGGCTAGCATAGCTAATACCTTTTAATTGAGCGGCTTTAATTTTATTAACATTTTCTTCGGATACTTTTTTGGCTATTGGTTCGTATGGATCATCTTTCTTAGAAAAACTTTTATAAAGTTCTTGTTTTTTTTGATCGTCATAATTGAATAATTTAACTATAAAATCAGTGGTTGACACCAGCTGACTAGGTAAAATATCCCGCGGAACAGCATAAACCAAATAATACGGCCGATTAATAGCGGCTGGATATTCTTTTTTATCACGGCTATCCTGAATATAAATATTACCACGACGAGGAATTATCTGTTTATATATTTCTTGGGTATCCATGGCCAAAGCAGAATAATATTTATTTTCAAGCACCTGCAAAATAAATAATTTAGCAATTATGGCTAAAACTATTAATAATAAAAATACGCAAACAACGCGTAATGGTGTATCTATTTCAGATTTTTTATGCATAACTTGGCAAATCCTAAATTTTATAAACTCCTCAAAAATCTATTCATGGCTTCTTTGGATTTTAACTTGCCGCTACTCACACGAAAAATCATTTCCGCGAATGGAGTTTTTATTTTATATTTTTTACCTAATTCATGCAAAACCTTGGCTGCTTTTACCCCTTCTACAACCTGACCTACTTGCTTTATCGCGGTTTCAATATTATTGCCAAGCGCTATTAATTCGCCAAAATGACGATTGCGACTGCTAACACATAAACCAGTACCAACCAAATCCCCTAAGCCAGCCAAATCATAAACAGTACTGGCTTGACCGCCCATTTTTTTAACCAATGCGCTAATTTCTCTTAAAGCAAAGACAAGCAACGCTGCTTTGGTGTTCATGGGTAGTTTTAAACCATCGCAAAGCCCCATCGCTATAGCATATACATTTTTAAACGAACCAGTGACCTCTATGCCAATTATATCTTTGGACGGAAAAAGTTTAAGATTATTATTTTCCAATACTTGTTTAATTAATTTTATACTATCAATACTGGCCGAGGCTACGTTCATAGCCGTAAAACCGCCACGAGCCATATCGCCAGCTATGGCTGGACCAGAAATAGTAGCTACCAGTGGGCGCGATAAAACCGGTAAATTCTTTTTTATTATATCAGGAATAAGCCCCAAAGATTTTTCATCCAAGCCTTTTGACACGTCCACGCAAACTGTTCGTAGTTGCAAATATTTACTCGCTTTTTTCACTACCGCCTCCATAAAAAAACTAGGTACCACAAAAAATACTATCTTTACTTTTTCTACTGCCTTGGCAATATCCGGCTGAGGAAAAATATTTTTAGATAATTTTACGCCTAATAAATATTTTTTATTTTCACTATATTTTTCTATTTGCTCTAGTGGTTCTTTGTCACCTTCGTGATTCCAAAGATTAACCTGATAACCATTTTGGGCAATTACCTGGGAAATTGCCGTACCCATATTGCCAGCGCCTAAAACCGCGACAACTAATTTTGTATTAGACATAAAAATTAAATTTATATTTTAGCCAAAATATATCCTATATTATACCATTATTCAACTTAATCCAAAAGACGCTTCTCAGCGTCTTAATTATTCATTAATGCGTCACGCCAAGGGATATTACTTTTTGGGCATCAGGCGAAAGCCTGTGATCCAAAAAGTCATATCCCTTGGCGCCATGCGTAACATTTAGGCGTGCCTATAAGGCGTACCTATAAAGGTTGCTAATCCGTAAATCGTGAATATTTAAAAATTACTTCTCTATCCCCAAACCAGTGTTTAATTTCGTGCTCTGCTTCGGTGGCTGTTTCCGACGCGTGCGCCAAATTCATCACAGCTCTTTTTTCCATATTGGCCACGGCTGGCGAATCGGCAGAATAATCACCTCTGATTGTTCCCATATCAGCTAAATATGGCAGAGTATTCCCGCAAATTTTTCTTACCATATCAACAGCGTGCACGCCTTCTACTACCATTCGTACCAAAGGAGCAGAAACCATGTAATCTACCAACCAACCACGTACCATTTTCCCTATTTCAAACTCGTCGTTAACACCTAATTCTTTCATTGGATCTAGTTTATATTTTTCATAAGTGGTTAATGTTTTTTGCCCCAAACGCCTTATCCAACTTTCATCTTTTGGATAGTGATTGTCAATTTGCTCTCTGGTGGGCATAAACATTTCCAAAGCAACAATCTTTAAATCACGCTGTTCAAAACGACGAATAATTTCGCCAATCAAACCCTTTTTAACACCGTCTGGTTTTATCATAACATAAGTGCGTTCTTGTTTGAAATTCATACTAAATTATATTAAATTTTATTAATTAACAACATTTTAACAAAAAAACTAATAACAGTCAATAGAATACGCAAAATCGAAATTTTACCCTCTTGATATATCTATCTACCGCCACTACCAGACCAGCCAAAATCAAAGATGTATTAACTATTTGGCGATGATAGCAATAATGTCTAACGGTTTTAGACAAGCGGAATTTCTTGTTTTTAGTAATAGTTAAATCATTAGCCAAATCAGATCTACCACACCTTGTCTTTACTTCAATAAAATAAAAATCACCGTCTTTGACGGCGATTATATCTATTTCTCCGACTGTGGCATGATAATTGCGTTCTCTTACTTCAAAACCATGCCGTCTTAAAAATTCTACGGCTTGATTTTCACCCCAGTCGCCTATATTTTTTGCCCTCCTTGACATAATATATAGTTATAAATATCTAGCCTTTATCTCTCGTTCAGCTTGCTCTTGTTTAATTACTGGTACGCGACGAATAACATATTCTAAAATACGCACTAACCACCAAGCGGCGATGCCTATCAAAATCAATAACCAAAATCGCCAAGATAAAAAAAATACGTTTTGTTGACGAAAAAACATCCACATCAGGCCAAGCAACCCCATAACCATACAAAAATTACTCAAACGTTTCAAAGCCACTCTTATTGATTTGTCTTTTTTAGTCTGTATCACTATTCTTAGCACTAAACCAACAATTATAAAAAACAAAAAGCCGCCTACTAATAATAATAGTGTAAAACCATAAGCTGGCAAAGGTTGGCTAAGCCAATAATTAATAATAAAAATATTTTGTATACTCATAATATATTATTTTCTAAAAATCAACAAATAATGGTAATCGCTCATCATGGTGCTTTCTTGTAATTTTAAATTACTATCTTTAGCAAAATTAATTACCAATTCCGGCAAAACTTTTTGTGCTTCACTGGGCCCCAAAAGACCTAATTTTTTATGCCAGTCTATTACGGCCAAATAACCATCGTTTTTCAATAAGCGCGAAGCTTCTTTGATAACAGCTTCTCTTTCTTTTACTTGGGACAATAAATTGATAAAAAAGCAGGCATTTAGGCTATTTTCCGGTATTGGTGTTTTCCCAACAAGCTCAACATCAGACCAAATCACTTGCACATTATCATAACCTTCGCTTTTTGCCAAGCTCTTGATGCTTTCTAATATGTTTTTAATAATATCTATGGCGTAAACTATCCCCTTTTCACCTACTATTTTGGCGCTAGGGAAAACAAAATGACCAGTGCGGCCACAACCAAAATCAGCCACCCGCATCCCAGGAGATAAGCCTACTTTTTCAAAAACTTTATACGGATCAATTAAAGCGGTGCCCGAGTGAGACATAATAATTAAATTTATCTCATAAATAATTTCCCAATCGTTGCCATTAAAAATCCACCGATCATATTGGTTATTACCATCATGCCGAAAAATATAAAGCCCAAACCAATTAATTTATACATCAAACGCGTGCCGCCAGCAGTGCCCATTTTTTCTTCGGCCCAAGCACTGGTGCCAAAATTCTCTACAAACCACTTGGTCTTTATTATTAATATAACACCAAAACCAACCATTGCCAAGCCGATTAAATAACGCATAAAAATTAATTTTAGTGCCCGGGAGAGGACTCGAACCTCCAAGCCTTGCGACACCATCACCTCAAAATGGCGTGTTTACCAATTTCACCACCCGGGCAAATGAATGACACTTGTTTTTTACTAAAACTTCCTATTTCTCCCTACTATCATCTCTATCTTATTCCTCGCCAAACGTATTTTTAACCGCACTTCTTTTGAATATTTACCATCTGCTTCTACGGCAAAAGCCTCGTCACCGATTATTTCCATTTCTTCAAACGGAAAGACGCTCGGCTCTTCGTAGTTATAACCCCACCAACGCTTTTTTGTCAATGGCCGCAAAAAAGCTTCTAATTTTCCATCCTGTGGATGAACTACTTGCTGTTCGGAATCTTTTTTATCTCGTTTCCAATAAAATGGCTGTAAATTACAGACAACAACTTCCATTTTATCTCTAGAACTAGCTTTAAACTTTTCATCATAAATTACTTCTACTTTTGCTGGCGGTACTCTAAGTTGGGAAACAAAATAACGATTGTTCATCCAGCCTACATCTAGTTTTTCTTTGCGACGACGTGATAACACGTCACAAGCATCAACTCCAATTGAAACACCGAGCACATCGGCAATGGTATTATCCGGGCCTACTGGCAAAAAACCAAAAACACAATCACAAGTTGCTCCCCGCGATAATACTTGGCCAAAGGTGGCGTCATTACCCACTATTACAATGGTTTTAGCGCCTTTTTTTATCTCATCATCAATTATCGGTTTTACGTCAATATAATTATGCAAACGTAAAATTTTCCCGGCAATACCATAGTCTGTTAATTTAACTTCCATGGCTTTAATTGTAGAAGAAAAACTTTTATGACGCAAAAAATTGTCGTAAAGATAGACGTACATAACTTAAAAAAACTGAAATCCAAAATCCCATTATGTCAATTTAGGATTTATGCCTCGTTATTATTCATTGACTCGCCAGTGCTTTTCTTAATTATCCTTTTCCCTGGTGTTTGCTTTTCTGTTGCTTCTATCCCTGGCATGGAAATTTTGCCGTATAAAACAGCGCCTGGTTCAACAGTCAATACTTTTACCGAAATATCGCCCAAAATCCGCGCTGAAGAAGTAAGTTCTAAAGAATCTTTTATTTTAACATTGCCTTTTATTTCACCTGATACCTTGGCACTTCCGGCATGTACGTTGGCTACTATTTTGGCTCCTGGCTCTACTGTTAGATGTTTGGTAGTATTTACATTGCCGGATACCATGCCTTTTACCAGAATATTGCCAGAAGAGCTTAAATCCCCTTCTACGTGAACAGATGGGCCAACGACTGTCTCTACGTCATCATCTTCTCTGGATTGCGCAGGTGTGACTAAATTGGCGTTATTATTTGTCATTTCTTCTAAAAATGTCGTTTTCTTTTGAAAAATCATACTTGTTAAAATTAAATTAAGTTAAGTTAGTGGGTATATAATACTATATTTTGAGGAATGAGGAAAGGGTTACCCATTTCTCTTCGCCGGTATCCAAAAACCAAATTCACTGCCCTTATTTTTGCCCTGGCTATGGCCCCAAATTTTGCCATTATGGGCTTCTATAAACTTGCGACAGACATAAAGGCCCAAACCGGTGCCATTGACATTAATGCCCTTAACATTTTCACCGCGATAAAATTTCTGAAAAAAATTAGCTTCGTCTACTTTACCAAAACCAAGCCCATGGTCTTTTATCATTATTGCGAAGCCATTATCTTCTGGCTCCATCTTAACCTTAATTGTGCCACTGTCGGTATATTTAATAGCATTATCTATAAAATTAAACACCACATGCCTAATCTTCTCTTCGTCTACTTCTACTTTGGTGGTAGAACAAGCTTCTGTCTGCCAAATAATTTTTAAGCCTTTATCCAAAGCGCGCTGGCGTAATTCTTCTACCACGCTAGCGACTAATTTACACAAATCTACTTGAATAAAATTAAATTTGGTTCGGCCTTGTTCTATGCGCGAAATATCTAAAAAGTTATCTATTAATTTTACCAAATGACCATTACTGATTTCCATATTGTCTATTACTTCTAACATGCCTTTGGTGGGCTTGCCATAGTCGCCATCTTTTAACAGTTCCAGATAACCATTTAAAACCGACAATGGCGTGCGCAATTGGTGTGAAGCAATGGATAAAAATTCTGTTTTTTGCTGGTCTAATTCTTTTAGCCGCAAATTGGCTTTTTCTAGCGAGTGGGCTAGTTGGGTGATTTCTTCGCGACGCTGGATTTCTTTGCGTACGGAAATAACTAATAGCACGCCAATCATTGTTATAATCAAAGCAATCAATATTCTGATAATTAATTCGCTAGTTGATCTCGCCAAAAACATCTCTGTTAACAAAACAAAACAAGCCAAACCAACTAATACTTCGATAAGTATCATTTTACCACCTAATAAATGGTGTTTGGTAACCGCGTAAAAAAGTAAAACAGGAAAAATTAAACCAGTAAAATAGGCAAAAGGAAATTTTGTGTCTATGCCATAAGCATATAAATAGGCCGAGCCACCAATAAAAATAACAATAGCAAAAGCCAAAAATACATAGATAGATTGTATTTTAACTATTTTTTCTTTTGCCGCTCGGTAATATCTATAAACATTAAAGAAAAATAGACCTGTGCCCAAGAAAAAATAACCTAAAAATACTGTGTGTAAAATTTTTGCTTTTGAATGAGCGCCCCAAGAGTATATAAATAAATCACTAACAAAATATTCCGAACGGCTAGCAACTAAAAATAAAAAAGATAAAATATAATTTATAACCAATAAACTTCTCTGTTTTTTATTATCAGTAAAAATCAAACTAAAATGATGCATTAAAGATGGCATAAACACCACGCCTATATAAACAAATCTATCCCAAAAAACAGCTGTATGCGTGTCGTCTACTCTGGTGCCAAACATCATAAAAGTACCAAATTGCCAAAAAAACATAGATAAACAAAAACCAAACATCAATTGATTCATTCTTGATCTATAATTATTTGACAAAATAAAAAAACCAAATAATGCCACTGATATGGCACAGGCTAATGGTAAAATAGTAAAAACTTCTGTAAACATGAAAATAAAAATTACGAAGTTAAGAAGAATGATAATAATATTATACCACAAAAAAATACTAACAAAAAGAGAACGCCCCGCGGTGTGAACACGCGGGGCGGTTATTTTGGATACAGGACGGCGCGAACGCCGCCCAAATCCATAGGCGCCTCCTTGGCGGGAGGAGAACGCCTCATCAACCCCTTCAGCGGCCGCGCCGACCGCGAGAATTGGACAAATTCTCGCACGCGCGACCAACTGATTGGGTTGTTAAAACTCAGAGGCGGCTGGGAGACTAATCCCAGACGCTCGAAGTGGTCAGAACACCACTCCAGAGCGTCCATGGGAATCGCCGTCCCGGCCAAATGGCCTCGCCATCCGAAGACCGCCCGGGCGATGGTTTCGCCCGTACAGCCCCAGATGATTCGAGGACCACCGGCGCCGGCATCAATCAGTCGGCGGCCGCCTATATTTCCAAACCCCGAGGGCAGAACCTCGGGAGAGAATTCCCCGCATCCGGCGGTCAAAACTAGATGACCGCCCCAGCTCGGGTCAAGCTGGCAAGCAGCGGGCGTGGTCATATCCATAACCAGCGCCCCCACCGGCACTTCTCTCGGAGAGAGATCCATGCCGGTGGTCGCCACGACCACCACATCGCTGCGATGATCGCGGCAAGCGCGTGTCTTATCCTGGTGAATGGCCACCTCAGTGGCTCCACCGCGGACATGACCTCGCACCCGCGACTTGAGTTCCTCCAGCCTGGAGAGATTTTTTGTCTCTCCCGGTCGGTCCGCCTTGCCGACCAAGAGAATACTCTCCGGCTGAATTACTGTGGTGATTACCCGGCTCACCGCGTCGCCGATGGCGCCATTGGCGCCCATCACGGCAACACGACAACCGGGCTCCACGCCCGCCCGCATCAAACCCTCTGTTACCAACAGGGCGGTGCCGGCATCACCGTGTGTAGAATTAAACTGCCCACTAAGTTCGGGGTGCTTTTCCAGAAACAGCTGGCCGTGATTAGTGGCCAACTTGGTCAGAGCACCCCAACCCAGGGTCAGTTCAACTCCATCGGCTTGGGCTTCGGAAATGGCGGCGAGTGCCACTTCCTCGGCCCAATTGTATGCCTGCCCAGCCACCACGGCTTTAAGAAACCGTGGCGCCAACACTGGGATGACGTAAAAGTCAACCCAGATCGGCTGGCCGCTAGACTGCGACGGGGGGCAGACAGGAAAACTAAACCATTTTATCCAACCCGGATCCTCGCCAGATCCAGGCCAGCAGTCCCGGCCAAGCTCATGCAAGCGCTGTTCAATCAGCGCCGTGGAGCTATAGCCGGGCAATAACGCGTGAGCCACAAAGGCCACACGCGGAATTTTCGCCCATTTCCCCGGGCGGGTGGGGTTTCCATGGTTGGTGTCCATGAATCAACTCCTTCCGCCCATTTGGTGGGCTCTTGGAAAAAAATAAAAAAGGGCACCATTACCCTTGTCTTTATCTGCTTAAAACCCACATCAACAAAAAAGACGTTACCAAAAACGTCAAAACAAACAAAAACAAGGGCAACTCGCCCAAAATATATTTTGATTTTAAAGAGCAAATAAAAATATTATCTTTTTTACGATTCGCCAGCGGTCAGTATATATTTTAAAAGAAAAAAGTAGTCGGAAAACTTTTTGCCGAAAGGCAAAAAGGCAAACGGATAACTGTTTTTTTCTTTTAAAATATATACTGACCGCTGGCGCAATGAATAACATTTGCGCGTGTTTTTAAATTAATTTCTATCCCGAAACCTCCCCAAATTCACATCCAACGCTTTATAAATACTTTTTAACTTTTCTTCGCTTACCTTGCCTATTTTTTTTAACATCGCTCTTCTGTCTATTGTTATTATTTTGTGCAACTGACAAATATAATCTGCGATAAATAATGTTTCTTTGGCTTGTAATAAAACTTCGTTAGGAAAAAATTTTTCATCTTTGGCAATAGACCTAGCAAGAGCGCAGACAACGGTTGGCAAACTACTATTTAAAATACCATCTTGCAAAACAACTACTTCTAATTGTTTTTTCTCATATTCACAGACAAAAATATCCCCGCGATTTATTACTCCACAATACATTTTTTCTATATCATGATTCATACTATTCTTGTCTATTTTTTGCCGCCTCTCGCAAATCATCTTCCATCTGTTTTATTTCCTCTTGGTGTTTATAATCCAAAATACATTTGGCTAAAAACTCACTGCGTTTGCCGTGCGGAAAAGCACTACGAAAATAATCCGCCACGCTTTTGGGGATTTTTATCACCAAACGTTCAATACTGTCTGCTTTGGTCATATCTATGGTCAATCCATTTAATGGTACAGTACACCTCATTAGTTACACTGTAAAGTATACCTTCTGTGGATAAAAAAACCACGTAAAAATCCGTGGTTTTACATTTCTTTTACCGTCTCTATCCCCAATAAATATAATCCCCTTTCCATTACCTGCCTAACCTCTTTAATTAACCGTAACCGAAACTTTTGTGTTTCTTCTTCGGCTTGGAGTATTGGACATTGGCTGTAAAATTCATTAAATTTTTGCGCTAAATCCAACAAGTATTTAGCGATTTTAGATGGGTCAAAACTCTCGGCCGCTAATTTTGTTATTGTTGAAAATTCAGACAAGTGCAACAAAAGACTTTTTTCTAACAATGTTTTCTTGTCATCCCGAGCCACAGCGAGGGATCTCTGTCTTAATGTTTTTTGGGGCAGAGCTTCCTCACCCCGACTTAGTCGGGGTTCGGAATGACAATCCACATTTTGACTTTTTGCCAAAATGCTATTTATTCTCGCCACGATATACAGTAGATACGGTCCGGAATCACCTGTTAAACTAATTGATTCATTAAAATCAAATTTAATATCATTTCTAACGCCAGTTTTTAACATGGAATACTTTACTGCCGCGATAGCTATTTTTTCTATCACTTTTTCTTTATCAGAAAATTTATTATCTTTCATTATTTCAGCAATTTTATTTTTTACTTCATCAAGCAACCATTCTCCTAATACCACTTGCCCGGTACGTGAACTCATTTTGCCTTCTTTTAAACTTACCCAGCCATATTCTAAATGTTTTTCTCGCTCTTTGCTTTTGGGGAAAGTAAATTCCAAAGACTTAAACATTACTTTAAAATATTCGGTCTGCTCTTTGGCCACCAAATGCAAAATCATCTCTGGCTTATATTCTTTAAATTGCAATTCCGCCAAAGCCAAATCTTTTGCTTCATAAGTTGGAAAACCTTTGCTATTGACAAACACTCGGTCGTGCAAGCCGTATTTGGAACCTTCAAAAACAATTGCCCCGCCTTCACCAACAATAAACACGCCTTTGGATAAAAATTTTAAGACAATTTCTTTGCCTTTTTTAAATGTTTCTGATTCAAAATATAAACGATCAAAACGCGTCCCCAACCGCTTATATATTTTATCAAAATATGCCAAACTCCATTTTCTAGTTGTTTTGTATAATTCTTTAATACTTTTATCTTGTGAATATATTTTATCGTTTATTTCTATAATTTCCTCTTTAACTTTTTCATCTTCTTCAAATGCCGTACTCCCTCGCACGTACGCTTCACCCAAAAATTTTACTTTGTCGTCAATGGTTTCCAATTTGTCATCCCGAGCCGCAGCGAGGGATCTCTGTCTTAACATTTTTTGAGACAGAGATTCCTCGTCGCTTCGCTCCTCGGAATGACAAAAATTATTATGCCAAATTCCCCACAAACATTTCGCGATATGCATTCCCACGTCGCCTTGATAATTTGCCCTAACTACTTTGTAACCGGCATTTTCCAAAATTCGCACCATGCTTTCGCCAGTAATCGCGTTGCGTAAATGGCCAATATGAAACGCTTTGTGAGTGTTAGGATGCGCGAATTCCACCATTATTTTCTTCTTATCGCCAATTTTACTTTTACCAAAATTTTTATCTTTAACTTCTTTTAATACCACTTCGGCTATTGCGGCACTGTTTAAATAGAAATTGACGTATGGGCCAATGGCTGTGATTTTTTCTAATATTTGTACGGGCAGGTCACGACCTGCCCCTACGGTTTTTACTATTTCTTTTGCCACTTCTACCGGATTTTTCTTCTCTGCTTTTGCTAGTTCAAAACAGGCAAACGAAAAATCACCCATCTCTGATTTTGGAGGAACTACTAATTCAAATTCGCCTTTTACGCCAGCTTTGTTTAATATTTTTATAATTTCTGCTTTAATTAGAGACATAGAAAATTATTTTACCTTTACAAACCATCTACTCCCCTTTTGTATCACATCGCCAGTGCTAACTTTAGTGGCGATATCATTTATCTTTTTATCATTTATCTTTACTCCGCCTTGCGCTATTACCTGTCGTGCTTGGGTTTTACTGGCGCAAATTTTGGCTTCGGTCAGCACTGTAATAATATCATAATTTGTTGGCTTGATTTCTGGTATTTCTGTTGGTATTTCTTTTTTACTAAAGGTGCTAATAAAATATTCTTTAGCTTTTTCAGCGTCTTCTGACGAATGATACATTTTCACTATTTCATAAGCCAACTTTAATTTTAAATCACGCGGATTGGCACCACTTTTTAAAGCTTTTTCCATTTCTTTAATTTCTGTCATTTTTAAATAAGTACAATCTATAAATACCTGTATTATGGCTTCGTCCGGCAAAGCCATTGTTTTGCCAAACATATCATTTGGCGTTTCGTCTAAACCAATGCCAGTACCCAAACTCTTACTCATTAATTTTTCCCCAGTAACCGGGTTTTCCAAAAGAGTCGTGGTAATAACCACCTTCTCTCTGTTTTGATAAGCCTTAACCAAAGTACGGCCAGCTAACATATTAAAAGTCTGATCTGTGCCACCTATTTCTACATCGGCATTTAGAGCCACAGAATCATAACCTTGCATTAAAGGATAAAAAAATTCATGAACATACAAAGGCTTTTCTTCTTTTATTCTTTTTTCAAAATTATCTCTTTCTAACATGCGTTGGACAGTGAAATGAGAAGCCAATTCAACGGCGTCACTAAAAGTTAATTTCGCCAACCAATCAGAATTAAACGCTAATTCAATTGGATTTTCTTTATTATTAAAATCTAAAATTTTTCCTATTTGCGCTTTAAATGTTTTCATGTTTTCTTGAACTTGTTCTTTGGTAAGGCGTTGACGCAGAGAACTTTTATCGCTCGGGTCGCCAATCATAGCGGTAAAATCGCCTATTAAAACAATTATTTTATGCCCTAATTCATGGAGGCGACGCAAAATAATATAGTTAGTAGCGTGGCCCAAATGAGCATAAGTAGCAGTTGGATCTATACCCATGTATACACGTAACTGTTTGCCGGATTTTAACATCTCTGTAAAATCTTTTTTACTTGGATAAATTGTGTCAATTGAACGAGTTAAAACTTCTTCTATTTTTTGATTGTCGGTATTTATTTTCATATACTATTTTAAATCTGTTAATTGTTTTTGTAATTTTTCTAACTTTTCTTGGGCTTCGCTTAACTTTTGTTTTTCTTTTTCTATAATTTCCTTTGGCGCGTTTTTAATAAATTCTTTATTAGTTAATTTTTTTTCTAAATTACCAGTATATTTTTTTAATTCCACTATTTCTTTTTCTAACCTTTTCTGTTCTTTTCCCGCATCAACAACCCCCTCTAGATCAATATACACCTCTATACCACTTTCAACAAAGCCAATGGAATTTTTTGGCTTAGCTATTTTTTCTTCTATCTTAACACTCTCTAATCTGGCCAAACCTTTGATAACTGCTTCGTTTTCTTTTAATAAGCCGATCTTTTTGCCAGCGTTAATTACCACGTTTAATTTTTTGGCTGGCTCTATTTTATAATCAGCGCGCAACTTTCTAATATGTCCAATTACTCCTATAATAATATTCCACCCTTCATCCAAATCAAACATCTCCAATGCCTGCTGGCTACCAACTTTCGGCCATCTTGCAATTGGTTCATTTTTATTATTAACAGTAGTTTCAACATTAAATACATCAACCCAAGACTGGATCATTAATATATTTTCTTTCCCATAAATCTCTTGCCAAATCGCTTCGGTTACAAAAGGCATGAATGGATGCCATAATTTAAGCAGACTATTTAAAATATAATTTAATATTTCAGATTTATTTCCCTCTATCTTAGCTATCTCCAAATACCAATCAGCTAAAATATTCCAAGTAAAAGCTCTCAGTCTTTCACCCGCGGCGGAGAGCCTAAATTCTTCTATATCGTTTGTGACAAATGATGCTTGTTTGTTTAATTGGTGCAATATACATCTATCAAAAAAAGTTCTGGGTATTGGGCTATCTAATTTACTTTGTGGCTTATCTATATTTAATAAAATAAATCTACTAATATTCCACAACTTATTGGCAAAATTCCTAAAACCAGCGATTTTTTCTTCGGATAGCTTCATGTCATTGCCTGGCGTGGTACCAACAAGTAATGACAATCTGGTGGCATCCGCGCCATACTTTTTTATCATATCCAATGGGTCAATCACGTTGCCCAAGGACTTGCTCATTTTTTGCCCTTTTTCATCTCGAACCAATCCATGCAAATATACTTTTTTAAAAGGAATGTCGCCTAAAACGTAAGTTGTCATGAGTATCATTCTAGCCACCCAGAAAAATAAGATGTCATAACCAGTTTCTAAAACCGAGGTTGGGTGATAATTTTTTAAATCTGTTGAATTTAAATCCGGATAACCAAGAGTAGAAAAAGTCCAAAGCCCAGAGCTAAACCAAGTGTCTAAAGTATCTGGATCTTGTTTCCAACCATCTTCCGCGGGCGCTTCTGTACCAACAAAAATTTCTTCATCTTTATACCACACTGGGATTCTGTGACCATACCAAATTTGTCTAGATATACACCAATCGCGTAAATTATTTATCCAACTAAAATATGTTTTATTAAACCTATCTGGAATAATTTCTATCTGATTGCTTTTTACCACTACTTGCATTAACTTTTTCAAAGTCACTTTCTGCCCTTTTTTAATATTTTGCAGTTTACTATCTGCTATTTTAAATTCTTTATTAACATCTATAAACCATTGACGAGAAGGAATTGGCTCTATTGTATGCCCACAACGATAACAAACAGATAAACTGTTTTCATAATTTTCATCTACGCGATCTATTAAACCCATTTTTTCCATATCTTCTGCGATCACCTTACGCGCCTCTTCAGTTTTCATGCCAGCATACTTGCCACAATTGGCCATCATTTTACCATCCTCATCAATAATCTGTTTGCCTACTAAATGTTGTCTCTGAGCTATATCGTAATCAGCAAAACTATGGTATGGCGTAACTTTAATGACTCCCGTGCCAAATTCCATATCCACTGCTTCGTCGGCCACCACTATGACTTCAAATTCACCCAACACCCCAGGTATCATATACTTCTTACCTACCATATTTTTATATCTTTTATCTTTCGGATGCACCGCGACTGCCGTATCGCCCAATTTTGTTTCTGGACGAGTTGTCGCCAAAATAAAAGGACCGTATTTTATCCAATACAATTTTGTTTTAGCAGGTTTATACTCCACCTCGTCATCAGCCAAAGTAGAATGACACCGTGGACACCAATTAACAATCCGGTAACCGCGATAAATCAAACCATCATCATACATTTTCTTAAAAACAGTTCTAACCGCTAAATTTCTCTTTTCATCCAATGTAAACGCTTCCCTGCTCCAATCCAAAGATGAACCAATTTTTTTTGTTTGATTAACTATAATATCGTGAGATTCTTTGGCAAATTTATCCACTTCACTCAAAAATTTTTCCCTGCCCAATTCTTGACGCGGATCTTTCATCCCCTTAGCTATCAAAAGTTTTTCTACTTTGGTTTGCGTGGCAATAGCCGCGTGATCCGTGCCCGGGAGCCACAGTGTTTTTTCGCCCTTCATACGGTGATAACGAACCATGACATCTTCTATGGCCAACATGGCGGCATGGCCCATATGCAAAGTACCGGTAACATTAGGTGGTGGCAAAATAATAGTAAAAGAATTGGCGTCTTTTTTACAAACACCATGCTCAACACAAACATCCGGATTAAAAAACCCGCTTTCTTCCCAGCGTTTATATATTCTATCTTCGTATTTTTGCGGCTCGTAAGCTTTGGCTAATTCTGGCATAATATCTATAGACAATGGCTGTATTTTACTAGATTTACTCCAAAAAATCAATCCACACCTATATCTATTGACTGTTTAGCCAAATATTGATAAAATGCCCAGTTCATTATGGCGTTAAATGATATCCAACAACTAACCAAGATACTAGAAAACAGTCACTATATTTTGATTGTTTTTGAACCAAAATATGATCTAGACGCTATAGGTTGCGCTTTGGCTTGGAAAATATTTTTAGAAAAACAATACAAACAAGTAGATATTGTCTCGCAAAATTTTGGCGCGACAAAAAATTTAAGATTCTTAACCGGTTATGAAGAAATAAAATCAGAAATCACTCACCTACAAAAATTTACCATTAAAGTAGATGTTTCCAAATCAAAAGTAGATTCTTTAAGCTATGATATTAAAGACGGTTGGCTGTCTATTCATATTAACCCTAAACAAGGAGTAATCACTAAAAATGAACTGCGAACCGCTCAATCTTCTTTTAAATACGATACCATAATGACGATCAATACGCCCGATCTAGAATCTTTGGGCGAAATTTTTACCAACAACACCGACTTGTTCTATCGCCTACCAATAATCAATCTGGACCATAATGTTAACAATGAACATTACGGCCTAATTAATTTAATTGATTTGCCTTCTGCTTCTACCGCGGAAAATTCTTTTAAGATCATGCTACAAATCAAAGAAACCAATATTGATGAAAATATCGCCACTGCCTTACTATCAGGAATCATCAGCCAAACCCGCGGTTTTAAAGCAACTAATATCACTCCTGACACTTTAAATACCGCCAGCCAACTAATGAAACTGGGGGCTGACAGAGAAAAAATAATTAAGCACCTTTATCATAACCGTTCTATTTCTTCTTTAAAAATTTGGGGGCAAGCTTTAACCCATTTACAAAGTGATCGCCAAACCGGTTTGGTTTGGACAACTATCACTCGTGAAGATTTTGCCCGCTCGCAAGCTAATGAAGAAGATCTGCACGAAGTTATTGATGAATTAATCATTAATTCACCAGAAGCAAAAGTTACCTTACTATTATACGAAGACACGACACAAACCACGACAAACAAAATTAACGGCCTAATCTCGGTAGAGGACCGTTATGACGCTAAAATGCTTGCTTTGCCTTTTAATCCTGTTGGTAATAAAAAACGAGCTTCTTTTACAATAGAAAATAAAAAGCTCGCGGATGTAGAAAAAGAAGTAGTGGAAAATATTAAAAAACAACTTCATTAGTTATATCAACGCCTGCCCGGTCATTTCTTCTGGTTTATCAATACCCATTAATTTTAAAACAGTCGGCGCCACATCGGCTAACATACCTACTGGTTGCAATAGACTTAAATCCCCTTCTGGAGCATCGCCACCTGACCCTGCCTGCCCCATATAATCTTTGCTTATTACTAAAAATGGCACTGGGTTGGTAGAATGTTCTTTGTCTATCTCGCCTGTCTGTAAATTAACCATTTCTTCTGCGTTGCCATGGTCGGCTGTTACCAAAGCCACACCGCCGTGAGCTAAGACATTTTCTACCACATTTCCCAAACATTTATCTGTTACTTCGCACGACTTTATACCAGCTTCCAAAACCCCGGTATGGCCAACCATATCTGGATTAGCAAAATTTACAACTATAAAATCGTATTTGCCATCGTCAATAGCTTTATTAACTAATTTAGTTACTTCCGATGCTGACATCTCTGGCTTTTGATCATAGCTAGAAACTCTTGGTGATGGCACCAGTAAACGTTCCTCGCCCCGAAATGGCTCCTCTACAGTGCCATTCAAGAAAAAAGTGACATGAGCGTATTTTTCTGTTTCTGCGATGTGTAATTGCCACTTACCGGCTTTACTAATTACTTCGGCCAAACAATTATGCACCACCATTGGCGCGAAAGCGACTGTGGCGGGTAATTGTTTTTCATATTCACTTAGAGTAACAAAGGTTAAATCTGATAAGAAATTTTTATTAAATTTTTCAAAACTAGGAACAACAAAAGCTTTTGTTAATTGCCGCGCTCGATCGGGACGAAAATTAAAAAAAATCGCCGCGTCGCCATTTTTAATAGTAGTTATTGGAGCACCATCTTTGGTGATAACCGTAGGGATAAATTCTTCATCATAGTTCTTTTTATTGTATGATTCTTCTATAATTTTAAGCGGATTTTCACCAGTTCTTTCGGCCTTACCCTCGGCAATCGCTTGATAAGCTTTTTCTGTTCGTTCCCAACGATTATCTCTGTCCATGGCATAATAGCGACCAGACAAGGTGGCTATTTTGCCAATACGTAATTGCTTTATTTTTTCCTGTAAATCTTTAATAAATTCCTTGCCAGAATTATAAACACAATCACGGCCATCTAAAATAGCATGAATAAATACATTATCAGTTAATTTGTGTTGTTTGCACAACTCTAGCAAAGCATAAAGATGATCATTGCTAGAATGAACATTGCCAGAGCTTAATAAACCAATTAAATGTAATTGCGATTTGTTTTCTTTTGCTTTATTAACTGCCTTAAGCAGAGCTTCATTTTTGAAAAATGTACCATCACTAATTTCTTTATTAATGCGCGGGCAAGTTTGGTAATAAACACGCCCGGCGCCAATATTTAAATGGCCTACCTCTGAATTTCCCATTTCCCCGAATAATAAACCAACCTCATTCCCAGAGGCGTGTATTGTCATGGTTGGATAATCGCGCAAATACTTGAGAAAATTTGGTGTTCTTGCTTCGGTTATGGCGTTACCTTCGCTAGCTGGCGCTATTCCCCAACCATCTAAAATTATTAATACTACAGGGCGATAAGACATATTTGAAAATTATAATTTTACACCAACGCTCTCCCATTCATTTCTCTTGGCTTTTCTATCGCCATTAATTTCAAAATCGTTGGGGCTACATCTCCTAGTTTACCTGTTGGTAAATGCTTGTTTGTTTTAACTGATGAATTTATTAAAATAAAAGGTACTGGATTAGCCGAATGTTCAGTGTCTATTTCTCCTGTCCTAGGATTTATCATTTCTTCTATATTGCCATGATCCGCGGTTATTATACCTTGACCATTACAATTAACTAAGCTTTTGATTACCCTTTCTATTTCTTTATCTACCGTATTTACCGCTATTTCGCCGGCAGAAAAATTTCCTGTGTGCCCTACCATATCCGGATTGGCGAAATTGGCTAAAATAAAATCATAAGTTTGTGATTCAATAGCGCCAATTAAATAATCAGCCACTTTTTTAGCGCTCATTTCTGGTTTCTGATCATAACTTTCCACGTTTGGCGATTCAATTTTTACCCAAGATTCATCACAAAAATGCTGAGCATAACCACCATTAAAAAAGTAGGTAACATGAGCGTATTTTTCGGATTCAGCAATATATAGTTGACGGCGTGGACATAATATCTGTGTTAAGCTATTTTCCACATCACGGCTAGGAAAAGCGGCTAAAACACCAGGCAAATCAGGGCCAAAATCAGTCATGGCCACAAAACGTGTATTCTTTGGTAAATGAATTCTGTTAAACGCGCCTTGATTCATTTTTTTAAAATTCGGCTGAACAAATACTTTGGTTAACTGCCGCGCCCTGTCGCTGCGCAAGTTAAAAAAGAAAATAGCGTCATTATCTTTAATTTTCGCGACCGGCTTGTTGTCTTTGATAATTACGGTTGGGCAGATAAATTCGTCGGTGGTATTCCTATTGTATGATTGCGCCAAAGCTTCTTCGGCGCTAGTAGCAGTACAACCTAAGCCTTTAACCATGGCCTCGTACGCTTGTTGAGTTCTGCGCCATTGTTTGTTTCTGTCCATGGCGTAAAACCGCCCCATGACAGTAGCGATCTCTTGATTAGCGCGCAAATGTTTTTCTAATTTTTTTAAATGATTGGTAGCGTCATGCTGGCCAGAATCACGGCCATCGGTAAAAAGATGTAAATAAACCTGAACTATATTATTTTTATGAAATAAATCCAACAAAGCATACAGGTGCTCTGGACAAGAATGCGCGCTGTTATGATTTGATAACAACCCCATTAAATGAACGGCGGTATTATATTTTTTTACATGATGAATAGCTTGGCTAAAAGCGTTATTTTTAAAAAATGTGCCGTCTTTTATGGCATCAGAAATATACAACGCGTCTTGTTTTACGATTCTCCCTCCACCTAAATTTAAATGACCAGCTTCACTGTTTCCGTCTTCACCCGTAAACAAACCAACGTCTTTGCCACTGGCTTTTAATTTCGTATTTGGATATTTTTTTAACCAATTAAAATAATTTGGCGCGGTTTTCGGGGTAATTGGATTGCCTTTATTTGGTTTTGTTAAACCCCAACCGTCCATGATTATTAAAAGTGTGGTTTTATTTCTTTGCATAATTTAGATAATCTATATCCCTAATTCCATTTCTATCTCCATCAGACGATTATATTTTGCTATTCTCTCTGACCGCGACATAGAGCCGGTTTTAATAAACTCGGAATTAACAGCCACTGCCAAATCAGCAATAAAAGTGTCTTCGGTTTCACCGCTGCGATTGGAAACAGTAATTTGGTAACCATTCTTTTTAGCTAATGTAATGGCGTCTATTGTTTCACTTAAAGTGCCAATTTGATTAACTTTTATCAAAATAGCGTTAGCCACTTTCTCTGTAATACCTTTCTGCAAACGTTTGGTATTAGTTACAAATAAATCATCGCCTACTAAAATAGTTTTTTTCCCTAATTCCTTAGTTAAAATTTGCCAGTTAGACCAATCGTCTTCGCCCAAACCATCCTCTATGGAAATTATCGGATATTTTTTCAACCAATTGGAGTAAGTAGCGATCATCTTTTCCGCTCGCCAGCCTTGTTTTTTATTAATAAAATAATATTTACCATGACTGCAAAATTCCGAAGCCGCTACATCTAACCCCAAAAATACATGCCGCCCAGGCTCCCAGCCGGTTAATTTAATCGCTTCTATTATAAGCTGAATAGCACGTTCGTTATTTAATAATTCAGGCGCAAAGCCACCTTCGTCTCCCACCCCCGTAGAATATCCTTTTTGACTAAGCAAATTGGCTAAACTATGAAAAATCTGCGACCCCATACGCACCCGCTCACGAAATAATTTATTACGCGGGATAATCATAAATTCTTGCACTGTCAAACCATTATCCGCGTGCCGACCACCATTTAATATATTCATTGTTGGCACTGGCAAACGGAAATTCTTTTCATTAAAATTATACACCTGGCGTATATATTTATACAAAGGCATTCTTATCGCCAAAGCACCCGCTCGAGTAGCCGCTAATGAAACAGCCAAGATAGCGTTAGCTCCTAAATTATTTTTATTTTCCGACCCATCTACCTTTATCATCTTTTCGTCTATTTCTTTTAAAGCTGTTATTTCTTTACCAACTAACGATCGATTAATAATCGTATTGATATTTTTCACCGCCTTTAAAACTCCTTTACCGCCGTATCTTTTGCCACCATCTCTTAATTCCAAAGCTTCGTGCGTGCCAGTAGACGCGCCCGACGGCACCGAGGCCACAGCAAAAAGACCATTTTCCAATATTACTTTGGCTTCAACAGTTGGGTTGCCGCGCGAATCTAATATTTCACGGCCAATCACTTGTTTAATTTTCATAAATACAAAAATTATGAGATCTACTTAAGTTCGTAAGTAATACTAACACTCATTTCTACGTCCTTGCTACCACTTACAATAGCGCTCGTTTCCGCGCCCAATGAGCCACCACGGGCGTAATTAACCGGGTAGACATTACCGGCGCTTGTTTCATATTCACTATAAGAAATTACACCACCCAAACGCGTCCCCATAGATTGGGCTATTATTTTGGCTTTCTTTTGAGCGTCGGCTAGCGCTTTTGTTCTGGCTTGTTCTTTTAAATTTTCTGGATCGTCAATAGTAAAACTTAAACCGCTAATTTGGTTAGCGCCATATTTACTGGATAAAGACAACACATTCTGAATTTTTGAAAGATCTCTTATTTTAATTGTTACCTGATTGGTAACTTTATAACCTTTAAATACGCTACCGCTAGCCGAGGTATAAGTATATTCCGGATAAATAGAATAATCACTTTGCATGTCTTTATCAACGATACTCATTGCCTTTAAATCTTGAATTACCGCATCCATTACTTTTTTGTTAGCTACCTGCGCCTTGGAAACATCCTGATCGGTATTAGTATAGCCAATAGTGGTTACTGCTATATCATTGGTTCCATTTACCTTGCCATAACCGGTAATGGTCATTGTTCTTTCGGCCTTTTCTGCTTTACCTATATATTCATATTTTTTTAAATTATTATGAACCAGAGTGCCGACATAAAATATTACATATACCAACAAAATTCCAGCCAAAGTTTTTATTATTTTTTTACCAAAATCACCACAACAATTATTTTTACAGCAATCATTATTTTTTTGGCAACACGACTTTGTATCTATTGCGCTAACTTTTGGCAAAGACACTGATTTGCCATTGTTATTTTTTGCTAAAGGCATAAAACCTCCCTTAAAGAACAATTTGCGTAAATTAGCAAGTTTGTTCTAATTAATTAAAAATTATTTTAATCCCTAGAGGATCACTTCGGGATTGATCTAAAATATCAATAATTACCTTGAATTACGAAACTATCATTTTTACTGTCATTCTGACCCTGAGCGAAGCGAAGGGGAAGAATCTTTCCGTGCTAAGAAGCGCTCTAACAGAAAGATCCTTCGTTTCGCTCCGCTACACTCAGGATGACAAGACGAGTTTTGCAATTCAAGGTAATTAGTATAATTTTATGATTTTACAACCGCCTCTACACCCGGCAACTTCTTACCGCTTAAAAATTCCAACATCGCGCCACCACCGGTTGAAACTAAATCTATGTCAGATATTAAATTTAATTTACGCAAAACTTCTACTGTTTCGCCGCCACCACAAACGCCATACGCCTTGCCTTTGGATCGCGACGCTACGAGCCGAGCGATAGAATTAGTCCCATATTGATAAGGGTGCTGTTCAAAATATCCCATAGCCCCATTCCAAATCAATGTATTGGCTTTTTTAATATATTTAGCAAATAACTTAATGGTCATCGGACCAATGTCATATATACCAATATTTGATTTTAATCTATTAATTTCGGTAATAGCTAGCGCTTTTGCTTCTTTGCCGTCTTCTTTGCCAACTATTACATCAACTGGCATAATTATTTTCTTTTTACTACCATATAATAACACTTGCTTTTTAAATTCCTTATCAATCAGGGAAGCACCAACTTGGTTGCCTTTAGCCCACAAATAAGTATTAAAAATCTCTCCGCCAATCAAAATATGATCGGCCATTGGTAACAATTTCTCTAAAATCGGAATTTTTGTTTCCAATTTGGCGCCGCCTAAAACTACCACAAACGGTTTTTTAGGTTTAGAAATAACTTTACTAAGCCCTGCGACCTCTTCTGCTAACAACAAACCCGCGCAAGCCGGTATATATCGCGCGATTTTAGATATAGAAGCATAATCACGATGCGATTGAGCAAAACACTCGTTTACAAAATAATCGCCATAAGATGCCAACTCTTTAGCCAGCTTTTCATCTTTGGCAATCTCTCCTGGTTCAAATTGAATATTCTCTAAAAATAGTATATCAGCTGGTTTCATTTTATTTATTTTTTTGACAACTTCATTGCCTGTTGATATTTGTAATTTTTTTATTTTTCTATGTAATAATTCTGACAATCTTTTTGCCGGCGCTGTTAATCTAAGTTCAGGCACAACCTTACCCTTAGGACGTCCTAAATGGCTCATTAAAATAATCTTAGCGCCTTTTTCCAAAAGATATTCAATTGTCGGCAAGCTCTTTTTAATTTTAAAGTCATCTTTTACTCGGCCATTTTTTATTGGCACGTTAAAATCAACGCGCAATAAAACACGTTTGCCTTTTAGATTTTTAATTTGCTTAATAGTACGAAGCATAAACTAAAAAGTTATAAACTTTATAACTGAATTATACCACGATTTTTGCGCTCTTTCCAGGCTCTTTTTATTCTACTAGTTCATTATACCTCTCATCATCTGGCCACAAATAATTTTCAAATATCCATTTAGCCAAATCGCGAGCCTCGTTAAAACGACTTTCGTTTGATTCCGAGCCTAAAACAGCAACTATTATTTTATGTTGTCTTTTATCTGCTAAATTAACTACAAAATTATAACGCGATTCAGATATATAGCCGGTTTTACCAGCAATATCTTTCTTGTTAAAATCATTTGGAATCCAATTAGTGAGTAGCCAATCCGTGCTCCAGACACGACGCATCTTTTCTTTATTCAGCGGTTTAGCATAATATTCGCCTATACGTAAGGTAATATAAATTTTATCAAACCGCAAAGCTTCTCGCAAAAGCTCGGCAATATCAACAGCGTTGCCCGTATTATAAGCGGATAAACCAGTTGGCTCAACAAAACGTAGCGAAGATAAATGTAAATCCTGCGCCTTAACATTCATTTTTTTTATAAAATCTCCACTAGTTAAACCAGACACTCTTACCAAAGCGTTGACGGCTTTATTAGAAGACCCCACAAGAGCTAAATGCCACAATTCATCTAGAGTAAAAATTTCTCCTTCGTTGGCTAGTTCATCGCTATTGCCATCTGTTTCTATTATGGTGGTAGTGTTTGACCAATTAATTGGCAGATCCATCAAAACCATCGCTGTCATCAATTTGGTAATACTAGCCAATGGGCGCGCTTCAAAACTATTTTTTTCATACAAAACATGCTTAGTTTTATCATCAATAACCAAAACTGATTTGGCTGTTAATTTGTCTGTAAAACTGATTTTACTTTTTAAAACTGGCGCCATAGGACGATTTATTGCCGAACTGTTAATCGCAATATCGCCGCCAACTACTGGCGCTTCTTTTTCAATCGGCGCTATGTGAAAATTGGGTACAACTAAATTTTTATTAGAATAAAAAGACAAGGGCGCGATCAACACCAACAACACGCCAGTTGTAATACAGGCGTAAGGAAGAACCTTGCTAATCATTCTCCAAAGATAAGACATAATAGCTAATCACCTTTTTTAATTTCTTCTATGTATGGGTGTTTATGTAATTTATCATAATCCGGTAACTCGGATAAACTGCTAATTCCTAAATGGCGCAGGTAATCCATAGTCACCTCAAATTCCGATAATAAACTTTCTGGTTTTTCTACTTCTTTTATCAAACCACGTAAAAGTAAATTGCGTAAAATAATACCACAATTAACTCCGCGGATCTGTTCTAATTCTGGTTTGGTTATTGGCCCACAATAAGAAATTACGGTCAACGTTTCTAGCTGCGGACGAGTGAGCTCGCCAGAAACTTCTGCCTTTAAAAAGTTTTCCGCCACATCGCGATTATCTGGATTTGATACTAATTGCCAATCATCGTTGTTTTGCATTAATATTACGCCAGAATCAGGCTGATTGTATTTTTCTCGCAAATTTTTAAGCACGGCCTCGGACTCTTCTTTGCTTACTTTTAGAACAGCAACGATTTTTTTAATTGACAATGGTTTAGAAGCGACAAACAAGATAGACTCCAATTTTGACAAAATTGACATATTAAAGTTATAAGATTTATAAAGTTAAAAATTACTTTATAACTTAACTATTTCTAATTCTCCATAAGAAGAATTTTGTTGGATATTTATTACTTTGTTCTTTAATAATTCCAATAAGGCTAAAAAGCTAACAATTATTTCCGTACGATTATTTTTATTAGATAACAATTTACTAAAATTAAAATACTTCTTAGAATTAATCAGAGCTCTAATTTTGTCTATTGTCTGTTTTACAGAAATAGAATGATCTACCGTAACTTTTGGCAAAGGAGAAATGGGACACAAACGTTTTAAAACTGTTTGAAAATTTATGGCCAAATTTTCTAAATTAGCATTGGCCGGAACAACAAACTCTGTGAGTTTTACCAGCGGTTCTAAATGGCCATAAGCAATCCTGTTCTTTGCCCATAAATCATCTAAAATTTTACTGGCCTCAATATATGCCTTATACATTTTTAATTGATCGGCCAGACTTAGTCCCTCTTCTTCTTCCTCGGGATATAAGTATGGCAATAAATTTCTTGATTTTAGATAAACTAATTTAGCGGCAATAACCAAAAAATCAGCTAATTTCTCTGAGCGATTTTTTTCTAATTTGTCTAAATAAGCAAAATACTGCTCGGTTATTTGTGATAAAGCAATTTCCGTGATATTTAATTCTTCTTTTTCAATCAATTGCAATAATAAATCCAAAGGACCGGCGAATTTGTCTAATTTAAAATCGGCGGGCATGATATTTGTTATTCTTTCGCTAATTTAATATGAACATCTTCTAGCGCTCTACCGGGCATCCCACACGGCGCATTCATTAGCAGATCTTTGGCATCGCTAGTTTTCGGGAAAGCAATTACTTCACGAATATTTTCTTCTTTCTGCAAAATAGCCGCCAGTCTATCTAGCCCCAAAGCGATTCCACCGTGTGGCGGCACGCCATAACCAAAAGCCTCTAACATGTGCCCAAAACGCGTTTTAATTTCTTCTGCCGATAAACCTAGAATTTCAAATAATTCCTGTTGCAATTTTGGTTCATGAATTCTCATACTACCACCGCCTATTTCAAATCCATTTAACACCAAATCATAAGCAATCGCGCGCGCTTTAAGCGGTTCTGACTGTAATATATTTTCATCATTTTTACTTGGCCTGGTAAACGGGTGGTGTACAGCCACTAATTTATTTTCTGATTCGCTTTTTTCTAACAATGGAAAATCAGTTATCCAACAAAAGGCCATTTCATTTTTATTTTTTTTATCATCGCGTAAATCCGGTTTATCTGAATTGTATTTTTGAGTTGCTTCGGCGTAGGTTAAACGCGGGAATGGTTTTTCTTTGATTGTTAAACCTGAAAAACAATTAGTCACTAATTCTATCATTAATTTTTCTATTAAACTTAAAACCTCTTCTTGGTTGGTAAATGATAATTCAACATCTAATTGCGTAAATTCCGGTTGTCTATCGCCACGCTGATCTTCGTCTCTAAAACAACGAGCGATTTGATAATATCTTTCTAATCCGGCAACCATCAGTAATTGTTTGAATTGTTGCGGCGATTGAGGTAAAACATAAAATTTACCGGCATAAAGACGCGAAGGAATAATATATTCACGCGCGCCTTCGGGGGTTCCTTTGGTCAAACACGGCGTTTCAACTTCTGTAAAACCATGTTCTGATAAATAATCGCGTATTGTTTTGTTTATAACGTGTCGCGATTTAATATTTTTATTCATTCTTTCTGAACGCAAATCTAAGTAACGATGTTTTAAACGCAATTCTTCGCCGATAATTTTTGTATCTTTGTCTATTTCAAAAGGTGGCGTGAAAGATTCGCTTAATACCTTAATTTCTTTGGCCAAAACTTCTACATTACCTGTCGACATCTGTGGATTTTTTTGTTTGGAGCCGCGTTCGTTTACTATTCCACTAATTTCCACTACCCACTCCGGTCTAATTTTTTTCATTTCTTCAACAGATTTTTCATTCAATTCGCTTGGAACTCCAACCACCTGCACGACTCCGCTTCTATCGCGTAAATCTAAAAATACCACTTTGCCCATGTTGCGGCGAGCGTTTACCCAACCTTTTAGAATTACCTCAGCCCCTACTTTATTTGTTGTTTCTATTGATAATGTACGCATAAATTTTTACTTTATTTGACAAATAACTCTGTCATCTCCACCAGCCGGTGTGCATAACCAACCTCGTTGTCATACCAAGCAACTACTTTTACCAAATTTCCGCCAACAACATTGGTAAGCGCTAAATCTACGGTAGAAGAATAACTATTACCAACAAAATCAGCTGACACAAGCGGCTCTTCGGTTACCGCTAAAACACCTTTAAAGCGAGCGGTTTTAGAGGCGTCTGTTAAAGCTTTGTTTATTTCTTCTTTAGTAACATCTTTCTTTAAAACAACCACAATATCAGATAATGAGCATGTTGGCACTGGCACACGAAAAGCAACGCCATCAAAAATACCCTGTAATTTTGGCATCACTAGGCCTACTGCCTTGGCCGCGCCAGTTGAAGTGGGCACGATATTTTCCGCGGCCGCGCGCGCCCGACGCAAATCTTTGTGCGGACCATCCTGTAAATTTTGGTCAGAGGTATAACCGTGGACTGTGCTCATCATTGCCTTTTCTATGCCAAAAGTTTCTTCTAAAACCGCCATTATTGGCGCGATACAATTGGTAGTACAAGAAGCGTTGTTAATTATTAATTCTTTTTCATCTTTAACTTTGCCACAATTAACCGCTCTAACATAAGTCGGCACATCGCCACCTTTGGCCGGGGCACTGATAATTACCTTTTTGGCTCCTGCTTTTAAATGCAAGCCAGCGTCTTCTTTTGACCTAAACCTGCCTGTACTTTCTACTACCACATCAACTGACAATTTTTTCCAAGATAATTTACTAGGATCTTTTTCCGCAAAAACTGGAAATTTTTCTCCATTGACAATAATATTTTTCTCATCATAAGTTACCTGCTTGTCATAACTGCCATAAGCAGTATCGTATTTTAATAAATGCGCCAAAGTCTTGGTATCTGCTAAATCGTTAATACCAACTATTTTAATATTTTTTCTACCAAACGCGGCTTTGAAAGTTTGCCGGCCGATACGGCCAAAACCATTGATGGCGAGATTCAACATAAAAATTTTAATTAATTATCCTCTTTATTCTATCAAAAAAAAACGTCCGGCACAAGACCAGACGTTTATGCTAAATATTATTGTTATTTTCTTGTTTTTAACTTTCTAAACACTGCCCAACCCACGAAAAATACTGCTACTAACGCCACGCCAATAATCAGATACTTATACGTGCTTGCCCGCACTTTAAACGTCGCTGAATCCATACTGACCAATTCATCATCCAACTTCATAGTGGCATAAATAGTATAATTGCCTTTTACCGCTTCTTTGGATATTTCTATCTCTCTGGTTAAAGTTACGTCTTGGCCGGTAAATACTACATCTTCTTGATTATCGTAAATAAGGCTTCTGCTGGGGTCTTCTATGTAATAAGAAACTCTAAAAGTATTTTTTAATTGGTTAGTACTACTAGCGTTGCCTAAATTAATAATTTTAAAATTAATAGGTAATTTAGAATTAGGATAAACATTTTTTGGCAATGTAGAAGAAACTACTATAATTTTATACAACTGACGCGAAACATCCATAATTCTCATTTCTACTTCTTGCCAGTCTGTTTCCTTCTTTTTTTTGTCCTGCGGGTTGGTAGCTGTAATTTTTACCGCGTATATACCTGGCAATAATCTTCTGGACAAAGACCAATTCCAATCACCCTGTTGATCCGCGGTTGTTTTGCCTATCGCCAGGCCTTGATCAACATCAAACTCTATTAAAGCATTTGGCGTATCTGTCTTGCCAAATAACTGTGGTGGCTGGCCTATTAAAATAGAAGAAGTGCTAATACTATTAGAAATTCCTTTGTAACCACCCTCGTCTGTTTCGGTGATATTAACTTGCTGGATATTCACGCTAGTTGTGCCTTTTTTTTCTAATTGATATACACTGTCGGCTGTGCGTAAAGGTATGGTTAAATTATCGGTAGTAAGAACACGCGTGGTTTTAAAAAGATCTATTCTGGCAGTGCCACTTTTTTTAACTTTAAAAGTAATTGTCGCCAAACTGCCGTCTTCTTTTAAACCATTCTCTATTTCTCCTTCTACGTGGATATTACCCTTTTCATTGTCAAAATTATTAACGCCATATTCATTTGTTGATTTAAAATAATCGGCTAAACTTATGCTAACAACCTGTAAAAAATCTTCGGAAAAACTAATATCAGCGCTTACCTGCCCCACAGAATAGCCCCCGGTTTTCACCCAAACATCAACTGTGAATGTCTGATCTTCGTTGTAAGTACCCTGTAATGGAGAAATTTGCACCGAAGCTTCGCTGGCGGAAACCGAAGTAGCAAAAAATAATAGAAGTAAAAAACAAGAAAGAAAAATAATCTTTTTTAACATAAAAATATAATTAAAGCGTTGATATTATAACAGATATTAAAAATAAGTTAAAGGGATACTAAAACACCCCGATTAAAGTCGAGGTGTTTTTTTGTATTTGTATTGTATTTTTTACTTATTCAACTCTGTTCTTGTACCTGGGCCAACATAACCTGGATATGGAGCGAGATTTTTGGCTTTCTGAAAGGCTGTGACAGCTGCTGCTGTAACAGAACCATAATAGCCAGTAGCGCCGCCAGAGTAAGTGAAATAGCCTAGTTCTTTGAGTTTTAATTGTAATTGTTTTACTTCTTCACCAGATGAACCAATGGCCAAATAATTTTTAAAGGTATATTTGGTAGTTGATTTAACAGTAGTAGCTGTTGTTGTCTGGGTAGTGGTAACTTTGTATTTTACTTTGCTTAAAGCTAATCTAGTGGCTGGGCCGACATAGCCTGGATATGGAGCTAAACTGTTGGCTTTTTGAAAAGCCACAACAGCGGCTTGAGTAACACTACCATAATAACCAGTGGCTGTGTCTTTAAAATAGCCTAAACTTTTTAATAAATTCTGTAATTCTGTTACTTCTGTGCCGCTAGAACCAACAGCTAGATATTTAGTAAAGGTATAAGCGGTTTTAGTTTCGGTTGTGGCCGGTGTGGCCGGGGTGGCCGGGGTGGCCGGGGTGGCCGGGGTGGCCGGGGTGGCCGGTGTGGCCGGGGTGGCCGGTGTGGCCGGGGTGGCCGGTGTGGCCGGGGTGGCCGGGGTGGCCGGGGTGGCCGGGGTGGTTGAGGTAGTAGTAGTAGCCGTTAATGATATTGTTGCGCTAGTAATTTGTGTGGCAGCGCCAGTGCTAGCTATTCTAAACATGGTGTAAACAGTCTTGGTGCCATAACTTGGGGTCAAAGTCCAAGATTTTGAAGAACTAAATGTCTCCCAAGAAACATTGGAAAAACTAGAATCATTTGAAATTGCCATTTGATCGGCATTGGTGGTTGGCATGGTCAAAGTTACACTTGTATTAGCAGTGCTTGCGGCTCCACTGTTGATTTGGAGTGAGCCAGATAAAGTTGGTGGGGTAGAATTAATTCCCCCGCCTCCACCACCGCCATATTGGGCGTATGTCGCACTTGGTACGATTAGTAACCCAAGCACTAGAAGAGACAGAACAAAGAACATTTTTCTCATACTCTTGAAGTTAAAATTAAATAATTAAAATTTTTCTAAAATTATTATAACATTTTTTAAAATATATGTATACCCTGCTAAAAACAGCCCTGTGGATAACTCTGAACCACGAATTTACACTAATCACAAATTAAATTCCATATTTGTGTAAATTAGTGTAAAAATTCGTGGTTCACAAACAATACAGCGTAATTATCTTCCACTATTTTCTTAAAATTTTTATCCTCTAAAAAGGTATCGTAATCAAAACCATGCTTTATGGTGTCAGTTACTTTGGAAATAAAAATATATTTTATACCGGCATCACGTAAAAATGATAGCCAAACCGTAGAACTAGTGCTGTTTTGTAAATTTCTAATGGCAGTTTGTTGAGGAGAAATATTTTTAACATACCCTGCTTCTTCGTCTTGACAAGCTATTATTTTGCTTGGATAAAAATATTTAGGCGCCGGGTCAACTATGGTATATTTTGGAGTTAAAGAATGGCCAATAACATACATATGCCAAGGCAAAATAAGTATTTGGTAGTCGCTTTTATCTTGATCAAAGACCTCTTTAGCTTTTTGGAAAGAAGCCGGATATGGTTGAGACACAATTTGATTATTGGCGGCCCAAAATAAGGGATAACTATAGATAAAAATATTGGCAAAAATAATAGTGATAAAAAAATAATACATCAACTTATTGCTTCTAAAACAATACAAACCATAAGCGATAAATACTGAATAAACAAAAACTAAAATTGAAATAAACTTTTGGCTTTCGCGCAAACCGCTAAAAGCTGGAATATAGGTAAAAATAAAATTATTAACAGAACCGACAAAACCGTTCTGCGACCCCACCGATAATACCACGGCTAACGCGCCCATAACTAACAATGAGCCCATGTAAACGTATTTTTTTTCTTTAAGCAAATTCTTAACACCAAAACAAATAGATATTAAAAAAATAACAAAAAACAACGGCCAAATTGGTAAATTATTTTTTGCTAAAACAAACTCCCCTTCCGAAGTGCGTTCGCGCCAAAAACCATACATGCCAGCTAAATTTGTTAACAAACCATAATGTTGGTCTGGTGATGACTTATAGGCGGTAAAATGAGAATTGCTAAATTCTGTGGTTGGATTTTGGTGTAGTAAAAAAGTGGGAACAAGCCAAAAAGAGTTAAAAATAAGGAGTAAAAGAATAAGTTTTAAAAAAATAGATAATATCCCAATGCTAAAAGTAACTCTCCTAGACTCTGTCATCCTGAGCGGAGCGAAGGATCTCTGTCTCAATTTGGACAGAGATTCCTCGTCGTCGCTATGCTCCTCCTCGGAATGACAATTATAATGTAACAACAAACTAGCTATTAAATAAACTAAAAAAATAACCCCAACACACACACCTGTTATTACTAAATAATGCGCGGAAAAAATAATCTGTAGTGTCCACAAAAAAACCGCCCAAATCGCTTGTCGCCAAGTTTTTTCTTCAAAAGCTGTAAAAATAGCCTTGATAACCAAGGGCAGTAACGCGTAACTCAAAAGCACGCCAATATGACCGGCAGTAAATCGTTCGTAAACAAAAGGATTAACAACAAAAAAAGTGCTTGCTATTAAACGTGGGCCTACTCCCAATTTTTCTGGCAAAGACCGCCACATGGCGAAACCACTGAAGAAAAAAATAAAAAAGAAGATTATTTTTTGAATAATCCACGCTGGTATCAACAAAGATAATAAATAAACAACAAGATTATACGGTAGAGAAGCAAGCAAACTTTGGCCGTTTAAATAATTACTGAAATTAAAATAAGAGGTTGGCGCTAAAACAAAATCTAATAAAAAAACATAGCCAGGCTTGAGTAGCGGCCCTAAAATCGCTAAAGCCAATACGATAAAATAGGCTATGGGAAGAAATTTAATTATTTTTTTTCTCATTTCTTTTTAGTGCCAATTATCACCAAAACATCACTGTTTAATTTAGCAGAAGATTCTTGTGTTTGGGTAAAATAAAAATTACTCACTTCTTTTTCTACTGCTTCGGCGTAATTCTTGCCGGTGGAATTATAAAAAATAGTAGTGGTAGTATAATTGCCGTTAGCGTTGCCGACACTTATTATTGTAAATCCTTTATTTTTTAAAAGATCCCCTAAATCAGTAGCCATCCCTTTTGACAGAGTACCATTTAATATTTCTACTGTAATAGGCTTTGTTTTTAAAACAGCGCCGCTAGCCGAACTGCTGGTTAAATTATTAATAGAAGAAACAGAGACGCCGCTATATAAATCAACCAAATCTTTTATTTGTTTTTTTAATTTCCCCAATTCTTTGTCGGCTTCTTCTACTTTGTAACCTCCCATTTGCATTAAAAGTTTGTTTTGTGCGGCCAGCTGTTTGGTAAATTTGTTATTTATATAATAAAAACCAACGGAAAATAATATAACAATAATTATTAAAACTAAACTACTAATATTAATTTTAGCCCATTGTTTAAATTCTTTTGTCGCTCCACCTCCATCTCGATTATCGCGCGCGTATTCAATAATTTGGCAAACTACTCCGGCGCAAAGCAAATAATAGGTGTAAATAGCCATTTGTTCTGCCAAATATTCTTGCTGAAAAATTAAAAAAAATGGCGTAACAAACAAAAATAATAAGGCAAAACCAAAATAAATCCGCGGATCCCAACGAAAAACAATAATCGGAATTATAGAAGCTATAAGTAAAGCGGCTAATTTGTTATCAAATATAAAAAACAGCGCGCTAAAAACAACAAACACGGCCAAAGTTGTTATTGGCTGTTTCCGAGCGTCGGCCAGCATTTTGGCAAAGATTATTTTTAAACTTTCAATTAATACCAAACCGCGCTTAAATAGAAAAATTTTTAATTTGCCTAAAAAAATTACAAAATTCATTATGTTTTGTGTAACTTTTATAAACCCTCTCCTGTGGCGAAGACCACGGGGTGTATAAACTCCTCGGCTCGAAAAAGCAAACAAGTTTGCTTTTCACTCGCCTGCGTCGCTTATAATTTCTTATACATAAAATCATTAAACACGCTCCAGCCTAAATTACTCAACACGGCTACGCCAATCCCGCCGCTGGTAAATTCTGAATCTTTTAATTCTCCTAACTGATAATATTTATCACCATCAAAAGATAAATAAAACTTCATATCGCTGCTATTGGCTTCTACTCTTAGCCAATATTCTTTGTCATTTTGAAATACTTCGTTGCCAATAGTGCCTCTTATTACATCACTGGCCGTTAGCCACCCTTTGTTGCCTAATTTTGTTATCTGCCAAGTATTTTCCCTTACACCACCAATTAGAAAATAATAACCATAGCCATTGGTATAATTGCCACGAATAAACAAACCACTTAAAGAATTGGATTGCGGCGATATAGAAGCTGAATAAATAAAATTCTTGGCATTTTTAACATCGTTTAACACAGCTCTGGAAGATCCTAAATTACGAACCACTAAACCATCTCTGTCGCCAACTTGATACAAACTAAAAGTTTTTTTCTCAAGATCGTTATAAACTTTCCAATTCTTAATAAAGTTATCCGAATTAACAATGCCACGCAACATATCTACTCTGGCTATTAGCATTGAATCAACTCTGGAATTAGCGCGTAACTGCACCTTTTTTATTTTGTCCCAATCAAAGCTAGTTTTGCCATCAAGCGTAGCCACAAATTGTTTTTTTGGTATTTGAACAAAATTCCAGCCATTCTCTAAATTTGATAAATTATAGCTATAATAATTATTCATCTCTAAATCGCCAAACTCTAGATAGATATTTTCTATGGCGTTTTTGTCATTGATATTAATCATAAATTCCGCGTACTCCATGTTTGACAAATCCAAATCTTTCTTTAAATAAGTTTTAATTTCTTTTCTGTCAACGCTAACCAAGCTTAGACTCTGTGAGCCCTCGTAGTAAACAGAGGTATCATAAACCCCGCCACCCTGCCATTTTTCGTTATTTTCAAAATTAGTTATTTTTACTCTAGAAGCCATAGTACTACTGCCTACTTGCCAGGCATAATCACTGGTTTGTGAAGTAATTTTTTGCACTTTGACTTCTTTTAGCTCAACACCTGATTGATAAATGCTAGATGAACTGCCTTTAAAAAAGGCTAGAAAATAATAAACTAGACCGCCGGCGACAACCAAAACCAAGACAACGCCAATTATTAACTTGGTCAAAACTCCTTTTTTTTCTCCTTCTATTGAGGGCTGGGGCATATTAAAAATTATTAGAATTAAATCTTAAATGTTAACTCCTTACAATATATTATCACTTAACATCATGAAAAGCAAATCAAAATTATTTTGCCTATTTTTTTACCTCTTGGTCTTTTCCCCTCCCCCTTTTTTTTAAAATATCATACATTAAATAACCAAGACAACCAAACAAAGTGATGCCAGATACAAACAAGCCAATATAAAATAACCGCTGCGACCAAAATTCCACTACTAATTCAAAGTCATAGGTGCCGTCGGGATTTTTGACACAAAAATCAGTCTGCGAACAAATTTTATCGGTTTCTATTAGCCAGCTATTAGCATAGCCGTTGGCTGTTAAGTGATTTTCTTCGGGTAATTGTTTTATACTATTATTTTGGACAAGACTAAAAATCTTTTGCGTGATTCCATTATTTTTTTCTCCCAATTTTCCAGCCAACCACGTTTCGTAAAATTTTCCTTTTGGGAGATTGTTGTTTTGGATGGTGCCTTGAAAATTTTTGGAGATAAAGTCAATATTATATTTTTCAATATAATCTAACTTTTCTTGACCATTTTCATATTTTTTATGTTTAATTTGTTTTTCTGAGCCGTCGCCTAAAGTAGAAACAAAACCTTTTTTAATGAAATCTTCTAATTCTAATTTGGTGGCCTGGTCATCTTCGTTATTAGCTAATATTTTATAATTAATAACTTTGTTATCTAGTCCACTTTCAAATTCTGTCTTTAAATTTTTTGATTTCATGACATAGACTTTCCAACTATTGTGGTAATTCTCACTAAAAACTAAAGGAAAAATGCTAGAGGTTTGGTGAATACGAAGACGATATTTGGTGGAATTAATTTTTTCAAATTCTAGATGGGGCGTTGATTCAACTTTATTATATTCATTTTTATCTATTAGAAAACTTTTGTCCTTATTTTGTCCACTAAAATATATCACTGGACGAAAATCATAGTCAAAAACACCAACGCAACGCACTAAACTTTCCACACCGCCGACGCAATTAATAATTTTGTCCGGAATATAGATATGTGGCCATGAACTATTTCTCTGTGACACAGTAAAAATATCGTTGTCATAAACAATCTTACTATTTATTGTGGAAAATAATGATTCGTCTATACTAAAAAATTTACCGTTTACATTATAGTCGGCACGATAAATAATATTTTTAATATTAAAAATATCTAATACAAACGGAAGGTGGCCATTCTTTAAACCTGCCACCTTATATATATATGGAACCAATAAACCATCCGAGGTGCTAATAATTGGTTCTTTGGTAAATTCTCTTAAATAATCTGTACCACTATAACCCGCGTTCCATTCGTTAAAATAACTATAAAAAAAAGCAGTTGGGAAAACTAAACCACGCCCATTAAGTTTGCGATCTTGTAAATAATTTTTTAATAAAAAATATTCTTTTGGTACTTGGGCTAGATAAGCAGTCATGATACGCCCTCCGCGATAAACCACATCTCCTGTTATAAAAGGAAAACCTATTATCATGATAGGCACTGCTAACACTAAAATATAATATTTAAATTTTTTCTTCAAAAAATCAAAACCGTAAGCTAATACCATCGAAAAAGCTAGGGTATACACGAAACCATATTTAGTTCCACCTCCACGAAAAGCCCTTTCTAAAAAAGGAATCCTCTGAATAATCAAAGCTAGGCTAGTGCCTATTTTTACATTCGCTAAGGCATTTAAAGTAAAAAAAATAATAAAAATAACAACCCAAAACAACCTGCTCTTTTTATCTTTAATATTTTTATCAACAAAAGAAAATAATAAAATTAATGGAATAATAAAAGAAAAAATTATAAAAATTTTAGACAAATAATACCCGTGCCAAGGATAATAATAGTCTCCATCGTGTTCAGCGTGGAAACTCCACAGGCCAAAATTCCTAAAATTTTCATAATTTTTAAAACTGTTCAATTTGATATTTTCTGCGTCACTTGCAGTTTGCAGTACGGTCTGATTGTCGGCCGCCACATATTGATTATTCAAATCAAAAATTAGCGGGCTTATCCAATATAGATTAATAAGGAAATAAAAAATAAAAAATATTGCAAATTTTTTTATCAAGGCTAGCTTGTCTGAACCAACAAACAAATGATAAAAAAAATAAATTATAAAGAAAAAAACTATTAATAGTAAAAAAGTTGGGTTGCCGAAAGTTATTGATAACGGTAAGATAGTTAAAAAAAATAAAGTCAAACAAAGATCCCTCCGATTTTCTAAAAAATCTAGCAGTAACAAGATATACAAAGGTAAAAAACTATAAAAAGGGAAATAAAAACCAATTGATAGGTACCACACAACCAAAAGAGCAAACGGTGAAAACATATAAAATAAACCGGCAAGAAAACAGGCTGTCTTACTTATTCCATATCTTCTTGCCAATATATACATTGAAAACCCAGAAAAACTAAAACAAGTATAAAATAAAAATTTTTCATAAACCAAAGAATTATCAAAAATTAATTGGAAAAAATAACCTAAAATAGCATAGGGAAATAAATAAGCATATTGTCTTACGTTGTAATTACCAAATAAATCTATATGTCGCCAACCAGATATTGTATCTTTAAAATAATAAACAAAATCAACAGGCCAATTAAAACTACCGCCGGCTATTAATGTAGATTTTTCAAACCACAATAAAGACAGAAGCCCTATAACAAAAAAGGATAACGGATATATTTTACCCCTCAAACGACAGCTAACGTAATACAATCTTTTTTTTATACCTTTAAGCCACAACATAAAAAAACAATAGCGAAAATAAATTAAACAAACAAAAAATAAATGTTTGCCTCTTATTTTTTCTTATAATAAACACATTCGTAATTTAAAGTCATTATTTTCTCTTTATCTAAAAAATCTAACAAATAGCATAGGCTATTAAAAATTAAAATTGGTATAGTAAACAGAATTAAATAAAGATGATAACAAAAACTTTGGCGTTTAAAAAATATTTTAATCGGGATAGTATCTACAATGAGAGCCAACAGGTGAAATACCCCGCCGTGTGGTGCTATATGTTCCATCGCAAAACCAGAAGATTCTCCTAAATATTTAAGTCCGTACTTGGTAAAACGAAAATAATCATAAGGTATCATGTGTTCTTCAAAACACAAATGGGTTGTTAAAAAAACTTTTCCACCTGGTTTTAATACGCGATAAAATTCCTTAAAAGCCTTTTTGGGCTCTTTAATATGTTCTAATACTTGCGTGCAGAGAATATAATCAAAAAAATTGTCATTTATCTCATTCAAACCGGTATTAATATCACCAACAAAATCAATAGACCTACTTTTGTTTTGCCGGACATCTTGAGAAAAATATAGGATATGTTTAAAACATTTTTTATATGGGCAGTCTCCAGCACCTACATCTAATATTTTTTTATCTTTTTCATCGCATGACTCTACTACTTTTTTTACAAAAATCCCAATTCGATAACTATGATATCTAATCAAACGCAAAGGAAATATCAAAAAATATATTTTGTACCAATCTTTAATTTTCATAATATCACAAAAAATGTTGAATAAAATAATTAAAATCAAATATATGTAATAGTAAAAAACTGCTGTCAACTTTATTTTAAAAATATTCTACGAATAATTGCCTTTTAAACTTTTTGTTAAAAAACCCACCATCAAAACACCTGTCTGATCTGGTCCTCTTTTATTCAAAGTGTCCAACATTTTAGAAAAAACTTCTCTATCGGCTGGCTCACCACTTCTATTAACTAATCCTAAAATACCACACATAGTTTATTTTTTTTTAAATTTAATAAACCAAAACTGGCACATCCATTTTAAAAAAAAAGGTACAGTATTTAAACCAATATTATATAGCATTATACCCAACCAACAAGGCAATACCTCTATATCTTTTTTAATAATCAAACCGTCTGAAGCAAAAATAACTTTATCTATTAATTTATTAAGACTGTATTCTCTTAAATGAATGACATCGCCATAAGAGTCTACCCCCATTTTTCTAGGATATTTTAATTTACCCAAAAATAACAAAAATAAATTTGTAATTCGAAAATAATTAGGAGTACCTATTATTATCTCTCCTCCACGCTTACACACTCTTATTTTTTCTCTAATGAACTTTATGTCGTCTTCAACGTGTTCTATAACATCTACAGAAAAAACTAAATCAAAAAAATCGTCGACAAATGGCAATGTTCCATTTTTGTTTACCGGCTTATAAATAACATTGGCAAATTTACTTATTTCTTCAATTTGATAATCATTATAAACATCGCAGGCATAACAATTCTCAAATTTTTTTTGTCTAGCCCCTATATAACTAAAAAATCCCTTACCACAGCCAACATCCAATGTATTTTTATAATTACTGGCAGTAAGACAAGATAAAAAAAATTCAATTTGGCATCTTTGAAATTTATGATAACTATTACGTTGATACCTTTCTTGTAAAGAAGAACCCATATTTAATTTATTTAAATACTACAAAAATCAACTGCTATTTTAAACTTAAGATAAGGAATTACGTAATTTTTTAGTTAAAAAAAATATAATTCCATCCCTAAATCCAAACCAATACAATTTTATTAATTCAAATCTACAAAAACGTAACATAAAAAAAGAATACATACACGGCCATATCCATGAAAAAAATAATAAAAAAATAAATTTATGATACCACTTACCGTATCGTCCGATAATAACAAACCGATTACGTATCAAACAGTAAGCCTTTTGGCTGAACATACCACCTAACGCACGCGGTGAGTGGGGATTTTTTTCTTCCACATTATGATACACTTTCACACCGTTCATAATTCCGCTTTTATAACCATATCTTTTGGCACGAAAAGTAAAATCTGGTTCTGTATATGTTTGAATTAAATCTTCGTCAAAATAACCACATTTTTTAAATACTTCTTGTTTAATTAGAAAAACATTAGGGACACCATCGCTATTATTAATTTTGTTTAATGAACAAACAACTACACCCGTAGTTTTACCAGTAAAAAAATTAAACTTTTGATAACTTAGATATTTTTTAGCGTCACTTCTATACATAGTCGGACCAATTATCTTATACTCGCCATCTTCATTCGCAAAATCAACCAGCGATTGAATCATCTTATTTTCAACAACATTATCATCGTCAATAAATAAAACATATTTACCTTTCGCCAATTTCGCGCCAACATTTCTCGCTTTAACCAGTTTCAAAGATTCCTCGTAATGATAAATTCTAATATTTTTAAAATTAAACATCGTTTGTAAGATGACGTCATCAAGTTTTTCAGTGCCATCTTTTGAACAATCATCAATTATAATAATTTCGAACTTGCTGGAAAAAACAGAAAGTAAAATAGAATGTAAACAATTCAACAAATCTTGTTGCCGATTTTTTGTCGTAATTACTATTGATAATTTCATAAATCATTAAATTGTTTTATACAAACTGGCGATAGTTTTGTCTAGCGCTACTGTAAATATTTTATCCCAACTTAAATTTTTAATAAAAAATATAGCATTATTTCTATATTTTAAATACTTTTTCTCGTCAGCCAATAGAAACCTCAACTTTCTAATTAAACTGTCTTCATTATATTTAAATATTAAACCGGCCTCATTTTCTTCAATTTCCCGAGCTATTTGGGGAACATCGGTAATTAAAACTGGTAAGCCGCAAGCTAAATATACTTTTACCTTACCAACGTCAGAAAAAAAACTAAAACTTCCTAAATCTGGCACATAGGGAGCCACAGCTATTCCACAAGATGCAATAATTTCTTCTACTTCTCGATGACATTTTACATATCCCTTAAACACAACTTTACTCTGGATTTCCAACCTACAAGTCAACTCTTTGAGATTGTCTTCTTCTTCTCCCGTGCCAATTATAGTAAAAGTAATCTCCGGATAATCCTTTAATAAAATTGGCAAAATATTAATAATTAAGTCAACGCCTTTATTTTTAACCAGATGACCCATAAAAACTAATTTAAATCTGCTCATTTCGCCATCAGGAAATCGCTTTATATTTTCAAAATGACAGCCGTCCTCAACAACTATTTCCTCGGCGCATTTTCCCATGCGGACACCACTATCTTCTCTGGCTTCCTGCATCCTAAGAGAGCTATTCCACAAAAAATCACAGTGATAACAACAAAATTTATCTAACCTATGATAAATTTTATTTAAAAAATAATTATTGAATCTCTTTGGAGTATAATCTATTGTCCAATAAATCACCTTATTAATATAACCTATTTTTTTTAAAAACCAAGCTGAAAAAGCATTCAAGGTGTCAGCAGCAACACACAAATCATAATGCTGTCGTCCCTTAATTACAAAATATAAAGTATAAACAAAATCTTTAATATAAAATAATATATCTGGCCCTTTTACAGCAATACTTTCTAAAAATTTTATTGGCTGTCCATCTTTAAACCAAGTTATTTTAGAAAAAATCTGCTTTTTATTATAAGGGAAAGGATGTTCTATGAAAGCAAAATAGGATTTATTTTTTAACAAAAAATCTCTCAATTCTTGTGTTGGACCGGTCGCAAAGGTATGCGTTAAAATTAAAAATTTTTTTTCAGCCAAGTTTATCACCATGATCATTTTTTAAATATTTTACTATAACCGCAGGATTGCCTGCTACGATACTGTCTGCCGGTACGTCATGGGTTACAACGGCACCCGCGCCGATCACAGCTCTATCGCCAATAATAACACCTTTCATTACCATGGCTCTTCTTCCCACCCAAACATCATCACCTATAAATACGGGCTTTTGCGCGATCTCACCTTCGCAACGCCTACGATCTAAATAATTTAACGACATACTATTATGATCCTGAATATAAACTTCGCTGGCGATATCACAATGCGCTCCTATTTTAATTTCTCCCATCGAACGAATAATTGTTTTTTTATGAATTACCGTGCTATCACCAATAATAATTTTACCGCCGTCACTTATTAACCACCCAAATAAAATTACTTTATTTCCTATTCTTATAAACTCTTTTTTTCCAATAATACCGCCACCAAGATACAATTGAAAATTTTTTCCAGCAATAAAATTATTCCTAAAAAAAAATTTATATAACTTACCAAAAATTTTTAAAAACTGATAATATAATTTAACCATAAAATGATTTTATCCAATTGCAAATATATTTTACCTCCTCATTTGTTATTTGGCTTGCCGAAGGCAACCACAAACCATGAGTGCCAAAATATGATGCCTTGGCAAAATCCCCTTGAACATAACTATATATCTTTTGGGTGTGGATAGCTGGGTAAAAAGGTCGGCTACTAATGCCATGTTCTTTTAAATAATTCTGCAATTTGCTCGGTTCTTTTACTAAAATTTCCACAAACCAGGGGGTAGTTTCATTAAAATCATTTTTAATAAATCTTATCTGTTCCATACCACCTAACTCTTGTTGATATAAACGGTATATTTTTTTTCTTCTTTCTATTCTATCTGATATTTTTTTTATTTGTTCTATGCCAAAAACAGCCTGTAAATCAGTAAACTTAAAATTCCAACCTACTTCGTCATGAATATCCACCCCCCCACTAATACGACCAAAATCTCTAATTTTACAAATTTTTTTATATAATTGTTCGTCATCGGTAATTAAAGCCCCACCTTGACCAGTAGTAATAATTTTAGGAACACTAAATGAAAAACTACCAATAGCTCCAAAACGACCTAAATGTTTGCCTTGGTAAAACGAACCAATTGCTTGGGCGGCATCTTCTAATAAAATAACATTTTTTCTATCACATAATTCTTTCAATTCTTTCAGCCTCCCAGCTCGGCCATTAATACTTACGTGAAAAACAACTTTTGTTCTACTGGTGATTGCTTTATTTACTTTTTCTACATCCAAACACACACTATCATCAACATCAACAAAAATTGGTTTGCCACCAGCCAAAAGCACAGCGTTGGGAGTAGCTATCATGGTATAATCTGGTACTATCACTTCGTCGCCCTGCTCCAAACAAATAGCTTTAAGAGCGATAAACAAACTTACAGTGCCATTACTGACTACACTGCAATATTTAGCGCCAGTAAATTCACAAATCATTCTTTCAAATTCTTTGGTCTTTTTAAATTCCATAATCCAACCGCCACCACGCAAATAATCAGTAACTGCTTGTATTTCTTCTTCACCATACCATGGTTCCATCTGGTTAAAAAATTTTTGCTTTAACTCTAGCATACATTAATCTTTATTTTTCTATTACCTTTTTATCTAGTTCTAAACCAGGATAAGGACCGTTTTTTACTTCTAAAACCTGGGTATAATCTTCCAAAATATCATAAGCATGGCCTCCAGCATAAACTACCACCATATCACCTGTCTTTATTACTACTTCAGCAATTAGTTTGTTTCGGCCGTTGTAAAAATATATTTTAAGCTTACCTTGTTTAATAAATAATAACTCATTAGTCCTGTTTGAAACTCTTTCACATATTTTATGACCATGTGCCTTCAAATGTTTGCCGGAATTATAATTCCAAGTTGCTACTTGCAAAAAATCATCTTCTGTTGAGTAAAATTTTAAATTTTTTGGCCATTCATGATTTTTGATTACTTTGGCTATTATCACCCCCCGATCTTCAATTAATTTTTCATGCGCATGCATAAAACTATTTATTAATATGATTTTTATAATACCAATCCACTGTATTTTTAATACCATCTTCTAATTTAGTTGGCGGCAGCCAATTAAATATTTTTTCCATTTTATCTATATTCATTACTTTGCGTGGCGCGCCGTCTGGTCTAGAATCATCAAAAACCAATTCTCCTTCATAATTTACAACTCTCTTTATCATTTCTGCCATATTCTTAATAGTGATACCTTTTCCTTGCCCAATATTTATTGGTTCAATCATCGGCTCCATGTCTAGAGCCTTGGTAAAAACTTCTACACAATCATCCACATATAGCCACTCCCTAATCGGTTTGCCTGTCCCCCAAACTATTACTTTTGGCAATTTTATTTCCTTAGCCTTAACTATTTTTGTTATTAAAGCCCCCAAAGCATGCGAACGAAATTCGTCAAAATGATCCTCCGGTCCATACATGTTGGGAATAATAAAATTCAAAAATTTCATTCTGTATTGATTGTAATAAGCATTAGCTTGAACCCAAATTGCTTTCTTAACAAATCCGTAAACCAGCACAGAAGGATGAAGCGGTCCGTTCCACCATTCAGATTCTTTGAAATCCTTTTCTAAAACATCGGGATAAGAACAATTAGAAATTGGATTGATAAATTTTTGCACCTTGAATCTTCTTGCGCACTCAATTAGATTGGCGCTAATTAAAATATTATTAAAATATATTTCTCCTTCATGTTCCGCGACAAATTGTATGCCTCCAACACAAGCCGCGCAATTAATCACTATTTCCGGTTTTTCTTTTTCAAAATAATTAATTACCTGCCTTAGATCGCGAAAATCAACCCCTTGGCTCAAAGAAGTTGAACAATAATTATGTCCGATACTCTCTAATTTGTTAATAATTCTCTTACCTAAAAAACCTGTACCGCCGGCAACAAAAATTTTAATTTTTTTATTCATAATTGATGATTTTATTAATCATGATTTACTAAAAAATGTTTTCATTAAAGAGTCTAGGATAGCCAATCTATCTTTATTTACAAATTGATTATTCCCTATATAGAAAGAATTCATATGTAAAAAATCTGCATTTTGGAAACGTGCTGGGTTGTAATATTCTTTCAAAAATGGCTGTCGCAAAAGATTCCCGCTAATAAGAGGCCTGGCTTCTATTCCTTTTTCTATAATATATTTTTCGAATTCCTCCTTTTTTGATTTTTCTTTAAAAACAAAAGGTAGGGCAAAAGATGATGTGCCTTCTTTTTTAATTAAAATTAAATTATCATAGTCAGAGCAAATATCCAAAAATAATCCATAATTTTCATTTCTTTTTTTGATAAAACCATCAATTTTCGTTAATTGAGCTAGCCCTATGGCAGCGTGCAATTCTGTGTTTCGCACATTAAAACCATCTGTTAAAAATAAAAATTTAAAATCTATATCGGAATAACGTTTTTTTATTTCTTCGTGATACTCTTTGGGCAACTCTCGAGCCAACCCGTGAGAACGTTTCAATAACAACATTTTATAAAGCTCTTCGTCATCTGTACAAATCATGCCGCCTTCAACGGTAGTCATGTGGTGACCCCAAAAAAAACTAAAGGTTCCACCAGAACCAAAATTACCTACTTTCACATTTTTAATTTGGGCGCCCATTGATTCACAACAATCTTCTAAAATTATTATATCTCGATCGCCGATAATTTCTTTTATCTTATTAATATCGGCTGGAAACCCCAACAGGTGTGTTATAAAAATTGCCTTTGTTTTTGCCGTTATAGAACTACTTAATTGTTTATAATCAAAAGATAAATCATCTAAATTTACATCAACAAAAATTGGAGTAAGATTACTTTGTATTACTGGAGTAACATTAGTTGGCCAAGTAACAGCTGGAACAATTATCTCATCTTGGAACGACCAACCCCTTAATGTTTTCCAAGAATTAATCAACAATAAATTGGCCGAGCTGCCAGAATTGACATAAACACAATACTCGCATCCTTGCCATTCGGCAAACTTTGTTTCAAATTCCCTAACTTTAACAGATTGGGTAAATTGGTCGGTTGCTTTAACAAATTTTATTAAATCCTCAAAATCATTTTGTTCTAAAATACTTTCTTGTAATTTCCACGACGCACGCTGTGCCACCATATAATTTTTTATTAAAATTATTTATATTTTTTAATCTTCAATCTTTAATCTTGGCAAAATTACCATATACCTCAACAAATTTATTATATAATTTTAGCTGTATCTTATCATGGCCTAAATTGCACGTCAATTTTAAAACCCCGTCTTGTAATTCCTTTAATTTATCCTTTTGCAGTAGTACATTAGTCACTTTATTTACTATATCTTTGGTATCGTATTCTACTAAAATTCCTGCATTATACTTATTAATTTCATCTTTTACTTGGGGCCCTTGTTTGGTTATTACTACAGGAACTCCTGCTTGTAAATAATCTAAAACTTTGCCGGGGATAGTATATAACACACCATTTTTTTTATCAGGACTATATATAGCGAACCCTAATACAGACTCTGCTATAATTTTTTTTACATCATTTTTATCGGGAATATACCCAAAAAATTTAACCGCGTCGGAAACCCCCTCCTGATTAGCTAATTTTTTATAATAAATAATATCTTTCTCTAAATACCCACCTATTACCGCTAAAAAAATATCCGGTATTTTGTCCCTTATCAACTTAATACTTTTTATAGCGATGTCTAACCCCGAATATTTATCCATTCTCCCAACATAACAAACTTGATTTGTCTTTTTTTTAACACCTAGACTTCGCTGAACTTCTTCAAAATCGAACGACTCTCCTTCGATAAAAAAATTATTTGTTACAAAACCACGTTTTTCATCCCATTTTTTTACACCTTCATGTTGATACCAAATAAAATCGTTTTTATAGGCTATCCTACGTAACAATTTTTGCACTGAAATTAAAATATTATTTATAAAACCCTTATTTTCTTCATTATAAATATCGGTAACGTGGGCAATGGTCATTTTACATTTACCAATTTTCTTTAGAAGCAATCCCAAGACAGCGAGAGTTGGTGTTTGAGCAATACAAATATCATATTTTTTATTCTTGATAATTTTTAAAAGAACAAAAAAAACTTTTAATTGAGAAAAAAATTGGAACAATTCTAAAAATGGGGTCTTTAGACAAAATTTATAAGAAGCACTTTTATTTATTTTCTCTCCATTTGATCTGACGAAATAAACGTCTTTATATGTTTTATTGTTTTTATTCGCCAATAATCCAAAAATCATAAAATCAAATTTTGATTGTGTTTTTGATAATATATAATTTCTCACATTAGTCAACGTAGGCGATTCATAAATAGAGAGAAATAATATATCAAAATTTTTTTTATCCAGTTCTACATTCATAAATTTCACAGACAAATAACATTTTAATTTACTCGCAATTTAAAATTCTTTTAATTAATACTATAAAATTATTATTTTCGAGTGGTTATAACACTTCAAAAAGAACACCTTAGCCAAACCAAAGATATTCTTTCTTTTATTTAACAGGAATAAAGGAACGCTTTTCTTTTTCATAATCGGCTTTAACCATAATCTTTACCAACTCTTTAAATTTTACTTTTGGTTCCCAATCTAGTTTTGTTCTGGCTTTAGAATAGTCACCTATTAATATGTCCACCTCGGCTGGACGAAAATATTTAGGATCGATTTCTACTATTATTTTATTCGTTTTTTTGTCTACCCCCTTTTCATTCAACCCATGGCCCTGCCATTCCAAAGATATATCAAATAATTTAGCGGCCTCTTCGATAAATTCTCTAACAGTATGGCTCTCATTTGTGGCTATTACATAATCATCTGGTTCGTTTTGTTGCAACATTAACCACATAGCTTCCACATATTCTGGAGCATACCCCCAATCTCTTTTAGCATTCAAATTGCCCAATTTTAAAATTTTATCTAAACCTAACTTTATTCTAGACAAACCACGGGTTACTTTTCTAGTGACAAAAGTTTCACCACGCCGCGGTGATTCATGGTTAAATAAAATACCATTACAAGCAAAAAGATTATATGCTTCACGGTAATTTTGAGTAATCCAATAAGCAAAAACTTTGGCGCAAGCGTAAGGACTGCGAGGATAAAACGGTGTGGTTTCTTTTTGTGGCACTTCTTGTGCTTTACCAAACATCTCGGAAGAAGATGCTTGATAAAATTTAGTTCTAATACCACTTTCCTTAATTGCGTCTAATATCCTAAGAGTGCCCAACGCATCAACATTTACCGTGTATTCGGGGATATCAAAACTAACTCGTACATGACTCTGCGCTCCTAGGTGATATATCTCGTCTGGTTCAACTTTTTCAATAATTCGACTAATACTACTAGCGTCGGTTAAGTCGCCATATATACCTAGAAAATTTTCATACCCCGGCTTATCATAAAAATGATCTATACGTTCCGTATTAAAAGTACTTACCTTGCGTTGCAAGCCATACACTTTATAGCCCTTCTCTAAAAGAAGTTCCGCTAAATATGAACCATCCTGACCTGTGACGCCGGTTATGAGAGCTTTTTTCATACTTTAAATTAGTGAGGGAGAAATAAATTTTTTATTTTCTAAACAAATTAATTTATATGTTAATATAAAAAATTAAACAAATACCTAATACCCACCAACCCCCTTAAGAAATACATGCCTAGAGTTAAAATGGGATGAAAAAATAATTTTTTCCACTTCCCTTTCTCTATAAAAACTCCTATAAATCTATAGTAAAAACCAAACTGCTTTTTTACATCTTTATCATCTTTCCCCCATTTTCTAATATATGTCTCAAAACTTTTCGCGTAATAACTCTTTTTAGATAAATATTTTCTTAAATTAAATTCTATTTCATTATGATACAACTTTTCTGTTATTAATTCAACCTTGCCTTTATTTCTTAATTTTTTATCCAAATCCCAATCCTCTGGTCCAGTCATAGACAAATCAAACATACCTACTTCTATAAATTTGTCTTTTCTTATAAATCGTACACAGTCTATCACCGTCCCATTATAAAATACCCTTTCAAACCGCCGTACCTTGCACCAGAAACTATCACCCATGATTATTTCTGGAATATATAGGCCAACCAAATCACTATCTGCTTCCATTTTTTCCACGCATTCCGCAACAACTTTCTCGCTTAAAATCATGTCGGCGTCTAAATACAAAAAATATTTTCCACTACTTTTCTCAACACCATAATTTCTCTGCGCTGATCGCTCTGGCCCTTTGTTAAATACTAATTGAGTATATTGTAACGCGATTTCTTTGGTTGTATCGCTAGAATCATTGTCAACCACGATAATTTCTATCTTATCTGGACTATAGGTCTGCGCCTTAATTGATTTTAAACAATTCTCTAAATTTTTCTCTTCGTTTTTGGTGGTGATGATTACCGAAACTAATGGGTTCATATTAATAAAAATTATCAGGGGGGGGCGAGCTTCTAACAAAATTTATATCTGACTCAGCACCTTTTCATAAAAATATATTACTTTTTAGACATTAACTGCTTAAAAAGATATATCTAATTATACATTGATAATTAATTTATATTGATAGTAAATATTAACGCTAATTTTACTATTCACTTTTTGAATTTCAACTAACATTTTAATATCTTTTTGAAAAGGCATTAAATACCTCTCTTACTCATTTCGTAAATAAATTCTCTAAAACCCAATACCCTGCTAATTTGTTCTGGGTTCATTAAAAATGGTTCAACATCTTTCGCGAGAGATTTAAAATCCAACGCGTCGCATTTCGCGAGCAAGTTAGCAACAAATTCCTCTCTAGAAATACCCATAATCTTTTCAATATATGAAAAGTCTGGTTTTGTCATCCCGTACAAATAGCTGACATCAAAAAAATCTCGCCCTTTTTCTCTTTTACGACCAAGTATCGCCATCATTTTTTGAGAAAGAATTATATTTTCCGGATTTACAAGTATATTGCGATAAATATCAAACCTATTTAGCGTATAAAAAACAGGCTCTAATATTTTTTCTTTCCACGTAGCATCTACCCTTACCAATATTTTTTCCCCTTTTATATCGCTCAAATTAGCGGCTTGCAGAATATGTGGAAAACGAATATAACAATGATACGCGCCTTTTTGCACTAAGCGCGCGTCCATTAAAAAACCCTTGATTTTCATGTCTTCCACAATTTTATCCATCAAATGTTGAAAATCAGCAAAAGATAAACCAAAATTATCAAAATCCAAATCTTCGGAAAAACGATTACCTCCATACACGATACGAATCGCGGTTCCACCAATAAAGCTCAAATACGCGCTTTCTTTTTGTTTATACAATGAATCAAGAATTTCATATTGCAAATATTCCACCAATAAATTTTTTGACGGAATATTTACGCTGTCTGGATAATATCTTTTTAATTGTCCAAATGTGAGCATATCTCAAACAATTTATTAACTGTTCTTTCTAACTTACGCATATTAAATTCTCTTAGATACGCGTTAATTTTCTTTATATTAATAATTTTCTTTAATTCCAAACAATTTATTCTTAATTCTACTATATCATTTTCATCGTTAATCTTTCCTAAATTTAGATACAGGTAATCCAGCAACGCTTTTTCAGGATCTGCCATCAAATATTTACCAAACGAAAGTTCAACCGGGTTGTAACCAAAAAATAATCTCGGATTAATGTGGCGATATATAAAATGACCAAATTTATTGGAAAATTTTCGAGTCGTCTTTGTTGAAATAGCTGTTTGCGCGTACACCATTTCAGGAATAATTCCATAATAACTCAACGCCGATTCCATGCTTATATAACTTGGATCGTACAATAAAAAAGAAATTTCTTGAATTGAAAACAAATTTTCTTGTTCAGTAAAAAAATAGAGTCCTCTTTTTAAGTGTCCAAGATAGCCCTTTTTTTGCCACAACGACAATTGATAATTATATACATTAATATCTTTGAGAACAATATCCAAAGTGCTAAAATATGGCTTATTTATGATTTTTTTAAAATCTTGATATTTCATTTAATTATTAAATTTAATAATCTATTGAAATTATACCTTAAAACTAATCGCATGTCAAGTACCGCAAATTGTATTGATTATTTCCCAAAATCCCCCAAATGTCCCAAGACCTTCCACCCGGCTCGCCATAAGAATTTTACATCATTCCAGCTTTTAATGCCAATTATTTTTCGCAAAATAAACTTGGGGGTAATAAAAGATTTGTACAACCCCTGTGTTAGTTCTTTGACATCCGCGGTGGTTAATTCCGACTTCATCACCTGTTCGCGTTGATCAAAACGGTCGTAATCAGTAAAATTTAACCAACCATTTTCTAAACATTCTTTATACAAAGGCGTACCGGGGTATGGTATAACAATAGTTGCCTGCAGGGTATCAACATAACCTTTTTTAAATAAATCTCTGGCCAAATCTACGGTTCTTTTGGCATCTTGTTTGCTTTCCCATGGGTAGCCAATCATAGCTGTTATGTGAGGCTCTAAACCAGCCTCTTTGCACATTTTAAGTCCTGGTTCAATCTCTTCTACTTTTAAATTTTTATTTATCCTATCCAAAGTTTTTTGGTTTGCTGATTCCAACCCAAACAAAACAAATCTAAATCCGGCTTTTTTCATTAATTTCCATATTTCAATATCCTTAATTCCGTTTATCCGCATGTTGCAACTCATCACCACTTTTTTGTTATATCCCCTTTCAATCATACCTTGGCAAAATTCCTTTAGCCACTCGCCAATAGGCAAACTACCACTATCTTCCATAATTTCTTTAACGCCTAGACCAATCAAAAGCCCAACTTCGTCTAGGGCTTTTTTAGCCGAGCGCGTACGCCAATTGCCTCCTGGAAAAAGAGTTGTCCAAGAGCAAAATGAACATTTTCCCCACCAACAATCTCTGGCGCTCATCATATACGAACCGGGCGTATATTTAAAATTACCATTTTTAAAAGCGTATAACTGCCATTTGGTTAGCTCGCGATCAATCATTGGCAGCTCGTCTAAAGAATGGTTATGTAGATCATAAGGACCTTTACATCTATACCCCTCCTTTATCCCCCCCTTGATAAGGGGGGGAGATGGGGGGGTCTCGCGAAACCAAACCCCACCACGCAAATCTTCTTTACCGCTTAAATAGTTTACTATATTTAACAAAATAAAATCATAATCACCGCCTTGAATCACAAAATCTGACTGGCAATTTTTCATTGATTCTTCGGGTATAGCCGTAGCATGATCCCCCATTAAAACAACCTTTAATTTCCAGTCTTTAATCTCTAAACTTTTCTGCTTCAATTCATCAATAATCTGCCAATGCCTTTTAACAACTGGCGTTTTTGTTTCAATTACTACCACATCTGGCTGTTCTTTAATAATTCTTTTTAACCATTCATCATAAGTTAACCCTTCCGCAATTCCATCATCCCAAAAAACCTCATAACCATTTTGTTTAAGAAGCGAGGCGGCGCTAGCCGGAATCATGGGATAAATATAAGTTGGACTGTTAAACCATTGAAATTGACGATTTTGAGAAAGTAGTGGTACTCCCTTTTCTGATTCTAGTGGTGGGTACGAGATAGAAATTTTCATATTAAACTACCTATATTTACTTTTTAATTCCTTGGTAAAAATAAAACCTTGCAAGAATCTAAATCCGTAAATAAGGTGAGTAAAAAAAATATAATATAATGAATTTAAAACTACTAAATTGTTTTTTTCGTATTTTTTGATATCAACAAAAGCTTTTGTTAAAGCTAGAGAATAAATTACCCAACCTAATAAATATATTTTAAACAGCAACGATGAAAAAAAACTTGCTCCTATTCCAATAATAACAAACAATAGAAAGGCGCTAGGAAGAAAATATTTAAATTTTAACGAGTTTCCAGGAAATTTTTTGGCAAAAAAGCCACGATGTATGCCATAACCCCCAACTTGTTTTAAATGCCTCAACAGCCCCCGCCTTCTGTGATGATAAACAATCAAACCAGGATCGTATAAAATCTTTTTCTGTAATTTATCAACTATATCCAAACACAATTTAGTATCCTCACCCGGCCAATAATTACAATCAAAACCGCCTAACTCTCTAAAAACATCTTTGCGAATTGATAAATTTACACTAGGCCAATCATCAACAAATTTTTTGTCGCCTACTTGCACGTACCTTTCCGGATAACCACCAGACAAAGAACTTAAAAATACCGCCCCAGATACTTTTTGCCAAAAATTGTCAGTTTTCGGCGTAATCGCCGGCCCGCCAACAGCCGCCACTTGGCTAGCTACAAAATCTTTTTCCAGCGTCTCTAAAAAATTATTTTCCGGAAAAGCATCATCATCAATAAAAATTAAAATCTCTCCCAAGGCGTCTTTCAAAGCCAAGCTCCTTTTCATCGCCGGCCCGCCAAAGCCACTAGCAATTTGCCTGGTTTTTTTCCATATTTCACTATTTATCTTATCGGGATAAATAATAATTTCATAATCATCACGCTCTATCTCTAAAATCTTTTTCACTGATTCTCTGATATAATCATTTATTTCTTTGACCGGGATAATAAAACTGTAACGTAACATAACTTTATTAACAAACTAATATTATTCACGCGCCACGCCAGCGGAAAATACTTTTTGAGCGCGGGCGATAGCCCGCGATTCAAAAGTATTTTCCGCTGGCGCAAGGCGTATAATTTAAGTAAACTTTAAATATTACCGCGTTTATAACTTCTTTCTAAAATACCCAATCGTCTTTTTCAACCCATCCACTAAATCAACTTCCGGCTCCCAACCCAGTTCTTTTTTAGCCAAAGATATATCTGGTTTTCTTTGTTTTGGATCATCGGCTGGCAATGGTTGAAAAACAAGTTTGCTTTTACTTTTAGGAATAAATTTTAAAACTTTTTCCGCTAATTCCTTTATTGTAAATTCATGTGGATTACCAATATTCACCGGCCCAATAAAGCCAGAGGGGTTATTCATCATTAAAATCAAACCATTTACTAAATCGTCCACATATTGAAAAGATCTTGTCTGCGAGCCATCACCATAAATAGTAATATCTTTATTCTGCAAAGCCTGAACAATAAAATTAGACACCACCCTGCCATCACTGGCGTGCATATTCGGCCCATAGGTATTAAAAATACGCACAATACGGATATCAACTTTGTTCATCCGATGGTAATCTATGCATAGCGCTTCCGCGCAACGCTTACCTTCGTCATAACACGAACGCGTGCCAACGCAATTAACATTGCCGTTATACGTTTCTTTTTGCGGGTGCTCTTTTGGATCACCATAGACCTCGGAAGTAGACGTAAACAAAAATTTAGCGCCCACTCTTTTGGCCAATCCTAATATATTAAGAGTCCCCATGATATTGGTTTTGATAGTTTTCACCGGATTATACTGATAGTGTATAGGCGAAGCCGGACAAGCCAAATGATAAATCTCGTCCACTTCTAACAAAATTGGCTGGGTGACATCGTGGCGGATAATCTCAAAGTATTTGTTGTCCAACAGCTCCATCACATTATCTTTGGAGCCAGTAAAAAAATTATCCAAACACAAAACTTCATGGCCATCACGCAAAAGCCTTTTACATAAATGAGAACCAATAAACCCGGCGCCGCCTGTGACAAGAATGCGTTTTGACATATAATGCTAATATATTAGTTATAAAATCAATAGGATACGAAATACGAAAATTACAATTTCCTTCTAATCACATACAACGGCCTGCCCCTTACCTCGCCATGAATATTGCCGACGTACAAAGCTATCAAACCAAGACAAATCAAAATTATACCTACTAAAAACAAGATTATTATGGCCAAAATAGCAGGGCCGGAAAAACCCAAATTCCAAGGATCGTTTAAAATATACCTTTCAATTAAAATGAAAAAACCTAATGAGCCAGAAGAAAAAGTAATAAATATGCCCAAATAACCGGCTAATTTTAAAGGCAATAAACTATGTCCGACAAAAGTATGCATCGCCAATTTAAATAACTTGGGATAACTATATTTCACTTTGCCAGCGTGTCTTTCGCCAACAATAAAAGTAATGTGGCTTCTTTTAAAACCAAGCCAAGCCACTAACCCCCTAGTCATTCTGTTACGTTCGGTTAATTTATTAAATTCGTCTATTACTATTCTATCTAACAATCTAAAATCAGTAGAATGAGGTATGATTGGCGTACTAGATATACTGTTCATCAGCCAATAAAATAATGACGAACAGGCTCGTCTAAAAAAACTTCTTTCGTTTTCTTTGCTTTTGACGCCTATTACCACTTCATCGCCTGTTTCCCACTTTTTGATAAATTCTGGAATATATTTTATTGGATGTTGTAAATCCGCGTCTAATATTATACAAGCATCGCCATTACACATATTAATACCGGCGGTAGTGGCCGCTTCTTTGCCAAAATTTCTGGTAAACTCTATTAATTTAATATTTTGGTCACTGTCAATTAATTTGTTGATAATTTCTTTTGTTTTGTCAGTACTACCGTCGTCAACAAAAATCAATTCGTGATTGTAGTTTAATTTAGCCAATTCTTGCTTTAACTCATCGTAAAGCAGAGGTATATTTTCCTCTTCATTATAAACCGGAACAATAATGGATATTAATTTATTTTCTGCCATGTTTTTGGTTTAAAATATACATACAGCCGTGGAATAATCAAAAGTATTATCACAGTTAAACTGCCAAAGATAAAATTATTCACTATCGCGTATAGATTAGCATGATTAAAATATGAAAGCAACACATCTATCGTTACGCCGATAATTGCCGGAAATAATATAAATTTTTGCCGCAGAGCTAGATAGTAAAAAAACAAAATCTGCGCTATTGCCGCCAAAAACGACAAAAGCCCTAATCTAGGCAATAAATAAACATAATCTAAATATCTTGAGCCTATCAGTAAGTGAACCAGCCAGCTGGGAAATAAAACAAAAAATAAACAGGCGCTGCCACCAAGCAAAAAAACAATAAACAAAGCCTTAAACAGTAATTTATTATTTTCCGCTACCGTATTATCTTTGGTTATAGAAGGAAACAAAACCGCTCCGACAGAAGCGCTGAGAAAAAAAATAACCCTGCCTACTATGGCTATGCCGCTATATAACCCGGCTTGAGTCGCGGAAAAATAATGTTTGACAACCAAAACATCGGCGCTATAAAGAAAAGTCGCGGTTAAAGAAACAACCAACACCAATAAACCATACCCCAACTCGCCATAAATTTTTTTTGTAAATAACGGACCTAACACCGGAACAAAAGTTAATTTATCTTTTGTTTTCCAAAACAAATATCCCAAAGTAACCAATTGTGCCATCAACATGCCGCAGACCGCTCCAAAAACGTGCCAACCAATAACGACAAACAAAACCGAAAAAACCAAACGGCTAATTGAAGCTATTATTCCATTATACGCCAATGACTTAAAATTGCGCGTACCCTGCAAGAAAGCATTCCTCATGGTAATAGAAACCACAAGTAATGGAGAAACTAATAACAAAATAAAAGAAGACAGAGAAGAAAAATTAAAAAATCCTTTTAAAAAATAACTGCTGGCTAGCAAAAACAAAAAAACAGCCGCGGCCACGTAAAAGGCTATTTTTCTTAAATGGGAAATAATTATTATCTTTTCTTTCTCGTCTCCGCTGTGGGCCGTAATATTAACACAAATACTGCCAAAAACCGCTACCAAAGGTCCTACTAAAACAAAAAACGATAAAAAGGCTTGTACATCGCCAAAATCTTCCACTCCCATTAATCTGCTAAGTATTGGGTGAAATAAATAATTCAAAAAGCCAACTGCTACTGTCCCGGTAAAATAAATAGCACTGTTTTTAAAAAAACGATCACTTAAAATTTTATCTACAATACGCATAAAACGTTACTATTATACCAAACATCCATCAAAATTAAAACACCCCAACTTTAGTCAGAGTGTTTTAGTTTAACACTAACAAAGCATTTTTTACCTATAACTGCGCGTTTACTTCGGCCGCGAAATCGCTACTTTTCTTTTCTATCCCTTCTCCCAATTCATAACGTATAAACTGTTTTATTTTCACGTCGCCACCCAACATTTGTCCAACTTTTTTACTATCATCTTTAATGTATACCTGATCAAGCAAGCAAACCTCTTCGTAAAATTTTTCTAACTTGCCTTTTAAAATATTTTCTATAATATTAGCCGGCTTATTCTGAACTTTTAATTGTTCGCTATAAATTTCTTTTTCTTTTTCTAGCACATCGTTAGCTATTTGTGATCTATCTAAATATTTTGGGTTAGCTGCTGCCGCGTGCATGGCAATATCGCGCGCTAATTCTTCTGTACCACCGACAAGTAAAATCAAAACGCCGATTTTACCGCCCATATGAGTATACGAGCCAAAAACCTCGTTATCATTCTTTTCTAAAACAACAAAACGGCGGAAAGATAATTTTTCACCAATCTTCCCGGTTAGTTCGGTTAATAGATCTTGAGTTTTTTTATTGCCATTGGCTTCGACATTCAAAGCCTGCTCCAAGTTTGCCGGTTTATTTTCTAACAAACTATCCATTATTTTTTCAATCAACATTTTGAAATCATCATTCTTGGCAACAAAATCGGTTTCAGAATTTACTTCTACCATTACTGCTGTTTTACCCTGAACCTTAATTTGTACCAAACCTTCGGCAGCTGTTTTGTCGGCTCTTTTAGCGGCTTTAACAATACCTTTCTTGCGCAAAATTTCTGCGGCCTTTTCTTTGTCGCCATTTGCTTCTTCTAAAGCTTTTTTACAATCCATCATGCCAGCGCCAGTTGTCGCGCGCAATTGAGAAATATCTTGAGTGGAGATAATCATAATAGATTAAATTAATTTTAAACCTATACGAGAAACCAGCTTGTTTCTACAAAGATTCTTCTTTCTTTTGCGCCTTGCGTTCTTTTCTAACTACTTCCGGCTTTTTGGCAACAGAAACTTCTAACTGTTTTTTCTCTAGTTCTAATTTTCCTTCTTTTACCGCTTCGGCTATTAAATCAACTATAATTTTTATAGAATTAACAGCATCGTCGTTGGCTGGAATAGCGCGAGTAACTTTTTCTGGATTGGTGTTACTGTCGCTAACAGCCACTACAGGCACTTTCTTGCGCGCAGCTTCGCTCAAAGCTGTCTTGTCTACCCGCATATCTGCGATATACAAAGCATCTGGCATGGCTTTAAGATCTATTAAACCAGATAAATACCTTTCCATTTTTTCTAATTTCTTTTTTAATTCGCTTTGTTCTTTTTTAGTATACTTTTCTATCTCGCCTGTCGCTACTTGTTCTTTTAATTCACGATATTTTTTAAGACGTCTTTTAACTTCGTTGAAATTAGTGAGCAATCCACCAATCCATCTTTCGGTTACATATGGCGCCCCGCAACTTGTCGCGGCGTTTTTAATCAATTCTTTGGCTTGGTGTTTAGTACCGACAAATAATATTACTTTGCCGCTACTTGTTAAATTTTTTACATAATCCAAAGCTTTGTTCAATTCTTCTGAGGTTTTTTCTAAATCAATAATATGCACGTTATTGCGCGTGGTAAAAATAAACTTTTCCATTTTTGGATGCCAACGCGACTTCTGGTGCCCAAAATGCACGCCAGCTTTTAGCATCTCGACAAGTGTAGGTAACTTGACCATATTTTTTTTCCTTAATTAATCCCAAATGGGATACCTCCCCGCCGCTACCTCTAAGTGTTTAGAGGAGGAAAATATTTTAAGCAGGCAAGCCAGTTGACTTGCCCGCCGGAGCCCCTTTGGGGCGAAGGCGGGTGAGTGATTAAAATTATGGCTTAAATTATAGCTAAAACAACAGTTTTAGTCAAGCGATATTAATGGGGATAAAACAATAGTTGACTTTAATAGAGTTTATTGCTATTATATGCACACTTAAAACAAAACTAATAAACTATGAAAAAAGACGTTCATCCTAAATACCATACTGATTGCCAAGTAACCTGCGCTTGTGGCAATGCTTTTACTACTGGCAGTACGCTAAAAGAAATTCGCGTGGAACTTTGTAATAAATGCCATCCATTTTATACTGGCAAACAAAAATTTGTTGATACTGCCCGTAGAGTAGAAAAATTTGAAGCCCGCGCGGAAAAACAAACCGAATCAGCGCTTAAACGTAAAGGTAAAAAAGTTAAAAAAGCGACAGCCCAGGCTAAAAAGGCAGCGGAAAAAACTGGTCAAGAAAAAAAGAAAGCTTAGGTAATTTATGATAAAACAGACTACAATTATCTTGGGTCTGTTTTTATTTATGGTATAATATAGTTCAGTCTAAGTTATATACTGATTTTCTGTTGTCAAAACTCCTTCGCTCCGCTCAGTCGCCCTCCCGAGGGTTTCCATTGACAACAAAAAATCAGTATATAACTTAGACTATAAAACAACATGGCTAAACGATATGCTACAAAAATACACTCAATTATTACAAAAATTTGTTGAACTAGAAAACAGCTTACAAACTCCGGCTGTGATTAATGATCCGAAAAAATTAAAAATAACCGGTCAAGAATACAACGAATTACAGCCGATTATAGAAAAAATTGAAGAATTAAAAAAAATAGAAGAGGCCAGTGTAGAAACACAAATTATTATCGACAAAGAAACCGACGAACAAATGCGTGAATTAGCCAGTATAGAAATACAGGAATTAAAAGATAAAAAAGAAAATCTAGAAAAAACTTTATCCGAAATGAATCGCCCGCAAGATCCGCTAGACAAAAAAGATGTTATAGTCGAAATTAGGGCTGGCGCTGGTGGTGATGAATCGGCTTTGTTCGCCGCTGAATTATTCCGCATGTACAGCCGTTACGCGGAAAACAAACATTGGAAAACGCGTATTCTTAGTTCAAACCAAATTGGCATCGGCGGTTTTAAAGAAATTATTTTTTCTATCAAAGGAAAGAATGTTAATAAAGATTTAAAATATGAAATGGGCGTGCACCGCGTGCAACGAGTGCCAGATACTGAAAAATCCGGCCGCGTACACACTTCTACTGTTACTGTGGCCATTTTACCAGAGATAGAAGAAGCAGAATTTAAAATAGAAGCAAAAGACTTACGTCTTGATACTTTTTGCGCTGGCGGGCATGGCGGACAAAGTGTTAATACCACTTACTCCGCTGTTCGTATAGTTCATATACCAACTAATACTATCGTGCAGTGTCAAGACGAACGTTCGCAAACCGCTAACAGAGAAAAAGCCATGGCAGTTTTGCGCGCCAGATTGTACGCGCTAGAAAAAGAGAAACAAGAAAAAGAAATGACAAAAAAACGCCTAGCGCAGATTGGCTCTGGCGATCGCAGTGAAAAAATTCGTACTTATAACTTCCCTCAAGACAGAATTACCGACCACCGCATCCACCAAAGTTGGAATAATATTGGCAATGTTTTAGAAGGCAATTTAGAACCAATTATTGAGGCTTTAAAAACAGCTGATTATCAAGTTGAATAAATTAAAGTGCGCGTAAATGTTATTTCTTGCGCCAAGGGATATTAATTATTTAACAATATAAAATAACGATCTAAAATTATGACAACTCAGGAAAAAATAAAGGATACTCTTTTTTTATCAATTGTCATACCGGTCTACAACGAAGAAAAAAGATTAGATATTACCTTTCAGGAAATCAAAAAATACTGGCGCACTAATACTGAATTAAAAACAGAAATTATTTTTATAGACGACGGCAGCAGCGATAACACGAAAAAAATAATAGAAAATTTTATTAATGCACAAACGGATCAACAAATTAGACTGATAAACTATCAACCAAATAAAGGCAAAGGTTTTGCCATAAAAACAGGCATTTTGGCGGCAAATGGCGACTATATCTTAAATATTGACGCCGATATGTCAACATCGCTCGATGAATTAAAAAAATTTCTGCCTTTCATAGCTCAACACCTGCCGATAATAATCGGCACCAGAAGAGGCTGTGACAGCTTTTTAGCTAAAAAACAGCCATGGTGTCGACAAAAAATGGGCGAATTTTACATTTTTTTGTCTCAACTGGCCACAGGAGTAAAAATCAAAGACTTTAATTGTGGCTTTAAAATTTTTTCCAAAAAAGCAGCCATAAAAATATTTTCCATGGCCATGATAAACCGTTGGGTATTTGACGCGGAAATTTTATTTCTAGCAAAAAAAAACAACTACCAGCTTAAAGAGGTTGGCGTCATCTGGTCTGACAATAGAGATACTAGGGTTAATGTGGTAAGAGACGCCTTATTGTCTATCTATGATCTAATCAGGATGCTAGCACGTCATCGTTAATAATGAACTCATGGCGAATTTTGTTTTAAAATGACGAATATAAAATAGTTATTCAACATTCTTAATAATATGGATATACGCGCTTATAAACAAATGTCAGAAGTAGAAGAATTCCATTGGTGGCACGCCGGAAAAAGATTAATCATCGGAAATTTATTAAAAAAATTCTTAAACAAAAAAATAGTCAAAGCGCTAGATATTGGCTGTGGAACAGGCTTTAACCTAGTGTGGCTACAACAATTTTCAACTGACGTGTGTGGTTTAGAATTTTCAGATGAAGCCATAAAATTCGCGAAACGACGTTCTCCTTCTTTGTCTATATTTAAAAGTCGTTTTCCCGAAGATAATATTAGCGACAAATTTGATCTAATAACCATGCTGGATGTTTTAGAACATATTGATAATGAGAAAGATTCAATTAAAAAATTAAACGACTTAACAAAAAAAGACGGGCTCGTTGTTATAACTATTCCGGCTTTTAATTTTTTATGGTCAGAACACGATTCACTGCTCCAGCACAAAAGGCGTTATACAATTGGAAAATTAAAACAAATTTTTAAAAATAGCGGCTTAAAAATAGAATTTATTAGTTACTATAATGCTATTTTATTTCTACCAATATTAATATACAGACTATTTAAAAACTTATTCAATATAAAATTTGGTCTGGCCGATGACTTTATGCCAAATAAATATCTAAATAAAATACTAGGATTTATCTTTTATCTAGAATCACTGGCGCTAAATTTTATCAAACTGCCTTGTGGGGTCTCGATAATATGCGTCCTGAAAAAAGAAGAAAAACATAGGTCAGAGGAATAAAGAATACTAACCCTATACTTAACATTATGACCAACTCACTGACAGCAGTAAAACAACATTTTGCCGCTCACGAAAGTAAATGGCTTGCCGTCATTATTACTTTTTTCGCCATCTTATACTCTATTGTCTCTATAGTACCACATTACAATTTCCAAACAACAGCTTGGGATCTTGGCATCTACAATCAAGCCGTGTATCAATATGCTCACTTTACTATCGCGCCAAATACTATTTATGAGGTACCAATCTTATTAGGCAACCATTTCGCGATATTAATGCTTATTGTCTCTCCTTTTTATTGGCTGTTCGGTTCTTACACCTTATTGATATTCCAAATTATTGCTATTTTACTTGGCGGCCTGGGAGTCTACTTATTTATCAAACTTAAAACGCAAGATATCTTATTGGCTTTTGGCGGACTGCTTATTTTTTATTTTTTTTACGGCAACTATTCTGCTTTGGCTTATGATTACCACAACAATGTTGTTGGCATTATGTTCTTGCCGTGGATATTGTACGCTTTGGAAAAAAAGAAAATAACTTACTATTATATTCTGCTCGGCTTTCTTTTGTTGGCCAAAGAAAATTTATCTTTAATTGCCTTATTTTTAGGATTATCTTTAATTATTTTTGAAAAAGGCAAACTGCGTTTTCACGGACTCATCACAGCAGCTATTAGTTTAATCTATTTCTTGTTAGTCATTAAAATAGTGATACCATTCTTTCTGCAAAATTCTTACGCTTTTTGGGGCAATTACCAGCAATACGGCAATGGGCCGCTAGAGGCATTACTAAATATTTTAAGTCGGCCGATGGAAATTATCACTGCTTCTTTTAACCATCCGCTTAAATTATTAACATGGAATTTCTTTTTAACTTCCGGAGGATTTTTAGTTTTCTTTTACCCACGACTAGCTATTTTACTCGTACCACTTTTTGCCCAGAAATTTTTAGCGCAAAATATGAATTATTGGGGCACACAATACCAATACTCGGTAGAATTTTCTGTTATCGTGGCCATAGGCGTTCCTCTGGTTCTACAACGTTTACGTTTTATTTCTACCTATTTTATTTTAACACTCATAATTCTAATAAACTTTATTTTAATGTTAGCGGTGCCGTTTAACGAAGGCGGAAATTTAACCAAAATTTTTACCGCTAAACATTATTTTCGCCAAGAACGACCGGACATCATTAAAGCCATGGCGTTAATACCGCGTAACGCCTCGGTAACAGCCGACAATACTCTGGTTCCACGCGTCGCGAGCCGCGCGCAAATCTATGAATTTCCAATAAATTGGCCAAAAAGCGATTATATATTTTTAAACACCAATTGTCACCGCGTACTGCCTTTGCTCTATCCAGAATATTTGCAAGAAATTGAAAAAATAAAAAAAACAAATGAATTTGAGCTAATTTATGATCAAAATAAGGTATTATTATTTAGAAAAATTAAAAAATGAATATCACGCGTTATAAAAAATATTTACCTCTAATAATCATTATTGCTGTTGGTGTCATTCTTCGATACATCACCATTATCAAATACGGCGATTTTTGGTTTGATGAAATATTTAGTTTTATTTACAGCCAAAAACCGTGGGGTTTAAGCCTAAAATATTGGACATGGGAAACAAACCCGCCGCTACACATGTTTATTTTAAAATTATGGTTTTATATTTTCCCAGCCAACGAATTTTGGGCGCGAATACCAAGCCTAATTTTTGGTTCTTTAAGCGTTTATTTTTTGTATAATTTTAGCAAAAGAATTTTTAATCCAAAAATCGCCCTAATCGCTGGCCTAATGCTAGCTCTGCACCCATACCACATATTAACTTCGGCCACTGCTAGAGGTTATAGCCTATTTTTAATGTTAACTATTATTTCGGTTGATTATTTTTTTAAAATTTTTGTTAAAAAACAGAATAACAAAAAAAATGCTATTATTTTCGCCTTTGTTAATACATTATTACTCTTTACCCACCTGACATCGTGTTATATCTTTATAACGCAACTGCTTATAATATTGCTAAATGAAAAAACCGAAATCAAAAAATATTTAAAAATAAACATCCTGCCTTTTCTGATTTGGCTAATCTGGGCCATACCAGCTATAGGTAATAAACTAAATTCCGACGTCGCTCATGGGGCTTGGTTTTTTAACATTCCATACAATCTAGAGGTTATTGTTAAAACAGTGCAATTATTAATTTTTGGGCCTATCTTCTGGCAAACTAGTTTGCTTTTTTTCATTATTTTACTCCTATCAATAATTTTGATATTAATTAAACAAAAAAACAACAATCACGCAGACAAAAACTTTTTTTATTTATTATTGTTTGTTTTCTTGCCTATTATAATAGCCGCTTGTTTACAAATCTGGAGTATTAAATTTATTATTGTTGCCTTGCCTTTTATAACTTTACTTAGCGCCTATTCTATTGTTTATTTTACCAATAAACTCCCCCCTTTAACTTATTTAAGCATCTTGATTGCTTTACTGCCAGGACTATTTTCCCTTTTTTTCGTCAATTTACCAGTTAATAATTGGGGCGATATTAATAAATATGTCGGTCAAAATATTAACAAAAATAAAAAACAAATTTTTATTTATAATAGTTTTATCTTTAAACCTTTAATAGACAGGTATTATAATCAATCCCTGGTGGCACTGCCTTACTTTCAAGAAAAAGAAACCGATTGGGATGAAGCCATTATCAAAAGAAATTTTATTCGCTTTAAACACGAAGATAAAGAAGTTGAAGCTTGGATTAAAAATAACCAACTAGACAATTATGACGAAATCTTAATTTTAAACAACGACTATGTTGGCGTACATGTGCCAAAAATTTTAGAAAAACAAGGCTGGCGACTAAAAACTATCTACCCGCTATGTATACCGGAACTTGATGGACTTTTGCTCTACACTAAAAAAACAACTAATTAGAGTTCGGGATTTAAAGTTTATGATTATAAAAGACGCCCTTAAAAATTTAAATATATCTAACCCCAATAAACAATTGGACGCAATTATTCTTCTCGCACGCGCCATTAATAAATCAAAAGAATTTATCTATTCTCACCCGGAATATAAATTAGGCTTGTTAGTAAAATTACGCTTTTTTTATTATCTGCGTCTGTTTAAAAAAGGCTGGCCCGTAGCCTATATTACCAAACACAAAGAATTCTGCGGCTTGGACTTTTATATTAATAAGCATGTGCTTATTCCCAGGCCAGAAACAGAGCTAATGGTAGAAGAGGTTGTTAAACAAATTAATAGTGAACAACTAGCGATTAACAAACTAGCGATTATTGACGTGGGCACTGGATCGGGGTGTATTCCTATTTCAATTAATAAACCACTGGACAAAGCAACAAACAAACAAATAGTTGCCTATGCTATTGATGTTTCGCACCCGGCTTTACGCGTTGCTAAAACAAACGCTCAAAAACATAATACAAAAATTCAATTCTTGCATGGAGACTTATTACAACCAATGGAAAAAATCTTAAATCTGCAACCCGCCTGCCATCTGGCGGGCAGGTCTGCAATCGTAAATTACATAATCACCGCCAATCTCCCTTATCTCACTGGCCAACAATTCGCTTTTTCACCAACTATTCAGCATGAACCACGCCAGGCTCTTATCGCCGATAAAAATGACGGGTTATCTTTATACAAAAAACTGATAAAACAAATCCAATATCTGATATCTAATATCAAATATTATAATGTTACGGTATTATTAGAAATAGACCCTAGTCAAACTGAAAAAATAACCAAAATAATTAACGGCCTACTTCCAAAGGCTAGTGTAAAAATAAAAAAAGATCTTGCCGGACAAGATCGGATAGTTATTATAAGCCTGTTTAATTAGATACTTTAATTATTGCATTTGCCGGCAATACTTCAACCCAAGTTTTCCCTGGAACCAAAAATATTTCCTGGCCTTCTTTATCATAAAATCTAGTGCGGCTATTTTCTTTCTTCCACGCGCCATATATCATGCCACCCTTTCTTAACACCCTAGCTTCGCCGCCGCCGCTGGTATCAATTTGTAAACGACCAACTTCATCTAATAATTGAACGGGCGCAAATTGTATTAATATATTATCGGCGGTAAGAACCATGCCTGCGCTATCTTTCTGCTGAACATTATCAATATAACGTTCGTAATTATTTTTGTTTTCATTGTATTTCCATTCTACTTCATAATAGTATGAAAAAGACAGAATAATATCTTTAATATCTTTGCTGGAAGTGACACTGTTACTAAATTGCCAACCAGACCAAACAGAAGAAGTGCTATTTTTATTAAAATTACTAGATAATTTTTTCCACAAGCTGCTGCTGGTAAATAAATTATGCGGCGAGACAAGCGCATTATCTCGCCAATAATAACTGCCAAAATAAATTTCATTGCCAGCCAACAAATTAACGCTTTTTACGTCTTCCAAAGCCTGTGGTGAACCGCCACAAAACATATACACTGGATGTCCGTACTCTCCTAAAAAATCAATATAATATGGTCTGGCGCTACGCACCGGGCCAACTTTTTCTACTACTTGTTCTTTATTGTAAATCGCTAAATATCTAGTCATGCCTCCTTCTACCAAAGCTTCATACACCACGCTTGCCTCTGATAAACCGCTCTGTGGCCTGGCGTCTGGATGATTATCAATCATTATACCAACTATTTCTGGTATTTGGTCTTGTTTACTTGTGACCAAACTGCCGTCTAATTGAGAAAAATAAACAGGCTGTTTATTAGACAAATTATTATTAAACTGTAAAAAAAACTTATTGGTCGTAAAGTAAACATACGACCAGTAGCTAATTGCTAATAAAAACAAAAAACTAACAAATAAGAAAAAAGGTATTAAAAATTTTTTATCCTCAAGATATTTTAAAAATTGGAAATCCATAATCAAAACAAATAGTCCCTAAAGAAAACATCCCGACTGGAAATCGGGATGTGTGTTTTTTAAAATTTTATTTCTTTTCATCTTTCTTATCTTCTTTCTTTTCATCTTTTTTCTCTTCTTTCTTGCCATCGCCAGTAGCTTCTTCGCCTTCGACAACTTCTTCTTTGGCGCCAGCAACTTCAATTTTCGCGATATCTGCCGCACCCTTTGCTTCCATGGCTTTAATTTCTTCTTCGGTTAAAGCTGGGATAGCTTTGGCTATTACATCGTCGCCACTTGGGCTGATAATAGTTATACCTGGTGGTAAAATTAAATTTTTTACTTTAATCACATCGGTAAAACTCTTAATTACTGATAGATCAACGGTGATTGCCGAAACCAACGCTCCAGGCAAACATTTTACTTTAACTTGATCAATGTTTTTCACTAAAGTACCGCCCTGCTCCTTGATAATTGGCGCTTCACTGATAAGTTGCAATGAAATATCTGTTATAATTTCTTTATTCATGTCTATACGACGCAAATCAACGTGCGTAACTCTATCTGTTACTGGGTCGTACTGCACAGCTTGAATAAGAACTTTTCCTTCTTTTTGCTCGCCTACAAACAAATCAATCAAGCTAGATTCGCCTGCTTGTTTATATAATTTATTAAATTCATCTCTGTCTAGAGACAATGAAATATTTTTACCATTGGCGCCATAAACAATCGCTGGCACTATTTGTTTGCTACGTACCTTTTCTCCTTTTTCTTCGCGTTTTTGTGATTTTAAATTATAATCCATACTATTATTAGTTATAAAATTATAAAGTTAAAAAATATTTTAATAATTTTATAACTTTATAATTCTACAAACTATTTTTCCTTATTTTCCATCAATAAATAATCTTTTATAACCTTCAATCGCCTCATCTACTTCTATTGGCGCGCTGTTGTGTAATTTTTTAACATCTTCAAAACTTAGATCTGTTATCATACCAATAGTACTTACCCCTTTGTTAAATATCATAATATTGGCTACAAAATTTCCTTTACACTTAACACAAGTAATATGCACCAACTGTGATCCTTTTCCTTTACCAAAAAATTTAGCGATTTTTTTATTAAAATCGCTCCCACATACCGGGCACTGATTGATTAGTTTTAAGCCTTGCCGCCAAGATTCTGGCTGCTTTTCTTCGCCCTTTGCCAACATAAACCTTTTTTTAAAGATAAGAAGATATTAATTGATTTTCCACATATTGTCAAGAGTATATGTAATATTAGAGCTGTTTTCTAGCCATACTTTCTAAAATGCCTACTAATATTAAATTGGCAACCAAAGACGAGCCGCCATAACTTACAAAAGGCAAGGTCACTCCGGTAATAGGCGACAACCCTAAACAAGCGCCAATATTGGTAAAAAATTGGGCAAAAAATAAAATCAACGAGCCACTAGCGGTAATTGATATAAAATCGTCTGTAGACCGCTTAATCATTAAAATCAACCGCCAAAAAATAATTCCGAACAATGTCAACAAGGCCATCGCGCCCGCTAATCCCAACTCCTCGCCAATTACCGCGAAAATAAAATCTGTCTGCGCTTCTGGCAAAAATTTAAGCTGGCTTTGTGAACCAAAACCCAAACCACGACCAAATAATTTTCCTGCTCCCACGGCGATAATTGATTGATTAACATTATAACCCTCTTTCAAAGGATCGCGGCTAGGATCAATAAAAGTTATCAGCCTATTTTTTTGATAATCTTTTAAAAAGAAACGCCAACCGACAAAAGAAGCCGCTACTATAAACAAAATAAAAGTGGCTATAAACAAACGCCTAGCGCCTATTAGCCACATTAAACCAAACCAAATGCAAACCAACAAAATCGCCGACCCTAGATCGGGTTGCAACAAAACCAACGCTACCGGCAAAAATGCAACAAAAGCAGTGCCATAAAAAAAAAGCGGCCGTTCAAAACGGCGGCCAAAATTAGAAATAATATAAGCCAAAATCAATATCAATCCTAATTTCGCGATTTCCACTGGCTGAAAAGTAAAACCAGCCACTTCAAACCAACCTCTAGTACCGCGAATAATACTACCAAACAATAAAACTAAAACCAAAAGTATTATCACGGTGAAAAACCACCATTTTGCTAAATTGTACCACAAAGTACTTTGCGAAAAACTGATAACTAATGCCAAAATCATGCCAATCGCCACGGCAATTAATTGTTTTTTAAAAAAAGTTAGTTCTGTGCCGCGCGACAGGTCAATACTATAAATAGCCACTAGTCCTATCGCCATTAACATAATTACGGCAACCAGTAACGGCCAATCAAAATTACGAAGAGATAAACGCCGAAAAATAGACATACCAACAATAAATATCAAAAATACACATTCTTATTGTACACATTTATTAGCGGATAAATAACAACATTATTTATATTAAGATTAGTAACAAAACTGCGAACATCTATATCTTTTGTTTCCAATGATTTAAAAGAATCCAAGCGTAATGGCAGTAAACCAACAAAACTGCTTCCTTGATACAAGCCAATATAAAATTCTGACTCCTTGTAATTATACGGACTGCTGTTAGTTAATTTAAATTGAATAACATTTGCATCAGGACCACTGCCAGTTTTTGCCGACGCGGCCATAAAAGTAGTACTGCTAATTTTAAAATCTAGACGATAATCCTGCCACGACTTGGCATCTTTTATTTCGTGAGCAGATACCCGTTGCCAATGTAAATTTTCTATGGTCAAAGTTGGAGAATTTAAAACCGTACCACTATCAATACCCAAAATAGCTACTGGTCTGGCCTCTCCTGGTAATAAAAAAGTATTTTTGGAAACGGTTTTATCGTTACCTACGGTAAAATAATAACTAAAAAAAGTAATAAAGTCATCATTTGGATTATATACTTCGGCAATTATATCATATTTGTTTACTCCGCCAGCCAATACTTGCACGCCCATTATCTGCAAAGGTTGAGCTCCAAAATACGAATGGCCGCTACTATAATTAATAAAACTTAACAATTGCTTATCTAAAATTTGCTGTTTAGAAATACCCGTTATAAAAACACCCCAACGCCAAAAACTAAAAACAATATTAATAATGATAAAAATAATCAGAAAACCAACCAAAAATTTATACAATAAAACTTCATGCTTTTTTAACCACAAACCCCATTTTAATTCCTTGGCACTCAAACCCTCACCCCCAGGTTTTACATACTTAGTAAAATCGGTTATTTTTTTAGGCGCCTCGCTTGCTTTGTCTTCTTTGGTCTCTGGCGGCTGACTGTTGACTGACCTATTTTTAAAATTATATAAATTAACCATAAAAAATTTAACTTAATAAAATTATTATAACAGAAAACAAACTAAAAGCCTAGCTAGCCCTCTTGCCGCTTTATCCAAAACATGCTAAAATGTTAGTGCTAATAATACTAATTAGGCGCTAATAACACTAATATAATATGCCATTAAAACGAATACAAAAAGGAAGAATTGAACTAAAATCAAATATTAAAAAACCACCCTCTAATCAAAAAAATGAGATTGCAAAAATTAAACCCCTAGAACCAATTGCTGTAGCTGTCAAAAAAACCGAAGTTGCTCTGCCAGCAACCACAAACCAAAAAACAACCAAAATCAAAAAACCCAAATCCGAAGGCTATAGCGCTAAAAATATTACTGTTTTAGAAGGTTTAGAGGCTGTTAGACGCCGGCCAGGCATGTATATTGGCTCTACCGGACCTTCGGGCTTGCATCATTTAGTTTGGGAGGTTATTGATAACTCTATAGACGAAGCCATGGCTGGTTATTGCACGGAAATTACCATGACACTACTACCAGATCATTCGGTAGAAGTAAAAGATAATGGCCGTGGCATTCCAGTTGATATCCACCCAGTAGAAAAAATCAGCGCTCTAGAAGTGGTCTTAACCAAACTGCACGCCGGCGGTAAATTTGGCGATGGCGGCTATAAAGTATCCGGTGGTTTACACGGTGTTGGTGTATCAGTGGTCAACGCTCTTTCTTCTTATTGCAAAGCCGAAGTCCATCGCGAAGGTAAAGCTTGGATGCAAGAGTACAAAAATGGCGGTGAACCAATAAAAAAGGTGCGTCCAATCGGCGCCTGCAAAGATACCGGCACAATCATAACTTTCAAACCAGACAACACTATTTTTGATTCCTTAAATTTTGAATGGAAAACAATTGTTGACCATATCCGACAACAAGCATACCTTAACAAAGGCGTACGAATTATTATCAACGATCGTCGTAACACAGAAGAAAAAAATTTAGATCAAACCGCCATCCCCTTCCCCAACACAACTTATCAATTTTATTTTGAAGGCGGCATTGCTTCTTATGTCCGGCACCTTAATCAAAATAAAACGGTAAAAAACGATTTGGTTTTCTATATAGAAAAAGAATACGAAAAAATGAAAATTGAAATTGCTTTGCAATATACCGATGAATTTACCGAATCTGTTTTTGCTTTTACCAATAATATATTTAATCCCGAAGGTGGTACACACATGGCAGGTTTTCGTACAGCTCTAACTCGCAGTTTAAACACCTATGCACGCAACAAAAATGTCCTTAAAGAAAAAGATGATAATTTAACTGGCGAGGACGTACGCGAAGGCTTAAACGCTATCATTTCAATCAAAGTGCCGGAGCCACAATTTGAAGGCCAAACCAAAGCCAAGCTTGGCAATATGGAGGTTAAATCTGCTGTTGACACAGTTATGAGTGAAGCCATGCTGATTTTTTTAGAAGAAAACCCAAAAGACGCCGAAAATATAATTGGTAAATGTTTGCTTTCGGCCAGAGCTCGACACGCGGCCAAAATAGCCCGCGACACCATATTGCGCAAAGGTGCCTTAGAAGGTTTTACTTTACCGGGTAAATTAGCCGACTGCAGCAGCCGCAACGCCGAAGAAACAGAATTATTTATCGTCGAGGGTGATTCGGCTGGGGGTAGTGCCAAACAAGGACGCAATCGAGAATTCCAAGCAATCTTGCCTTTGCGCGGCAAAGTATTAAACGTGGAACGCGCTCGTTTGGATAAAATTCTTACTAACAACGAACTTAAATCTTTGATTATCGCCTTGGGCACTAATATTGGCGAACAATTTGATATCTCTAAGCTACGCTATCATCACATAGTTATTATGACAGATGCTGATGTTGATGGTGCTCATATCCGCACTCTACTACTAACCTTTTTCTTCCGTCATTTTCCGGATTTAATAACTAATGGCCATATTTATATTGCCCAGCCACCTTTGTATGGTATTAAATTTGGCAAAGAAACTCATTATGTTTATAATGACGAAGAAAAAGAAAAACATTTAGCTGATTTGGCAAAAAATACTAAAACAACAAAAAATAATCCTAAAGAGACAAAAGAAAAAGAAGATGTTGCCGAAAAAGAAGACGATGAAGAAATAATAGAAAATAGCGACGAAAATCAAATTATGAAAATTAGCGGGGTCAAAATTAACATCCAACGTTACAAAGGTTTGGGTGAAATGGATCCAGACCAGTTATGGACAACAACTATGAATCCGGAAAATCGTATGATGAAAAAAGTCACCGCGGAAGACATCGAAGAAGCCAATAATATCTTTGAGGTGCTTATGGGAGACGAGGTTGAACCGCGCAAAAAATTCATTCAAACACACGCCAAGCAAGTACAAAATTTGGATATCTGAACCACAAATTTTTTCACGAATTTACACTAATCAACAAAACTAATAAAATAGATTAGTGGTTCTGTGTATAACCCATTTGACAAAATAGCACCCTTTAGGCTATAATTATTTTTGAAATACAGCCGAAAAGGCTGTTTTAAAAAACAAAAAATATGGCAGTTATAAATTCTATTAAAAATTACTTTATTGGTTCTTACCTTGAACTAAAAAAAGTAACCTGGCCAACCAAAAAGCAAACTATTAATTATAGTATTTTGGTAATTGCTTTGAGTGTTGGAGTCGCGCTATTTTTTAGTATTTTAGATTATATTTTTAATCTTGGAATAGAATCAATTATTAAATAAGCTCTAAATTCTAGATAATAAAACCAAAAATAGAATTTAGTTTTTTTATACTATGGCTAAACAAACTCTCAATTTAGGTCGTCGCTGGTATGTACTGCACACCTATAGCGGCTATGAAGAAAACGTTAAAAGCAATTTGGCGCAACGCGTTGAATCTTTTGACATGCAAGATAAAATTTTTAATGTTTTAGTGCCAAAAGAAAAAAAGATAAAAATTAAAAATGGCAAACGTTCTACAATAGAAGAAAAAATATTTCCTGGTTATGTGTTGGTAGAAATGACAGTTACCGATGATTCTTGGTATGTGGTGCGTAACACGCCAAACGTAACCGGTTTTGTTGGCTCTGGCACAACACCGACCCCTATTGATCAAAAAGAGGTAGATGTTTTACTAAAAAGAATGCAGGCCGAAGATCCGCAACATAAACTTGATTTGGAAGTTGGCCAACCTGTGCGCATTACTGATGGCCCATTTAAAAACTTTGAAGGTAAAATTAGTGAGGTTGACGAGGAAAGAGGTAAGGTAAAGGTACTTATTACGATGTTTGGTCGTGAAACGCCAGCAGAATTGGACGCGATGCAAGTAAAAAAATTGTGACGCGTGAAGTTAATCAAAAACAGGATTGCTCTACTAAGAGGCTTCTCAATCCTAACTTTAAAATAAAATTAAACATATGGCTAAAAAAATCTTAACACAAATAAAATTACAAATTCCTGGTGGAGCGGCTAACCCAGCGCCACCTATTGGCCCGGCTTTGGGCCAGCATGGTGTCAATATCCAAGGTTTTTGTAAAGAATTCAACGACAAAACCAAAGATAAAAAAGGTGAAGTAGTGCCAGTAATTATTACTGTTTACGATGATCGGAGTTTCACCTTTATCATGAAAACCCCACCGGTACCGGAATTAATTAAAAAAGCGGCCGGCATTACCAAGGGGTCGGCCAAGCCTTTGCAAGAAAAGGTTGGCAAAATTACCAAAGCTCAGGTACGCGAAATAGCTGAAAAGAAAATGCCAGACTTAAACGCTAATGATGTTGAAGCGGCCATGAGGATGGTAGAGGGTACGGCCAGGCAAATGGGAGTCGTAGTTGAATAAAAATTTATAGGGAACGGTTTAAAACCGTTCCCTACTTTAAATAATACGCCTCAGGTGACATTAAGGCAATAAAATTTCTATATGAAATACAAATATTTGGATTTCATTACTGCTTTTTTTGTCACCGTGCTTCTTCTTTCTAATATTACCAGCACCAAAATATTGTCTTTGGGCTGGTTTAGTTTTGATGGTGGTACAATAATATTCCCGCTAGCCTATATTTTTGGCGACATCCTAACAGAAGTTTATGGCTACGGCCGTGCCAGACGGGTTATCTGGGCTGGTTTTGCCATGAATTTACTGATGATAATTGTTTTTTGGCTTGTCTCTACTTTGCCATCAGCCGCGGATGAATTTGCTATCGCCCAATCTAACGCTTTTGGATCCCTATTGGGGGTAGTGCCCAGAATCGTCTTGGGTAGTTTTGCCGCTTACTTATGCGGAGAATTTATAAACAGCTACATCTTAGCTAAATTAAAAATAAAAACCAAAGGTAAAATGCTTTGGCTTCGAACCATTGGCTCTACTGTATTTGGCCAGCTATTTGACACTACTATTTTCTTACTAATAGCTTTTGCCGGTGTTGTGCCATGGAATTTAATTTGGATTATCTGGATTTCTAACTATATCTTCAAAATCGGCACCGAGATTATTTTACTGCCAGTTACTTATCGTGTGGTTAGTTGGCTCAAGAAAAAAGAAAATGAAGATTTCTACGATGTAAATACTAACTTCAATCCACTTAAATTAAAATCCGAGTTATAAACTCGGATTTTTGAATATTCATTTATCTAAATACCTTTTTCTTTCATTCTCTGGAAGCTTTTCTATCGCGTAGCGCAACATTGTTCGCGACATTTGCCTGTAATATTTTTGTAAAAATCCTTCTTCAACCTTTTTATTTCTCTTCCCTACTTCACGCAACATCCAACCGACCGCTTTGTGAATTAAATCATGTTTGTCTTTTAATAAAATTTCGGAAATTTTTATAGTATTATCAAATTGCCTGGCTCTAATAAAAGCAAATGTGGAAATAATAGCGATTCGCCTTTCCCATAAATTTTTTGATTTAGCTAATTTATACAAAATACTTCTGTCTTTTTTATCAAGCAAATAATCACCTAATATATAATGAGCCGAAGAATCTACCAAATCCCAGTTGTTAATATTTTTTGTATTTTTTAAATAAAATTTTATAATAACTCCGCGCTTTTCCTTGTCTTTTTTAAATTGTTTATATTGTGAAACCAAAATAAACAAAGCGGTTAACCGGTATTCGTGAATATTTGATGACAATAATTTCTGTAAATCAACCAAACTTAAATCTTTATACTTAACCGCAATTTGTCTTTGGTTTGGAACAACTACACCCAAAAAATTATCGCCTTCGCCATACTCCCCTTTTCCAGTTTTAAAAAACCGCGCGTAATTTTTCGCTTTTATCGGGTCAGCTATTTTTTGCAAGTCTAACCTTAGTTTATCCAACATAATTATTTAATCAACATCGCATCTCCAAAACTATAAAAGCGATATTTAGCTTCTACCGCTTTTTGATAACAATCCGAGACAAAATTGGTGTCGCCAACAAACGCGCTAACCAGCATAATTAAAGTTGATTTTGGCAAGTGAAAATTAGTTACTAGCGCGTCTATAATCTGGAATTTGAAGCCGGGAGTAATAAAAATGTTAATGTCGCCGGTATATGGTTTTAAGTAATAAACGCGACTGTCATCCCCGCGCAGGCGGGAATCCAGTGTCTGTAACTTTTGGGCTGGATCCCCGCTTTCGCGGGGATGACAAAATAAATTCACGCCCTCCAATGTCCTCACTGTTGTAGTACCAACTGCTATAACCCGCCTGCCTTCTGCTTTGGCTGTATTTATTTTATCCGCGTTAGCGGCTGTTAATTCTATCCACTCACTATGCATTTTATGATCCTCCACTTTTTCAGTCTTAACCGGTAAAAAAGTTCCCAAACCAACATGCAAAGTTACTTCGGCGAATTCAACGCCTTTTTGTTTTAACTGTTCTATCAATTCTGGTGTAAAATGAAAGCCAGCGGTAGGTGCCGCCACCGAACCCTCGTGTTTAGCATAGACGGTTTGATATTGTTCTGCCAACTCTTTTGTCATCCCGAACGAAGTGAGGGATCTCTGTCTCAATTGTCCAGACAGAGATCCCTCGTCGTCGTTCCTCCTCCTCGGGATGACAGAGCGACTATCAAATTCAATGTATGGCGGCACAGGCACACTTCCATACTTATTCGCCTTGGCCCGTACGCTCATGTCGTCTTCGCTGAATTGAACCAAAATGGTCCCGTCGCTTTCTTTAATCATCACTTCGCAAATAAAATCCTCGGCAAAAACTATTTTCATCCCCAAGCGTAATTTTCTACCAGGTTTAGCCAACACTTTCCAAACGCCAAAATTTTCCATCGGCCGAACCAAAAAAATCTCCATTGCCGGCATGTTTAAAATCCTGTCCGTTAAACCCAGTTTTTTTTCTCGCCTGTCAGAAATATTGTCCGTCTCCTCGTCCAATAAAACCCGACCTTGTAATCGCGCCTTAAAAACTTTGGTGTTATTCCAAACTAACAGATCACCTTTGGATAAATATTGAATAATATCCTTAAACTGTTTATGCTGAATATCGTGATTATTCCTATCAACCACCATCAAACGCGAAGAATCACGCGGGCTAGCTGGTGTTTGGGCAATTAATTCTTTTGGCAAATTGTAATCAAATTCCAAGGTTAACATATAATATTAAACATCTTTTTTATCGCAAATATTGCCAAACATTCGCGTTATGTTCGTCTAACGTTGTCGCGTATCTTATTTTCCCATCAGTCCCAGACATAAAATACCAATAACTATTTTTTTCTGGATAAAGCACGGCCTTTATAGCAGTTAAACTAGGATTGCCAACCGGCCCCAAAGGCAACCCAGGATATTTATAAGTATTATACAGCGAATCTATTTTCTGATCTTCGGCCGAAATAGCAGGCGTACTTTTACCAGTCACATAATTTACCGAGGCGCAGGATTGGAGCGCCCAGTCCTTTTCATACCGCCGCCAAAAAATATCAGCCACCTTTTTCATATCAGTTTCTGTCTGGGCCTCTCTTTCTACCAACGAGGCCATGGTTAAAACAGTAAATAAATTGAGTTTTTGCTTATTCATTTCCGCTCTCATCTCAACGGTTATTTTATCTTCTAAATTAGTAAAAATTTTTTCTAAAATATCTTCTAGTTTGGCATCTTTGTAAATACGATAAGTATCTGGAAAAAAATAACCCTCGTAAGAAACGTCTTTTTGCCTAGTCGCTAACAAGGGATATAAATCTTTGCCATAATTGTCGGTAAAACTTAAAATAGGCGCTTTTTGGCCATTGGCTGTGTAATCATACGCCGGCTTACCCACTCTTTTATATAATTCATCTTCGTTTTTTATCAGTCCCTTTTTCTGCCAATCAGCCGCTATTTGGCGCAAATTCCAGCCGGGAATAATAGTAATATCAATTTCTTCGCGGATTGGCAATAATTGCGGCGCTGGTTTATTGTGCTCTCGCCTAAAATAAACAAAGACAGGAATGGCGATTAAAATTAAAATGATTATAATTTTTTTCTTACTCATATCAACTTATCTCAAATGTTAAATTTCCTATTCGCTTTTTCGTATTTTTCTATAGTATCTGTCGGAAACCATTGTCCACTATGCGTAAAGCCATAAACCATCCCCTGTTTTGCCAACAATTCAAAACATTGTTTTTCAATCATGGAAAAACCATTAGGCAAAATATCCAACGCCTTTTTATTAATGACAAACGCGCCAGCATTAATTAAATTACTGGGCGCCTGTTCTCTTTTTGGTTTTTCCACAAAGCCGATAATTTTATTGCCGTCTAAAGTAGCCACTCCAAAATTTTCCACGTCTTCTCGCGGAGTTAAAGCCATGGTTATTAAACCATTATAATTTTGGTGCCGAAGTAACATCTGCCCAATATCAATATCCATTAAATTATCACCCCAAATTAAAACGAACTCATTTTCCCCCACTTGCTCGGCCGCTTGCCTAACAGCACCGCCTGTGCCCATTGGCTCGGCCTCTATTGAATACGTCAAATTAACACCTAACTGGCTACCATTATCAAAATATTCTTTAATTTTGTCAGCAAAAAAACTAATAGCCAAAGTAATATTAAAAATACCATGCTTTTTTAAATTTTCAATTGCCCACTGCATAGTCGGTTTACCTTTGATTGGCAAAAGTGGTTTGGGGGTAGTATCGGTTAACGGACGCAAACGTGTTCCCAAGCCTCCGGCTAAGATTATTGCTTTCATAAATAAGTAATAATAAATACAATTAAAGACAAAAGAGCTGTGATATTTAATATTGCTGTTAACCAACCGGCCAAAATATCAGCCGGGTAATGCACTCCGCCATAAACTCGCCCCCAACAAATCCACAACGTCATAAATAAAAAAAACAACCACAATTCCGGTCGCATCAGTAATAAAAAGAAAAAAATGGTTAAAGAAAAAGAAGCGTGATCAGAAGGAAATGATTTCCATTCACCCAACATTGGCCTATATAGTCTTTTCACTTTACCGAAATAAGTAAAATAAGGACGTTGACGCTTCACTATTTTTCCAATTAAACAATTAAAAATCCAGACAAAAAAAATAAAACCTGCTAGGGCTATTGCGTAATAAAAAAAGGTAATTAACATTAATCTTTGATAAGACAAAACCACATAAAATCCGCCCATTATGAACAACACCCAACGACCACCAAAAACACTAAAATAATCAAAAAATTTGTTTTTGCCAGATAATCCGTTTATCTTAAAAAATGATTTTTCATCAAAATTCATAATGATAGTATTTTAGCAATTTTAACAATTCTTGGCAACCCTTGAAAAAATCAAGAAAAGTGGTATAATGCCCAGCTAACGGGCATGTAGCTCAGTTGGTTAGAGCGCCACCCTTATAAGGTGGATGTCGATGGTTCGAGTCCATCCATGCCCACTATATATGACTTCTCTTACGACCACATTTACAGTTTCCGCGCCACTTGCCAATCAACGGCTGGATATTTTTTTGACAAAAAAATTAGGCGTCTCTCGCTCGCAAGTACGAAAAATGATAGATAATAAACAAATAACAATTAATGATAAACAACCTAAAAAAGCCGGTAATTTAATAAAAGATGGCGACAAAATTATACTATCTAAGATAATCAAAAAACCTAAATTACCTAAAACAATTAAACAGCCCAAGCCGGCTGCCAACTCTGCTAAATATTCTAAATTAAACATTGTCGCCGAAACCGACGATTATCTGGTAATAAACAAACCATCTGGCTTGCTTACTCACCCAACCATGGCTCGCGAATCGATGAGTGTGGCTTCTGTTTTGGCAAAGAAATATCCGGAAATTAAAAAAGTTGGCGATGATCCGGAAACACGCCCTGGCATTGTTCACCGTCTAGACAAGGAAGCGTCTGGTCTTTTGGTAGTAGCACGAACACAAAAAATGTTTGGGTGTTTAAAAGAACAATTCAAAAAAAGAGAAATAGAAAAAGAATATTTAGTCTTGGTTCACGGTAAAATACATAAAGATTGGGATGAAATTAATTTTCCAATTAAAAGAACAAAAAATAGCGACCGGATGGCGGCTATTCCTTACCTTAAAGATGGACTGACGTCGGATGATGGCCGTGAAGCTAAAACAGAATTTTTGGTTGAAAAACGTTTTGTGAATTTTACTCTTTTGCGCGTTAAAATCTATACCGGCCGTATGCACCAAATCCGCACGCATTTTTTGGCGTATAATCACCCTATAGTTGGCGATCCGTTATATTTTCAAAAAAAACAAAAACGAAAGTGGGACGAAAAATGCGGGCGGCTATTTTTGCATTGTTGTCAATTAGGTTTTGTGAATTTAAAAAATGAAAAGAAAAAATTTACCATAGAACTACCATTAGAATTAGAGAGCTTTCTAAAAAACTTGCATTAATCGTAATCCTTTAGTTTAATTATTTTTAGACACGTCAATTTCGCCCAGCGGCAAAATTGACTTAAATGCTCGGCAAAAATCCCAACTTAGTCGGGACCATGCATTTTTGCCTCGCAAACTCTAAAAATAATTTAATTAAAGGATTACTATACATACTAAGGGTATTTATACTTCAACACTCTTTATGCAAAATTTAATTATTATCTGCGGTCCGGCAGGCGTTGGGAAAACAACGGTGGCTAAATCGCTGTTAAAAGCTTTTTCTAATTTGCGCTCTAGTGTTACCTATACCACTCGCCGGCCAAGACAAAATTCTGTTGAAGATAAAAAAATGTACTATATTTCTACTGCTGAATTTGACAAGCGTCAAAAAGCCGGTGAATTTTTGGAATGGGCCAAGGTGCATGGCGATTATTATGGCACGCATAAGCAAGAAACTATTAAATTATTGGAAAAAAACCCGGTACTTTTTAACATAGACGTGCAGGGCGCGGAACAATTAATAAAAGAATTCCCAAATAATTGTATTACTATTTTTTTACTGCCGGAAAACTACGAACAGATGGTGGATCATATTAAAAATCGCGGTGAAATGACCGAGGGTGATTTTCGAGCAAGACTTAAATCAGCGGAAATAGAATTAAAGAAAAAAGATAAATTTCAATACCAGATAGTTAATTCCGAAGGTAAATTAACGGAAACTATTGATAAAATAGCGCAAATTATACAAAATAGGCTAGGAACCGTGAAAATGGTTGACAAAAATAAGAAAAAAGGGTAATATTGGCAACATGTTTTGCATACTAAATATATTTTATGACCGAAGAACAAAATAAAAAAAATGCCTACAAACCAGGCATGGTGGTAAAGGTGCATGAAAAAATTAAAGAAATGAACACTAAAGGCGAAGAAAAAGAACGTATTCAAATTTACGAAGGCACAATTATTGCCGCCAAACACGGGGCCGAAGCTGGCGCCACTATTACTGTGCGCAAAGTTTCTGATGGTGTTGGCGTGGAAAAAATTTATCCTATTCATTCGCCAGCTGTAGCCAAAATCCAGATAGTTAAAGAATACAAAGTAAGAAGGGCTAAATTACATTATTTGCGTGATCCAAAATTCAAAAGAAAAATGAAAGAAAAGAAAAAAGAAGTAAAAAAATAAGATTCAAATATTTTCTAATCGTAGGGGCAGGTTTTAAACCTGCCCCTATTTTTTTGTTTTTGTCTATTGACATATATATATATCTTTGTTATTTTTGATTACACGACCTGCTTTTGCACCTCGCCGATCATGGTGTGGTGCTACAGCGGGCTAGATAAAGGAGGTGGCGTATGAACGCCACAGTACGAAGAAGAAAGACAACAAAAAGAAAGTTCGCCCGACAACTCGGAGTCGACGTCCAGACGCTCGCCTGGATCGGAGGCTGCCTATACCAGCTCCAAAAGGGCATGGATCCGGAGAAGGTGCCGAACGCACCGGTCATCGGAAAAGGCAACGGCCTCGACGCTTTGAAGAAGAGTAACGGGCGGAAGCCCAAGGTCGAAAAAACAGTCTACTACTCCGACGATGCCTATAGGTACAACTCGCAAATCTGGGGCATTCGGTACTAGTTCCTCTACACTCACACCTTCAAGCGGACTCCCCCATCCGCTTCCCACTATGTTTACAAACTAATTGTAAACATAGCAAGGAGCTAAAAAACGGATGGAAAAAAATGTTGTGTAATTTTAAACTATGTCACTAACGTGACATAGTTTATTTTTATTTTATCTTTAATTTATAATTTCATAGGTAGGTATATGCTATTATGAATGTCGATAATATTATTACCAATCACCTATGTATATTAATACCTACCAAACTCGCCTACAAATCGGCTTTAAAAATATCAGACAAAAATGGCTGGACGCACCTATTTTTATCACGCGGGATAAACTGCGAATTTGCGGCCACCCGATAATGGAAAGCTGGGAAGACAATTACATGAAACTACTAGCAGAAATTGCCACTAAAAATGGCGGGGCTATTTTGGAAGTTGGTTTTGGCATGGGTATTTCTGCTAAATATATTCAGAAGCGCCAGATAACAAAGCATATTATAATAGAAGCCAACAAACAAGTTTGGAAGACTATTTTTGATTTTCAAAAACAAACTAATTTTTCTATTGAACCGATCTTAGGTTTTTGGGAAGATACAATTAAAACTATTCCTAGTAACAGCATAGACGGCATTTTGTTTGACACCTATCCTTTACGAAAAAAAGAAATCCATTGCAATCATTTTAAATTCTTTCCAGAAGCGTACCGAATTTTAAAACCAAACGGAATTTTAACTTACTATTCAGATGAAGTTGATAATTTTTCACCTAATCATCTGCACTATTTACAGCAAGCTGGATTTAAAAAAATTGATAAAAAAATCTGTTATGTCAATCCGCCAAAAGAATGTTTGTACTGGAAACACAACACTATCCTAGCGCCGTTAATAACAAAATAAAAAACAACGCTCTTTCACAACCTAAGGAGATAAACATGGAAATTGGAGAAAAAGATAAATACTACGGTCTGCACCTTGTTATGGACTGCTACCAAGCAGATCCAGACAAATTAAACGACACCAACTTACTACAACAAGTGCTAGAAGAACTGCCGGAGTTGGTTGGCATGCAAAAAGCAAGCCAGCCGGTGGTGGCGAGTTTTGATGATTCAGCAGTCGCTGGCGCGAGTGGCATAATCCTAATTGTCACCTCTCACATCAGCATCCACACCTACTGCAAAAAAGACTGCTTTTTCATGGATCTATTTTCCTGCCAGAACTTTGATCCGGAAAAAGTGGTCGCGTACGTCAAGGCCAAGTTCTCTGCCAAAAAGATTGTCTGGCAAGTGATAGAACGTGGGCTTGAATTTCCGGTTAATAACCTGCACGAGTAAACCAAGGAGAAGCTGATGACAGAAAAACTAAAAATTCGCCAAGCAACTTGGGCTGACATCGCCCAAATCGTCGCGGTAGAAGAAAAAGTTTGGGGAAACGCCGGTACTGAAGTGTATAGGGAGGAACACTTCAAAACATGGTTAGACGTTTACCCCGAGGGATTTTTGTTGGCAGAAAAAAATGGCGTAATAACCGCCTTCACTTACTGTTTTATTACCCATCTAACTGCCGCTGGAATCTCGCGACTGGCCACCTTTAACGACTTAACAGATAACGGATTCTCTCGCCACGTCCACGACCCAAACGGTAACTGCCACTTCGGCATTACTATCTGCTCGGTAGATCGCGGCAGCGGACACGTACTTCTGCAAGCTTGCGTTGACTTTGCCTACTCGCGCCACAAGCCACTACACGGCGTTTCGCGGATCCCCGGATTTTCCGACTACTTTAATCAGGCCGTGGTAAGCGGCTTTAGGCCGGAACAAGAAAAACAGCTTGCCTTATCGTATGTTTGGGAATGTGTTAAAATGGTAAACGGATGCGCTGCTCCTACATTGCCAGCTAAACCTGAACTGCCAAACCTGCCGACTTTAGCCGAACCTGATCTTATTTTGCGCAAATATTTACATAATCCGCATATAGTAATCCTGGCCGTCTTGCCCAATTTTCTCCACGATCCTCAGAGCAGAGATTTTAGTATTCTTTTGCGGTGTAAACACCCCTAAGCAATCAATTTTAATCAGCTCTTAAACTAGTTATGTTTATTTTCACTATTTCCGCCGCGATTCTCACTTTAATAAACCTGGGGGTCGCGGCTTTCGTTTTTATACAAAAGAAACACAACATTCTCGCTAAATACCTTGGACTATATATTTTATTCATCACGGTTTGGGTTGGCAGTAATGCCATGGCTGATGTCGCGAGTAGCGATCTGGCTTTGCGAATTTATAGCGGTTTGGCTGTTACAGGCGGTGTCTTTTTTGTTAGTTATCATTTATGTTTTATAGAATTTTTTATCAACAACCGACTAAGTAAAATAAAAAAGATACTTTTTTTAACGCCCAGTATTATTTTTTCTATTTGTAGTTTCACCAAATTATATACAATAGAAACATTTTTTCCGCCTAATGCGCCCACGCAAATCACCCTCGGCATCGTTAGTTATCCTATTTTACTTTTTCTTTTGGGCGGTTTGATTTATGGCGGCACACGCTTATTATTCTATTATCCAAAAGCATCGTGGCTACAAAAAAGACAAATCATCTACATAAAAATGGGAGTTTTTTTGGTATTATTTGGAGCGATTATTTTTACCGTAATTTTACCTTTACTTGGAGAGATTCGATTCTACAGTCTTGGACCGCAATTTTCTATCTTCTTGGCTATCTTCACTAGCTACGTCATCTTAAAACATAAATTGCTAGACATCAAAATAATCATCCAACGCGGTTTAATTTATATTGCTATTTTAAGCATTATTATAATATTTTATTTATCAATATTATTTACTTCGCTTGTTTTATTAAAAAACAATAGCCACTTTAATTATTTTATCAGCGCTATTATTACTACTATTTTTGGTATTTTTACCGTACCAATAATAGAACTGTACTTTCGTCGTTTTACTGATAAAATATTTTTCAAAGATAAATACAATTATAGCGAGGCTTTGCGTGAATTAAGTTTTATCGCTAACAAAAATATTAATCAACAAGATATTATTGATGAAACTAACGATAAATTAAAACAAATTCTCCATGCCAGTACAGCTAGTTATATTTTAAATACAACTTATAGCCAACATTCAATAGATGACAGGCACGAGAAAACCGCCAGTGTGCCTCTTTTATTAGAAAATAAAAATATTGGTTTTTTATTATTAGGACCAAAACTTTCTGGTGACTATTATAGCAAACAAGATTTAAAATTATTAGAAACGTTTGCTTACCAAGTAACCATGGCTTTGGAAAAAGCGCGGCTTTATGAACAAATAAAAAATTATTCCAAAAATTTGGAAGAAAAGGTAAAAAATAGAACTAAAGAAATAACAAATTTACAAGAAAAACAATCACAAATGATGTTAGATATTTCTCATGCCTTACAAACTCCTTTAACAATAATCAAAGGCGAATTGTGCCAACTGGAAAATAGTTACAATAAAAATGACACTTTTAAAATATGCTCTAAATCAATAGATAATATTTCGAAATTTATTTCTGATTTGTTAAAATTAGCTAGGTTAGATTTTAAATTTGATGTTAATAATAAACAAAAAATAAATTTTAGTTATTTACTAACTGATTTGATAGAATACTTCCAAGTTATAGCTAAACAAAATAAAATAAACATTATTTCTAATATAGAACCCAACATTTATTTGTTTGGCCAAGCAAAACAGCTAGAAGAATTAATAACCAATTTGGTAAGCAATGCTTTTAAATATACTGCCAATGAAAGAAAAATAATTATTAATTTAAAAAGAGATAAAAATAATGTTTTACTTGTAATAAATGACAGTGGAATTGGCATAGCCAAGATAGAATTACAAAATTTATTTAAACGCTTCTATCGAGCTGATAATAACACCAACAATAGCGTAAAGGGCACCGGCCTTGGTTTGGCAATCTGTGAAAGAATCATAAAAAATCATGATGGGGATATAAAGATAGAAAGTGAAATAAACAAAGGCACAAAAGTAACTTGTACTTTTCCTTTGTGCCAATGAAAATAAAAAACCGCCCTTTTTAGAGCGGTTTTGTGTTTAAAAATTTTTACGCGGCTTTGTCGTATTCTTTTGGCTCTTCCGCCAAACCCTTTTGATGGGCTTCTTCGTCTGCTTTTTTGCCTCTTTTCATTGCCACTTCGGCTGATAAATTTTGTTGGTGTATTCTTTCTTCTTCTTCTAGGCCTGCTTTCATTGTTGCCTTGGCTTCTTCTAGATCTCTGCCGTATGCTATTCTATCCTGATGTTGACCCATTTTAAACGCTTCGTCTGCTTCTATATCCTCTTTTACTATTTTGCTATGATGCGTTCTTTCCATATTTTTTATAGTTAAAAACTAACTAAATTTAAAGGTAATGCCTTTAAACTTAGATTAAGTATAGCACAAAATATGGCTTTTGTCAAGATAAATTATAATTTTTTTCCAACGTTTTTCCCATTTTCCTCTTTCTCGCCATATTCGCGAATCTGTGCGCCTCGTCGCGAACTTGAAGTAACATCCGTTTAGACGCTTCTACTAACTCTCTGAAAGTTTTGGTAATGCCAGGAGGAAAAACTAAAATATCATTCTGCAATTTAGAAATACCAACAAAAGAAACGTCTACTTTGCCGACTTTAAAAATTTTGTAAACTTGGCGGACTTGTGGCAAACCGCCATCAACCACCATCAAATCCGGCATTGGCCATTCTAAATGTTTTAACCGCCTGGTTATCATTTCTGTTAACGCCGCTAAATCATCACTGGCCGGCGCTGTTTTAATTTTAAAAAGCCGATATTGGCTTTTATCCGGCTGGCCATTTTTAAACACCACCATAGAACCATAGGTTTCTTTACCGGCAAAATGAGAAATATCATAACCTTCTACGCGAAAATCCTTATATTCACCATCTGTCCCCTCTTTATCCCGCTTTAACGGGATCCCGCTGTGGCGGTGGCGAAGAAGGTGGCAATTGGAGGTCTGTTCATCATTTATTATTAACGCAACGTCCTGAATTTGTTTTAAAGCAATAATCGCTTCTGGGTTTTCTGTTTTTAACTTTTTAAACAACCTCTTTTTATCACCGCTTAAAAATAAAATTAAATTTTTAATATTTTTCTGATAATCTTTTTTACTTATGGCACCCAAGCAAACACCTGGACACAAACCGATTTGATAATCAAAGCAAGGACGCCCTGAATTGGGCACGCAAGTACTATAAGGGAAAATCCGCCTGATTATTTTTAATGCCTTGCGTAGCAATGCCGCGTTTTGATAAGGACCAAAAATATTAACATTGGCAGTTGGAAATTTTTCTAATTCACGACCGCGGATAAATAACGGCTTGGGATAATCACCTTTGGGAATTACTAAATAAGTAAATGATTTATCATCTCTATCTTTAATATTATATTTCGGCCAGTATTTCTTAATCAAATTAGCTTCCAAAATAATCGCTTCCAAAATAGAATCGGTTTTCTGGCATCTAACATTTTTAGCCAAAGAAACCATCTCGCCTATCCGGCGGTCAATATCTTTTCCAAAGTAATGCGAAACCCGACCACGCAAATTGGTTGCCCGGCCGATATACAAAATTCCACCGTTCTTATCTATAAACCGATAAACACCCGGTGAAAGAGGAAACTTTTTTGCTTGATCTTTTGAGGTCATAATTTGCACTTGACAAAAATTTGCAGCATGTTATGATTGTAATACAAATTATTACAATTTATTACATATAACATTAAGTCTATGCGCAATATTGTAAATATCTCTTTACCTAATATCATGGTTAGAGAAATAAAGAACGAGGTTAAAACTGGTGGTTTTGCTTCGGTAAGCGAATTCTTTCGCCATATTTTACGTGAACGAATGGAAAATAAAATTATTTATGAACTAGAAAAAAGCAGAAAAGAATTTGCCGCTGGCAAAGCAAAACCACTTCAATCCCTTAAAGATTTACGTTAATTATGAAAATCGTCTATACTCCCAAATTTGCTCGGGAGTATAAAAAATTGCCTAATAATATTAAAGATACCGCTGAAGAAAACGAACAAATTTTTCGTGAAAATTGCCACGCACCATCACTAAAAACTCACAAACTTAGCGGCCGACTTAAAAATTTTTGGTCATTCTCTATTGGTTACAAATACCGTATTATTTTTGAATTTGGACAGAATGATATAATTATCTTCCATTCAATTGGTACTCATGACATTTATCAATAGAATTACAACATCTCTCTTAAATACATCCCTGTATAAGAATTAGGATTATCGCCTACTTCTTCGGGCGTGCCCTTGGCCACTACTCGCCCGCCTTTTTCACCGCCTTCGGGCCCTAGATCAATAATATAGTCGCAAGACTTTAAAATATGCAGATTGTGTTCTATCATGATAACGGAATTGCCTTTATCTACTAATTTATTTATTACCATCAGCAACATTTCAATATCAAAGTAGTGCAAGCCAACGGTTGGTTCGTCGAGTAAATAAAGTGTTCGACGACCTAATGGCTGAGTTAATTCGCGCGCCAGCTTAATACGTTGAGCTTCGCCGCCAGACAAAGTAGTGGCTGATTGGCCAAGTTGTAAATAACCCAAACCAACTTCTTGCAAAACTTTTAACTTGTCAGTGATAGAATAAATATGTTCAAAAAACTTAACGGCTTCGCTAACTGTCATTTTTAAAACATCGGCAATATTTTTCTTTTTATGTTTAACTTGTAATGTTTCACGGCTAAATCTTTTGCCATGACAAACTTCGCACGGCACTAGTACGGGAGGCAAAAAATGCATTTCTATTAAATTTGCTCCCGCGCCTTCGCAAGCTTCACAACGCCCGCCAGCGACATTAAAAGAAAAGCGCGAAATAGTATAGCCGCGCGTACGCGAATCTTCTAAAGAAGCAAAAAATTCGCGAATAGGGGTAAAAATGCCAGTATAGGTCGCTGGGTTAGAACGCGGGGTGCGGCCAATTGGCGACTGATCAACAATAACTGCCTTTTCAAAATATTCAGTACCGGTAATTTTACTGGCACCTTCCAATGTTTTGTATCTACTTTTTATTCTATTAATATTTTCGTAAAGAGTATCATAAAGTAGCGAAGATTTACCACTGCCGGAAACACCAGAAACACAAACAAACTTGCGTAAAGGTATTTTAACATTGATGTTTTTAAGATTATTTATTCGCGCGCCGATAATAGACAATTCTTCGGTCTCTTTCCAGCGACGTTTTTTAGGCACCTCTACTTGGCGTTGGTTGGTGAGGTATTGGATGGTAAGAGATCGAGATTTATCGCCTTGTAGGGACAGGTCTAGACCTGTCCCTACGTACACCACCTCTCCCCCATGTTCGCCGGCCAAGGGGCCAAGGTCAACCAAATAATCTGATTCTTTAATCGTCCGTTCATCATGCTCAACTACGATAACTGTATTATTGGCATCGCGTAAAGATTTTAAAGTTTTTATCAAGCGATCGGTGTCGCGTTCATGTAAACCAATGGTAGGTTCATCTAAAACATATAACGTGTTTGATAAACGCGAACCTATTTGTGAAGATAATCTGATGCGTTGGGCTTCACCACCAGACAAAGTATGAGATTCGCGAGAAAGGGTAATATAGTCCAAACCAACTTCCAGTAAAAATTTTAAACGGTCGGTAATTTCGCGAGTGGCGTGATGGGCTATTAATTTTTGGCGTTCAGTCATTTTGATTTCGTATTGAATAAAAAATGTATACATGTCTTCTATGGTCATGGAAGCAACCTCAAAAATATTTTTATGCTTAATTTTTACCGATAGGGCTTCTGGCTTTAAACGCTTGCCTTGGCAAACCGGACAAATTTCTTTGGAAAACATTTCTACTTTCCCTAAACCATGACAATCCGGGCAAGCGCCAGCCGGACTATTAAAAGAAAAAAGTCTTGGCTCTATTTCGGGAAAAGAAAAACCATCGTTAGAGCACGACCAGTTACTGGATAATAACCGTTCTATTGGTTCTTTTGATTTTTCTTTAAACACTGCCAATACCAATCCTTTGCTATGATGTAAAGCACTTTCTATGGCTTCGTTTAACCGGCTGACATCACTTATCATTACTCTATCAATCATTATTTCAATATTATGTTTTTTGTAACGAGCTAAGTTTATTCTTTCATGCAAAGAAACTAACGCCCCATCAACGCGCGCTTGATCAAATCCCAGATTTAAGAAATCATATAACAATTGGTAATACTCCCCTTTGCGCTCGCGCACGACTGGTGAAAATATGGTGACTATTTTTTCGTCTAATTCTTCGGCTTGGCCAATAACTATATCCAACATCTCGTCGGTTGTTAATTTTTCTATTTTTAAATCACACTGCGGGCAATATACCTCGCCTAAGCGGGCGTACAAAACACGTAAATAATCGTAAATTTCGGTTAGGGTGCCAACAGTGGAACGTGGGTTGTGGCTAAGGGCTTTTTGGTCTATGGCAATGGCTGGTGATAAACCATTTATTTCATCAACATCAGCCCTTTCCATTTGACCCAAAAATTGCCTGGCATACGGAGATAATGATTCTATATATCTTCTCTGCCCTTCGGCAAAAATAGTATCAAAAGCTAGACTGGATTTACCACTACCAGAAACGCCGGTAATTACCGTTATTTTATTCTTTGGTATTTCCAGAGAGATATTTTTTAAATTATGCACTCTGGCGCCTTTGATGATGATTTTGTCTTCCATAAAACATGAAATCAACCGCTTTTTGACGGTCTAGGGGGGTATGTGGGTAATTTAGCATTAGTTGGGGTGGTAGTCAAACCCTAAATTTATTGATTTATTGAGTATGGGAGTGGTATAATAAACGAAAATATAATATTATTTCTTAATTAATCTTCAAAAAACCAATATGTTAACAGAAAATGGAAAAGAACAATTACAAAAACCACATATCACTATTGAATTTGGATTGGGAGGACATGAGAATGAATATGTGATTAAAAACCTCCCATTGGGTCCGTATTCCGACCCAACAAGTATACCCGCGGATTGGGAATCTACATTTACAGAAAAATTAGGAAAAGGCTGGTCGGTAATGAATAGAGGAGAACGTCTTGAGATTAAGCCTCCCCTTGTAGGAGAAAATCGACTAACCTCACAACCCGAAAGAACCAAAGAAACAGACGCGACTGTCCGAAGCATATTATATTCACTGGTAGGAGGAAACTGCGAGTTAAAATTTTATCCTTAATATTTATGATCAAAAAAAATACCAAAGCAATCTTTATTAATGGAGATTTTAAAGGAGAATATGATTGGCAAGGTGGCATACCGCTTTCCGAAAAAGAGATTATGACTGTGAAAATTAATGGAAAATTACTTCGATACACATTAAACAATAAACAAGTTTCTTGCGATGTAAAAAACGAAAATCAAATAATTAATGTCGTTTATACTTTTGAATTAAAATAAAATTCTTATTTATATGAAAATCGGCATAATCGGCTCGATGCAATTTACTGACAAAATGATAGAAGTAAAAAATGAACTAGATAAACTAGGCCACGATGCTTTTATTTCCGACCTGCACAAACCGATGATCGGTAAAAACGACGCGGAAATTGAAGAAATTAAACTGCGGCAAAAAAATAATCAAGACGCTATTCGGGAATTTTGGAAAAAAATGCAAGGTGCGGACGCGGTATTAGTTCTAAACTTTGATAAAAATGACATTAAAAACTATGTTGGCGGTAATACTTTAATGGAAATTGGCTTTGCCCATGTTTTAAACCAAAAAATATTTATGTGGAATTCTATTCCCGATATGCCATATTGCAAAACCGAAATTGAAGCCGTTAAACCAATTATTATTAATGGTGATTTAACAAAAGTTAGATAGTATTTACATCTTTAATATATTTATTTTTAGAGTTTGCGAGGCAAAAATGCATGGTCCTGACGAAGTCGGGATTTTTGCCGAGCACTTAAATAAATTTTTTCGCTGGAAAAAATTTATGTGTCTAAAAATAAATATATTAAAGATGTAAATATAAACTATTTTTCAAACGTATCTTCTATCCCCTTTTCTATACTGCGCGGAGTAATGCCGTGTTTTTTGTTATAAGCCATTTGTTTTTTTCGCCGAATTTCAACCTCACTCATAGCGCGTTTAATGGAGCCGGTGATAGTATCGGCGTATAAAATAACTTTGCCACGAACATTGCGCGCCGTGCGACCCATAGTTTGAATAAGCGCGGATTCACTACGTAAAAACCCCTCTCTGTCAGCGTCTAAAATAGCTACTAATGTTACCTCTGGTAAATCCAAACCTTCGCGTAATAAATTTACGCCAATTAAAACATTAAACTTGCCTCTACGAAAATTGGTAATAATTTCCGTGCGCTGTAATGTTTTAACGTCTGAATGCAGGTAATTAACTTTAAAATTTTTCTTCAATAAAAATTCATTTAAGTCCTCGGCCATTTTTTTGGTTAAGACATTAACTATCGCCCTTTCATTATTTTTAACAATTTTTTCCAATTCTTTCATTAAATCTTCTATCTGACCCTGATTTTTCTTTTTATCAAAAACAGGTTTAATTTCTATCGGTGGATCTATCAAGCCAGTTGGTCGAATAATTTGCTCTACAATTTGTACTGAATTTTTTAATTCAAAAATCCCTGGTGTGGCTGTCGTACAAATTACCTGGCCAATTCGTTCTTCAAACTCGCTAAATTTAAGCGGTCGATTGTCTAAAGCCGATGGCAAACGCCAACCATATTCTACCAAAACATTTTTACGGCTTTTATCACCTTCATACATACCACGCACTTGCGGCAGACCAACGTGCGACTCGTCAATGATGGTAAGAAATTCTTTTTTAGGAAAATAGGCCAATAATGTTTCTGGCGGTTCACCAGCTAACTTGCCGGTTAAATGGCGCGAATAATTTTCTATACCATGGCAATACCCTAATGTTTTGAGTATCTCCATGTCATATCTAGCGCGCCTTTCTAAACGTTGTTCTTCTATATACAACTTTTTCTTTTTAAAATATAATAAACGTTCTTTTAGCTCGCTTTTAATATCTTTTATCGCGCGCGTAATTTGTGGTTGAGAAGAAACAAAATGTTTTACCGGAAAAATAATTATTTCTTTAAGTTGTTCTTTAACTGTTCTGGTTAAAGAATTAACAATGGATATTTCTTTCACCTGCTGTTCTCTCAAACTTATCCGATAAATTACTTCTCCTGTTGCCGGCATAATTTCAAAGTCATCACCGCGCACTCTAAATTTACCGCGACTCAAAGCCCCCGGAGTACGCTCAAATTGAATTTTTACCAATTGCCTTGTTAAATCACCACGCGTAATTGATTGGCCAAGACACAAATGCAAAGACGACGCGGTATAACTCTCTGGCAAACCAAGATTATAGATACAAGAAACAGATGCTACCACTATCACATCTTTTCTAGTGGCCAAGGCGCTAGTTGCCTCGTGACGCAAACGATCTATTTCTTCGTTAATCATCGCTTCTTTGTCTATATAAGTGTCGCTGGTAGGGAGATACGCTTCTGGTTGATAATAATCATAATAGGAAACAAAATAATTAACAGAATTTTCCGGAAAAAAATTTTTATACTCACGATACAACTGCGCGGCCAAAGCTTTGTTTGGCGCCATCACAAGTATCGGCATATCAAAATTGGCTATCACATTAGCCATGGTAAAGGTTTTTCCAGAACCGGTAACGCCTTTTAAAGTTTGGTATCTATCCCCTTTTTCTATACCTTTAATTAGTTTTTCTATCGCTTGCGGTTGGTCGCCAGCTGGTTGGAATTTGGAGTGAAGTTTGAATAGTTTTTTAATCATAAAAAATTAACTCTTTATACCAGAAATATAGGATACTAACTCTATATTAGCTCCTCGTCTCGGAAATGTGGAAGCTAATGCTTCCACATTTCACTCAACTGCGTCGCTAATAAACACCTTTCTTACCACATCCTCTATGTCCACTTCATTTATCAAAATGTCATCAACAGGCAGATTTTGCAAAATACTAGCGGCCACTTTTTTTGCTTCAATTTTAGGCACTGCCAAAACTATCCTCTTTGGATCCCATTCTTTTATTTCACCCATACCCACTAAATCTTTTTTAGCGACTTTTTCTAAAAAAGTTACTTCCAAAATTTTATGATCAATATATTTATCTAGTAAATTTTGTAATTTCCCATCATAAATTAACTGGCCGTGGTTGATTATAATCACCCGCTCACACAAGGCCTGAACGTCTTCCATATAGTGAGAAGTTAGTAAAATAGTTATTTTTTTCTTTTTATTATACTCTTTTAAAAATTCCCTGACCTTGTTTTGCGACACAACATCCAAACCAATGGTTGGCTCGTCTAAAAACAGCACCTTGGGCGAATGAATTAAAGCGGCTACTAACTCGCATTTCATGCGCTGTCCCAAAGATAATTTGCGTACTGGTATATTGATAAGATCGGTAATTTCTAATAATTCCGACAATTCTCTCAAACGATCTTTAAATTGGTTATCTGGCACTTCGTAAATTTCTTTATTTAAAATAAAAGTTTCCATGGCTGGCAAATCCCACCATAATTGGCTTTTCATGCCCATGACAATGGCAAACTGTTTTTGAAACACCACCTGCCTTTTCCATGGTTGAAACCCCAAGACACGCGCGTCACCACTGGTAGGGTAAATAATGCCAGATAACATTTTTAGAGTGGTTGTTTTACCAGCGCCATTAGGGCCCAAAAAGCCAACTAACTCTCCTTCTGCTATCTCAAAATTAACTTCTCGCACTGCTTTGGCAAATAATTTTTCACGATGAAACAAACCTTTTATTGAATTCCGCAATCCCGGTTCTTTTTTATAATATTCGTAAGTTTTGGAAAGATTTTTAAGGGTGATGATGGACATAAAATTAGTTATTAAATTTTAACTCGACGCGCTGGAATACCTTTTAACGGCAAAATGCCAAAATTTTATTGACAGTGAAAAAATAAAAATGACAAAAACAAAAGCATATAATATCCCATACCATGGCCAACGATTAAGAGCAATAGACATCGGCACATAAGCGTTGAAAGCAATTGGTAAAACAGTAAAAAAGATAATTTTAATTGTCTTGGGAAAAACATTAAACGGAAACCGACCCATAACCTCAAAAGAACGCACCGCGTCATTAATATTGTTAATGCGCAAAAACCAAAAACTTAAAGTATTAATAATTAAATAAACCGCGTATTGAACCATAATAGATCCTAATGCCAATATTATAAATAACGGCCAATGCCAAATAGTAAAACCATAATCAAAATGCCAAAATAACCAACCCAAAACAAAAAGAACAGTAATTAATCGATAAACGCCTCTAAACAAGAAAAAATTGGTGCTGACCATAAACAAAGTGCTGACCGGTTTGACCAAGATTAAATCAAGCTTGCCATCTGTCACCACATCCGGAATGCGCGGCAGATTACCATTAAAAATAATAACAAACACCTCGTCAACCATACTCCAAAACACTGTTAATAAATACACCTCTTGCTTAGACCAGCCCAGTATAGCGTTAGTTTGACCAAAAATTATTTCAATGGTTAAAAATAGCATTCCCAACCACAAAACATGCACCAAAATATTCAGCCAATTATCATGTCGATATTGCGTAACATAGGAAATACCATTTTCCACAAATACTTTGTAAATTTTAGAATATTTTTTTAGGTTCATGCCAAAAAAATTAGTCTTTATGTCAATTCGCCAGCGGAAAATACTTTTTGAGCGGCGAGGCGATAGCCCGCCGATTCAAAAAGTCTTTTCCGCTGGCGCCAGGCATAACATTTACGCGTACTTAAAATAAAATTTATTATATCCCTGCCCCATCATATTTTTTTAATCCTCTTTTCCACATTAAACTCGATATTAATAATAAACCAACTACCCAAGCTATAGACACCATAAAACCAATAACTAACTCTTTACCATTTGCCTGTCCCAAATAAATCCGTGCCGGGAAATATATTGTATATTTAAAAGGTAAGTAAGAGGCGGTAATTTGTAAATATACTGGGAAAAAAACTAAAGGCGCCAATTCACCAGAAAATACCTTTTCCAACAAATGCCTAATGCCATCGGCCGCGCCTGTTTCACCCAACCAAAAAGAACTATAACCGATGACGCATTGTAATAAATGAGATATTAAAAAAGAAAAAAATAAGGAAAGAATAAACAAACAAACACCAACAATATTTTTTGGTAGAATAATATATTGTGGCAAAAATATAAACACTACCGCTAATAAAAAGATAGCGATAGTAACTGCTACAATACGATAAGATAATTCATGCAAGAAACGATACCAAAAATACTTGAGTGGCCTAACTAAAACAGTATTAAGCCCACCCTCCATTATATCCTGACGCAAATAAGCGGAGATATGAGAACTAAAACCAAGACTAATAAAAGCGATTATAATATAATAAGTAACAATATCGGAGCGCGTGAAGCCGGCAATAATTTGCCTGTCACCATAAACAGCCAACCAAATAAAAGGAAAGACGATAAAATTAGCTACGTCTGCAATGGTCCACACAACCACCCGCGCTGGATAAGCCAAATGCCTTTGTAACCAAGTATTGTTTAATTGCCAATATTTCATAAATGATATTAATCATATATTTGCTTCGTTCGCTCGGAAAAACAAAAAATTTTGTTTTTCTCTCACTCACATCGCAAATAGATTATCTTAATTCTAACATAAAAATATATTTAAACAAAATCACCAAAAATCATCTTAAATACCCCCTTGTCCCCGAGCTAAAAATATGCTAAAATAGTTCTATCCTAATCACTAAATTTTTAGGCTAAAAACCACAGAAAACTCTGTGTTTTAATGTTTTAATATTATTACACCTAACTAAATATGCACATTAGCTGGCTTGGTCAAACTTGTGTAAAATTACAGACAAAAAACCTAGACAAAGACGCCGTTATTCTAATAAACGGCTACAAACCAAAAACTGGCAATTTTCCACGCAGTTTTACTCCTGACATCGCCCTATATTCCAGTGGCCTAGACAATGCCGCCACCCTTTCACAAGACCCTTTTGTTATGAACACTTATGGTGAATTAGATATAAAAAATGTTATTATTTACGCCCTACCAAATGGAGAGAATAATACTATTTTTAAAATTAAAGCCGAAGATTTGATAATTGTTCATTTAGGGAAAATAACCGAAAATCTAGAAAACGGACAATTAGAAAAAATAATGAATCCTGATATTTTATTAATCCCAGCTGGCGGGAAACCATCATATATAGAACAAAAAATAGCCGCTAATTTAATTACCGTCTTAGAACCAAGAATTATTATTCCTATCGGAATTAAATGCGATACTGATCCAGAGGCAAAACCTGCTACTATTTTTATCTCCGAAGTTGGTTTAAAAGCAGAAAACGGGGGGAATAAAATAATTATCAAGAAAAAAGATCTGCCGCAAGAAGAAACAAAGTTGATAATATTAGAAAAAGAATAATTAAAAATCTATAAAGCTCTTTGTAACTAGTATGCCTAGACGAAAAAAAAATACAATAAAAACACCCATTGAAATGCCCGGGCTGATTGTTAGTAGCGCTAATTTAGAAACAGAAAACATAGAAAATAAAAAACAGCAGCAGAAAAAAATCCAACCTATTAAAAAAAATAAAGGTAAACTTAAAAAATCAACTCCTGCCAAAGATGCTCTTTTAGAACTAAAAGAAAGAGAAAATTCTCTAATTATCAAACCAGAAAACGCTGCTGCCAAAAGACTGATGTGGTTTAGCGCAACCCTTTTCTCTCTAATGATTATTATACTTTGGGGCTGGGCGATGAAAGTTAGATTAGACAACCTTAGTATCAAACAAACACCTGAAACAAAGTTAATTAAACAAGGCCAACAAGATTGGGACACATTATTTAACCAAACAAACGAAAACCAACAGCAAACAACGACCTTGTCTAACATTAAAAAATATTTACAACAAATAGTTGACACTGCTTCTAACAGCACATCAAGCGCAAGTAGCGCCGTCGTAACAACTACCGCCGAAACTACGACTACAGCTAAAACCAAAAATGTTAAATATTAAATATCGGATACTAATTCAAAATAGTATAATATCCAATATTTAATATTTCAAATATTTTATTTTGTTTATGCAATCCAAACTTGAACTACCTAAGCGAGAAATGGGTGTTGTTTCCCCAGCACCAATTGTGGAAGAAATGCAAAAATCGTATTTAGAATATGCTATGAGCGTTATTGTGGCGCGCGCTTTGCCAGATGTACGCGATGGTTTAAAACCAGTTCACCGTCGCATACTATATGCCATGTGGAATATTGGCTTACGACATAATGTTAAATTCCGCAAATCAGCCCACGTGGTTGGTGAGGTAATGGCTAAATATCATCCTCATGGCGATGCTTCTATTTACGACGCCTTGGTGAGAATGGCGCAAGTTTTCTCTATGCGCGAGCCGTTAATACACGGCCAAGGCAACTTTGGCTCTATGGACGGCGACCCGGCCGCTGCTATGCGCTATACCGAGGCCAAACTAAAAGCAGCTGCCGAAGAAATGCTATTTGATATTGAAAAAAACACAGTTAATTTTGTGCCTAACTACGATGGCTCCCACAACGAACCAACTGTTTTACCGGGCAAATTACCCAATTTATTAATCAACGGCACCACGGGTATTGCTGTTGGTATGGCTACTTCTATCCCGCCGCACAACTTAAACGAAGTTTGTGATGGGGTTATAAAAGTAATTGAAAATCCAGATTGTACTATCGAAGAACTAGTAGAAATTATTCAAGCCCCAGACTTCCCTACTGGTGGTATTGTCTATAATAAAAAAGATTTTTTTAACGCTTTTGCCACTGGCCGCGGTGGCGTAGTTTTACGAGCAAAAACCGATATTCAAGAAAAACATAATGGCTTGTATCAAATAATTATCTCGGAAATTCCTTACATGGTAAACAAATCCACGTTAATTGGTAAAATTGCCGACTTGGTGCAAGAAAAAAAGATAGAAGGCATCAAAGATCTACGCGATGAATCAAACAAAGACGGCGTGCGAATAGTAATTGAACTAAAAAAAGATTCTTACCCAAAAAAGATTCTTAATCAATTATTTAATTTAACCGAGCTGCAAACTACCTTTCACTATAACATGTTGGCCCTAATTGATGGAATCCAACCTCGGGTATTAAATTTAAAGAATGTTTTAACAGAATTTGTTAAACACCGACAAGAAATTATCCGTCGCCGTACGGAATTTGATTTGACCAAAGCCAAAGATAGAGCCCATATTTTGGAAGGCTTAAAAAAAGCTTTGGAACAAATCAACGCGGTTATTAAAACAATCCAAGCTTCCAAAGACAAAGAGCAAGCCAAAGAAAATTTAATGAAACAATTCAAGTTTACCGAAAAACAGACAATCGCTATTTTAGAAATGAGACTACAGCAATTAGCTAACTTGGAAAGAAAAAGGATTGAGGATGAATTAAAAGAAAAGAAAATCTTAATCAAGGAATTAGAATCCATTTTGTCGTCTAAAAGTAGAATTTTACAAATTATCAAAGACGAAACCAAAGAATTAAAAGAAAAATACGGTGAACAGCGCCGTTCACAAATAGTGGCTCGTGGAGTTAAAGACTTTACTATGGAAGATTTAATACCAAACGAGTCAACTATTATCATGGTTACTAGCGATGGCTACATCAAACGCTTACCACCAGATACCTTTCGCCAACAATCGCGCGGTGGCAAGGGGGTCATTGGTTTGACAACTAAAGAAGAAGACAGTATTGATATGTTGCAAGCTACCAATACCCATGATAACATGCTATTTTTCACCAACCGCGGACGCGTTTTCCAACTTACAGCCTATGACATCCCCCAAGGTAGCCGCACATCCAAAGGCCAAGCTTTGGTAAATTTCTTGTTACTAGCGCCAAATGAAAAGGTAACTGCCATGCTTTCGATGATTAATTTAGAGAAAATAAAATATCTGATGATGGTAACCAAAAAAGGTTTAACTAAAAAAACCGAGTTAGCTGATTTTGCCAATGTGCGTCGTAGTGGCCTAATAGCTATTAAATTAAAAAATGATGATAATCTAGAATGGGTCAAACCTTCTACTGGCGATGATGAAATTATTATTGCCACCAAAAAAGGACAAGCTATTCGCTTTAAAGAAAAAGGTGTACGTTCTATGGGGCGAGCGGCTAGCGGCGTACGAGGCATGCGTTTGAAGGGTGATGACGAGGTAATTTGCATGGATGTGATTGATCCAAAAAATAAAAGCCTTGAGTTGTTTGTTATTTCCGAACATGGGCTAGGCAAAAGAACAGCTATCGCAGAATACCGCGTGCAAGGTCGGGGTGGCAGTGGTATTAAAAGTTCTGCTATAACTACTAAAACAGGTGAATTAGTACATGCTCGCGTAATTGATGGGGTTGATTCCAAAGAAAATGATTTAATTATAATGTCTATTAAAGGCCAAGTGATTCGTTTGCCATACAAATCAGTATCTATTTCTGGCCGTGCTACCCAAGGCGTACGACTAATGAGATTTAAGGAACAGGGAGACAAGGTGGCTAGTGTAGCATTATTGTAAAAAACAATATTCGGATTTACATAAAACCATCCCGTTGGGATGGTTTTTAAATTAGATATAGATATTGGTATTTTTTGTTCTCTCTAATCATTCACTGAGCAATCCTCTTGTCCCTGGCCCAACATAGCCTGGAGCTGTGCCTAATTTGGTTATG